>CAWFTK010000001.1:0-1062002 GCA_963818795.1 uncultured Solirubrobacterales bacterium | reverse complement strand
AGTGCTCCGCGCCTTGCTTGTGTTTTTGCCAGTGCATGCCCGCGGTCTGCTCATCGAACACCTGCATGCGATACATTCCGCAATTCCGCTTGCCCGTTTCCGGGTTGTTCGAGAAGACCATCGGGAGCGTAATGAAGCGGCCCGCATCGCCCGGCCAGCAGTGGAGAATGGGAAATTCATGGAGGGAAAAACCGCTTCGGCGAATCACTTCTTTGCACGGTCCGCTCGAAACCGTTTTGGGAAACATCCCGGCAATTTCGCCCAGCTTGGGAAGCATTTTCAGCTTTTCCAGCAAACCTTCCGGCTTCTGCATTTCAAGAAAGCCGACGATGCGCTCTGCAATATCTTCGATATCGTCACTTCCAGCGCAATGTTCATGCGCCGCATGCTCGCGAACGCATTGATGAGCACAGGTACGCTGGACCCTTTCGGCTTTTCGAAGAGTAACGCGGGACCGCCTGTTTTTACAGACCGATCGGCGAATTCGGTGATCTCGAGATACGGATCGACCTCGAACGCGATGCGCTTCAGCTCTCCTTGCCCATCGAGTTCCCGTATGAAATCGCGTAAATCGTTGAAAGCCATTGATTACCGTACAACCCATTATCATGAGAGGGAATCATGAGTAGAAGAACCGCCCTGGTGACGGGCGCAAGCCGTGGCATCGGAAGAGCATGCGCGCAGGTGTTGACGGCCGCCGGGTATCGCGTGATTTTGGCCGCGCGATCCCTCGATAAACTTCAGGAAACCGCTAGCGCTATCCAGATTGAAGGTGCCGAGACATTCGTTGTGGAGCTGGATCTCGCGAACCGCGAATCGATCACGGGTGCCTTCTCGAAGGCTGCCAAAGAATTCGGCCGGATCGACATTCTGGTGAACAACGCCGGCATGACGAAAGACGGTCTGGCGGTTCGCATGAAGCAGGAGGATTGGAACATCGTTCTGCAAACGAACCTGACCGGCGCATTCTTCGCTATCCAACAGGTGCTTGCCCGCCATGATGCGCGAACGTTGGGGACGGATTGTCAATATTTCCTCCGTCGTCGGTGAAATGGGCAATCCGGGACAGGCGAATTACGTTGCTTCGAAGGCCGGCTTGATCGGATTGACCAAGTCGCTCGCGCAAGAAATCGGCAGCAGAAACATTACCGTCAACGCGGTCGCGCCGGGATTCATTGAAACCGATATGACACATGGCCTCAGCCCTGAACTCAAGCAAAAAATGCTCGATCAAACCCCTTTGAAGCGGATGGGTACTCCGGAAGACATCGCCAATGCAGTCAAATTTCTGGTTAGCGATGAGGCCAGCTTCATTACCGGCCATGTCCTTGACGTCAACGGCGGCATCTACATGTAAAGGGAATCATAAGAATGCCCGTAAGTACAGTTGCGCCTCAGGCGCATCGCGACAGCCGCTTCAAAATCGGCCTGGTGCAGATGGCCTGCTCCACCGACCGGACGCCAATCTCGCCAAAGCCATCCAAGGCATTCGAGACGCCGCGGCGAAAGGCGCGGAAATCATCTGTCTGCAGGAGCTCTTTCGCAGCCAGTATTTCTGCCGCGAAGAGAACGCGGAATTCTTCAACTTGGCCGAGACGATCCCCGGCCCTTCTACGGAAGCCCTCAGCTCAGTCGCGAAGGAACTTCAGGTCTCGATTGTCGCTTCGCTTTTCGAGAAGCGAGCGCAAGGCCTGTATCACAACACAGCCGCAATTCTCGATGCCGACGGCTCACTGATCGGCATCTATCGCAAGATGCACATCCCGGACGATCCGCTGTACTTCGAAAAATTCTATTTCACCCCGGGCGATCTGGGCTTTCAGAACTTCGAAACGCGCTACTCCCGGATCGGAGTTCTGGTCTGCTGGGATCAGTGGTATCCCGAAGGCGCCCGCATCACCAGCTTGCAAGGCGCGAACGTTCTCTTCTATCCAACGGCTATCGGCTGGCACCCATCTGAAAAAGCGCAATACGGCGAAGCGCAACTGGACGCCTGGCGCACCATTCAGCGCGCGCACGCCATCGCCAATGGCGTGTTTGTCGCCGCCGTGAATCGCACTGGCTTTGAAGGGCCGCCGGATCACGGACTTGAGTTCTGGGGAAACTCCTTCGTCGCCGATCCCTTTGGGCGAGTGATCGCCCAGGCGCCGACGGCCGAAGAGCAGGTGCTCGTCGCCGAATGCGATCCGAAGCAGATGGACGAAGTGCGGCGCAACTGGCCCTTTCTGCGTGACCGCCGTATCGACGCCTACGCGCCCATTACGCAGCGTTGGCTCGGTTAGCCGCATGACAGTTTCGGATGCCCGCCGAATGGGAGCCGCACGAAGCGACCTGGCTCGCCTGGCCGCATGAGATCACCGATTGGCCCGGCAAGTTTGCCCCGATCCAATGGGTCTATGGCGAGATTGTCCGGCATCTTTCGCGGGTCGAACAGGTTCGCATTCTCGTTCAGGATGAAGATCTCGAACAGAAAGCGCGCCGCGTTCTGAAGAAGTGCCACGTTCATCTCGCCGCAGTCGAATTCTTTCGCGTCTCCACCGATCGCAGTTGGACCCGCGATTTCTGCCCCATCTTTGTCCGCAACGGACAAGAACGCAACCGTCGCGCTGAACTGGCAGTTTAATGGCTGGGCCAAGTACTCCAATTCGAAATACGACGACGCGGTCACGGAAGCGCTCGCGCCGAAATTGGGCATGGATGTCGAATACACCTGAGTGCAACGGACACCGCTTTGTTCTCGAAGGCGGCAGCATTGATGTGAATGGCGCCGGGCTCCATCCTGACTACGGAAGAGTGCCTGCTCAGCGAGGTACAGGCGCGAAACCCAGGACTGACACGCGAGGACATGGAGCACATCTTTCGCGACTATCTCGGCGCGTCTCACACGCTGTGGCTGCGCAACGGAATTGCCGGCGACGACACGCACGGCCACGTGGACGATCTGGCCCGCTTCACGGATCCAAACACGGTTGTTATCGCTTCCGAAGACGATCCGATCGGAAATCAATTACGAACCGCTGCAAGAAAACCTGGCACTGCTTCGCGAAATGCGCGACCAGAACGGCGGGCCTTTCCGCATCGAAACACTGCCCATGCCCGAACCCGTTTACTTCGATGGGCAGCGTCTGCCCGCAAGCTATGCGAACTTCTACGTCGCGAATGGTATCGTGCTTGTGCCCACGTTCAATGATGCGAACGATCGCGTAGCGCTGAACAAACTCGCTGAACTCTTTCCAGACCGGCGGGTGATTGGCATCGCCTCGACCGATCTTGTACTCGGTCTCGGCACTCTGCATTGCATGACCCAGCAGCAACCGCCTGCCTGCCTAAACATCGTCGCGGTCATCCCGGTTCTCATCTGGGTATACCTACTCTTGTTCGGGCGCGGCGGCTTCTGGCGGGTCTCCAAACAGCTTGCGCCTGATCTCGGTTCGGCGAGTGCGAACGTGCGCGTCATCGCTGTCATTCCCGCGCGCAACGAAGCCGCGGTAATCGCTGAGGCCGTTTCGTCGCTGCTCCAGCAGGACTTCCCTACCCCGCTACACGTGGTTGTTGTCGACGACAACAGTACGGATGGCACTGCCCAAATCGCGCGCGCGGCCGCGGAACAGACCGGCAAAGCCGCGCAATTCACCGTCGTTGCAGGGAGAGCCGCTGAAACCGGGCTGGACAGGCAAACTCTGGGCTCTGGCGCAAGGCGTTGCAGTCGCCGAAACGCTCGAACCTGATTACTTGCTCTTCACGGATGCGGACATCCGGCACGGCAGCCGCAGCATCGCCCGGCTGCTCGCTATCGCTGAGCGGGGGAACTACGATCTCGCCTCGTACATGGTAAAGCTGGCGTGCCAGACGCCAGCCGAAAAGGCGCTCATCCCCGCCTTCGTTTTCTTCTTCTTTAAGCTCTATCCACCGGCGTGGATCGCGGTCGCAAAAGAACAAAACCGCCGGTGCGGCGGGCGGGTGCATTCTCCTCCGCGCAGAAGCGCTACGCAGAATCGGCGGCATACAGGCTATCGCAAGCGAAGTGATCGACGATTGCGCCCTGGCCCGCGCCGTCAAACGAACCGGCGGCCGTGTTTGGCTGGGACTCACGGACGAAAGCATCGAGCATTCGGTCGTACGGAAGCTTCGGCGAAATCCGGCGCATGATCTCGCGCACAGCCTTCAACCAGCTCCATCACTCGGCGCTGCTGCTTCTCGGGTCAGTGGCTGGGCTGTTTTTCACGTACTTGTTGCCGCCGCTTCTACTTGTAACCGGCAAGCCGACTCCCATGATTCTCGGCGCGACCGCATGGTTGCTGATGAGCTGGCAGCTACTTCCCCATGGTCCGTTTCTACAGGCAGTCTCCTGGCTGGAGCGTCTCTCTTCCGCTGGTTGCGCTCTTTTATCTTGGCGCAACCGTGGATTCGGCACTCAGGTATTGGCGTGGCCGTGGGGGCGAATGGAAAGGACGCGTTCAGGACGTGCGTACGCGCTGAACGCGCCGAAATGCTACCAGCGGTTCTTGCTGCCGCCGAAATCGCGTTGACGCCCACCGCCGCCGCCACCACCTCCGCTCCAGCGGAGCGCTCGCGTCTCTCTGGCGGCCGGGCTTCGTTCACCACCAAAGCGCGTCCCATCAGTGCGCGCCCATTGCACGCTTGGACGGCCTGTTGGGCGGCCGAGTCGTCGTTAATCTCCACGAAGCCGAACCCTCTCGCTTCATTGCTAATCCGGTCACGCAGGATATTCACGCTGTCCACATGAACGCCGGCTTGCTCAAAGAAGGCCTGTAAATCGGCTTCGGTGGCCTTGTAGGGCAGGTTCCCCACGAAGAGCTTTGTCACTATCTGTCTCCTAACTCGTTGTTCGGAACGCAGCGGTAACGAAGGGCTCTTCCAAGCGGAAAACCGACTCCTAATGGTCCCACAAGTACTATGGTCCCACAAGACTGCTAGAAGCCTAACCCGGACCACTCGAAGTTATACGGGAAATGCTGTATTCAGCGAGGCGTGATCAATCCGCCGAGCTTATCCTGTTCCGTTGCGGTCTGCCGGGGAAAACGCGTGGAATAGGCCTCCAGGTACTTCAAGTCCCGATCCGGTGTTGTAAATCACGATCTGTTCTTCGGGTTTCAAGAAACCCGCTCCGTAAGCAGTTTGCCTGCACGGCCGCGACGCATGCGCCGCCTTCGGGCGCGGCGAAAATACCTTCGTGCCGGGCAAGCAGAAGCGCGGCATCCATCATCTCTTCATCGGAAACCGAAACAGCCGTGCCGCCACTCTCGCGGATCGCTTTCAACACCAGAAAGTCACCCAGTGCCTTCGGCACGCGCAACCCGCTCGCTACCGTATGCGCGTCTTTCCAGAATTCGACTCTCTTCCGCGTTCTGCTCAAAAGCCCGCGTGATGGGCTGGCACCCTTCCGCCTGGACTGAAATCATCTTCGGGCCGCTTGCTTCCGATCCAGCCCAGCTCCTCCATCTCCTCGAAAGCTTTCCACATCCCGATGAGCCCCACGCCGCCGCCGCAGGGATAGAGAATGCGCGTCGGGCAGTTGCCATTCGAATTGCTCGGCGACCTCGTAGCCCATCGTCTTCTTGCCTTCGACTCGATACGGCTCCTTGAGAGTGCTGACTTCGAACCAGCCCTCCGTTCTTTCCGCTCCGCGACGATGCGCCCGCAATCGCTGATCAGGCCGTCCACCAGCGTTACGTTCGCGCCGTAGGCTTTGCACTCGATGAAGTTCGCTTGCGGAACATCCCGCGGCATGAAGATATGCGCTTCGAGTCCGGCTGCCGCCGCGTAAGCAGCGAGAGCGCCAGCCGCATTGCCCGCCGACGGAATGGCCAACTTCCCCGCGCCCAGTTTCTTCGCCATCGTGACGGCGCAGGACAGGCCACGCGCTTTGAACGAATCGGTCGGATTGCGGCCTTCGTCTTTGATCCAGAGATTTCCGGCGCCGATTTCGCGACCAAGCGAGCGGGCGAGCAGCAACGGTGTCCACCCTTCACTGAAGAGTCACCGCCTCTTCAAGATCGGCCGGCAACACCGGCGCATAACGCCACATGGTGCCGACCGCACGCCGTAAATCGCTCTTCTGCCAGCGGCGCGAATCCCGGCAAGATCGTAGTGGACCAGCAGCGGACCACCGCATTCACACAGATTTCTCAGTTGATTCGCATTCATAGGTTTTGCTGCAGCGGCTGCACTCAAGGCTCGAGGCTATTCCCATCCTTGCTCATCCTAGCGTCCTCCTCGCTTGCGCGGCGGCGGCGGCGACGCGGCGATTCAGTCTCCTCATTGTGAACGTCTTCAATGTGGGTCGCGATCCACCACTGGTTTCCTGCCGGATCTTTGACAGCGGCAGTTCGATCTCCGTAAAACTGATCGGCAGGGTTGTGTATCGACATCGCCGCCCGCTTCGACCGCCCGCCGGTACCACTCGTCGACATCCTCGACATACATGTAAATCATCGAAGAGTCGGTTTCCACTCCCCATAGGCTCGCCCATCATCAGCATGGAATCGCCGATCTTCAGAGTGGCATGCGCGACCCTTCCCTCGGGCGTGGTGGAACGATGGTCCTCCTTGGCGTTGAACGCCCGTTTGAGAAAGTCGATGTAATCCGCCCCATTGCGACCAGCAAGTACGGAGTTATGGTGTGATAACCGTCTGGGATATGCTTCACGCTCGTCATACCAACGCATCCTATCGCAAAAGATGGGGCTTGGTATCCGATCTGGCAGCGCTCGCGAATGCGGAGCGGGCGGAGAATTCAGCCTGGTTCTTTAAAACCGGAAAAGGTCAATACGGCGAAGGCGATCGTTTCCTCGGCATTCCAGTCCCGCTGCTGCGAAAAACCGCTCTACGCTATCGCGCTCTCCCTTGAAAGATTTAGCGCGTCTGCTTGACCTCGCGTTGTGCACGAGCATCGTCTGGCCGCGCTCGAAATTCTGGTCAACCAGTACGAACGCGGCTCCGACGACGAGCGCGCGCGAAATTGTCGAGTTCTATCTGGAGAACTCTCGCCGCGTCAACAACTGGGACCTGGTGGACGCATCGGCTCCGTATATTCTGGGTGACTTTTTGCGCTCGCGTCCCGCGCGGTATCCTGGACCGGCTTGCCGTTTCCTCTAACTTGTGGGAGCGGCGGATTGCGATTGTGTCCACGCTCGGGTTGATTAAGCACCTTGAGATCGAGGACACGTTTCGTGTTCCCGAAAGTTGCTTTCCGACAAACACGATCTGATTCATAAGGCGGTGGGATGGGCGTTGCGCGAGACGGGAAAAGTCTCCCGCCCGGCGCTGCTCGAGTTCATTCGTGAGCATTACGATTCCATTCCTCGCACCGCTTTGCGCTACGCGATTGAGCACTTGCCGCCTGAACAGCGGAAGCAGATTTTGAAGTCGCGATCTTGTGTTAACATCGTCGTCGATCGGCAGCGTTGGCACTCGCGCGTAGTTTCGTTTTTCTGTTCCTCCCGCTAGCCTTTTTCGGTGCTCAGACATCCCGGAAAGTCCTGAACTTGCCCCCAACTCAATCTGCATGTCGATACGACGCTGGTCCTGATACCAGTAACCGTCACGCGACGCGATGAACCGTTTTGTCCTCGGTCTGGACAAGGACAATTTCCGCGTGCTCGAGAACGGCGTCCAGCAGAAAATCACGAATCTGTCGGGCGAGGACGCGCCGCTTTCCGTTAGGCTTGCTGGTGGACACCAGCGGCAGCATGGGCGCCAAACTCGGCATTTCGCGTCAAGCGGTAGCGCAATTCATGAAGACCATGAATCGAGCAAGACGAGGCCTTCGTGGTCGAGTTCAGCGACCGCGCGCAGTTAACCGTAGGCTTTACCAATCGTGTGGACGAGATTGAGGACAAGATGACTTCGCTTGAATCGCAAGGACTCACGGCCATGCTCGATGCCATTTACCTGGGCCTAGATGAAATGAAAAAGGCGAAGAACCCGCGCAAGGCGCTTATCGATCATTTCCGATGGCGGCGATAACAACAGCCGCTACACTACCAAGGAGATTCAGGATTTGGTCCGCCAAGCCGACGTGCAGATCTATTCGATGGGCGTGTTCGAACCGCTTGCTTACCTGACGCGAAGCACGGCGGAATTGTCGGGTCCGCATCTGCTGTCCCAAATTTCGCAGCAAACCGGCGGGCGAGCGTTTGCCGCGCCGAATGACAACGTGTTGCCGGCGATTGCCCGAAAGATCGGCATCGAATTGCGCAATCAATACGTGCTCGCGTACACGCCATCGGACCAGGAACGAGACGGGAAATACCGCAAGGTGGAAGTGAAGTTGAAAGAGCCGCAAGGGCTTTCCTCACTGAAGGCGCGCTGGCGGTCGGGCTACTACGCGCCGGCTCAATAAGGACGCGGACAAACAGCCGCGCCCGTATTTTTCCGATCAGGTTACCAGTGAATGGACCGGCTGCCTTTCCGGCACGGGTGCTTCTGCCGGGGCGGCCACCACTTGTCGATGATCGCTTTCGAGCACTTCGCGGTTGATCGGCTTCGCAAGATAATCGTTCATGCCGGCAGCCAGGCATTTTTCCCTCTGACCGCTGGACACGTTGGCGGTAACCGCAATAATGGGTACCCGCGATACCGGCGTGTTCGAGCGTGCGAATTGCCTTGGTCGCCTCGAACCCATCCATCACGGGCATTTGGCAGTCCATCAGTATCAGGTCATATTCCTTTTTCTGCACCATGTCGAGTCCTTCGGCACCGTCGCCGGCGACATCCGCCTGAAAGCCGAGCTTGGACTACAAGAATGGCGGCGACCCGCTGGTTGATGGCGTTGTCTTCGACGATGAGAACTCGTCCTTTGGTTTCCGGCTCTCCGGCCGTGTTCCCGAACCCTGTTCGGGGCTGTTGTTGAAGAGTGCGGTTGTGTGACTCACTTCGAAATCCACCGTAAATGAAAAAGTGCTGCCCCTGGCCCGGTTCACTCTGGACACCGATGCTTCCACCCATAAGTTCGGCCAGCCGTTTGGAAATGGCGAGGCCGAGGCCAGTGCCGCCAAATTTCCGGGTAGTGGAGCTGTCCGCTTGAGTGAAGCTTTGAAAGAGCCGGTGCTGGGTATCGAGAGGAATGCCGATGCCTGTGTCGCTGACGCTGAAGTGCAACATCGCGCGATGCCGGGTGCTGGGAATTCTGTTGGGAGACATGGACGGAAATACCGCCTTCCTGGGTAAACTTCACTGCGTTTGAAAGAAGATTGGAAAAATCTGCCGCAGCCGCACGGGGTCGCCCGTGACGTGCGATGGGCAAGCCCGATTCGAAGCTGACGGACACGCGCAGATTTTTCTGCCGGGCTGTTCCGGTAATGGCATTTACCGTTTCCCTGACAAGAGCTTTGGGATCGAACTCGGTTGCTTCCAGGTCGATTTTTCCCGCTTCGATCTTGGAGAAGTCGAGAATATCGTCGATGATGCGGGCGAGGCAATCTCCGGATTCCTGTATGGTTTTGAGGTAATCGCGCTGTTCCGCCGTCAGAGGCGGCGTATCCAGCAGAAGAGCGTGGTCATGCCGAGGACGCCGTTCATGGGCGTCCGAATCTCATGGCTCATGATGGCCAGGAACTCGCTTTTCGCGCGGTTGGCGTGTTCGGCTTCGGCTTTGAGCAACTCTTCCTCGGCGAGTCTCAGATCCAGCTCTTCGGTGCGTTCGGCGACCAGACGCTCCAGTTCACGCTGGCGATTCACGAGCAAGGCGACGCGCCATTCCCACAGCAATACACACAGCAGCATGCCAGCCGCGAACGCTGCACCGAAAAAACAGCTTTGTTCGCCACCAAGGCGGCGCGATATGGAACGACAAGTGAGTTATGGATGATGAGTGGCCGGTGGAGGTATCGACGGCCATGGCTTCGAATTCGTAGGAACGCGGATCGAGCCGCGGATAACGGATCTCCCGATCCGATGTTTCGACCCATTCCGATTCGAGTCCGCTCAGACGATAACGGAATCGGAGTGCCGCTTCATTGCGGAAGCTCAAGCAAGCGAGGTCGATCACGAGCGGGTTGCCGCTCCACGGCACGTCCCTCGTGCCTTTGAGAACGTCGCGCGGGCCAAAGCGAGCTCTGCACAAAGATAGGCGCGGGCGGGGGACTGGCCGGAACAGCATGCGTGAGCAGATGCGACAAGCCGCCGCTGGTTCCGATCCAGATGGTGCCGTCGCGATCCTCGTAGAAAGCCTTGCTGTCGCAATCGTTCCATATCAAGCCATCGTCTTCGGTGAAGCGGCGCCACACGTCGCCATCGAAGACCTCGACGCCCTGGTCTTCGCCTATCCAGGTCCAATCGTGCCTGTCGGTGCGGAGGAAGAGAATCTGATTCGAAGCGAGGGTGGGGCGATCTGAATTGGCCGACGCGGTTGCCGGCGAGTTGCAGGCGCACGGCACCTGCATCCATTCCATCGACCCAGATGGTTCCCGACCTGTTGGACCGTGATATCGGACAGGTGCTTGCCCAGCCGTTCCCCGCTCAAATCGAGCCGGCGCCAACTCGATCCGTCAAAGCTGAAGAGGTTGTGATCCGAGACAGTCCAGATGCGGCCGTCGGGGGCTTCCGCGATATCGAGGAACTTGCGCGGCGGCCGGCACGACGTCGTTTTGAACGGCTCGAAACACGCGCGGGGCGCCGCTCGCATCGCTCAGCAGCAAGCCATTGGAAGTGGCAACCCAAATCCAGCCGCGGGAATCGACAAGGATCCGAAAGATATGGCTGAACAATTGCTGGGTGGCTTGAAGGGTGGTGCGATCTACCTGGATCAGATTTCCGTTGGCGGTTCCGATCCAGATGGTGCCGTCTTTCGATTCCGCAATGGCGCGGCAGCTGGTTAATCAATACCGGGAGAATTCCAAGGGTGAAAGCGGTCCGCGCCCGGTTCGAGAATGTCGATTCCCTGTTCGTCGCCAACCCACATGCGGCCGGAAGAATCGCGCAACATGGCCCAGATTTCGTTACTGCGCAGACCTTCGGCTTTGGTCCAGTGCTCCCATTGGTCATAGCCGAGCCATTTACGCAAACCGTGGCCCAAGAACCCGAACCAGACGAGGCCTTCGCGGTCGACGAGAATGGAGCCAACGGTCCCTTCGCTGAAGCCGTTCTTTTCGGAGACGATGAGCCAACGCCCGTCGATATACTTGGCAACCGCTGAATCGAGACCGGCAAGCATGTGGCCAGCCGGATCCTCCGCCAGAGTCAGGTACATCTGGCTGCTCGGCTGGGAGGGCAGGTCATGCACTTCGAAACGATGCTTCGCCCGGGCTGCAAGACGGCTACGTGATTGGGGCCGCGAGCCCAGAGTTCGCCGTTGCGCTTACGCAATAGACACTTCCAGGAGTCGCTGGGCAGGCCTTCGGCGGGTCCCCAGGTAGTAAGCCTTCCGGCATTAAGCTGACACAATCCTGCGCCGCAGCCGAACACCAGCGATTGATCATTCCCGCCAGAACGCTTACCACCGGTGTATTGAGCGCGGTTTGCGGAATATCGAGGTGTGTGGCACGCCAGGAGCGTCCGCCGTCGGGCGATGCGACGACCAGTAGTCCGAACTGCGTGACGGCAAATACATGACCATCCGGGCTAGAGGATAAGGTGGATTCGTAACCGATTTCGAGATCGTGGCCCTGGTATTGAACGGGAGCGAAACGACCGTTAGCGACGCTGTACGCCAGCCCGTCGCTGGTCCCGACCCACAGCCGGCCCGCGCTGTCCTCATGCAGTGCACGGACGAACGTTCCAGGCAGGCCTTCGGGCGGCCGAAAGCAGAAATCTCGAGCCATCATAACGGATAAAGACCGCTCTCCGTTCCGACCCAGAGAAAGCCGGAGCGGTCCTGAATCATACAGTTCGCGGAGAGGTTTCCGAGACCCTCCACGTATGTTTTGAATGTGTAATGTTGGGCGACACTAAGAGCGGGGAGACACAAAGGGAGTAGGCTGACGACAGCCCAGCCTCGCCGCACACGCATGCGAATTGCTTATCGGCAACCCCGGCTCGTTTGCCGTACCCTTTATTGCTTTGGGGCCAGGAGCATAGCGGTGCAAGAGGCGTGGGTTGTGGAACGCGGGTCGCTGACGCTCCCTGCTCGGATTCGATGGTGGGCACACTTGGAGTGGTAAGCATGTCGAGCGTTTGGATTTTGAGGCCGTTTAGGCGGCTTTTTGCGCCATAACGTGCCGGTGAATGTCGAACGGAGCCGGGTTTTCGACGGACTGGACGTTCATGTTGAGCAGAATCTGGTGATCGAGCTTCGCTTCCGCGCGTGAAAGGTCGATTTTGTGCCGCTCCTGCTTACGCTCTTCAGCGGCTTTCTTGAGTTCGTGCGATTCGAACCCAATTTGCTGTTTCATCCTGTCGTTTCTTAGCTTTCGCAGCTCGTCGGCGCATTTGTGAAAGGCGCGCTCGTGGGTGGTTTGGTAGCGGATCATGAGCGCGATCTGTTTTTGCGCGATTTCTCCGGGAATTCCCTGGTCGACCGCGAGGTTCAGATCTTGCAGTTTCATGGCGCGCTGGGCGACCCAGAAGTGCTGCGTCATTTTTTCAATCAGGATGATTTCGAATTGGGTTTGCGGCTGGTGCTCGAAACAGAGCGAAGCTTTCAACGTGTCGTATTCTTCTTCCTTTTCATAATCGAGCAGATGGAAGCTTCCGGCGAGGCCGAAGCGGAGATTGTTTTGCGAGGACGCGGCTTTCCCTTCGTCCGTTTTAGGACCCGAGGATTTTTGAGCGTTCGCCTGATTGGCGGCGATTTGCGCTGCGGTGGACATTTAAAGTACTCCAGAAATAGAAAAGCCCGACCAATCAGGCCGGGCGTTTGTTCAGGAAGCAAGACTGCTTCCTAAACGTCGAGTGTAGCACACCGTTCCAAGCGTTTTTGGGTAAGTCGGTGACTGTGCGGTAGAGCGCGAAAGCGTACTGTATAGCCCAAAACTCCTTGACGAACCAACACGCGGAGTACTAACCTCGGTATTTCAGTCAGTTACAAAACATTCTGGGTGCAGAGATACTTTTGTGCCTTACTGCGGCTCGGAGGATCGTTGCGGCTCAATTCATTCACCCTGTTATTTGTCACTGTTCTATTCGCTGCGTTGCCGTTGCATGCCGATGTTTGCGGTTCCACCAAAGGCAACTTGGTCAAGAACTGTGGATTCGAAACAGGCACTTTTGGAAATTGGACTCTCACCGGACCAGAGTCGGGCCCACTGTATAGCGGCTTTTCCTATGAAATCGACAATTTCGAGGTACATAGCGGCAGCTACGATGCTTCGCTTGGAGGGTTCAGCAGCGTCCTGGACATGACCCAAGCGATTACTACGACCCGGGGCACAAGCTACTCGATCTCTTTTTGGCTGGGGCAGGATGCACCCGGCACCAATTCTTTCAGTCTTTCCTTTGGAGGTCAAACGCTACTGAGCAACCAAAATGTAGCGCAGACCTCTTTACTTCCGTACACCGTCCAAGCTACGGCCAGCACCAACAAAAGCAGCCTTGTTTTCGGTTTTTACGATACTGGAGGCAGTTTTTTTATCGACGACATATCGGTAGTCGCGAATGCGCCTACCGTCCCCGAACCGGCCAGCGCCGGTTTCGCGGGACTTGGTTTGGCGTTGGCGGCAAGCCTGGCAGGGTGGCGCAGAGCCATTCGCAGCGCGAGTCCTGCCGAACCGATTCCGGTTCAATCGTAGCGCAAAGCCTGCATGGGATCACTCCGGGTCGCGCGTCGCGCCGGTAAATAATTTGCGATCAATACGACAGTTAGCAGCAAGGCGGCAACCGCTGTCATCACAGCGGGATCTACTGGAGCTACGCCAAAAAGAAATGTCCTCAATGCGGAAGACAGCAATGCACCAGCAAGCATTCCCGCGAGCAACCCAACAACTGCAATGGTGACGCCCTTCCGAATAACGAGCGATTTGATTTGCGCGGGCGAGGAGCCAAGTGCCATCCGAAGTCCGAACTCGCGCGTGCGCTGGACGACCCCGTAGGAAACAACGCCATAGACGCCTATGGCGGCCAGCAGCATGGAAGCGGCGCCAAAGATAACCAGCAGAACCGTCGAGATGCGAGGCGCGCTTTCGGCTATAGAGATGTAATCATCCATGGTCCGAATCTGAAAGACGGGCTGGCCCGGGTCGACCGAGAACACGGCCTGTTTGACCGTTCTCACCGCCGCCTGTTTATCCATGCCTGTGCGGACTACGAGTGTCATCTCCTTATTCGGCATCTGCTCAAAGGGAGCGTAGATAGTAGGCTCAGGCGCTCTCTCTAAGCTGTAGTGGTGCACTTGGTTGATGACGCCCACCACCTGCCGGAATTCACCCCACAACCGTATGCGTCGCCCGAGCGGGTCCTCGTGGGGCCAGTACTGACGCGCGAGGGGTTCATCGATCAGGACGACCGGAGGCGCGTCACGAAGGTCGCGATCGGAGATCGCCCGCCCGCGTAAGAGCGTGACTCCTAGGGTTTTGAAGTACCCCGCGCTAATTTGGCGAAAATCCGCGACGAGCGCTTGGCCCGACGGAAGGGGATGGTTCTCAATCGTAAAGTACTCCCGGTCGTTTTGCTGAGCCAGCGGTAGCACATTTGTCAGACCGGCAGATGCGATGCCGGGTATCTGTTGCACCTTATTAAGCACATGACGGTAAAAGCTAGCTTGTTCGCGGCCGCTTTTGTAGAGATTGTCGGTAGGGAGACGCAGGTGGAACGTCAGTACATGGTCCGCGCGTATACCTGAATCGACATGTTGAATGTTGACGAAGCTCTTCATTGAGAGTGCCGCGCCGATAAGGAGCATGCTGGCCAGTGCTATCTCGGCTCCGACGAGCCAATTCCAGATCGACGCACGCCCCATTGAGTCAGCAGACGTGCGGCCCCCTGCCTTTACTGCTTCGTTCACGTCGACAGCCGCGGCATACAAAGCCGGAATGACTCCGAAAATGAGTGCCGCGGCTATTGAAGCGAGTACCGCGAACCCAAGCACGCGCATATCGACCGTAATTGCGGGTCGATTGACCACTGCGCCTGCGTCGGGCAACGGCAGAGTTGGCGGCAGGATCGCGGCGAGGAGATCAACACCCCAGATCGCAAAGAATACGCCTAGTGCGCCGCCAATAAGGCTCAGCAATATGCTTTCGCTAAAAACCTGCAGCATGAGACGGTGCCGACCAGCACCGAGAGCGGCCCGGATGGCCATCTCCTTGCGCCGGCTGGTTGTACGCTCCAGCATCAGACTCGCAATGTTCACGCACGCCAGTAGGAGCAATAGCGCGACGGCACCGAGCAGTAACAGAAAGGCTGGCCGGATGTACGCGAACAATGCCTGTTTCATTCCAATAACGCTCACGTCCCATCCGGCCAGAGTGGGAGTCTGTGCATCAATACGCCTTGCAATAGCGCTTAATTCATGCTGGGCTTGAGCAAGAGAGACGCCCGGCTTCAGCTTGGCGACGACCCCAAAATCGTGCGCAACCCGCGGCTTGGACCTGAGTTCCGCAACTGGCCAGGGTACATATATGTCCGCCGGGAAAGGCTGCCGGAAATCGGGGCCGAGCACACCAATGACGGTGTAGGGTTCGCTATTCAAGTCCAACGTTGTTCCTAAGACATGCGGGTCCGACCCGAAGCGACTCTTCCAAAACCCATTCGTTAAAACAGCAACCGGAACCCGCGCTTTCCCGGCGCCATCCGCGTTCCTAAAATCTCTCCCAATGACCGTTCGAGCTCCAAACAGCGAGAGGAAATTCGTGGTGACGCGCAAGCCGCGGACCTGCTCCGGTTCACCGCTACCGGTTAGAGTGCCAGTGCCGACCTCGAGCAGCGCCATGTCACTGAAGGATCGAGTTTGTTCTCTCCAGTCCAGGAAATTCGGTCCGGACGGCCCCTCGCGTTTGATGCCATCTTTGAGGTCGGTTTCCCAGATCAGAACGAGACGGTTCGCGCCGGGGTAAGGCAGTGGGTTTAACACCACCGAGTTCACAACGCTAAAAATTGCGGTGTTCGCTCCGATACCCAGTGCGAGCACAAGCAAAGCGATCATGCTGAAACCGGGTGCTTTGCGAAGGGTGCGGAAGGAATGACACAGGTCATTCAACAAAGTCGGCATGTACTCTCTTCGATTTTGCACCTGAGCTTCCATTCGAGCTATCTTGATAATTCTTGATTCCATTGGCTGCCGCGCGGAGACCTACGGCGTGGGTGTTCGTTTTCGCAAAACGAAGGAGGATTTCCGGGAAGCGGTCCTAGCCGCCGGCCGATTGCGCACTCAAGTCGAGCGCTCGCTTACGGCCGCGGTTCTGAAACGGCCCTTCGACGTAAAAGCTCGATGTCTAACTCGATCCGTGGGGTGATTATTGGCGGCTGGGTTGCGGTGTTGATCTGGCTCGAGACGAAGCGGGCACTGCGCACGCCACATGAAAACAAGCTGGTCCGCGATGTGCGGAATTTTAGCGTTGCGGCGGCAGCCGGAGTGGTGATGCAATTCGCCGAAGTACCGGTGGCGTTCAAGCTGGCGGAGTTGGCGCAAACGAAGCATTGGGGCATCTTGCCATGGCTTCCGGTGCATCCGGCTGTGCGGGTGGTGCTGGCGATTGCGGCGCTCGATTATACGCTGTACTGGTGGCACTTTTTGACGCATCGGGTACCGGTGCTTTGGCGGTTTCACCAGGTACACCATATTGACCGGGACATGGACGCTTCGACCGCGCTGCGCTTTCACTTCGGTGAGATCGCGATCTCGATTGTGTTCCGCGCGGCTCAGATGCTGGTGATTGGACCCACGCCCGCGGCAGTCGCGGCATGGCAGATGTTTCTGTTCACGTGCATCGTTTTTCATCATTCGAACGTGCGGATGCCGGTCGAGTGGGAACGGAGGCTGGCGCGAATCGTAGTAACGCCGCGGTTGCATGGCATTCACCACTCGGTGGTTGCGGATGAGGTCAATTCAAACTGGTCGAGCGGGCTTACGATTTGGGATTGGCTGCACGCCACCTTGCGTACCGATGTTCCGCAAGACGAGCTGAGGCTGGGTGTGGCAGGATTCCTGAGCGATCGGGATTCGCATCTCGGCCGGATTCTTGCGTTGCCCTTTGAGGAAAGCGGACATGTGCCGGCGTACGAGCACGGCCGGATTCGGCAATCGCTCGATCAGCTGAGTTAAAGCTACGAGCTATTGCGCGCGAACATGACGATAGGAGCGAGCGAGCCAATTGGGATTGGCACCGCACCAGTATAGGATCTGCATGGCGGTCCAGTGCAACCAAATTAGGAAGAAGTTGCGGTTTTCGAATCGCCGTGAAGAGGTGGTGATGCGGCAGGGGAGATGAATGAATTTGCCCTGGCGGCGGAGACGGCGAAGAAGATCGAGATCTTCGAAGAGCACGAGCGGGCGAAAGCCGCCGATCGCGTGATACGTGTCGCGGCGGAGAAAAATTCCGGAGTCTCCGTAGCAGAGATTGAGCCGACGTAGGACGGGATAGATGGCGGTGAGTTGGCGAGCGGAGCGGGAGGCGCCGTCAAAGAGGAGTCCAAAATTGCCGCCGGCCACTTTCGGTTGGCTGAGTGCGTCCTCCAGATCTTTGAGAGCGTGCGGCGGCGGAAGGGTGTCGGCGTGGACGAACCACAAGATGCCGCCATGGGCGGCGAGGGCGCCGGCATGCATCTGAGTGCCGCGTCCGCGAGCAGCGTGCACAACCTGCGCACCGCATCGATGGCGATCGAAACAGTGCGGTCCGTGCTGCCGCCGTCGGCGACGAGGATCTCTTTTTCGCCTTCGAGAGCGAATAGGGATTGCAAGGTTCGGGCGATTTCCGCTTCTTCGTTGAGGGTGGGAACGACGATGCTAACCAACGAGCAGGCTCCTGAGTGCGTCGCGATTGCGGGCGATCCATTCCTGGGTGTGCGGGGCACGTTCGCCCGCAGACTCGAGTTGCAGCACGAGGCTGAGAAGGTCTTCGAGAACGTCTACGTCCGGCAGAGTTTCGAGAGTAGCCACCGAGTAGCCATGGGCGTGGAGGCGTTCTTCGGTCTTGCACCGAGTTTCGTCGGTGCTCCAGGGCAAACCGGCGAGCAATCCCGTTGGACAGTGCTGCAAGCCCAACAAGTAATAGCCACCGTCGGACGAAGGGCCGATGACAGCTTCGTGCGCGGACAGAGCTGCAACGGCCCGCTGGAGATGTTGCGGGGTGAGGAGTGGCGTGTCGGCGCCCAACAGAATAGCGGCACCGGCTGTGGCGATCGCACGCTGCGCAATTTGCTCCATGCGGGCTCCGAGATCACCATCGCCCTGAAGCCAGATCTGTGCGGATGCGACGCACGCAGGAAAAGTACCGTCGCCGGTGGCTGCCAGGATCGGCTCTAGGCCGGGCACGGAGCAAGCAATTTCCCAGACATCACAGAGCATGGCGCGAGCCAAGTCTGCCGCCGGTTCGTCACCGATGGAAGCAGCCAAGCGGGTCTTCACGCGACCAGCAACGGGAGGTTTGGCGAAGATGCAAGCAGGGATGTCCACGATGCAGTTGCTAGATGCGGGCGTGATCGAGCTGTCCGCCGCAGCTTGATCCCGCCCCGGCCGTGCATCCGAAGCAGTGGGAGCCGGTCGCGATGGGCTGATGCGACAGTTCTTCGAACGAAGCGATGTCCCAGACGGTTCGGCGCGTGGGTGCGGACATTTCGAGCATTTGATTGAAATCGCAATCGTATAAGCTGCCGTCCCAACCGATGCTGATGAGCGAGCGGCACATGACTTGCGAGACCGTTTCGGGATTGAAGCGATCGAGGAGTAACTGGGAATAGCGGACCGTATCGCCATTGTGGGCGAGCGCCTCGGCGAAACGGCTGATGGGCATGTTGGCGATGGTGAGAAGTCGGTTGAATTCGATGCCGAAGCCATCGCGAAGCTGGCGCTTGTAATCTTGCTCGAGCGCAGCTTGCGGAGGGGGAAGCGTGGGTCCGAGGGGATTGTAAACCAAATCGAGCGGCAGGGGAGAGCCGGGGCGGCCGTAGCCGAGAGCTGTTCAGGCGCTGCAAGGCGAGGATACTTTTCTCGAAGACTCCACGGCCTCGCTGCTTGTCGACGTTGGCGGCGGTGTAGCAGGGCAAGCTGGCGGTAATGGCTACGTGGTTTTCGGCGAGAAATTCCGGAAGTGCCTCGAAGCCCGGCTCGAGCAGAATGGTGAGATTACAGCGATCGATCACCTGTCTGCCGGATTCGCGGCCGGCCTTGACCAGAGCGCGGAAATTCGGATTGATTTCGGGTGCGCCGCCGGTGATGTCGACGATTTGAATATCTGGCGAATGACGGAGCAGCGAGATGATGCGCGCGGCAGTCGATTCCGACATGCTTTCGGTCCGCTTGGGACCGGCTTCTACGTGGCAATGCAGACAGGCCTGATTGCAAATTTTGCCGACGTTGACCTGGAGGGTTGTTGCGCGGCCACGCTCGAAGGAGTTGTAGCCGTGCGTGCGCAGCACGTGGCGGAAGTCGGCTGGGGAGGGGTGCGCAGTTCGACGAGCTGCAAGCTTAGCCTCGCTTCCAGGTTCGAAAGGCTTTGATTGCCTCAGGTAGAGCAAGGGCGAGAATGCCGAAGTTCACGGCTGCGCCCGCAATGCAATAGGCGCACCATTTCTTCTCTTTGGCAGGCATTTGATAGAAGTACCAGCCAGCGGCGGCGGCTTCGATGGCCGCTTTGCCGGCAGCGAGCGAGAGGGACGAGCGGCTGGTTTTCAAAGCGAGCGCTGCCTCCAAATGCGGCGATGGGAATGTTCAGGGCCAACCCGGCCAAGCTTAACGTTCCGTCCGGCGTGCCGAGTGCATAGGCGGTATCCGAAGAATTGACTTTATCCGAATCGAAGCTAGCGAGTGGCGGATCGGGAAGGTGCGGGACGATTCCGGTTTGGAGCAGAGTGACAGCGGCCATGCTGGCGATACCGGCGAGCGAGAGTTGGATGATGCCGCGGCGTCTGCGCAGCTCCGGCGTGGTGCCGTGTTGGAGTTGGCTGCGAAATTCTGAAATGGTAAGCCCGGTCCCCAGAGCCGATTGTTTGCCGCTCAACTTGAAATGCTCCTGACATGACCACTTTAGCTCCCAAAAAAGGAATCAATCGGAGTGCGTGGCGATCAAAGATACATACTGGTCAAGACAGTCCTCTGTTATGAGAATCAGCAGCGCGGCGAGCGCTCTTCCGCAGCACTATTATCCGCAAAATACTTTGATCGCACGCGTTCCGCAAACATTGGGGGAACCGGCTGGACCGATTCGACGTTTTGGAACGCCTGCACGCAGCGACGCAGGTGGACGGCCGGTACCTGGCTCTTCCGCTGGAGCGATATCCGCTGGCGAGTTGGGGCGAGGCGAACAACTGCTGGATCGAAGCGGCGGTTGATCTGGGCGAACAGGCCATCTGCCGGGCCATGCAGCAGGCCGGAGTTGCGACGGAAGAGATATCGGCGCCTTTTTCTTCGTTTCGATTACGGGCGTGGCGAGCCCGTCGGTTGACGCACTGTTCATCAATCGGCATGAAGCTGAGCCCGCGCATGAAGCGGATTCCGATTTTCGGGTTGGGATGCGTGGCGGGCGCGGCAGGAATCGCGCGCGCGGCCGATTATGTGAAGGCATTTCCGAATGAAGCGGCGCTGCTGCTGTCCGTCGAGCTGTGCTCGCTCACGATTCAGCAGGACGATCTTTCGGCGGCAAATCTGATCAGCACGGGGCTGTTTGGCGATGGCGCGGCGGCGGTGATTCTTGTCTGGCGCCGAGCTTGGCGGGAACGGCGGGCCGACGGTCGATTGCGACGCGGTCGACCTTTTATCCGGAGACTGAGTACGTGATGGGATGGGACATCTCGGAGAAGGGCTTTCGGATTGTGCTTTCCCGCGACGTTCCCGAAGTGGTGCTGCGGAACCTGGGCCGGGACGTGGACGCGTTCCTGTCCGACAACGGCCTGACCCGGGAAGATATCGGGAGTTGGGTGATCCACACCGGCGGCCCGAAAGTGCTGGAGGCGACCGAGACGGCACTGGACTTGCGGAAGGCGCATTGGCGCCTTCCTGGGAATGCCTGCGGCGTACCGGCAATTTTCTTCAGCCTCTGTTTTGTTTGTTTTAGAAGAAGTGATGAAGAATCAGCGCCCCGAAGCCGGGAACCTGGGGAATTCTGGCGGCCATGGGGCCGGGATTCTGCTGCCGAGCTGGTTCTGCTGCGCTGGTAAGCCGCGAAACCCGGAGGCGATGCGCGCGCATCTAACCTGTTGATGTTGAAACTGTGCTCTTAGGCGCGCTGTTTTGCGCTGGCGGCGCCGCGAGTACGGGCCAATATCCACGGGACAGTATCCCGCCTGGGCAATATCCGCCCGGCCAGTATCCGCCGGGCCAGTATCCTCCCGGTCAGTATCCGGGCGGCGGAATTTCGATCCCTTCGCGAAGCAAAAAGAAGAACGATAAACAGGCGGAGGCTCAACAGCCGGACTTTTCGCCGACGGGCAGACCGTCTCAAACGACGGCAAGAAGCTGGTCATCGCGACCCAGGACGGCCGCACCATCACCATGACGCTCGACGCCGCGAACGAAGTTCACGCATTCGGGCAGCGATATCCCGGCGAATAAGATCATTCCCGCGACGACGGTTCACATCGAAGCGGCCGAAGACGACGAAGCGTTTCTCACCGCCGATGCAGCGTGGATCTGGTGAAGGACGCGCCGGCCGAAACAGCCGGAGCGGGCGCGCCACGACGGATGCGTGCAGATACGACGAAGCTGAGGGAACGCGGCCGCACATCATGAGAAATCCGACCGAACGCGCCGGACCGGCCGATTCTGCGACGCGGCATTCCGAAGAAGATCGCCACTGCCGATGACGATTCCGCAGATGATACTCCGCTCGCGGCCAGCCTCCGCAAAGAGCAAGAGCACGACGGCGGCGAAAGAGCCGGCGAGGAGTCATCGATTTCACCATCGACACCGATTCGGATCAACCGAAAATTGTGAAATCACGCGTCCATCGGAGCTGATCGGACCGGACCAAGGAATGGGCAATGACGTTCACGAAGGGCTTGCCGAATTACGTTTGCCAGCAGATGACGACGAGATATGTGGAGCAATCGCGGCGTCCGGGTGGGAAGCCGCTCGATGTGGTGACGGCGAAAGTCGTCTATGAAGACGGGAAAGAAGACTACAAGGAGATTACGGTGGGCGGCAAGCGAACGAACAAAAGCATGCTGGATCTGGGCGGCTCCACGTCGACGGGCGAATTCGCCTCCACGCTTCATAGCCTGTTTTCCGATGCCAGCCGCGCCGAGTTCAAGCACTACCAATCGACCAGCTTGCGGCGGGCCGGCGGTCATTTACGATTTCAAGGTCCAGTTGCGGAATTCGGACTGGTTCATTAATGTTGGCGGCCAGTCCCTGCGCCCGGCTTATAGCGGCAGTGTGTGGATCGACAAAGCGACGGCGGAGGTGCGGCGGATTGAGATGCAGGCCGATAACATTCCGAAGGATTTCCCGCTCGATTCCATGGAGTGGGCTGTGGATTATGACAGCGTCTCGCTTGGGACCGTCAAAATTCCTGCTGCCCGTGCACGCCGACAATCTCGCCTGCCAGCGCGGTCGCACCATCTGCACCAAGAACACGACCGATTTCCGCGATTATCACAAGTACAGCGGCGAGAGCACCATCATTTTCAAATAAGTGTCTTCAAATAGTTGCGACCGGCTTGCAGAATTCGCTCGGCGTTCGGGAAAACTGCGGCGCTCAGGCACCGACACTCCGCACTTCTGGCGCGCTTGCTCTCATCAAGGCGAAGGCCTTTTCGATGAGCTCGGCAGGCTGGAATGGCTTCCACAAAACGTCGAACTGATGGGCGGGCCCGGCACCGCGTGCGAAGACAAGCACAAAAAGCGCGTATCCGGGCGGCGGCCGGAAATCACTTCGTAGAGCTGATGCTGAGCGCGAGGAGAGATCTTCGCGTCATCGGCGATGACCAGATCGATTCTCGCCCTGATAGAGATCCGAGACAAGTAACGCTTCCTGGGAGCTGGCGCTTCGAGCACGAAAAACGCGTTCTCTTCAAGACGCGGAATGCAGTACCAGAGCCAACTCCATATCGAGGCCCACCGTCAATACAGTGGGCCGATTTCGCAGCGGGCTAGCGAGGCCGGTGGCGGCAACGCTCTCGAACAACGGCAGCAAATCTCCGTCGAAGAAACGCCATCCTGCCTCCTCCGAACTGCGAACTGTTCCTTCCGCCGCTGTCACCAATGCGTTAACGATGGTGAGATTCAATGCGGGGCTTTCGAGTGCGAATGGCCGTGTGGGCGGGCGGTGGCACGATCCAGTCGGTCTGTTCCGTTCTCAGGCGATACGCACTCGTCCGCCCGGCTGTTGTCTCGGCGCTTTGCGGAGCCAGAACTTCCGTTGTCAGCAGAATGTTGCCGCTGCCGAGTAATTGATCCTTGGCGTAAAGAATCAGGTTGAATGCCAATTGATCGAGCTGAGCTGGGATGAGCTGAATACCGTCACGGGCTCTGGAGAAAGCTTACATGTCGAGACGAATCGAACGGCCGCAAAGGCGCTGGAAAAAAGGCAAGCGATTTTTCGAACATCGCGTTCACGTCGACGGCCTCGGACGCACGGCTTTGCTGCCCGCCAAGCTCGATCAATTGCCGCGTCATGATGGTGGCCGTTTCCGGCGGCGCGGTGAATGATCTCGGCCGGCTCCCGCAGCTCACTCTCTTGCTGCACGCCATCTCTCAGTTCCTGCGGCGCAATCGGAAAGCAGATCGAAGAGGCTGTAGAAGTCATTGGCGACATCCCTCGCCAAGCTGGCCCACGGCCGGCCTGGTCTGTTCCTGGCGAATCTGCTGCTCTTCCTTTGGACGGCTGTCGAATCGTATAGCGTCAGCAGAACCCCGGCCGGCCCTCCGCGGCGCGGCTGATCAGTGACATGGCCATCTACGTCCACCAGCTTTCCATCGCGGGTCTTCAAAGCGAGTCTGACGAGGGAGCGGACGGGTTATTTTCCTCGGCAGCGCGCGAATCAGTTCAGCTCGTATTGTGCCGGACGCGCGCGGCATCTGTGCAGGGCAACGACGGAGTCAGAAGCTGGCCTGTAAAAGCCGCCGGCGTCCAACCGGTAAGCTGCTCGGCGGCGCTGTTCATGAACTGAACTTTGCCGCGGAGTCGGCGACAATGACGGCTTCCGGCACGGTCTGCAGAATCGTGTTCAGCAGCGCTCGCTGCTGCTTCGAGTTGCCGCTCCATGCGGTGCTTGTAGAGAGCCATCTCGATGCTGCCGGTGAGATTCCCGTTGCCGATCGGTTTCACGATGTAGCCGAACGGTTCCGTCACTTTCGCGCGCGTCAGAGTATCCTCGTCGGCGTGCGCAGTGAGATAAATCACCGGAAGCTTGTATCTCTCTCTCGACTGTTTCTAGCCGCCTCGATGCCATCCATTGGGCCTTTCAGGCGAATGTCCATGAGCACCAGATCGGGAGAAGCCTGCTGCAATCTGCTCAAACGCGCTTCGGCGGCGGAATCCGCCGTTCCCACCACTTCATAACCTGCCTTGAGGAGCTGGCGTTCGATGTCGCGCGCGATGATCGCTTCGTCTTCGACGATCAAGATTTTTGCGCGAGATATGACTGACATACCTGCTCCGATACTGGGGAACTCGACCGTAAACGTCGCGCCAGGTTTGGAACCGACCGTCAGAGTGCCGCCCAGTTGGCGCGCAAGGATTTCGACGATGGGCAAGCCCAAGTGATTTCGACTGCTTCCAATCGAGCCCCGTCGGGAAGCCCCTGCCGTTGTCGGCAACCGTGAGCGAGAGACGGCCCGCCGACTGTTTCCGCCAAGCTGACGCTCAGTGTTCCCTCGCCCGAGGGGAACGCATGCTTCATCGCGTTGGTGACCAAGTTCATTCAAAATGAAACCGCAAGGAATGGCCTTATCGATGTCTAGGGGAACCGGCGCGAGATCGAGCCGCCGGCAGATCCGCGAGACTGATCGCCGTAGGAGTGGAACAGTTCTTCGACCAGCGCTTCAGTGTATTCGGCGAAATCGACCTCGTCAATTCGCGGTTGCTGTACAGACGCTCGTGAATCAGCGCCATTGAGCGAGATCCGATGCTGACTCTCTTTGAGAGCTTGGATGGATTGCGCATCTTCCAACAAATCGCTCTGCATGCTGAGCAGGCTGCGAGATCACTTGCAGATTATTCTTGACGCGATGATGAACCTCCTTGACGAGAAGCTCCTTCTCGGCTAAGCGCCTGCGCGCAGTTTGGCTTCCACTTGCTTTTGTTCCGTGATGTCAACCCCCATGCCGCCCAGCAGAGTCTTGCCGTTTCCGTCGCGAAACGGAAATTTGAACGTCAGTATCTGTTTGTGCTGGGCGGCAACGAGTCATGTCTCTTCATGCTGCGTTCGGTTCTGGCAGGCGGAAAGGCGGATAGATCGAAGGAGCGAATCTGCGCGGCTACTTGCGGCGGCCACAGTCGAAATCGGACTTGCCCTTCAAATCGGCAAGATCGCCGCCCAGCGCCGCTTCGCAGGACTGGTTCATGTAAACGATGCGCCCTTCCTCGTCTTTGATGAACGCGAGCGCCGGGCTATTTTCCATGAACGCGTGGAAGCGCGCCTCGCTCGCCCTGCAGGGCCTGTTCCGCTTCCATTCGCTCGGTCAGGTCGTGCCACACGACCAGCGTTAGTGTTTTGCCATGCAGCGGTATGGCCGTTAGACGACACTTCGACGTGCAGTTCGGCGCCGTCGAGCCGGCGGTAAACGGCATCGAAACGCTGCGAGCTCTTGCCGTATTGGGCGTTCAGTCTGCGACGCAGTTCGAACGGCGCATTCTGTCACGATCGGACTCGGGCAGAAATTCCTGCAGCGAACGCTCGAGAATTTCGTCTTATCCGGCCGCCGTAACATGCGAACCGCAGACTGATTGCAGTCGATAATCGACGCTCTCGCTGAGCAAGAAGGAATGCCTCAGAAGATTGTTCGAACAGGATTCGAAACTTCTCCTCGGCGTTGAGAATCTCCGTCAGATCCTGCACCATGACCAGGCGGGACGGGATTGCGAGTGGCTTCCAAATTCCGCGCAGACAGCTCGACACGCGATGACTTGTCCGTCTCTTCGAGAAATTGCGCCAGGGACCCGACCTTTTGCCTCTCGGGCGCGTCTTCAAGTTCTTGCTCGATGCGGTCGAACTCCTCGGCCAGTCCAAAATCGCGCACCGATTTGTTGAGGAACTCTTCGCGGCTGTAGCCGTAATGCTGGACGGCGGCTGTATTGACCTGCAGAATGCGAAACGATTTTGGGATCGTAAATCAAGGCGGGCAGCGGATTCGATTCGAACAGCTCGCGATAGCGGCGGCGCGATTCCTCGATCTGCTGCTCCGCCCGCTTGCGCTCTGAGATGTCATGCGCCACCACCAGAAACCCGTTGGTCGCGCCCGAGGGCCAACGCAGCGCGGTTATCGAAAGCAGGACGGGAATCTGCGACGCCGGTTTTCGAAATGTAAGTCCACTCGCGCTCTTCGGCGCGCCCGATTTACTCTTGGCAGACTAGACCTCGAAGCCGGGTTAATCGGCCGGCCCAAGTCTCGGCGCCGAGTTCCGCCGGCGCGCGCGCGATCTCCGCCGGATCGTGAAACAGAAAGGGGCGAAATCTTTGCCCACCACTTCCGCGGAGGTATATCCGAGCAGTCTTTCAGCGGCCGCATTCCAGGTGCGGATCGTACCGTCCGTGGCGGTCGAAAAAATCGCGTAATTCGCGCTTTGCAAGATGGCGCGGTAGGCGGAAGTCACCTGCCGCAATTTCTGCTCCGATAGTTCGCGCTCGGTCCTCGATCTTGCGTTGCGCCGCCGGAAATCTCCGATGATCCGTCTGATCGAGAAATAGCCGGCAAGCCAGCGAAGAAGGCGCCGATGGCGAAGACGAATTCCGTCCACCCGTGCGTCTTTGTTTGTGGTATCTAGATCGAGTTGCGAACAGCGCTAACTCTTCCGCCCGCATGGCCGGAATCAGGCTTCGATGCGCCGGAAGCTCGTCCACATCGCCAGGGTCGGCCTGAAGACGGGCGAATACTGCTCGATCAGACGGCAGCGATTTTGCTGCGCCGGGTTGTCTCGCGCAAGCGCGCAAAACTGGCCGCAACGCGCGATCTGCGATGGCGAGATGTTCCAGATAAAGCCGCCTCGAATGCGGGTCTCCGGTCGACAGCAAATCTTGTAGCGCGCATCGGCGATCAACATGTTCGTTGGTGATTTCGTGCGTCGCGTCGAGCGTCTCGCCGTGATGATTCGACCATGCCAGGGCATCGGTCAAGCCGGCTGACACTGATGACGCAAGGCCGGTAATGCCAGAAACACCGCAATCGCCGCAGGAAAGCAAATCCAGCCGTTCTGTCGACGAGAGGACGCGCGTGTTTCCGCGATGAATATGTTGATACGATGTCCTGAAACACGGGCGAGTGCAGCAAGGGGTCGCACTGGACTCCCGAATGAAATAATGACAGCCCTTTCGAAGTTTGCCCCTTAGATAACAGCTTCTTTAGTATTACAAGGTTTTTCAAGTATTGACAGGGATTTCCAAAAATTCCTGCCTATTTGAAGCCAGATCTTCGTACGCATCGACGCGCCCAGGAAACCGCCAATTCGGCCAGGCGCGGATCGCGCGCAGCAAAGTTCGCGCTTACCGTGGCTACGCGCGGAACTGCCATGGCTGTTAAGGACACCCGCCTGGCCGACAACTGCTTTCCACGCTGCGCTGCACCTCTGTCAGCGAGAATGTTCGAAAGAAGTTCCATCCTGACAAGAACGGTTCTTGTCAAAACGCAAACGCGAGGCGTATATAATCTCGTATTGGATTACCCGCGAGGTTCTTTCTCCTGAATTGTTAGCTCCCTATGCCACAACTGTTTCGACCGAGTTCGAATACGATCGCCAAAGTTTCGATCGCCGCGGTAGTTTTGCTGCTGGCTCGACTGCTTGCGGTGGGCTACATCATGGACCGCGGGCCGTGGACCACCTCGGTTCGCGTCGCGCCGGAACAGCCGATTCCGTTCAGCCACAAACATCACGTGAAAGACGACGGCATCGATTGCCGCTATTGCCACACGAGCGTCGAAACGTCCGGCTTTGCCGGACTGCCTCCCGACCGAAACTTGCATGACCTGCCACTCGCAGATCTGGACCAACGCGTCGGTCACGCAACCGATTCGCGACAGTTGGGCGAGCGGCAAATCCATCGAATGGACGCGCGTTCACGATCTTCCCGATTTCGTTTATTTCAACCACAGCATTCACATCAACAAGGGCATTGGCTGCTCCACCTGCCATGGCCAGGTGGACGAGATGCCGCTGATGTACAAGGTGAACACTCTGAATATGAACTGGTGCATCAACTGTCACCGCAATCCCGCGAAGTTCATCCGGCCGAAGCTCGGAAGTTTTCAATATCGACTACGTGTACCCGGCGAACCAGGCGGAACTTGGGCCCAAGCTCATGAAGGAATATCACGCTCAGTCGCTAACCGATTGCGTAACTTGCCACCGATGAAAGATAACCTCATTCCGATCGAGTCGTTGCTCGAGCCTCCGAAGGAAAGCGGCGCCTGATTTGCAGGTGCTGCGCGAGACGCCTGGCGGCGGGACGCGGGCCCGCGTTCTGGCGCACGCTTGGAAGAAGCCGCTGAAAGCACTGAGCTAACCGAGTACATCGAGCAGGAGTTTCCCGGGCTTTCCGGCCAGGTGCCGCAAGGCGTCGACCGGCGCAGTTTGTTGAAGGTGATGGCCGCCTCGCTCGCCATGGCGGGCGCGGCGGCCTGCACCAAGCAGCCGAAAGAGCTGATTGTTCCTTACGTACGGCAGCCGGAAAACGTGATTCCCGGCATTCCGCTGTTTTACGCGACGGCCATGCCGCGTGAACGGATATGCGCGCGGACTGCTGGTTGAGAGCCACCTGAACCGGCCGACCAAAGTGGAAGGCAATCCCGATCATCCCGCCAGCCTGGGCGCGACGGGCATCTTCGAACAGGCTTCCGTCCTGAACCTGTACGATCCCGACCGCTCGGAAACCGTCATGCAGAAGGCCGCCTCAGCACGCTGGAGCGACTTCACCGGAAAATTCAGTACGGAAGCGCAGAGTCTCGGCTATGCGGAAAGGGTGAGGGGCTGGCGATCTTGACCGGCGCCATCACCTCGCCGACGCTGATCAACCAGATCGACACGCATTCTGCACGCAGTGGCCGGCGGTGAAGTGGTATGTGCATGAGCCGTGTACGAATCCGGCGATTGCGAGCGCGGCGCGGAAAATTGCGGGACGCAACGCTTTCGTCGCGTACGACCTTTCGCAGGCGGACGTGATTGTCAGCCTGGAAAGCGATTTCACTGAATACGGGTCCGGCGGCGCTTGCCTATGCGCGGCAATTCTCCGGCGCGGCGGGCGATTGACAATGGCCAAACGCCTGTCCGGCTCTACGCCATCGAGTCCGCGCCCTTGTCACGCGGATCGCTCGCCGATCATCATTTCTCGATGAAGAGCAGCGCGATTCCGGCGCTCGCTTATCAACTTGCGACCGCCTGCGGAGTAGCGGGCGCGCCGGCGGCATCAGGCGCCGCGCCTGATTGGCTGAATGCGGTCGCCCAGGATCTGACGAACGCCAAAGGGCGATGCGTCGTTATCCCTGGTGAGTTCCAGCCCGAAAGCGTTCATCTGGCGGCTTACGCGATAAACGCCGCGCTCGGAAATGTGGGCAAGACCGTTCGCGTGCTCGAAGGCGTTGAGCCGGAAAACACGCATCACGATCGAAGAACTCACGAACGATCTGAACGGCGGCCGTGCTCGAGGCTTCTGCTGATTCTCGGACCGAATCCGGTTTATACGGCGCCCGCCTCGCTGGACTTTGTGCGATGCGATCCGCAAAGCGCGCTTGGTGGTGCGGCTGGGGCAGTTCTTCGACGAGACCTCGCTCTTGAGCCATTGGCACATTCCGGAGGCGCATTACCTCGAGACGTGGTCCGATTCGCGCGCCTTCGATGGCACGGCAACCATTCAGCAGCCGCTGATCGAGCCTCTGTATGGCGGCAAATCGGCGCACGAGATCCTCAGCATTCTGTTAGGGCAAGCCCGATCAGTCCTCGCACGACATCGTGAAGGGTTATTGGCAGGGCCAAGTCAAAGTCAAGAGGGCGGACCGACTTCGAAACGTTCTGGAAAACATCGCTGCACGATGGCGTGGTGGCGGGAACGGCGTCGGCACCGTGGGCGGCGGCGGGGCGATTGCGCTTCCCGCCCTTGCAGACAGCAGACCATCGGCGGCCTCGAAGTAGTGTTCCGGCCCGATCCCACCATTGGCGACGGCACATACTCGAACAACGGCTGGCTGCAGGAATTGCCGAAGCCGCAAACCAAGATGACTTGGGACAACGTGGTGCTGATCAGTCCCAAGGACGCAACGGCATGAAAGTCACCATCGGCGACATGCTGCGCGTGACCGTCAAGGAACCGAACCACCGTAGGGCCGGCCTGGATTTTGCCCGGGCCACGCGGAGAATTCGGTGACCGTGAATTTCGGTTACGGCCGCGAGGGGTCGGGGCGCGTCGGCAACAAGATCGGCTACAACGCGTACGCGATCCAGGACGCCGGACACGCCGTGGTTCGCCGCCGGATCGATTGCGAAAACCGGCGAGCATTACCGCATCGCGAACGTGCAAGAAACGCAGACCATGGCGGGCCGCGAGCCGGTGCGCGCGACGGAATCTGGCGGATTTCCGGCAGCATCCTAATTTTCCAACCGAGCACGACAAGCCACTCCCGAAAGATTTCACGCTGTACAACCGCGGCGATTTCCAATACAACGGCTACAAGTGGGGCATGGCGATCGACCTGAACGTCTGCACCGGCTGCAGCGCGTGCATCATCGCCTGCCAGGCGGAAAACAACATCGCGGTGGTCGGTAAAGACCAAGTGGCGCGCGGCCGGCACATGCACTGGATTCGCGTGGACCGCTATTACTCCGGCGATTTGGACGAATCCGGAGATGTACAACCAGCCGGTGCCGTGCATGCATTGCGAGCAGGCGCCCGTGCGAACTGGTCTGCCCGGTGGCAGCCACGGTTCACAGCAACGAAGGCCTGAATGAGATGGTCTACAACCGCTGCGTTGGAACCCGCTACTGCTCGAACAACTGCCCTTACAAAGTGCGGCGGTTCAATTTCTATCTGTATTCCGACTGGCAGACGGAAAGCATGTACGGCATGCGCAATCCCGACGTCACGGTTCGCAGCCGCGGCGTGATGGAAAAGTGCTCCTACTGCGTGCAGCGAATTCAGGAGACCAAGATCAAGACCGAAAAAGAGGACCGGCGCGTGCGCGACGGCGAAATTCTAACCGCTTGCCAGCAGGTGTGCCCCACGCAGGCAATTACGTTCGGCGATTTGAACGACAAGGGCAGCAAAGTGGCGAAGCTGCATGGCCTTGCAGCGGAACTACGCGCTGCTGGACGATCTCAATACACGTCCTCGCACTACGTATCTGGGCTATGTTCGGAACTCCAATGAAGCGCTAAGAGGTCAGCGTGGCAACAACAGAGAATCTTGATCGAACAGAACTAATCGACCCGGGGCCGGATCGGATCCTCGGAACCGGACATACCTACGAAACGGTCACCGACCGCATTTCGGGTATCGTCTATCTGCCTTGGAAAAAGCTCCGAGGAAATGGCTGGTCGGAGCATTCATCTCGTTTTGCTTCGTAAACCTGCTGATGCTGGCCATGTGGATACTCTTCACCAAGGGCATCGGGACGTGGGGCGTCAACATTCCCGTCGGTTGGGGATTCGCGATCGTCAACTTCGTCTGGTGGATCGGTATCGGCCACGCCGGAACGCTGATCTCCGCCATTCTCTTTCTGTTGAAACAGGATTGGCGCACATCCATTAACCGGTTTTCGGAAGCGATGACGCTGTTCGCGGTGGCCTGCGCCGGCATGTTCCCGGTTCTGCACTTAGGACGGCCGTGGCTCGCGTATTGGCTGTTTCCCTATCCAAATTCGATGTGGCTATGGCCGCAACCGCGCAGTCCGCTCGAATGGGACGTGTTCGCGGTATCGACATACGGAACCATATCGCTGGTGTTCTGGTACTGCGGTCTGATTCCCGATTTCGCCAGCATGCGGGATAACGCGCCGAAGCTGTGGATGCAGCGCACATACGGTATTTTGGCGCTGGGCTGGCGCGGCTCCGCCATCCACTGGCACCGGTATCAAAAGGCTTATCTGCTGCTGGCGGGTTTGGCGACGCCGCTGGTGCTTTCGGTACACACGGTGGTCAGCTTCGACTTCGCGGTCAGCGTTTTACCCGGTTGGCACACGACGATTTTCCCGCCCTACTTCGTTGCCGGCGCCATTTATTCCGGCTTCGCCATGGTGCTGACGCTGATCATTCCGCTGCGCGCCTGGTACAACATGCGCGACCTGATCACGCTGCGCCATATCGAAGCGGCAGCGAAACTGATGCTCGGCACGGGACTGATTGTCGCCTACGGCTATTCGATGGAAGCGTTTTTCTCCTGGTACAGCGGCGACAAGTACGAGAGCTTCATGTATTGGAACCGCATGACCGGTCCCTACGGCTTCTCTTACGGGCTGCTGATCCTTTGCAATATTGCGCTGCCACAGGCGCTGTGGTCGAAGAAGGTGCGCCAGAACGTCATTCTGGTGTGGATCATCTCCATCATCGTGAATTGCGGGATGTGGCTGGAGCGCTTCGTCATCGTTGTGACCAGCTTGCATCGCGACTTTCTGCCATCCTCCTGGGGCATCTACATCCCGACGAAATGGGACTGGTCCACATACGCCGGCACGCTTGGCTTCTTCATGTTCCTGATTTTCCTGTTTGTGCGCATGCTGCCGTCCATCTCGATCTTCGAAGTGCGCGAGGTGGTGCATCACGACAGGTATATGGAACGTGCTTATGAGGAGAAACTATGAGCCACGAACTTACGCTCAATGAACTCCCCGCCATCCACGGCGCCATGGCGGAGTTCGACACTCCTGAAGATCTGCTGGCCGCCTGCGAGCGCGCTTACGCCGAAGGCTACCGGCGCATGGATGCCTATGCCCCCATGCCCGTCACGGGACTGGCGGAAGCGATCGGATACAAAAAGAACAAAGTCGCTTTTTGCGTGCTGATCGCCGGAATCGTTGGCGCCTGCGGCGGCTTCGGCCTGCTCGAATGGATCACGGTCGTTGCCTATCCGCATAACGTGGGCGGACGGCCTTTGAATAGCTGGCCTGCGTACATTCCGATCACGTTCGAGTGCATGGTGCTGATCGCGGGACTTACGTCGCTGTTCAGCCATGTTGGCCATGAACGGCTTGCCGCAGCCTGTATCATCCGGTGTTTAATGTACCGGCATTCGACCAGGGCGTCGATTGACAAGTTCTTTCTGTGTATCGAGTCGTCCGATCCCGAAATTTCGAACCGAGGACACTTTGGAATTTCTGCGGGAGACCGGAGCAAGAGAGGTGACCGTTGTTCCGGCGTAAGAGCGGCGATCGTTCTGGTGGGAATGGCTTGCCTGACGGGTTGCCGGCAGGACATGCATAACCAGCCGCGCTACAAGCCTCTTGCGGCGACCACTTTTTCGGCGATGGACGTTCGGCGAGGCCGACCATCGCGGATACCGTCGCGCGCGGCCAGTTGCACCTGGATCAGGCGCGTTACACGGGCAAGGAGAACGGGAAAGACATCAACTACTTCCCGATTCAGATCACGCGAGCCGATGTGGCGCGCGGAGAAGAGCGGTTCAATATCTATTGTTCGCCGTGTCATGGACGCCTGGGCAATGGCGCAGGGCATGATCGTAAGGCGCGGTTTCCGGCCAGCCTCCCAGCTATCACGATCCGCGATTGGTCAACGCGCCCGTGGGACATTTTTTCGACGTTATGACAAATGGATTTGGCGCGATGTACAGCTATGCGTCGCGCGTTCCCGTCGACGACCGCTGGCGAATCGCGGCTTATATCCGCGCGCTTCAATTGAGCCAGAACGCTCCGGCGGATTTAGCGCAACAGAGCGGAACGGCCGACGGGCGGAGCGCCCGCCGGAGGAGTGAAGTGAGCAGTCACGAGTACCAGACGAACGTTCCGATACCCGATATCAGACTGGGACCCAAATCGGTCAGTATCGAGCGCATCTCAGGCGTGATAGGAGCGCTTGGGCTGCTGCTCTGCGTGGCGGGATTCTTCTCCAGCCGGACAGTATTCTTCCAGTCGTATCTTTTCGCCTTCCTCTATTGGGGCGGCTTTAGCATAGGCGGCTTGGGTGTTCTGGTGCTGAACCATACGGTGGGCGGCCGCTGGGGCGTCACTTCCAGGCGATTCATGGAAGCGCAAATGCGCACGCTACCATTGATCTTGTTGTTCTTCATTTTCCTGCTGTTCGGTCTGAAGGACCTCTATCCCTGGACGCATATCAATACGCTCGCCGATGCGGGCGACCGTGCCGTCCTTTACCACAAACAGGGTTATCTGAACGTTCCGTTTTTCATCATCCGGACGTTCATTTACTTCGCTATCTGGCTGTTCTGGGGTTTCCGCGTGTACCAGTGGTCAGACAAGCAGGATGCAACCGGCGACCCGACACTGCGGGAGCGCATGCGTGCGTTCAGCGCGCCGGGCTGCCTGATCGTCACGTTTACCGCCACTTTCGCCTATATCGACTGGATCCTGTCGGCCGATCCGCAGTTCTTTTCGACCATCTACGGGGCCATGCTGCTGTTTGGCGATGTCCTGCAGACCTTCGCGTTGACGATCGTGGCGCTGGTTCTTGCTTCGCGGCACGACCGGTTCGGCGGGCGGATCAATCCGGTCATACTGCACGACATCGGCAACATGATGTTCGCGTTCACGATCTTTTGGACGTATCTGTCGGTTTCGCAGTTGATTATCGTCTGGCCGGCGAATCTGCCGCAGGAAATCGGCTGGTATCTGGTCGCGCGTCCATGGGGGCTGGAAAGTGTTGGCCACGGCAGTCGCGCTGGTGATGTTTCTGGTTCCGTTTCTCGCGCTGCTTGTCGCAGGACCGCAAACGGGATCCAGTTCGCTTGATGCGCGTGGCTATCTGGATATTGGTGGCGCGGGCCGATCGACATGTTCTGGATCGTGGAGCCCACCTTCCGTACGAAAGGGTTTTCCATTTACTGGACCGACTTTGCAGCGTTTTTCGGAATCGGCGGTATCTGGGTCTACGTGTTCGTTGGACAGTTGCGGCGGCGTCCGCTGCTGCCGTTGCGTGATCCGCGCGTCATGACGCCACTGCCGGAGGCGGCCTTATGAGCGAGCATTCGTGGACGATCGGCACAAGCACAATCAAGCTTGTCTCGCCGCACGGCAAGCCGAAACGCACAGAGCCGCACGACGGGCACGGCGGGCACGCAGTTATGAAGGCACGGATGCGCCGCGCGGGCATAGTGATCTGGTCGCTCGCGATAATCTGGGGAACACTGGCTATTGTGTTCCTGATGACCGTCGGAATCCAGAGGCTTTTGCAGGAAAAGAACCCTCCCGGTCAGCTTCCCAGCCCGCTCGCGCCGGCGCGAGTGTTGCCGCCCAGCCCGCAGTTATGGGTGCATCCGTGGGAGGAATTACCGGATTTGCGCGCACACGAAGAGCAGGTTCTGAGCAGCTATGGGAAAGACGCGGACGGACATACGCACATTCCTATCGATCGCGCGATAGACGCGGTTGTGTCGCGTCTCACCATCGGTCCCGGGGCGCCGCAAGGCATCACTACGCCCGGCGGCGAGGGACGGGACTTTTCAGGAAGCGTCAACTCGATGCCGGCGCCTTACCAAAGACCGCAGATACAGGGAGAAATTCAGAAGCATGCGCAGTAGTAGTCTTTTCGTGGCTGCGTGGGTCGCGCTGGCGAGTGCGTCGCTTGCTGTCGGCGCAGTACGCGCGTCCCGCTATCACGAGGGGTGTGAACTTCGAGCAGAAGCTGAATGCTCCGGTTCCGCTCGATTTGGTGTTTCACGACGAAACGGGCCAGACGGTACCGCTGCGGACGTACTTCGGCGACAAGCCGGTCGTTCTTGGAACTTGTCTACTTCACATGTCCGAGCCTTTGCCCGATGAGCATGCATGAGACGGTGATGAGCTTGCGCCGGGTTCCGCTCCAGCCGGGCCGCGATTACAACGTGGTCGTGGTGAGCTTCGATCCGTCGGATACGCCCGCGATGGCGACCGAGAAGAAGGCGCTTTTACGCAAAGCAGTTCGGCAAGCCGGGATTCGATGCCGGTTGGCATTTCCTGACGGGAACAAAAGATTCCATCTCGCGGCTAGCTTCGGCGGTGGGATTCGGCTACCGCTGGGATCCGGCCACAAGGCAGTTTGCACACGCGGGCGGAATCATGGTCGCTACGCCGGACGGAAAAATGTCGCGCTACTTCTACGGAATCGATTACGCTCCGGCGGATTTGCGCATGGCGCTGGTCGAAGCGTCGCAGCATAAGATCGGCTCTCCCGTCGATTATGTTTTGCTGTTCTGCTTTCACTACGACGCGGCTCAGGGCAAATATACGCTTGCGATCGTCAACGTGCTGAAGATTGCGGCGGCGATTACGGTTTTCGTTTTGGCGGGACTCATTTACCTACTCATGCGAGACGAGAAGAAACATAAAGCCGCGGGCGCATGGAAAGAGGTGAAGCATGTTGGCTAGCTTTGCGCTGCTGGCGCAACTGCAACTGTTTCCGGTCGCTGCCTCGGAGCAAGCGCCCCACATCGACGCGCTGTACTGGTTCATCACAATCGATCTCGATCGTGATGACCGTTCTGATCTTTCTGGCAATCATTCTATTCGCGTGGAAGTACAACCGCCAGAAAGAACCCGCATCCGACGCAGATTGAGGGCTCGACAAAGCTGGAACTGACTTGGTCGATTGCTCCGTTTCTGGTCATGCTGATCATGTTTGCGTGGGGCGCGCAGATCTTCTTTGCCGCACAGCAACCGCCGAAAGACGCCATGGAGATCTTCGTCACCGGGAAGCAGTGGATGTGGAAGATTCAGTATCCGGATGGCGGACGGGAGATCGACGAACTGCATGTGCCGGTGGACGTTCCGGTGAAGCTGACCATGGCATCGGAAGACGTGATTCACAGCTTCTCGATTCCGGCTTTTCGCGTACGGCACGATGTGGTGCCCGGGCCACTATGACAGCCTCTGGTTCACGGCCACCAAGCCGGGGCGGTATCACCTGTTTTGCACCGAATACTGCGGGAATCAGCATGCCGGGATGATTGGCTGGGTGGACGTGATGGATCAGCGCGCTTATGCAAACTGGGCGAGCGGCGGCGGCACGCAAGGAACGTTGGCGGAACAAGGCGAAAAGCTGTTCCAGCAGTTTGGCTGCGCTACCTGTCACTTGCTCGATCAGCAAGGCCGCTGTCCGATTTTGCGCGGACTTTACAACAAGCCGGTGCAGCTTAGCGATGGGCGCACGGTGATTGCGGACGATGCGTATATTCGGGAATCGATTTTAGATCCGAACGCGAAAATCGTGGCGGGCTTTGAACCGAACGTTATGCCCAATTTCAAGGGCCAGGTGACGGAGGAGAATGTGATTCAGTTGATCGGCTTCATCAAGTCGCTTTCGCCGAACGCTCCGGCATCGCAGCAAGGTTCACAGCAGCCCGCCGTGGTCATCGCTCCGAAGCCGCGGCCGCGCCGGCAGCAACCCCGGCGAAAGCCACGGCTGCAGCAAGCAGCAACAGCAGTAGAAAGAAAGATAGCAGCTTATGGCAACACTCGTACACGGAACACCGGAAGTAATAGCGGCGAGGAAGTCAATTACCTCAACGTCGAGCACGGCTGGAAAAGCTGGCTGTTGACGACCGACCACAAGCGCATCGCGATGCTGTACCTGATCTCGATCACGCTGATGTTCTTTGTGGGCGGATCGTTCGCGGTCGCCTTCCGGATCAACCTGCTGGAGCCGCAAGGCATCTTTTCCGCCGAGACTTACAACCGGTTGTTCTCGATGCACGGGATCATCATGGTGTTCTTCTTCCTGGTGCCGTCGATTCCGGCTACTCTTGCGAATTTTCTGATACCGATCATGGTGGGCGCCAAAGATCTCGCCTTCCCCAGAGTGAACCTGCTCAGTTGGTATCTCTATGTCGCGGGCGCGGCGCTGACCATGTATGCGGTGCTTCGCGGCGGCGTGGATACGGGCTGGACGTTTTATACGCCTTACAGCAGCACCTATTCGAATTCGTATGTGCTGGCGGCCGCGTTCGGTGTTTTCACGGCAGGGTTTTCGTCCATTCTCACCGGCCTGAACTTCATCGTCACCGTGCACAAGATGCGCGCTCCGGGAATGTCCTGGTCGCGGCTGCCCTTATTCGTTTGGTCCAACTACGCTACCGGTCTGATTCAGGTGCTGGGTACGCCGGTGCTGGCGATCGTTCTGCTGCTGCTGGCCTTTGAACGAATCGCGCACGTGGGCATCTTCGACCCGAATATCGGCGGAGACCCGATCCTGTTCCAGCATCTGTTCTGGTTCTACTCGCATCCGGCCGTGTACATCATGATTCTGCCGGGCATGGGCGTCATCAGCGAGATCGTCTCCTGCTTCTCGCGCAAGCGGGTTTTCGGATATAACTTCGTGGCGTTTTCGAGCATGGCGATTGCGGTCCTCAGCTTCGTGGTTTGGGGACATCACATGTTCCTCACCGGCGAGAGCGTTTATACCGGCCTGGCGTTCTCGTTCCTGAGCTTCATGGTTGCGGTTCCCTCCGCGATCAAAGTATTCAACTGGACGGCGACGATGTATAAGGGCTCGATTCGGTTCGATACGCCGATGCTGTACGTGTTCGGATTCATCGGGCTGTTCACGATCGGCGGCTTAACGGGATTGCACCTGGCGACGCTGGGAACCGACATCGCGACGCACGGCACTTATTTCGTGGTGGCGCATTTCCACTACGTGATGGTGGGCGGCATGGTGATGGCGTTCATGGGCGGGCTGCATTTCTGGTGGCCGAAGATGACGGGCCGCATGTATCCGGAAGCTTGGTCGAAATTTGCCGCGCTGATCGTGTTCATCGGCTTCAACCTGACGTTTTTCCCGCAGTTCATACTCGGTTATCTCGGGATGCCGCGGCGCTATCACGCCTATCCGCCGGAGTTTCAGGCGCTCAATGTTCTCTCGACCGCCGGCGCATCCATCCTGGGTATCGGGTATCTGATTCCGATGGTTTACTTCATCTGGTCTCTGAAATACGGCCCGAAAGCGGGGAAGAATCCCTGGGGCGCGGCGGGTCTCGAGTGGCAGATTCAATCGCCTCCCACTACGTTCAATTTCGATGAAACGCCGATCGTGACGGAAGAAGCTTACAACTACGGTCCCCTGGAGGAAGTCGTTGGCTGATACCACCGTTCCTATTCCTGTAGAGCACGACTCGCCGCAGAGGTCACCCATCTCCGGCATCATTTCGCCACGCCGGAGCAGCAGATGGATGCCTCCACGCTGGGGATGTGGACATTCCTGATCACGGAGGTGCTGTTCTTCGGCGGCATGTTTGCGAGCTATGCGGTTTACCGGAATATGTACCTGGACGCGTTTGCCAGCAGCAGCCAATACATGAACGTGGTCCTTGGCGGAACGAACACCGCAGTGCTGATCTGCAGTAGCTTGACGATGGTGCTGGCGGTTCGCGCCGCGCAACTCAGCAAGCAGAAGAGATCTGATTCTCTTTCTGGTCCTGACCATGATCTTCGGCACGGTGTTCCTGGTCATCAAAGGATTCGAGTACCACTCGAAGTGGGTGGAGCATCTGGTGCCCGGGTTCAACTTCCAATATCCGGAGGCGCCGCAGTATCGCGCATCACGCGCAGATTCTGTTCTTCCTGTACTTCTGCATGACGGGCATGCACGCCCTGCACATGATCGTGGGTTTGGGGCTGCTGACGTATCTGCTGATTCAAGCCAAACGCAGAGTTTTCAACGCGAACTATTTTGCACCCGTTGAGATGATCGGACTGTACTGGCACTTTGTCGACATCGTCTGGATCTTTCTCTTCCCGCTGTTGTACTTGATTGGACATCGGAGATGAGCGCACACTTACACATGTCACACGCACACTCGCATGTTCCCAGGTCCGACGCTCGTTGCTGTTTGGGCTAGCGCTGCTGTGCATTCTGACGGGAGTGACGATCGGCAGTTTCTTACGTCGAGCTGGGCTGAATGGAACATCGTGGTCGCACTGCTGATCGCGCTACGCAAGGCGTCCATGGTCGCCTGGATCTTCATGGGCGTTCGCTACACGCACTACGCTGACGAAGCTTTTTGTGGTGGCGGGCTTGGTCTGGCTCAGCATCATGATCCTGATTACGTTCAGCGATTACAACAGCCGCGATTGGAGTTACCAGGCGCAGCCCTGGTCGCACACGTAAAGAAGTCGGCGGCAGCCACTAAGACGGGTTTCTCCCAAAGTTGAATAGCCGCATTTGGCGGAAACTCTCACCCGTGGTCAGGGTCTCACTGTATGAGATCACAGAGACGCCCGACATGCATTCCGGCGTGGGATCGAGGAGAAATCCGTATGGCTGAAACCAGCACGGATGTAATCAAGCGATATCTTGAGGACGCGATCGCGGCGGAGAAGAGCTTCGAAACGCAATTGCAAGGATTTGCGAAAGAAGGCGACGATTCGCTGGCCCAAGCGGCGTTCATCAGCATGCCATCGAAACCAAGCAGCAATACGAACAGTTGACGGCGCGGCTGGAGGCTTTGGGCGGAAGCGCTTCGACGGCGAAAAGCCTTCTGGCGCACATCTTCGGACTGAGCCCCAAGACGGCGCAGATCGGGCACGAAAAAGAAGAGCGGACGACGCAGAACCTGATGATGGCGTACGCGGTGGAGAACAGCGAAATCGCCATGTACGAGGCGCTGGCCACCGTGGCGGAAGCGGCGGGCGATACGCAAACCGCTGCCTTGGCGCGGCAAATCCAGGCGCAAGAGAAGGCGACTGCCGAGAAAGTCTGGAAGCTGCTTCCGAGCGCGGCGGTGGAGGCCTTTGAGCGCGTTACTGGCGGCAGTTCCGGTTCCTCATACACAACGGGCCGAAGCGCGACGACTGTCTAAACTTGTTTCGTAGGGCAAAAGCACCTCTACCCAGGGGTGCTTTTGCTTTTCAGCTAAGCGGAGGCAAGCCCGCGTCGCGAAGCTGCTGTTTCAGCGCTTTCCATTCGAGCAAACGCGCTTTCAGAGTCCGGGCGGAATCCTGATACATGGCGATCACTTGCGAAGGGGGCATACGGTCGGCACCTTCGATTGCGTTCAGCGCAACCGTCAGGGCACGGCTGATACCAAGCAGCCCGGCCTCACTTCCCTGCCCCCGGCCGGCGAGGAGTTCGCCCGCCGTTTTGTTCGCAGAGGCGATCGACGTCAAGCTGTGGCCGTCTGCTTAGCTTTTTGATCGACCAGCCGCGCCTGAAGGCCCTGGATCTGGGCGACCGCTTGCCGCGCCGCGATCATGTCCTCGAACACGCGCTGGGCCCATTGGAATTGCTGCAGCAGTTCAGCATTCGTTGCGGGAGAACGCGGATCCATGACAAGCTGCAGTGTCTGCGCAAAGGTGTGTCCATTGACGGTGAGTTTGATTTGTAAGTGCCGGGCAGAGGCAGTGGACCGATCCAGGTCTCCATACCGGTATCCTCATCCTCGGCAGTCGTTCTCTGGCCGGTACGGCCGTAACGCAAATCCCATATGAAGCGGTGCATGCCTGGCTCGCTATTCAAATGCTGCGGCTTCTTGAACCAGCGTGGAGCGATAGCGGCGGCGATGGGCGGCGGCGGGAGTTTTGTCGAGCGTCGAAAAACGCCGAACGCTTTTGCCGCGACAGTCGAAGATCTCCAGAGTAGCGTCGGAGGTAGCGGCTTCGCGCAAATAGTAATCGATGTATGCGCCACTCGGCGGATTCGCGGCTTGCGGTTCATCCGGCGGAACGGGAGTGCCCGCGAAGCTGTCGTTCGTTATGCGAAAGGCGCGGGCGGGCTTATACAGCCAGGCTTCGGCGCCTGAAACTGCTTGTGTCGATCTGGCGCAGAGGGGTGATGTCGTCCAGTATCCAGAACGCACGTCCGTGCGTGGCGACCACCAGATCGTCGTCGTGAATGGCGAAATCGCGAACGGAAGTTACAGGCAAGTTGAGTTGTAGAGGCTGCCAGCGATCGCCGTCGTTGAAAGAAACATAGATGCCGAATTCTGTTCCGGCAAACAGCAGACCCTGTTGTTTGGGATCTTCGCGAATGCAGTTCAGGAAATCCCGCGATGCCGATACCTTCGACAATGGGCTGCCAAGTCTTGCCGAAGTCGCGCGTGCGGAAAAGATAGGGGCGCATGTCGTCGAGGCGGTGACGATCGACCGCGGCATAGGCTTCGCCCGGAATAAATGCGAAACCTCGATTTGAGTGATCTTGCTCCAAGCCGACACGCCGGGCGGCGTGACGTTCGACCAGGTCTTGCCTCCGTCGCGCGTGAGATGAATCAAGACCGGTGTCGCTGCCCGCCCAGATCTCAGCGGGCGACTAACGGAGAAGGCGCGATGGTGTAGACGACTCCGAAACCGCGCTGCTTGGCATTCTCGACTGCCAATAGTGCCTTCCGGTTTGCCATTGCGGTTCAGCGGTTGCGCCGGTCAGATCGGGACTGATGGTCTGCCAATGCAATCCGCCATCGAGAGTTCGCATGACGTACTGCGTGCCGAAATACAGCGCGTTTGATTGAGCGGGAGAAAAGACCAGCACCGGGCGTCCAGGGATCGCGATATTTGCGTTCCGCGATGTCGGTTGAAAAGCCGGTGATGGGAGCGGGAGCGATGTTCTGGCTTTGCGTCATGCGGCGGTCGAAGCGGACGACTGAGCCGTAGGTTCCACTTACGTAAAAGATGTTTGGATTTTTCGGATCGGGCGCGATATAGCCGCTTTCGCTGCCGCTCACGGTGAACCAATCGCGCGAGATCGATCTCGCCATGACCGGTGCGGCTGACACGTACCCGCAGCTCCGCTGTCCTGCTGCGCGCCGAGAACGCGATAGGGGAAGGCATTGTCGGTGATCACGTGATAGAACTGCGCGGTTGGCTGGTTGTACCAGGTGCTCCAGGTTCGCGCCGCCATCGAGGCTGACGGTAGTGCCTTGGTCGCTGCCGAGCACCATGTGGCTTGAATTGGCGGGATCGATCCAGAGCTGGTGATAATCGTCGCCGCCGGGAGCGCCGCGCACGATGCTCAGGGTTTTGCCGCCATCGCTCAGTTTGTAGAGCGCGACGTTGGGCACATAGAGAACGTCTGGGTCGTTGGGATCGGCGGTGATGCTAGCTGAAATACCAGGCGCGGCTGGTGACTCTGGGATCGTTATTGACGCAGATCCAGTTGTCGCCGCCGTCGTCGCTGCGATAAATGCCGGCTTCTTTCGCATCGATGGAGGCGTAGATGCGCTGGCCGTGCGTGCCAGGCGCTATGGCAACGCCTACGCGTCCCCATTCGCCTGCGGGCAGACCGTGTCCGGTGAGTTGCTGTCCAAGTTTTGCCGGCATCTTTGGATCGGAAAAGGCCGCTGCCCGGACCGGTGAGCGGCGCATACATGCTCCAGGGCGGCCGATGCGCCTCCCACATGGCGGCGAACAGAACCTTCGGCTCATCCGTGGCCATGGCGAGATCGGCGGCGCCGACTTTCGGTCCGCGATCCAGAACTTTTCTCCAGGTGTCGCCGCCATCGGTCGAGCGGAAAACGCCGCGTTCGTCATTTGGGCCGTAGGCGTGGCCGAGAGCGGCGACGAACACGGTATTCGGGTCTTTCGGATTGACGACGATCCGGCTGATTTGACGCGTGTCCTTCAGGCCGATGTTGGTCCAGGTCTTGCCGCCATCGGTGGATTTGTAAACGCCGTCGCCGCTCGCGAGATCCGAGCGAATATCCGATTCGCCCGTGCCGGCGTAGAGAATGTTTGGGTCCGATGGCGCGACTTCGAGCGCTCCGATGGATGCGACGGACTGGCCGTCGAAAACGGGAGCCCAGACGGAGCCGGCATCGTCGGTTTTCCAGACGCCGCTATCCACGCCGCCGAAATAGAAGGTCGAGCCGCCGCCCGGGACACCACTCACCGCAACCGCCCGGCCGCCGCGGAAGGGCCCGATGGATCGCCATTTAAGGCCGCTGAAAAGGCTCGGAGGAACCTGTTGAGCTGTTGCGGCAGAACAGAAGAGAGACACACAAAGCCACAGAAAGGCAGGGCGCATGAATTTAAACAATACCCCAGCCCGTGCTTGCAATAGAATGACAACTGGTCAGGAGAACACCAATGCGTCGTTTTTTATTCGCGCTCACAATTCTTGGGTTTGGGTCAATCTGGATGGTACAAGCCCAGACGCCGGCAACCGGCATGGCTGGCGAAGTCAAGCAAGCCTACAACACGATCAAGCACAATCTCGTGAGATCGGCCGAGAAGATGCCGGAAGAAAATTATGGTTTCAAACCGATGCCGGACATGCGCAGTTTCGCGGAGGTGATGGATCACGTATCCGATTCGCAGATGCGCGCATGCTCCGGACTCCTCGGCGATGGAAAGACACCCAATGCGGCGGGCAAGACGTCCAAAGCCGATGTCACTGCCGCTTTGAATGATGCATTCGCGGAGTGTGACAAAGCCTATGACGCGTTAACAGATGCGAATGCGTCCGAGATGATCAAGGCGGGGCGAGCCCAGAGGACCCGGATGGGAGCGCTGGTGGGCAACTACAGCCATGACAATGAGCAGTACGGCATTCTGACGGTTTACCTAAGGCTGAAAGGCGTCCTGCCGCCTTCGAGCGAGCCGCGAAAATAGCGGGCCGTCTCCTCAAACGCACTATTCACGGTATAATTACCGAGGAGCTCCCATCTTTGAATCTGCGCGGATTTTTGCGTCTTTTCACGCACATACAGCTACTTCCGGTACTTGAAAACGGCGAAGAAACCACGCTCATCGGCGGCCAGGCCGTGATGGAAGGCGTGATGATGCGGTCGCCGCACAGCTATTGCGTGGCGGTGCGGAAAGCCGAACGGGGAGATCGTCACGCAAGAGAGCCCGCTCGCCAAGTTGTCGGAAAGGTATCCGATTTTCAAACTGCCCGTACTGCGGGGGCTGGGAACACTGGGCGGCGCGATGTGGCTGGGAATGAAAGCGCTGAAGTTTTCCGCCGATGCCGCAATGGAGGAACTGACCGGTCGGCCCGAAGAGGAAGAAAACAAGGAGCCGGGCCGCGGCGGAATGGTGCTTCAGATCGTCGCTTTCGCTGCTATTTATGATTGCGCTTTACAAGTTCGTGCCGCTCTATTTGGCGACGGTGATCGGTAAGCACTTATGAGGCCGTGAGCGGGCGGTTCGCCATCAACATGGTGGACGGAATACTGCGCATCGCAATCTTTCTGGCTTCATGTACCTGCTGTCGCGCATGAACGAGATGCATCGCATGTTCGAGTACCACGGCGCCGAGCACAAAGTGGTGTTCAATTTCGAATCGGGGAAACCGGTGACGGTGGAGAACGCGCAGCGGTTCGTGACGTGGCACCCGCGCTGCGGAACCAGCTTTCTGGTGGTGGTGCTGATTGTCGCCATGATCAGCTATGCGTTTTTGCCGATCGACAACTTCTGGGCGAAGTTTGCAGCCCGGATTGCACTGCTGCCAGTGATTATCGGCGTTAGTTACGAGGTCATACGGTTTGCGGCGCAGCATCAGAGCGGCCTTATGTCCGTCCTGACCCGACCCGGCCTTTGGCTGCAGCGAGTCACTACGCAGCCGCCGTCGGATGATCAGACGGAAGTCGCCATTTATGCGCTGGAACGGGCGATGGAACTCGAGAGAGCGCAAGGCGGCGAGTTGGTTATCGCTTAGCACCCGCATCGACGGGGTGGGTTGGTCCGGCATCACTATCAAATGAGGCGGCATTCATGCAATTCAAAGAGCGATTAGACCAAGCGGAAGCGCGCTACAACGAGTTGACGGCGCGTATGGCCGACCCGGCAGTAATCAACGATTCCGAGCAATACCGCAAGACCGCCAAGGCTCAGAGCGAACTTGCCGAGTTGGTAGCCGAAATATCGCGAATGGAAAAAGGCCGACCAGGAATTGCGCGATGCGCGCGCCATGCTCGAAGAGACCGACCCCGATCTGCGGCAGATGGCCGAACTCGAGTCGTGCGCCTGGAGCCGGAAGTCGCCGGCATCGAGCAAGAGCTGCAAGTCTTGCTGCTGCCCAAAGATCCGAATGACGAGAAAAACGTTGTTCTTGAGATCCGGAAAGGCGCGGGCGGCGATGAAGCATCGCTGTTTGCCGGCTGAAGTCTTCCGCATGTATACGCGGTACGCCGAAGAGCAGGGCTGGAAAGTGGAGATCACTTCGCTGAGCGAATCGTCGGTAGGCGGATTGAGCGAAGTGATCGCGATGATGAGCGGACGCAAGGTGTATAGCCGCTTAAAGTACGAGAGCGGAGTGCATCGGGTACAGCGCGTACCGGCGACAGAAACACAAGGGCGTGTGCATACTTCGACCATCACGGTTGTAGTGATGCCGGAGGCCGACGAAGTGGATGTGCAGATCGATGCGAAAGATCTGCGCATCGACACGTTCTGCTCTTCGGGACCCGGCGGGCAGTCGGTGAATACGACGTATTCGGCAGTGCGAATTACGCACTTGCCAACGAATACGGTGGTTTCGTGCCAGGACGAGAAATCGCAAATCAAGAATCGCTCCAAGGCGATGCAGGTGTTGCGTTCACGGCTGTATCAGATGGAGCTGGAGAAGCAGCTTGGCGCAGATCGGGGCGGAGCGCAAGAGCATGGTGGGCACGGGCGACCGCAGCGAGAAGATTCGCACCTACAACTTCCCGCAGAATCGCGTGACCGATCACCGCATCGGCCTGACGCTTCACCAGTTGGATCTGGTGATGGAAGGCCGCATGCAGGCGATCATCGACGCGCTGACAACCTATTACCAATCGGAGCGGCTGCGCGATCAGGGCGAAGCCGCTTAGATCGGCGGTCGGGTTCATCGCCGGGCTTCCTGACCATGCAAAGCGCCCTGCTGCAGGGCACTGAGATCCTCGAAAAAGCCGTCATTCCGGTCCCGCGCCTCACGGCGGAAGTGCTACTTTGCCATGCCATGCATTGCGACCGGACGCTATCTTTATGCGCATGGCGACGATGAGCTAACACGGGTGCGTGGATTCATTACGGGCGCTATCTGAACGAGCGGCTGAAAGGAAAGCCGACGCAGTACATCACGCACAAGCAGGAATTCTACGGGCGTGATTTCTACGTGAATGCGGACGTTCTGATTCCCCGCCCTGAGACAGAACACCTGGTGGAAGCGGCGCTCGAGTGGATGAAGCGCGCACGCGGTCGAATGTGTGTTGGACGTGGGCACGGGCTCGGGCGCGATTGCAATCAGCGTCGCGCTCGAGACCGGCTCGCTGCGTTTTGCGTCCGACATTTCTTTGGCGGCGCTTGCGGTGGCGGAACGGAACCGGCGTCAACACGCATGCGCGGGTGACTTTCTTTGCGGCGGATCTTCTGGATGCCGTGCGGCCCGGCAGCATCGATTTGCTGTTATCGAATCCGCCCTACGTTCCGGGCGCGGACGCAGCCAACATGCAAAGCGAAGTGCGCGATTGGGAGCCGCACGTCGCGCTGTTTGCGGGCGATAGCGGACTCGAAATATACCAGCGGCTGATTCGGCGGCGCCGCGGCCGCTCTGAAACCGGGAGGCCGGTTGTTGATGGAGCTCGGCTATCGATCGCTGAGCGGGGTCCGCGCAGATGCTTGCGGCCAATTGGACGCGATTTTGAAGTAATCTCAGATTTGGCTGGTTTGCCTCGCGTGATCGGCGCAACCGTTTTGAGTTGAAGAGATGCAGCGGCTCGTCTGCCATGTCGACATGGACGCGTTCTTCGTTTCCGTTGAAGAACTGTACGATCCGTCGCTGAAGGGCAAGCCGGTGGTGGTCGGCGGCAAGGCGGATCAGCGGGGCGTAGTAGCCGCCGCTTCTTATGCGGCGCGGAAATTCGGCGTACATTCGGCCATGCCGCTTGCGTACGGCCGCCCGGCTTTGTCCCGCAAGCGATATTCGTCGATGGACACCCGGAGCGCTATCGCGAATATTCGAAGAAAGTCTTCGCGATTCTGAACCGCTTCTCGCCGCAAGTGGAGATGGCCTCGATTGACGAAGCCTTCTCGACCTGACCGGCACGGAGCGGCTGCTTGGCCCACCGTTGCGCGCCGCACATGCTATGCACGCGGCGATGCGGCGCGAAACGCAGCTGAAATGCTCACTGGGCTTGGCATCTTCGCGTCTGGTGGCGAAAGTGTCTTCCGATCAGGCGAAGCCGAATGGCGTCCTGTACATCGTGCCGGGACAGGAGGCGCGCTTTCTGGCGCCGCTCGAGGTGCGGAAGATTCCCGGCGTGGGAAAGAAAACGGAAGCATCGCTTCACAACTTGGGCATCCGGCGCGTGGGCGATTTGGCGCGGCTCGATGAAAGTTTTCTTGCCTCGCATTTCGGGCAGTGGGGGCTGGCGCTCGCCGGCAAGGCTCGCGGCGAAGATGCGGGCGGCTGGTTCGATGCGGAGATCGGCGCGGATGAAGATCCAAAATCGATCAGCCACGAACACACGTTCTCTGAAGATACGGCCGAACGGCGAGCGGCTCGAAACAGCGCTGCTGAAGCTTAAGCGAGATGGTTGCGAAGCGCCTGCGCGAACACCGGCTCTACGCTCGAACGATTCAGCTGAAGCTGCGCGACGAAGACTTTTCGACGATCACGAGAGCGCTGCTCGTTGGACCATGCGACGCAACTCGACCGCGAGGTGGCGGCTGCCGTGATCGAGCTTTTTCGCGGCGCGTGGGACGGAAAGACTCCGATTCGCTTGCTAGGCGTTCATGCGGGATCCCTGCAGCATGCCGAAGGGCAGATGAGCTTGCTCGAAGAGCCGCAGACGGCGCGGCTGCGCGAAGCATTTCGCTCCGTGGATCACATCCGAAGCCGGTTCGGCGGCGAAAGCATTTCTCTGGCAAAAACGCTCAATGCCGGACTCCGCGAGCGCGTTCATGAGAATCCGTACGATTTGCCTGGCAAATCGGCTGAAGAAAAGCCTTTGCCTGGCAAATCGGCCACCGGAAAGCCTTCGCCTGGCAAATCGAATAAAGAAAAGAAGGATCCCGCAGAATAGATGCGCGTCGAGCAGACATTCGCGCTAACCCGCTTTGGCAATCTTTGCGAAAGATTCGGGGTCGAGACTCGCGCCGCCGACTAACACGCCGTCGATCTCCTGCTCTTTCATCAAACCCTCGATGTTGTCGGGCTTGACGCTTCCGCCGTAAATCACCCGCAGTTGTTGCGCCGCGTCTTGACCGAAGCGCTTCTCCGCTTCGGACCGGATGAGCCGGTGCGCATCGGCCGCTATCTGCGGCGTGGCGGTGTTGCCGGTGCCGATGGCCCAAATGGGCTCGTACGCGATGGCGATTTTTGCGAACTGCTCTTCCGTTAACCCGGCGACGCCGGCGGCGAACTGCCGGACCAACACGTCGTGGGTCTTACCGGCTTTGTGATCTTCCTGCTTCTCACCGATACACACAATGGGCGTGAGACCGGCTTCCAGTGCGGCTTGCGCTTTCTTCAGCACATCGCCGTCAGCTTCATGGAAGTATTGACGGCGCTCGCTGTGGCCGACAAGCACCCAAGTGGCTCCAGCGGCACGCAGCATCTCGCCGGAAATCTCGCCGGTATAAGCTCCCTCCTTTGCCCAAAACATGTTCTGGCCGCCGATGCGAATTGCCGTCTCGCCAGTTGCCTGCACCGCGGCCGGTATCGCTAAGGCCACCGGGAAAACCACGACTTCCGACTTGCGTGCCGTTGCTCTCGACGAGCGGAATGAAACGCTCAAAAAAAGCGGTCGTCTGCTGGGCGGTCTTGTACATCTTCCAATTGGCCGCCATGATGCGCCGTCTCATAGGCTGCAAAATGATTCTAGTTTCCTTTCTGAATCTCGTGAAGAAAGCTTGTGCCGGCTGGGATTTCAGTTCCGAAATTCTCGGCGATGGTCTGGCCGATATCCGCAAGAGCTGCCGCGCGTGCCGAGGTTTACGCCCGCTTGCACGCGTGGTCCGTAGACCAGCAATGGAGTGTATTCGCGCGAGTGGTCGGTCGAAGGCGTCGTCGGATCGCAGCCATGGTCGGCGCACAGCACCACCATGTCGCCGGCTGCGAGTTGCAGCGATGGCAACCACGCGTCCACCGCTTCGAGAGCGCTGCGCGTAGCCTTCCACATCGTTGCGGTGCCCGAACTGCTGATCGAAATCGACGAGATTGACGAAAATGAGCCCGGCCTCCTGTTGCCGCATGGCATCCATTGTCTTTTGCATGCCGTCGTCGTTGTTCTTCGTCTTAACGGAACGTTCGATACCGCGGTGGAGGAAGATATCCGAAATTTTGCCGATCGCATAAACAGGAACGCTTGCGACCGGCAAGTTGGTCGAGAAGCATGCCCGGAGGTGGCGGCACGGCGTAGTCTTTGCGATTGGCGGTACGAACAAAATGGCCGGGCTTACGCCTTCGAAAGGCCGCGCGATGACACGACCCACTTCATGCGGCCCTCGCAATATGCCGCGCGCGATCTGGCACATCCGGTACAGTTCGTCTGACCGGAATCACAGCTTCGTGCGCCGCAATCTGAAAGACGCTATCCGCCGACGTATAGACGATGGGGCTTCCAGTCCGCATGTGCTCTTCGCCGAGCTCTTTGATGATCTCGGTACCGGAAGCGGGCTTGTTGCCCAGAACCTTGCGGCCAATTTTTGCCTCGAAAGCGTCGATCACATCAGGTGGAAAGCCGCGCGGGTAAATCGGAAATGGCTTCTCGAGCACAATACCCGCCATTTCCCAATGACCCGTCGTCGTATCTTTTCCCGGCGAGGCGAGCGTGCATTTCCCGTATGCACCGGCCGGTTCGTCGACGGCCGCGAATGCCTGACAGCGGCTTGATGTTCGCCGAGACCGAGCCGTTGAAGATTCGGCAGCTTCAACGTGTCGCTGCTTCGCGATGTTGCCAAGTGTGTCGCTTCCTTCATCGCCGAATGCGGCAGCATCGGGCATGGCTCCGATGCCCACACTGTCCAGGACGATCCAGATTACGCGCTCAAAAGCTGGTTGCAATTGGATTTACCTGGCGCGTTCGAAAGCGCTCAAGCTTTCGTTTCATTGTTGTTTCTGTTCGGCGCTGGCCGAGGAAGCGTTGCTCGCGAAACGCGTCTTTCAGCCGTGCGGCACGGTCGCGCACCAGATGCATGAAGGTCTCGTGAGTGGCGATGCGCGTCAGCAAGGGAACGAACTGCTCGGGCGCGGCGAGTTGCTTGCGCAGCCAGAGAGACTCGATTCCGGCCAGCGCATCATTTACGCCCAGCTTGTCGTAGTCGAACCGTGCGGTCAAGTTCCAGATATGCGCGCTCGCGTTTCGGCGATCTGCTCGCACCGGTCGAGCAATTGCTGCGCGATTTCGTTCGTCGAATAGTTGAACGATACTTCCGTTCCGGCGCCATTCCCGTCTTCGTAGCGAAATGTCTTCTTGCCGGTATTGGCAACTTTGAGGCCGGATTCCAGCGCGCGTTTTGAAATATCCCAGCTTCTCGGCCATGGAGAATAGAGCCGCGGTGTCGGCTTCTTGCAACTGCGCTTTTACCGGCTGGTCGTCGTTGGGAGCTTCTTTGTATTCAAGTGCGCCGGTGCGATCGACACCCAAACAGACATACGCGGGAGTGCTTCCGGGAAAACTCTTGGTGAAGATCAGTTTCGGAGCTGCGCGCGCAAGCGGCGGCCGCGAAGACCAGCGCGGCCATGATCATTCTCATCGGCGCGCTCCGGCGGCCACGGGGAAGTTCAGGCGCGCGGCATGACAGATCGCTACCGCGAGAGCGTCCGTCGCGTCGAAGGAATCAAATTGTTGATTGATGCCGAGGAGCGAATGCACCATCATGTCCACCTGCTGTTTCTCGGCCCGCCCGTATCCGACCACGCTGATCTTGACTTCGAGCGGAGAGTATTCGCTCACCGGCAGGCCGGCTTCGGCAGCCAGCAGCAAGGCTACGCCGCGCACGTGCGCCAGCTTCAAAGCAGATTTCGCATTGACGGCGTAAAAAACTTCTTCAACTGCGAACGGCTTGCGGAGAAAAATCGGAGATGACGCCCCGCAGTTCGCAAGCGATTACCTTGAGCCTGCGCTCGAGTGGATCCGCGGTTTTGGTGCGAATCACGCCGGCAGAGACCAACCGGTGGGACCGTCCGTCGGAATCGATGACACCAAAACCGGTCTTCTCGGTTCCGCAGTCTATTCCGACGATACGCATGGGGAGAATCCGGCGCTGCTGCTCTTCGGGATTGGACAATCCCGACAGCGAGCTCTTACGCCAGCGCTTCTACTTCCGCCTCATCCACCTCATAGTTGCCATAGACGTTCTGAACGTCGTCGTGCTCTTCCAGAATGTCGTAGAGCTTCAGCATCGCTTGCGCGTTCTTGCCTTCGAGCTTCACTGTGTTCTTCGGGACCATCGCGATTTCCGCGGATTCGGTGGGAATCTTCGCTTTTTCGAGCGCCTGCAAAACAGCTTCGTGCGCCTCGGGAGGCGACAGGATCTCCCACGCTCCACCCTGGTCGCGAATGTCGTCGGCACCCGCATCGAGCACGATGCCCATCAACTGATCTTCGGTCGCATTTCGCCATCGACGATGATCTGGCTCTTGCGCTCAAACATCCAGGCAACGCTGCCCTGCTCACCCATGTTGCCGCCGTTCTTCGAGAAGACATGACGGATTTCGCTCACGGTGCGGTTGCGATTGTCGGTGGCCACGTTGACCAGCACGGCGGCGCCGCCGGGCCCGTATCCTTCGAACAAAATCTCGTCGATCTGGCCGCCTTCGAGCTCGCCAGTGCCGCGCATAACGGCGCGCTTGATGTTGTCGGCGGGCATGCTGACCGCCTTGGCGGCCACAATCGCGGTTCGCAGGCGAGCATTCGAATCGGGGTCGCCGCCGTTGCGCGCGGCGATCATAATTTCCTTGATTAAGCGCGTGAATGTTTTGCCGCGCTTCGCATCCAGGGCCGCCTTCTTATGCTTGATTGTGGCCCATTTACTATGTCCGGACATGGGAAAAACCTCTACGGAAACTGTGCTTTAACCTTGCTGGTTTAATCTTCGGTTTAACTTTCGGTTTAACTTTCGAGGATATCAGGAGATGGAGCGTCCCAGCCGCGTCGGCGCGGGCTGCCTGTCGGCGGTTAGAATGGTGATCAATGAGCGCCGCCCGCAGCAGAGTGCTAACGCTCGAAGAGTATCTCAGCCGCAGCGAGCCGATCGATGGCAGAGACGAGTTGATCGAAGGAGAACTTGTTATATCGCCCTCAGCGTTCCCGGACCATATGGAGGTGGCGTACAGGATTCAGAGTCTCATCGAGAGATGCCTGGAGCGCACCGGATATGTTGTACGGCAGGATACGAGCATCCTGGTGGAACGAGCGGACCCCGCGAGCATGCCACGCCCGGACGTGTTCGTCATTCCTGAAGCGCAGTGGCGCGATTGTGTGCGAGAGAGAAAGTGGCCTGAAGGCTCGCCTATTCTGGCGATAGAAGTTTTTTCGCCAAGCAATCGGAGATCGACCTTTAGAAAGAAAGTAGATCTATATTTGAGGAACGGGTCGGCAGCCGTGTGGGTTGTTTATCCGGTTACTAAGATCGTCCAGGTATGCACGTTGGATGGCGATAAGGAATTCCGGCACGACGAAGCGATCCCGCTGCCCGCACCGTTGCCGTCACGTGAGCTGAGCGTAGCGGAAATCTTCGAGACGCTCGCATAAGCCAATCGGCGTGATGCCAGTGCTATTCCGTCTTCCAGCAGATGAGTTTTAATTCCGTCATTTCCTCGATTGCATAGCGTGGGCCTTCGCGGCCCAAGCCGCTCTGCTTCATTCCGCCATAGGGCATGTGATCCATGCGAAAGGTAGGGATATCGTTGATCATCACGCCCCCGAAGTGCAGTTTTTTCGCGGCCAAAACGCACGCGGAAGATCGCGCGTGAAGATGCCGGCCTGCAGTCCGTAGGGAGTATCGTTCGCGCGGCGCGATTGCCTCGTCGAGCGAATTGTAGGCGTAAACAGCAACAACAGGCCCGAATACCTCTTCACACGAAATACGAGCAGAAGCAGGCACATCGGCGAGTACTGCCGGTTCAATCGTTGCGTATCGGCGTGTGCCGCCGCACAGCAAACGCGCTCCGGAGGCAACCGCCTCTTGAATCCAGGATTCCACGCGCTTCGCCGCCTTCTCATCAATGAGCGAGGAAATGTCCGTCGAATCTTCGTAGGGGTGGCCGAGGCGCAACTTCTTTGTCGCGGCAACCAAGCCGTCCAGATATCGATCTTGAATCGATTCATGCACAAACACGCGCTGCAGCGAGATGCAGACCTGCCCACTGTGCGCGAACGCACCCTGCACGGAGCGCGCGATGGCGGTATCGAGATCCGCATCGGGCTCGATGATGGCGGCCGAGTTGTTGCCGAGTTCCAGCGTCACTTTTTTGAGCCCAGCCCTCGCGCGCAGTTCGGTCCCGACCTGCACGCTGCCTGTGAACGTGATCATGGCCACGTCCGCATTCGCCAGCATCGCTCGTGCCAAAGCAGGACCATCGCCCGTAATGACGTTAAACGCTCCTTTGGGCGCCCCCGCTTGCGCTACGAGTTGCGCGAGGCGCAGAGCACTCAGCGGCGTTCGTTCCGCTGGTTTGTGTACGACCGCGTTCCCACCGGCCAAGGCAGGCGCCAGTTTATGCACGGTTAGATTTAACGGGAAATTGAAGGGCGTGATGGCGCCGATCACGCCGAGAGGTTCCCGCACTGTCATCGCCATGCGGCCCTTTGCTCCCGGAGCGAAGTCCATCGGGACCACCTCGCCGTGCAAGTTCCGTGCCTCATGTGCGGCCGCAATGAACGTACTCACGCTGCGGGCGGCTTCGATGCGCGCTTCCTTGATGGGTTTGCCGGACTCGGCGCAGATCAGGCGCGCCAGTTCGGCCTGATCGTTCCTCACCTCTTCGGCGATGCGCAACAGGAGGTCGGCGCGTTCGTGATTCGCCAGAGCCGCCATGGCTCGGGCGCCTTCTTCCGCGGCTCTGACCGCGGTGTCCACGTGCTCCTCGGCTTGCGCGTGCAATTGCGCCGACGACACTGCCGTCGTAAGGCAGCCTCACTTCGTCGTACGTCGCCCGTTTCGACCCAATCACCGCCGATATAGAGCGGATACTTTTTTGCGGAAACGAGAGCTTCAGGAGATGCGATCGCCATAACTCCACTTTCGCACCGATCGCGTTGGGATAGATCGCGTTGGCATGGATCAGGCGCGCGCGGCGCGGCCCTCAAATAGCCGCTCATCCCAGCGGACCGGTTCGGGTGCGCTCGCATGGATCTGAGCGAAGTCGCGGTGCTGAGGATTGAGGATCACGTTGTGTTCTCGCCCGCCCGTGACGACGCTTGGAACGACGAGAACGGCCGAGCGTTGTTCATCGAGCCAACGGTCGCCCCAGGCTCGCGTTGCACTCTCATCCTGGCCGTCCCAGCGAGGAATGTCCCCGGCTTTGAGATGTTCGACAGCGATACGCTTCCGGGATCTCGATCACGACGACCGCGTGCGTTCTCGGCACACGTCCGAGGTTCGAGTGGATGAGCCGTTCGAGCAGCGCGCCTGCGTAGGTTTCAGCCGCGTAGATCACCGGCCGTGCCGGGCGAGTTCCAGCGGCCGCCCAGAAGCCGTGCTCCAGTTCCGTCGAAAATCGGGAATCGGCGGTCTGCGATGCGGTATGCCCGCATCAGGCGGGAACGCCGTAGAAGATCCTCTCCAACAATTGCTCCACTTGACGGGCGCCCAGTTCGGTGAGAGCCGCATCGAGCGGTGTACGGCGGTTCAACTCCGGATGCGGTTTCATCAGCCACTCGCGCGCGTCGCCGCGTCGTTCCAGACGAACTCCGCAGCGGCAATCACTCGCGCCAGCCGCTCCGTGCGGGCGCTCTCGGCAGGCGAAAGGCGAGTGCGGCGCTTGAAAGTAGCTTCGGGAACGATGCGAAACATGATCTCCCGCACGTCGCCGTTTTCGGAATAGATGTGCTCGGCGGTATGGCGAAGAGCGCGCTTTGGAATGCCGTTTGACACCGTCTGCTCCAATTCACTGATCGAGCGGATGTGCCGGCCCAAAATTGCCGCGACCGCCCATCACCTGTGCAATCCGATCCGGTTCGACCATAAGCTCTGGTATCAGTTTAGCGCAAATTGGGGCTCAGTTGAGCCGTACCCAACGGGCGGCACACATGCGCCAAGGTGTACGGCCACATTTGGCTGGCTTGGTGACCAATGCGCGAACGAATATTAGGCGCACCGATTTCGACCGCCTGAAGGCGACACTGAGCAACTGCGTTGCTTCGGTCCGGCGAGTCAAAAGGGAGTGATCGCAATTCCGATCGCACTGTGGCTCAGAGCAGCGGGACATTATCGATCAACCGCACACCTTCCAGAAAAGCCGCGGCGAAGCGCCTTCCCCAGTGCTCCTCGACGTAATCCACTCGAAAGCCCTCCGACTCAAGAGCCGCCTTGGCTTCACTCGCATCGGCCGCATCGGTCAAAGCACGAAAGAGAGAGGCCGCGCGCCGCCGTGCCGCGTCTGAAAGCAGCACGTTTCTAGAACTCTCCGCGAGACCGGATTCCTCGCGCACAGTCGGACAAAGGACAATCTCAGTTGGAATGAACAAGTCCCTTACCAGGTCGGCGAGGGTCCTGAATTGTTGGTAGTCCTTTTCCCCGAAATACGCGCGATCGGGGCGGACAAGGTTCAGTAACTTGAGGACGACCGTCATCACGCCTTGAAGAAAGCCGGGCCGCCGCACTCCTTCCATGACATTCGTTACGCTGTCCTCCTCTACCCGGAACCGGTATCCGTGCGGATAGAGGTCCGATGCGTCGGCAGGAATTCCTCATCCGTTCCCAGACCTTCAAGGACGGCCAAATCGCTCTCGATGTACGCGGGTATCGCTCCAGATCCTTTGGATCGTTGAACTGCGTCGGATTTACGAAAATACTGACGACAACGACTTGGTTTTCTCTTCGGCACCGCTCTATCAGCGAGGCGTGTCCACGGTGAAGAGCCCCCATCGTCGGCACGAACCCGATACTTTGCCCCGTGATGGCGCGCCGTCGATCAAGCCACTCAACTGGATTGTGCGAAACGTGCATTACTCATAAGTTTCTTCGATGCCCGGGAAACTGCCGGACTTCACCCCTTCAGCGAAGTTCGCCAGTGCGTCGAGGACGCTACGCGCTCCGTCGATAAAAGGGCGGGCGAACTTTGGACGAAAATCCACATTCAACCCGAGGAGATCCTGCAACACCAAAATTTGTCCGTCGCATCCCGGCCCAGCGCCAATGCCTATTGAGGGAATAGCAAGAGCTTGGGTAATTTCCTGTGCAAGAGCCGCCGGGATGCACTCAAGCACAATCGCGAAAGCGCCGAGTTCTTCGAGAACAACTGCCCGCCGCGCGATCTCTCGGGCAGCCTCCTCGCTTCGACCCTGAACTTTGTAGCTGCCGTAGCGTACGGATCGATTGAGGTTGGAGTCCTAGGTGGCCCATAACCGGGATCCCGCTCTGAACCAAACGTTGAATCACATCCTCATGTCCATCGACTCCCTCAAGCTTTACCGCCTGCGCGCCAGCACTCATAAGTACGTGTGCCGCATCAAGGGCCGCGGACAAACCTTTCCGGAAGATAGGAACGGCATATCGGCAATGACGAATTTGTCTGGGGCGCCACGCACAACTGCCTCGGTGTGAAGCCGCATCAACGCTACGTTCATGCAGAGCGTTGAGGAATGGCCGTGCATCACCATCCCAGCGCTATCGCCCACGAGAATCCCGTCAATCGCGCTTTTCGAAAGCAAGCGGGCAAAGGTGTAGTCGTAGCACGTCACGAGTGAGAGCTTGCGGCCCTCGATTTTGGCACTCAGGAAGTTTGTCGCGGAAATTGTTCACCTCACCGGCCAAGCGAAATAGCTGAAACCGCAGGTTAGCGGAGTTGGTCCCGCACAGGCAGAAAGAAACGGATATCGAGCACAAGTCCGCCTATCATGGTCGCACGTCGAAGCGAAAGCACAGCTTGGGCCGCGTGTCGAGTAACATTCGTCACTTCACCATCTGCTCGCGCAGCCGTGCCATTCTGCCGCCGGCCGACCACAGAACACTGGCAGCACCTGTCCCGCCTTATGAATGCCTTCGAACCCGTTCTGCTTGAGGAATGGGATCCACAGCGGACTCAGGTTCATATCGATCAGAAGCTTCATGCAGCGGGTAGGGGGATCTCTAGCTCCTCCACCCGCCAGGCCGCATAGGCGAGCGACTGCCGAATATCGTCTTCTTCAAGATAAGGGTATGCCGCAAGGATTTCCGAAGTGGAATGGCCAGCCGCAACCAATCCAACGACTGTCCCAACCGTCACGCGCATGCCGCGTATGCAAACTTGCCGAATGTTTTTGCTGTTGACGTTTGCAGGCGTGAGCACCGATTCCCGAAGGTTCTGCCCCGTACGCGCGACATCGTTATGCCAAGTCAAGACATCCTACTCTCTAGAGCCCCGATACCCAAACAGTCACGGGCACCGGCGCTGCTCGCATTTATGTATGGACGCGCTCTCTCCCCAAAGTTCGCGGAGGCAGCTCGGACTTTAGTCTCCGAACGTGCGTTTACTTTGGCCCGTCGTACCCGTCCGAGTTCTATTACTCTTACTCTCAACCCGCATTGACTCGTGCCGGATCTTCGGATTATATTCAAGCTTCCGTTTCGTTCAAAATAGCGTCACTTGGAGGGTTCTCGATCAATGCGCACTCGCGTCAAAGGCGGTGTGTTCTGCCTGTCCGCGCTCCTTTCTTCTTCTTTGCTCGCCGATACCCTCAACTTCACCGGCAATGCACAGCAATACACCATTTCAGCCACCGGCATCTACTCCATCACACTCGCCGGGGCACAAGGCGCCGGCGCCTCGGGTTATTTGGGTGGATTAGGCGCGCTCATCGGAGGCGACTATTCGCTCACCGTTGGTACCGTGCTCGACGTCTACGTCGCTGGCGCGGGTGATGCAGGGTCAAACACCGGAGGTGGCGCTGGCGGAACGTTCCTTGTTTTTGACACCACCAAATCGTTACTCGCCGCCGCGGGCGGTGGAGGCGGCGCCGGCTACCACGCAAACGGACAAGCGGGTCAAACCACCACGGCAGGCGGTAATGCTCCCGGCAGCGCGACGACCGGAGGCAAAAACGGCAGCGGTGGCAGCGGAGGCGAGGCAGGTGGCGGTGCCGGTTTCTCGGGTAATGGCGGTGACGGGAGTCACGCCGACGGCGGCGATGACTACGCCAATGGTTTCGGTGGAGGGATCGCCCCTGCCTTGAGCGACGGCGGCTATGGCGGCGGCGGTGGCGGTGGCCTCGCAAGTGGCGGCGGGGGCGGTGGGTACAGTGGCGGAGGAGCAAGTCCGGGTGACGGCGGCGGTGGCGGCGGCTCCTACCTCGATCCGCTATTCACGAACACCAGCCTGACTACCGGCGCAAACACAGGCAACGGCTACGTCACCATCGATTTCATCTCACCGCTCTCGGCACCGGCGCCTGAGCCAACTTCGATCGCCCTGCTCGCCTTGGGCCTGCTCGCCATTCCCGCTGCCCGCCGGCTGCGCTACTAAGGAACTATCCGCCTGTTATCGCTTTGCCCGTCGGCGGAAATTCTTCAACGTTTCTCGGGGTCGAGAATCCTTATTTGACGCTGAGCTTACGACGAGCGGTTCACTGGCGTGATAGGGACTTGTCGTTCCTACACGTGGCGGCTGCTTGACGGCGCCCGGGGAAGCGCCCGGTTCCTTGGGCAATACTGACGTGCCCACATGACATTGGCGTCGTCTGAGTTCCGGGCTTGTAATCGGCACAGACGCACCTGTTCGATACAATCATCCCGTGGCCGACAACATGACGCCCGCCCAGCGCAGTCGGACGATGTCGCTGATAAGAAGCAAGGATACTCAGCCCGAACTCCACTTGCGACGAAAACTTCATCAAAAGGGATTCCGTTATCGAATCCATGATCGGAATCTGCCAGGGAGGCCCGACATCGTGTTTCATCGCGATAAGTTGGCGGTCTTCGTAGACGGCGACTACTGGCATGGATGGCGGTTCGCCCGCTGGGCCGAAAACCTGTCGGAGTATTGGCGCCTGAAAATTGCAGTTAACCGCAAACGTGACAGGGCGAACGGCCAGCGGCTCCGCAGGTTGGGATGGGAAGTGATCCGAGTTTGGGAACACCAACTCAAATCCGATAGTGAAGCCTGCGTACACAGAGTAGGAGAGGCCTTGAGAAAAGCAGCATTGCGTGCCAAAAAGGCGACGTGACGAAATCGTTGCTGGTCAGTATGGTACGCTGACATTCGTTCCAATCTCGGATGATCGGCATCGACCTCTTTTCAGGAGCCGGTGGGATGTCTTTGGGAGCCCACTGGGCTGGCATCGATGTACGAATAGCAGTAGAAGCGGACCCACACGCCGCTGCCACTTTCGCACGGAACCACGTCGGCGTAGAAGTCATAAACAGGCCGATTCAAGAAGTGCACTCGATCAAACCAGGGGCCGAGCGCGGACCTCTTATAGTATTTGGCGGGCCGCCGTGCCAGGGGTTCTCTACCTCCAATCAACGTACCCGGTCATCGAATAACCCGCTGAATTGGCTTTTCGAGGATTACGTAAGAATCGTCCGTAAGTTGATGCCAGATTGGGTGCTGTTCGAGAACGTGCCCGGGATGATAGTTACCGAGGGGGGACGCTTCACGGAGGCCGTGTTAGATGAGTTCGCACGGCTTCGGTACAAGGTATCAAGTTACATCCTTAATGCTGCGGACTTTGGTGTTCCGCAGCGACGGTCGCGTTTGTTCATTGTTGCCAATCTGCAGGGGATCGAGGTCGGCAGCCCGGCTCCGTCCAAAACCAAGGTCACGGTCAGGGACGCAATCGCTGACCTGCCGATCCTTCGAAATGGGGCGTCCGTCGACGAATTGCCATACCGTTCGCCTGCAAGCTCGCAATACGCTCGTGCACTGCGTCGACGGTCGCAAAAATGCCGCAATCACCTCGTCAGCCGAAACGCGCCGGCCATTTTAGAGCGCTATAAGCATGTTCCGCAAGGGGGTAACTGGAACGACATTCCTGGGGCTTTAATGAGCACCTACGCTGACCGCGAGCGGTGTCATACGGGGATTTATCGCCGCCTCGCGTACGATGAACCGTCTGTCGTGATAGGTAACTTTAGGAAGAATATGCTAATACATCCCACGCAAAACCGCGGTCTCTCGGTGCGAGAGGCCGCGAGGCTTCAGTCGTTCCCCGATGACTTCATTTTCACGGGATCTGTAGGATTCCAACAGCAGCAGGTGGGGAACGCCGTACCGCCCCTACTGGCGCTCAGAGTATTCGAAGCCATCTTGCGGGCGAGTGGCGAGTAATTCAAGTGTGGTCCGAACAACCGCTAGAGGAACTGCTCTTCAAGAGGCTTCGTGGTCTTCCTGAACCCACAAGGGCAGAGCTGCCGGCAGACTACATCACCGCTAGGCGCTTCGTTCTGGAAGAGATCTCGGGCTACATTGCTGCGAGCGAGCCTGACCTAACCGACCACAGCGGTCGTCACCTTGCGGACGTGATGGGTCGTGCGTCGCAGCTCATCGGCGATAGGGGCGATTATCTCGACCCTCACGAGTTGTACGTCCTCGCAGTTGCGATTCTGTTCCACGACGTAGGAAACCTGCACGGCAGAAAGGAACATCACAGGAAAATCGCTGGGATATATGACGCCGCAAGAAAGCGCGACGCCCGATTCAACACCGAACGTACGGCAGTGCTGGCCATAGCAGGCGCCCATACAGGCTCCGCCACAGACGGCTCGCTGGATACGCTACGGGAGGTCGGTACGCTGTCATTTCGGGGCCACAGCATTAAGGCACAGCGCATCGCTGCTTTATTACGCCTCGCGGATGAATTGGCTGAAGGACCCCAACGGACATCGGCTTACCTCCAGAATCACGGCATGTACAAGCCCGAGAGTGCGGTCTTTCATGAGTACGCAAACATAGCAGACTATTGCATCGACCGCGGCGAAGAGCGAATAGCCCTGAGCTATAACGTGGATATAACTCCCGCAGAATCTGAGCTGCGAGCTGGGCAGGCAGTCTCGCTCAAGCAGGTTCTCGAATTCGCCTATTCGAGAATCTTAAAGGTGGATCAGGAGCGCAGGTACTGCAAGCATTACTGCGACCTTCTCTCGGCATTCAAGGAGACGGCTGCGTCGTTTAACTTCTACCACGAAGGCCAAAAGCTCGATCTTGATATTCAGCCCATAGTTATTTCTGACCTGATCATCCCAGGGCATCCGACACTACCAATCGAGGAGATAGACAGAGATTACGACATCGCCGCGCTACTCGAAAAATTGATTAATGCGTGCCGGGAGACGTCATGAGCACCTATAAGAACCCATTTGAGTACGAACAAGCGACGACCTTAACGCCCGACTTTGTTAAGGACGTTTTCATAGAGGACTACAACTTCACCCGCTTCATTCAGTCGAATAGGAATGTGTTCCTCGTGGGGGAACGCGGCTCCGGAAAGAGCATGACGCTGCTCTATAACGCGGTAGCGGTTCAGTTCCTGAAGGAGGCGACCACAGGTGCATCTCTCGACCTTGGGCACGTCGGAATCTATATTCCCTGCAACACGACACTGACTCACAAAAGGGAATATGAATTGGTCGACAATCCTGTACTGGCTGGCGTGATCTCCGAGCACTTTATGGTGCTGGGCATTGCGTACGCGATTGCACACGACTTGGACTGCCTGCCGGAGGGCCTTGAACCAGATCAGGACGCGCAATTGCGAGAGGAGCTTGTCTATATTTTAGGTGCGGAACTGATTGAGAACCAGCCGGTTCTGCGCGCGTTAATGCTTTACATCCAGCGCGAGTCGAGGCGGTCGCAAGCCGCGCTTAATGGCTTGCGGACCGAGGAGTTCCGCCAGAACGCATTTACATTCTCATCACTCGTCCATCCCCTGCTGCAGGCTCTAAGGCGGTGTGCGCGACTTGAGGACACGCATTTTCTGTTGCTGATCGATGACGCCCACGATCTGAATCAGCGCCAAAAGGAGGCACTCAATTCGTGGGTCGCATTCAGAGATCGCTCCTTGTTCAGCTTGAAGATCGCTGTTGCAGACGTGTTCGGATACGATTTCCGCACAGCGTCAGGAGGAACAATCCTAGAAGGCCACGACTTCCTCACCATAGATCTTCAGAAACCCTTCCAAAGCGCTACGTCCGAGTTCGGGAAGCTAGCCAGGAGCGTAGTAGAACGCAGGCTGGCCACGATTAACATAAGCGCCACGGCCGACGAATTTTTTCCGCCGAGTGGAGAATTTCAACAGGATCTTGAGCGCTGTCGTCGCGAGACGGAGACAGAAGCTGAGAAGCGGTACCCAAATGCATGCGATTCGAAGAAGCGGGGAGATTATGTTTACAAATACGCCCGCGTTAAGTATTTCCGCGAGAGGGCCACGCGCGCTAACCTTCCGCCGTACTCCGGCTTCGACACCATCACGCACGTCTCAACGGGAGTGATTCGGAACCTACTGATGCCGTGTTACTGGATGTTCGATGCAGTTTATTCTGAGACAGGAGACAATGCTATCACTGCCATTCCCTCCGACGTACAGGCGAAGGTCTTGCGGGACCGTAGCGAGCGGCTGTGGAAATGGATTGAATCATCCCTTGCAAGCTCTATCGACAACTGTTCGCTTCAGGACGCCGAACGGATTTACCAATTTCTAGACAATTTGGGCGACCTGTTTAAGAAAAGGCTGCTACGTGCGAGATCGGAACCACGTGCATTGGCCTTCAGCATCTCTGGAATGACAACAGAATACGAGCAACTGATCATGCCCATTCTTCACATCGCGCGGCGGGCGCAACTGCTGTACTTCCGGAGTGGCCCTGCGAAAGACGATGGCAGACGTGAAACCTTCTACGTACCCAACCGGATGCTGTGGCCAATCCGTGGACTGGATGTCGTCGGCCAGCATGCTCGCGCGTCGCTGAAAGCCCGTGAGATCTGGGCTGCGGCAAATGGGGACGCCTTTCCTTTCGGCGGCGATGAAGAGACGAACCAAGCGGAACTGTTTCATGCAGAGGATTGAAGCCATCGTTTCCGTTGCCGGCTGGGAAGAGCGTTTTGCGAAAGGAGTGCGGGCAGAACTTGATTTTCACGCGCCGAGGCAGCTCGTCGTCTTCGTGTTTGAGGAATACCTCGAGCAGACCCAAGCTGGACGAGCCGAAGCAAGGGCTTCAGCCGCCGAGTGCGCTATCCGATATCGAGAAGTGTTGGTCACACGCGAGCCTTCTAAGCTCTGGAAAACTGTACGCGAAGAGCTCGAGAACAGGAAATGGACGCAATGCTCGGTTTTGTTGGACATCACAACCATGCCGCGCGAGCTGATTTGGTGGGCTTTCTCGGCCCTACACGCGGTTGACTGTCAAGTCAGTTATGTCTATCACAAGCCCGGCGGGTACCCGGACGACTGGGTTACCCGAGATACAGATCGACCTCGCCTGGTATACCAACACTCAGGCATCTCAGTATTTGGTCGTGGAACGTGTCTATTACTCGTGAGCGGCTTTGATACTGATCGCATCGCCCAACTTATTCAGTTCTTTGAGCCGCGGGCCGTCACCATTGGCCTCCAGTTAGGAGACCAGTATGAAAACCAGCGTCGGAACGTTGACATGATCCAGCGGCTGCTGGGCAGCACTCCGAACGTTCGCTTTTTCGAAATGGACGCGTACTCGTGCGATCACGGCTTGGCAGCCATGGAAGAGGCAATTAAACCAGAGATGGACAGGTCTAACATCGTCGCTGCGTCTCTTGGACCGAAACCCTCCGCAGTCGCGCTGTACCGGCTGCATCGTAAATACCCGACATAGCGCTAGCCTACGCTCCTTCAAGGCAATTCAACATGAACTATTCAATCGGAATCGGCGGCTCAATCGACGGTGAACTTTAGTACGGTCAACTTGAGCAAAACGCAAGTCGCTGATGTAATCAGGTTTGTTGACGCAGGATGGATTACGAACGCTAAACGCGCTACCCCCCACACTCTTATTCGCCGACCACAAGCCGCAAGACCAAATCGCTCATCTTTGCCATCCGGCAACATCGTGAATTTCAAGCTTCAACGTGCTCAAGAAATTACTGTGGCCCACCAGGTAGGCCAAACGCCTCAGGAACCAAAATGGAACACCGTTGATACGAATCCGCAGAACGTCGGCACTAATCTGGCTTCGTTTTTTCAACGTTGCTTTTCGATGCATTGGCTTCGTCCCGCAAAACGGAGCACCGACGCTGCCATCAGTTGTTCGACCTACGCGGGCAATCTATTCGCAATCCACTGAACAACTTACGCGCTGCCCCCTGCAGCGCCGAACACTTCCTGGGTCAAAATACGCCCGTGCACACGCGATCTTCAGACCGTCCAGGCTCGATTGGCCTCTTTTCTTCCGCCCGCACCGGCCCGAAATCCTCAAATCCAGCAGGGAGTTCGTTCCGCAAAATATCTTTCGGCGCAATTGGCTTCGTTTCGCAATTTCCCCACTTCGCCCGCTTTGGCTTCGTTTCGTACAGCCACCTCGCCCGAAATCCTCAATCCAGCCGGGAGTTCGTTTCGCAAAATGCCACACTCTCGGGGCACTTCGTTTTGCAAAAAACGCCCTTTCTTCGCCCCAGCCTTGGGTTCGTCTCGCAAAATCAGCCCATCAGGCCCAGCCGTGGCTTCGTTTCGCACGCCCACCTCGCTCGAATCCCCACCCCCACGCAGACAGTTCGTTTCGTAAAAAGCACCACCACACCGAAATACGCCAGACCCACACTATCTACGCCGGTAACTCTCGAACCCAACGGTCCGTCATTTCCGTTTCGGCCCCAAGGCCGGTCTCCGCTTCCCGGCTGCTGCTTTTAAGAATGCTATTCTGTCGCCAGCCGGAAAAATACGCGTACGCAGGCGGGCGGCGAAGACGCCCTTCTCGGCTAGTGCGCTGCAAGTTTTATGCGTTTGCGCGGCGTATTATTCGCGACCCTGCCCAGCCTGCTGCTCCTGAGCGCGGTCTGCGCGACCGTTCCCCTGCCCGACCCCGAAGCGCTCCCAAACGACACAAGCGTTGTCGGCAAACGCACTTCACGCGCGCAGCAAGCGCCCGGGCATTTTCGCGAATATCCGGCCTGGGAGTACAGCAATTACCCGATCCCGCCCGATTACAATGTCCCCGGCGAATGGGCATTTGCCCGGTTTATGTATCGCGCCGTGCCGACATGGCGTGGCCGGCTTAATAATTGGACCATCGATTATCCACGCTCTGACCGGCACCTTTCTGCCGCTGTGCGACGTCTCACGCGTATACAAGCGCGTTCCGTGGAGGAACCGGTAGCCGCGGAGGACGGAGACGATATCTATAACTGGCCCTGGCTGTACGCGGTGGAAGTGGGCCATTGGGACCTTACGGATCTGCAGGCCGCGAAGCTGCGCGATTTTCTCGACCGGGGCGGCTTTTTTATGTGCGACGATTTTCACGGCACGGTCGAGTGGCAGACATTCGTGGCAAGCATGAAAAGAGTGTTTCCGGATCGCGCGATCGTGGACTTGCCGAATCAGGAAGCGATTTTTCACACCGTTTACGACCTGGATGATCGCTACCAAGTGCCGGGCGAGCAGTTCGTACACTCACACCGGACTTTTGAGAAGGACGGATACCAGCCCCGTTGGCGCGGTATCTACGACGCCAAAGGCCGAGTGGTGGTCGCGATCTGCCACAACATGGATTTGGGCGATTCCTGGGAGCACGCGGACAATCCGCTATACCCGGAGCAGTATTCAGCGCTCGGATTCCGCATCGGGATCGATTACCTGGTCTATGCGATGACCCACTGAGCGATAAAGGCAGCATGTTCGAGTTCCTCTTCAAATATCCGGCCACTGTTTTCTCGAAGGGGACGTTTGTGCTTTTGGGCGCTTGGCCGCACTGGATTCTGTTCGCCGCGATAGCAATTCGCGGCAGGGACGCTCGCTTCCTGCTCTGGCGCGCGCGGAACCGTCTCGTTCCGGCAGTGAGAGGCGGACGGGCCCTGGCACTCTGGGCGCTCCAATCGGCCCTGATTGCCCTTCTGCTTTTGCTGCTTTGGGAACCGGCCGTGAGTGTGACAACGCTAAACCGCAGCAGAATATCGTTGCGGTTGTGATCGACGACAGCCGGAGCATGGGCGTGAAAGATGTAGGCTCATCGCGGGAGGAACAAGCAACAAGATTGCTCGATTCCGGGTTGCTGAAGGACCTGCGGAATCGTTTTCAGGTTCGGCTGTACCGGCTCGGCAACGGCGTCGAGCGGATTCAAGACACCAACGCGTTACACGCCACCGAACCGGCTACTCAGATCGGCAAAGGACTGCGGCAGCTTGCGGACGAAGCGGCGACCTTACCCATCGGCGCCGTTGTCCTCTTGACCGACGGCGCGGACAACTCGGGCGGCGTCGATCTCGACACAATGTCCGAGATTCGGCGCAGACGGGTACCCGGTGAATACGATCGGCTTCGGGCAGGAGCAGCTCGCTAAGGATGTCGAACTCGATAGCTTCGACGTGCCGGGCAAGGCGCTCCCCGGTTCACGTCTCCAGGCACAAGCCACGATTCGCCAGAACGGGTTCGGCGGACAGCGGACAAAGCTCGTCTTGACTGCTGGCGGGGTGGTGCTCGCCACCCGGGATGTCACTTTGAAAGATGCTCCGGAGCAGATTGAAACTCTGGAATTCAGCGCCGGCAAGAGCGGCATCCAGAACATCCAGGCGCGAATCGAGCCATTACCCGGTGAAGAGAACAGCGCCAATAACCAGCTCACGCGCGTACTTTCGGTCGACAATGCGAAGCGGCGCATCCTATATGTAGAGGGGGAGCCGCGCTGGGAATATAAGTTCCTGCGGCGCGCGGTGGAAGACGATCCGGCAGTGCAGATTGTCTCGATGCTGCGAACCACGCAGAACAAGATCTATCGCCAGGGGATCGCGAATCCAAATGAGCTTGTGGATGGCTTTCCCACTAAGGCGGAAGAACTGTTCGGGTACCAAGGCCTGATTTTAGGTAGCGTCGAATCGGCATTTTTCACGAGCACGCAGCAACAGATGATCAAGGACTTCGTCGACCGGCGCGGCGGTGGCATGCTGTTCCTGGCGGGACGGTGGGCACTTTCAGACGGCGGATACAACATTCCACCGTTTGCGGAGTTACTGCCCGTGAACCTGCCTCAGCGTAAGAACACGTTTCAACGCAGCTTCGTGGCAGCGGAGTTGACTGATGCGGGGAAGAAGAGCCTGATTTGCCGAATCGAAGAAGATCCGGACAAGAGTGTACAACATTGGGAAGTGCTGCCCTATCTGGCCAATTACCAGGATCCGGGAACACCGAAACCGGGTGCCGTGGTCTTGGCGCGGGTGGACGCGGGCGGAAACCACTTGCCATTGCTGGTGACTGAGCCGGCACGTCTGCCTGCACGACCGCGCCGAAGCCCCCTGCCGCCAGACCCCTGGCTCTGACCCGCGGAGCCCATCCCGCCGACCGCCGTTACGTGCACCGAGCTCACCCCGGCCGGAATCTGTACGTCGTTGCTGCCGGAGTCGTACGCGCACGTTACCGTCTGGCCGGACTGCGAGCATCCCGGCGACAGCGCGACGGCAGCGGCGGGCGCGGAAAGAACTCCCGCGGCGGAGAGGGACAGTCCAAGCGCGACGAGTCGGCGTCGCGCTGCCCACACCTCCTGCCAGTGCTCCAGGGGTCGGGCGGCCTCACCGAGCTGCGTGGATGGCCGCTCAGCCATAACCGCAACCTACCCCGGTCTAGCGGAGCGGTCAAGGTCCGGCTGAAGCTGCGAACCGGACGCTCGCTTCGGCGATAAGCCGTCGAAAGACTGCGCAACGAGCCAGAAGGCTGAGTCGGCGCGCGGCACCGACCACATCCGAAGCGGACGACCGGGGCTCGAACCCGGGACCTTCGACTTGGGAAGCGCTCTCGGCGCCTTCCGGTGGTTCCGGCTGGTGCACGTTTCCCGGCTACCGGGCAGATCAGCGAAAGCAGTCGTGTCGTGTGGCTGCTTTCGGACGGCGTTTTGCCTTCTTCTTGTCCCGACAGCCAGCTGCGGTCAGTAACCGCAGTTGAGTAGATCCCGGACGATCCTCGTTGAGATGTGCCTGATGCCCGGGCACTCGTTGGAGATCTCGTTGTCTTCGAACACGGCGTGCCACCGATGGCCTCTGCGGTGCATGATTGCCGCGTCTCCTGGCTGCGCACCCGCGCACCGTCCATGCCCATCGCCGACGATCAGAGCGAACGCCCAAGCGTGATTCAGGCTCGAGATCCACAAGTCGACACAGGACGATGGGGCCGGCGGACGCCCGGAGTGTCCAGCCACCGCAGGATGCTGCGTTTCTCGGCGATGCGGTGTACGGGTGTTCTGGCCGAAGCTGGCATCGCGACGACCACGAAAAGGCCAACCATGCAGACGGCGACTACAAATCTGCGCACTGCTTGGCAGGCTACTCATTCGCCGGCAGGATCGCCGATAGCGGTCCATACCTGAGAGAAAGTGGTGCGGTCGCATGGAAGCGAGGGGCCGCCTGTGTGAGGCAGACGAAGAGCGATGGTGCGGGTGCGCGCGAGAACCCACCGCCTCCCCCATACAGAAGAGCGTGGCCCGAGAGGAGGACTCTGTGTGAACATCCGTTCGTGCCCGTACTCTTGTCTCGTCGCGACCCTCGACACAAACCGATCATGGATCGTGATCGCCACCGAGCGCCGCACGTCCGCTGAGTTCGAAGGCGTCAAGGACTTCCTCGCATGGGCCAAGGCCGAATGGCCGCCCAACCGATACCGGGTCGACCTGGACCCGGGTCAGCTGGCACTGTTGTTCGACAGAGGGCGATAAAGGCCTAACTGAGTCTGCCGGTCCAGACCGGGCAGCGAACGCCCTACCCCGAGCCCAGACGCTTTCGTGGTAAGCGGACGACGGGCCTCGAACCCGCGACCTTTGGCTTGGGAAGCCGACGCTCTACCAACTGAGCTACGTCCGCGTGCGCGGGCGATTCTAGGTCGCGCAGGGCGGGCCGGGGGTCCGCCGCGCTACTACCCTTTGAAGGGCCGATGCGCCGCTTCATCCTCCCGGCCCTGGTCACGCTCGCCGCCGTCGCGCTGCTGGCGCTGCTGGCCTTCGGCGTCGCCGGCCAGGGCGACCGACAGCTCGATCGACGCCGCCGTGGCCAAGGGCCGATTTCCGCCCGCGCCGCAGCGCCACCGACGCCCTGCCGCGCCTCGGCGCGGACGGCCGCCGAGAGCCTGGCCGACCTGCGCGGCCGCTACGTGCTGCTGAACGTGTTCGCCTCGTGGTGTGACCCGTGCAAGGCGGAGGCGCCGGTGCTCGAGCAGGCCCAGCGCCGCCTCTCGCCGCCGGCGGAACCGTGCTCGGCGTGACCTACCTGGACAACGCCAGCGACTCCGAGGCGTTCGTGCGCGCGCACGGCGTCACCTATCCGGTGATCCGTGACGTCAACGGCAGCTTCGTGCGCTCGTTCGGGACCACCGGCGTACCGGAGTCGTTCGTGATCGACCGCCGCGGGCCGGATCGTCGCGCTGCGCCGCTTCCAGCTCGATCAGCGCTGGGTCGACCAGACCCTGCCGCGCGGATCCTGGGGCCGCGGCTGTGAGCCGCGCGCTGCTGGGCTGCTGGCGGCGATGCTCATGGCCGCTGCGTCGATCCGCGCCGCGATCGCGCCGCGGCCGCCGCACCGGCTCGCAGCGCACCTCGCTGACCGACGTCGAGGACGACGTGATGTGCCCGTCCTGCCGCGAGCCGCTGGCGCTGGCCCAGTCACCGCAGGCGCTCGCCGAGCGGGACTACATCCGGACGCTGATCGACCAGGGGCTGACCAAGGCGCAGATCGAGCAGGCGCTCGTCGGCCAGTACGGCCCGGCGGTGCTGGGCAAGCCCGCCCGCCCACGGCTTCAACCTCACCGTCTACATCCTGCCCCCGCGCTGCTGGTCGCCGGCGCTGGCCGGCCTGGCGCTCGCTGCTCCCGCGCTGGCGGGCGCCGGGCCGACGGCCCGCCGGCGGCGCCGGCCGCACGGCCGCCGACGCCGACCGGGGCTCGGACTCCCGCTGACGCCGAGCGGCCTGGACCAGGACCTGCGCCGCGCGTTCGGCCGGAGGGCGCCGCGCGCCGGCGGGCTACATCGACTCCGGCGCCGAGACCCCGAGCAGCCCGAGCGCGAGCGCGATCGTGCGCTGCGCCGCCACCGACAGCGCGAGGCGGAAGCTCTCGAGCGGCTCGGGCGTCGGCCCCGACCACCCGGCAGTCCCGGTAGAAGGCGGTGAACTCCTGGGCCAGCTCGAGCGCGTAGGCGGCGATCCGGTGGGGCGCCCGCCGTGTCGGCCGCCTCGGCGACCTCGTCGGGGAACGCCAGCAGCTTCAGGATCAGGGCGCGCTCGGAGGGGTGCAGTCCTCGCCGGTCCCCGGCTCGGCGCCGGCGGCCCGCGGCGACCGCCTCGGCCACGCGATCCTCTCCCACCCGGGCCAGCATCGAGGCGATCCGGGCGTGGGCGTACTGGACGTAGTAGACCGGGTTCTCGGCCGACTGCGAGCGGGCCAGGTCCAGGTCGAGATCGAGCGTGCGGTCGTGCGAGCGCTGGAGCATGAAGAACCGGGTGGCGTCGACGCCGATCTCGTCGAGCAGCTCGTCGAGGGTCACGAACGCCCCGCGGCGCTTGGAGAACGCGGCGCGCTCGGAGCCCTCGACCAGGTGGACGAACTGGAGGATCGGCACCTCCAGCGTGGTCGGGATCGGCGCCCAGCGCGGCCATCGCCGCCTTGCAGCTCCCGCACATAGGCGTGGTGGTCGGAGCCGACGGGCAGCAGCTGGCGGTCGAACCCGCGCTCGCGCTTGTCCTGCAGGTAGGCGATGTCGGCGGCCAGGTAGGTGGGCGAGCCGTCGGTGCGCAGCACGACCCGGTCCTTGTCGTCGCCGAAGCTGGTCGTGCGCAGCCACGTCGCGCCCTCGGAGCGGTAGACGTGGCCGGCCTCGCTCAAGCTGCGGTCAGCGCCGCGTCGACCCGGCCCGGCGAGCCCTCGTGCAGCGTGCGCTCGCTGAAGAAGCCGTCGTAGCGAACGCCGTAGCGCTCGAGCGTGGCCTTGATCTGGGCGAGCAGGATCTCCACCGCCGCGCGCGGCCACGCTCGTCCACCTCGCCGGCGGCGGCGTCCGGGATCTGCTCGGCCAGCTCGGCGACGTACTCGCCCTGGTAGCCGCCCTCGGGGACTTCCTCGCTCCGGCGCCCGGGCCCGGACCGATTCGCCCAGCAGCCGGATCTGGTTGCCGGCGTCGTTGAAGTAGTACTCGCGCCACACCGAGTGGCCGTGGTGGTCGAGGATCCGGGCCAGCGCGTCGCCGTAGGCGGCGTGGCGCCCGCTGGCGGCCACGAGCGGCCCGGTCGGGTTGGCCGAGACGAACTCGATCAGGATCCGCTCCGCCGGGTCGGCGCCGCCGCCGCCGAACCCCGCGCCGGCGCCGAGGACCGCCGCGCAGCGCGCCGCGGAACCAGGCGTCGGCGAGCGTCAGGTTCAGGAAGCCGGGCCCGGCGACCTCCCAGCCGGCCAGGCCCGTCGCCCGAGCCGCGCCGCCAGCTCCTCGCCCAGCCGCTCGGCGATCACCCGCGGCGGCAGCGTCCAGCGCCGGCGCGAGCAGCATCGCGGCGTTGGTCGAGAAGTCGCCCAGCCCCGCCCGCTTGGGCCGCTCGAGGCGCGGGTCGACGCGCCGCTCGCCGCCGGCGCCGCGCAGCTCAGCGGCGGCGCCAGCGTCGCGCGCAGGTCCGGCAGCGGATGGGCTCATGGCGGGCGAGGCTAGCCTCGCCGTGCCGAGCGGCGTGGTGTCAGCGCCGGTCGTCGACGGCGCCGGACGTCGGCCGCTGCAGCGGCCTGCCGGTGCGGTCGAACAGCACCTCCAGGCGCTCGAGCGCGTCCGGGGTGCCGAGCGCCACGAGCTTGTCGCCGACCTCGATCACGCGTCTCCGGCGCGGGCTGCGGCTGGAGCGTCCCGCCGTGCCGCCACAGCGCGACGATCATCGCCGCCCGCGCACCTCCTCGATCGAGCGGCCGACCCCTCGCAGCCCTCGGCGACCTCGATCTCGTCCATCCGGTAGTCGGCCACGTCCACCGAGCCCGCGACCTGCGGGTGCAGCGCGGTGCGGGCCATCTCCGAGCCCGAGGTCTTGTACGGCGAGATCACCCGGTCGGCGCCGGCCCGCAGCAGCTTCTTCTCGGAGTCCTCGGCCGAGGCCCGGGCGATGATCAGGATGTCGTCGCGCAGCTCGCGGGCGGTGAGGGTGATGAAGATGTTCTCGGCATCGGAGTCCACGCAGGCGATCACGCCCGCGGGCGCGCGCCAGCCCGGCCTGCGCCAGCACCTCGTCGTCGGCGGGCTCCCGCTCGATGCGGGGGATCCGTCGTCCTCGCCGCGGCCTCGCGCGTGTCCGGGTTGTCGTCGATGACCACGAAGCTCGCCCCCGCCCGGCGCAGGTCGCGGGCCACCTGGCGGCCGACGCGGCCGTAGCCGCAGATGATGTAGTGGTCGGTGAGGGAGTCGATCATCTTCTGCATCCGGCGCTCGCCGAGCACCCCGCTGAGCTGGCCGGAGACGAAGAACTCGGCCACCGTCGCCAGGCCGTAGAACAGCGTACCGATGCCGAACAGCTCGATGCAGACCTTGAGCGCCCGGGCCAGGCCGGTGTGCGGGTCGGGGATCGAGCCCAGCGTGGTGATCGTGTCCAGCGTCCAGGCGAAGGCGTAGGCCAGCGAGCAGCCCTCGATCGGCGAGAAGCCCACCGTCCCGGCCACGATCAGCACCGCCAGAACCGCCAGCACGAGCGCCAGCCGGCGCATGAACAGGTCAGCTCGGCCCGGGCCCGGAGCCGCTGCTGCGCGGGCCCGCCGGCGGGCCAGGATCTCGCCGCGCTCGGCCATCAGTGGACGCGATCAGCCATCAGTAGTGGTAGGGCTCGCCGGCCAGGATCTTGTGGCCGCGGTAGAGCTGCTCGAGCAGCACGACGCGCGCCAGCTGGTGCGGCAGCGTCAGCGGCCCGAGCGAGAACCGGTGCTCGACCTCTCGAGCTGCCGAGCCCGAACGGCCCGCCGATCACGAAGCACAGGTCGCGGCCGCTCTGCCGCCGGTCCTCCAGGAAGCGGCTGAAGCCGACCGAGTCGAGCCGCTCGCCTTCACGGTGCAGCAGCGAGACGAATGCCCGGTCCGGGATCCGCCGGCGTGACCGCGTCGTCCTCGCGCACCTCGATCGAGCTCCAGCCGGGCGTGGCGCGCCAGCAGCTTCTGGTAGTGCTGCACGTCGTCGGCGAACGGCGGGCGCAGCCGGCCGACGGCGACGACGACGATTCGCACGATGCTGGGATACTAGATCGCCATATGGACGATCAGAACCCTCCCGAGCGGCACATCAACATCCATTTCTCGCCGGAGTTGATGTCCGGCCACTACGCCAACTTCGCCAACGTCAGCCACTCCGACTACGAGTTCACGATCACCTTCGCGCGGGTCGACCATGAGGTCGAGGAGGACGAGGTTCCCGGCGTCGTGGTCTCGCCGGATCAACCTCTCGCCGAAGTTCATGCGCGAGCTGATCGACGCGATGGAGGACAACTACTCCAAGTGGCAGACCCGCGAGGGGATCAAGAACCTGCCCGAGTTCGGCGGTCCGGCACGGATCCGCAGCCGGACGAGCTCCGACGCCCGCGAGCGGGCCAGGTCAGCTCGCGAGCCGCCGCTGAACGACCGGGCCATCCCGATCCGCTCCGCGGTCGGCGGGTGGGTGGCGAGCACGGCGCCGAGCCACGCCGGCGGCGTCGGGATCGGCCAGGTTCTGCAGCGGTGATCTTGCGCTCGAAGGACGATGAACGCCGCGGGTCGCCGGTCAGGCGCAGCGCGAAGGCGTCGGCGCGGCGCTCGAGCATGCCGGCTGAGAGCGGTTGGCCGACCAGGCCGACGGGCGCGGTCGCGATGCGCGGCCGCCAGCGCCAGGCCGGGCAGCGACGACGGCAGCGCGGCTCGCGCGCGCCGAGCTGCTCGGCGAGCGCCTCGACGGCGAGCGCCGCCGGGCGCGGCCACGAGCGCCGAGAAGGCCACGCCGCGCAGCACGTCCCGGCCCTTGACGTGGGCCAGCTCGTGCGCCACGACGCCGCGCGACCTCGGCCGCGGCTGTAGCGATCGAGCAGCGTGTCGAACAGCACCACGCGCTTGGTCGGGCCCAGGCCGGTGACGTACGCGTTGGCCGCGGTCGTGCGGCGGCTGGCGTCGACGGAGTAGACCTCGCCCACCCGCACGCCGGCCGCGCTCGGCCAGCTTCAGCACGTCCGCGCGGACGGGGCCCGTCGGGCAGCGGCTCGAAGCGGTTGAAGATCGGGTCGAGCACCACCGGCGCGAGCGTGGCCAGCACCGATCCGACCAGCGACCGAGCCGCCGGCCAGCGCGCAGCCACCAGCTGCGTGGATGGCGCCGATCGTCGCGCACCATCGCCGCCGCCGGCGCCGGCCGCGAACCCCGCGCTCAGATCGCGTCGCCTTGCCGACGTCCACCGCCCAGCCCGCCAGGACTGGGTGGCCAGGCCGGCGGCGCAGCGCGCGTCGGCGCGCCAGGGCGGAGAGCGGCAGGCTCACCGCGGTCGAGCCGGAGCCGAGCGCCGCGCCAGCGACCGCGGCGCCCAGCCGGGCGGGCCGATCCGGTCGAGGAGGCGCGGCGGGCGGCCGGACCAGCAGGCCAGCGCCGCGAGCCGCACCGCCGTCGCCGGCGCAGGCCGAGCGCCAGCTGCGGACGCGAGAACGCCCGGCCGCGCGCGATCTCCTCCGGGCTGAACACCTCGTGCGAGCGGAACCGGCGCAGCTGGCCCGGGAGCGCCCGCGCGGAGCCAGCAGCCGGACCGCGAGCTCCGCGGCCAGCCGCGGCGCGACCCGGCCAGCGCGAGCAGCTGCCGCAGCTGAGGTCCGACCCACCGGCGAGACTGTAGAGATGAAGGTCGCGGTGGTCTCCGACATCCACGGCAACCGGCAGGCGCTCGAGGCCGTGCTCGAGGCGATCGACGCCTCCGAGTGCGAGGAGCTGTGGTGCCTGGGCGACCTCGTCGGCTACGGCGCCGATCCCGAGGCCGTGCGTCGAGCTGGCCCGCCGCCACGCGGCGATCTGCCTGGCCGGGAACCACGACCTCGGCGTGATCGGGGCGCTCGATCTGGACGAGTTCTCCCGCGGGGCGGCGCTGGCCGCCCGACTGGACGCGGGAGACGATCGCCGACGACGACCCGGGCTTCCTGCAGTCGCTGCAGCCGAGCCACCTCGAGGAGGTCGGTCGGGCTCTACCACGCCAGCCCGCGGGACCCGGTCTGGGAATACGTGCTGTCGCCGCTGCAGGCGGAGCTGTGCCTCGACGTGCAGCCCCACCAGTGGGCCTGATCGGCCACTCCCACGTCGCGCTGTCGTTCGCCCGCCAGCCCGGGGCGGCGGCCACCGGCGCGACCCGGGGCGACGGCGCCGAGCTCGACCTCGTCGACCGGCGAGTGGCTGATCAACCCCGGCAGCGTCGGCCAGCCCCGGGACGGCGATCCGCGGGCGGCCTGGCTCGAGCTCGACACCGGCGGCTGGCGAGCGCGCTACCACCGCATGGAGTACGACATCGACGGGGCGGCCGCGGCGATCCGCGCTGCGCGGCTGCCGGATTCGCTGGCCGAGCGGCTGTCCTTCGGCCAGTGAGTCCGGGCGTCCCGGCGGATCGCCGGGGGCGTCTAAGCCGGCCTCCGGCCGAGGGCCCTACTAAAGTCAGCTGCGGATGCGCCAGGCACCCCGCGCACTCCTGGCCGGCGCGTTTCTCCCTCGCCGCCCTGATCCTCGCCGCCTGCGGCGGCGGCTCCGGCCTGCTCTCCTCCGACCAGGCCTCGAGCCTCTCGCGCCCAGCTCGATCAGGTCTCCCAGACGCGTCGGCGCCGGCCAGTGCGGCGCGGCCGCGCAGCGCGGCCGAGCGGCGTCGAGCGACGCCGTCGGCAACCTGCTCGGGAGCGGCGTCAACTCTCGGCTCATCGCCGAACCTCCAGCAGGGGGCGCGCACGGTGCAGGCGCTGGCCACGCCAGTGCCACTCGACGCACCGAGCACGCACGAGCTCCAGCACCACGCACGCCGAGCTCGACCACCACATCGACGACCACGACCACCACCACGACCACGACGACCAGCACGACCACCACGCCACGCCCACGAGCACCAGCACTGCAACGACTTCGACCGGGACGGGTACCTCCATCAGGCCAACGGCGGCGCCGGACTGGCGGAGCGGAGGTCCCGGCAGCGGCGGCGCGTGGCGACCGGAGGCGGGAGCGGCACCGTGATGACCGGGACGACGACAATCGCCGGGCGCTACCGGATCGAGGGCCGCCTCGGCGTCGGCGGCATGTCGACCGTGCACCTGGCCTTCGATGAGCGCCTCGAGCGCTACGTGGCGCGTGAAGCTGCTGGCCGAGCACCTGGCCGACGACGCCACGTTCGTCTCCCGCTTCCGCCGCGAGGCGCTGGCCGCGGCCCGGCTGGTGCACCCGAACATCGTCCAGGTGTTCGACTTCGGCTTCGACGAAGGCCACCATCAGCACTTCATCGTCATGGAGCACGTCTCGGGCCACTCCTGCGCCGAGCTGCTGCGCGACCGGGGCCACCTCGACGTCGACCAGGCGGTGGAGATCGTCTGCCAGGCCTGCCGGGGCCTCGACTACGCGCACCGCAACGGCGTCGTGCACCGCGACGTCAAGCCCGGCAACCTGCTCGTGTCGGATTCCGACGTGGTCAAGCTGGCCGACTTCGGCATCGCCCGCGCCACCGACCAGTCGAGCATCACCCAGGTGGGCTCGGTGCTCGGCACGGCCGCCTACCTGGCGCCCGAGCAGGCTCGCGGCGAGGAGGCCGGCCCCCGCGCCGACCTCTACTCGCTCGGCGTCGTCACCTACCAGCTGCTCTCCGGCCGCCTGCCCTACGAGGCCGAGCTCGCTCTCCGAGCTGGCGCTCAAGCAGCAGCGCGAGGCGCCGATGCCGCTCGAGCGAGCTCAACCCGCAGGTGCCGCGCGGCGCTGGCTCAGGCGGTGGCGCTGGCGCTGGCGATCGAGCCCGCCGGCACGGCCGGCCGACGCGCTCGTGTTCGGCGAGGCCCTCCGCGACGGCGCGGAGGGCATTCGCCCGGTCGCCCGGCGGTCCCACCGCGCACCTCGGCACCGGGCCGCCACGCGGGTGTCTCTGCGCGCGCGAGCGGACGCACCGGCGCGACCCGAGTCGCCGGCCGACGCGACCCCGGCTCGGCGGCGCCCGGCTCGTCGCCGCCCCCGCCACCCCGGCGCCGCACTCGGCGCGCCAGCCCCCGCGCGGCGCATGGCGCGAGCGCTGGCCGGCGCGCGGCGCGACCGCCGCGCGGCCGGCGGCGGCTGGCGGCGCTGCTCGGCGTGCTATCGCGCTGCTGGCGCTGCTCGTCGTGGTCGCGTGCGTCGCTCGTGATCGTGTCGACGAGCACCTCGCACACCGTCGTGCACCTCCGTCAGGTCGCCGGCCAGCGACGCTCAACACGCGCGATCAACCAGCTCAAGCAGCTGATCGCGCAGAACACGAAGTAGCCGCGCCGTGGCGCGCGCGCCGCGCCAGCAGCGCCGTCGGCCGACCGCCGGTCGAGCTCGCCCGGTCGTCGATCGCGTCGCGGAGGTCGTCCATCACGGCGGCGATGAAGCTCAGGTTGTGCAGGGTGATCAGCCGCAGCGCCGGTCAGCTCGCCGACCTCGCAGCAGGTGGTGCAGGTAGGCGCGGCGTGAAGCCCGGCCGGCACAGGCCGGGCAGGCACAGCCGTCGAGGATCGGCTCCGGGTCCCGGCGCGTGGGCCGCCCGGGTCAGGTCGAGCCGCCAGCGGCGCTCGGGATCGGGCACCAGCGGCGACGCCGTGGCGGGCCAGGCGGGTCGGCATCGCGCAGTCGAACGTGTCGATCCCGCGCTCGACGCCGGCGATCAGGTCGTCGACCTCGCCGATGCCCAGCAGATGGCGGGGCTTGTCCGGGCGCGTGGCGCTCGAGCTCCTGCGGTCGCCCAGCCGACGACCTCGTACATCTGCGGCTTGTCGGCGCCGAGGCGTGCCGCCGACGGCGACGCCCGGCGCCGCGCTGGCGGCCACGGTCTGCGCCGACTCCCGGCGCAGGTCCGGCTCGACCCCGCCCTGGACGATCCCGTACACGAGCTGGTCGGCCGGGCCGTGCTCGGCGTGCCAGTCGCAGGCAGCGCTCCAGCCAGCGGTGCGTGCGCTCGGTGGAGCGGGCGGTGTAGTCACGGGTGACGTGGAACGGCGTGCACTCGTCGAACACCAGCGCGATGTCCGAGTGCGAGCGCCGCCTGGACCTCCATCGAGGTCTCCGGGCCGCAGGAGCCGCTCGCTGCCGTCGAGTGTAGGAGCGAAACCGCACCCCGTCCTCCGTCGATCGCCAGGATCGCGCCCGTCCCGCTCTGCGGGCGGCCCGCGGCCCTTGATCTCGTCGGCGACGTTGCCGTGGCCCATCGAGAACACCTGAAAGCCGCCGGAGTCGGTGATGATCGGGTGCGGCCAGCGCATGAACTCGTGCAGCCCGCCGAGCTCGGCCACCAGCTCGTGGCCGGGCGCCAGGAACAGGTGGTAGGTGTTGCCGAGGATCAGCTCGGTAGCCGAGCTCCAGGACGTCACGCGGCTCGAGCGTGCGCTTGCTCGGGATCGAGGTCGACGAGTTCCAGCAGCTCGTGCACGCGGGCGTCGATGCGCTGGCCCTCCCAGCCCAGTAGGCGCGGCACGGTGGCGATGTTCTCGGCGACGGTCTGGTGCGGGAAGAGGCCGATCTGCTGGATGACGTAGCCGATCTGCCGCCGCAGCTCGCCGGGATCGCGCTCGAGCACGCTGCGCCCATCGAGCAGGATGTCGCCATCGGTGAGCTCGATCATGCGGTTGATCAGGCGCATGGCGGTGGTCTTGCCGGAGCCGGAGGGTCCGACGAGCACGCAGACCTCACCGGCGGGGACGGTCAGAGAGAGCTCGCGAATCGCGGGGGCGCGCTGTCCGTCGTAGCGCTTGCTGACGTCATGCAGCTGCAGCTCGGCTGCCCGTGGAAACGCCGATAGCCCCTCGTTATGGGCGGTGTCTGCGGTGTTCAAAGGGAGGATCCCGGCCGGGAGGTCTCATCCTAGCGGCCGGGATCCGTGCGACTTAGTGCAGCGACATGTTGGGCTCTCCGGCGGCGTTTAGGCCGGTGCCGGAGATTGTGCAGGTGCCGCCCTGGGGCGCACCGGCGTTGTAGGACTGCGTGAGGCAGTTGCGCAGCGCAAGCTGCGCCCAGTAGTTGGGATGCAGATCTTCCTGGAGCTCGTAGGGCGGGTAGAGCGCACTGACGGTGCGGACCTGGTTGATCCACTCGGTTTTGTCGACGGCGCCGCTGGCTTTCCAGGAGGAGAGGCCCTCTTCCTCGAGCAGCCCGACACCTTTTTCGCAGAGGCGCCGTCCGTTGAAGGCGGAGGAGAGCTGCATGTACTTGATGTTCGTCAGTCCCGTTTTTTCGGCGCCTTTGAAGACGGATTCGTCGATCGTGGGTAGCGCGTGCGCGTTGGCCCAGTTGGCGTCGGTGTTCCAGAAGCCGCAGCCGCCGACTTCCTGACGGGTGTAGCCGCTCTGGGAGTAGCGGAAGCCCGACCCGTTGGGGATCGGAGAGGGGTAATCCTGCATGAGGATCGTGTACTGACTGGTTTTGTAACCGGCGTTGCTCATCGCTGTGGCTACGTTTTCGACGGCACCCTTGATCGCGTTGGTCTGGGTGGTGACGTTGCCGGAACTGAAGTTTTCAAGTACAGAGGATTCTTCGGAGCAGTAATCGGGCCACCATTCGGGGCTAAAGAGGAAGTCCTCGATGCAGGTCTGAACGATGCCGGCGAAGTCGTAGTTGTTGCCGCCGATCGAGATCGCGACGACCTTGACGTTGTGAGCGGCGGCGAAGTGCTGAAGCATCAGCGCTTGCCCTTCGTGGCCGCCGGAGTTGTAGAAGTCGAGGCCGGGCTTGAATTTTTCTTCCTCGGTGAAACTCGAGGTCTTGGCGCCCGAGCAGGCGAGGTTCTCACCGTTGATGCCGCCACCGATGTAGACCTCGGCGGACTGCGAGCGATGACAGCCGGGAATCAATTCGGCGGTGTGCCCGGAGTTGTCGTAGTAGGCACTCGATCCGAGCGCGTCGATCTTGGAGGAGCTTTCGTTGGTGTTCCCGGCCCAGCGTCCGGCCTCGCCGGAGATGTAGGAGTCGCCGAGGCTGACCAGGGTCGGCGTGCCTTCGCCGGGGCCTTCGGCACGGGCGGACGTCGGATTGGCAAGTGCTACTAGCACGCCGAGCACGGCGGCGACGGCGAGCGCGGCGGCGATGACGGTGAGCGCGGCCGAGCGCCGGCCGACCGGCGGCGCGAGGGCACCCCGCGCCGCGGACGATGAGCGGTTCATGATTGCGTCTCTCCTCCTCCTGATTTTGCCCGCGCCCCGCTGTCGCGCGGCGCGCGGATGGCAGCGCTGAGCCACGGGCACAGCTACCTTCGCTGTGCCTCTCGGGCGTCGCGCCTAGGCGACCCTACTCCGCACCGACAATCGGATCAACTGAATCTAAACGAATATCGAGACGGGACTACGGTGCTGCGTGGACGCTGCGCGCGGGGGCCTCGCCCCAGAGCTGCTCGAGGCGATAGAACTCGCGCGTGGCGGGCGTGAAGACATGCACGACGGCGTCTAGGTAATCCATCAGGATCCACTGGGCGCGAGTTTGGCCTTCGACACGCCGCGGCAGGATCCCGTGATCCTGCTTGCAGCCGGCGAGAATCGCGTCGTGGATCGCCTTGACTTGGCGGTCGGTGTTTCCAGTGCAGATCACGAAGAAGTCGGTGTAGCCGACGAGTCCGCGCATGTCGAGCTCGAGTACGTCGTGGGCCTTCTTCTCCAGTGCGTAGCGCGCGATCTCCTGCGCGAGCTCGCCGGCGGGCAGTCCACTCCGAGCGGTCTTCGAGCGGGGCGTGGCGGTGCTCATGAGGCGGAGACCTCTGTCACGGGAGCACGATAGAGACGGTGGGCGTCGACGTAGGCGGCGACTGCGGGACCGACCAGCTCGGCGATCGACGTGCCGCGCTGGACGCGATCGCGGACCAGCGAAGAGGAGACGTCGAGGGGCGGCATGCTCAGGAAGCGCACGCGACCATTCCCTCCTGTGCTTTCGCGCAACAGCGGGGCGAGTTCGGCCAGCACCTCGTCGGCCGTGCTCGCATCACGCAGGGCGACGGCGAGCTCGGCGAGCTCGAGCAGCTGGCGGGGTTCGCGCCAAGCGGGGAGCGTGCGCGCGATGTCGGCGCCGAGGATGAACGTGAGCGATGTGTGGGGGTGGGCGGCATGGAGAGCTCTCAGAGTATCCACGGTGTACGACGGCCCGTCGCGCGCGAGCTCCAACGCGTTGACCTCGATGCCCTCCTCACCCGCGGCGAGCAGGCGGCACATCTCCAGGCGCCGCGGCGCGCCGGGATCCTCGGCGGGGGTCTTGTGTGGGGGTAGGCGCGCGGGAATCAGCAGGACGCGTTCGAGCGCGAGCTCGCGCGCGGCGTGACGCGCGAGCGCGAGATGCCCGAGGTGCGGCGGGTTGAAGGTTCCGCCGAGAACACCGAGGCGCCGCGGGGCGGCTTCGCCGGTGTCGGCCTTCGGCGTCTGCGCGACATCGGGCCTTGTGGTCTCGTCGGCGCGGATCACCGGGGGGTCAGATGCGGACGTGTCCGTCGCCCTCGACGAGATACTTGAAGGTGCAGAGCTCGCGCAGCCCGATCGGCCCGCGCGCGTGGAGCTTCTGCGTGGAGTTTCCGATCTCGGCGCCCATCCCGAACTCTCCCCCGTCGGTGAAGCGCGTGGAGGCGTTCACGTAGACGCAGGCGGCGTCGACGCCCAGCTGGAAGGCGCGCGCGGCGGCGGTGTCGCGGGTGAGGATCGCCTCGGAGTGCCCGGAGCCGTAGCGGCCGATGTGCTCGATGGCATCCTGCACGGAGTCGACGACGCGAACGGCGAGCGTGAGCGCGAGGTACTCGGTGGCCCAGTCCTCCTCGCTGGCGGGCTCGGGCATGAGCCGGGGGCGAGCTGTGACTCCTCGCCGGTGGACCCCGCCGCGCGTACGCGCGCGCGCGCGGCGGTCGCCATTGCAAGCACCGGCCAACGCGAGCGTGGCCTCGTCGCCGCGCACGAGCACACCGGCCTCACCAAGCACACGCAGGATCCGTGGAAACGCGCCCGCGGCGTCGCGATGTACGAGCAGCGTCTCGGCCGCATTGCAGACGCCGGGCCGCTGGGTCTTGGCGTTCAGGACGATGCGCTCGGTGGCGTGGAGGTCGGCGGAGGCGTCGACGTAGACGTGGCAGTTGCCGGAGGCGGCGTAGATGACGGGCACGGTGGCGAGGGCTTTGAGCGCATTCTTCAGCCCCTCCCCCCCGCGCGGGATGATCAGGTCGACGGTGTCGCTCTGGGTGGCGAGCTCGGCGAGCTCTTCGCGCCCGCCGCCGGCGACGAGGCTGACGCAGCCGGCGGGTAGCCCGGCGGCGACGGCGGCCTCGGAGGCGATCGCGGCGAGCACGGCGTTGGAGTGCGCGGCGGTCGAGGAGCCGCGCAGGACGATCGCGTTGCCAGCCTTCAGGCACAGCGCGGCGGCGTCGATCGTGACGTTGGGACGGGCCTCGTAGACGACGGCGATGACGCCGAGCGGCACGCGGACCTTGCGGACGTCGAGGCCGTTGGGCAGGCGCCGTCCGTCGATGACCTCGCCGACGGGGTCGGGCAGCGCGGCGATCTTGGCGACGGCGGAGGAGATCGCGGCGATGCGAGCGGGATCGAGCCGCAGGCGGTCGAGCAGCGCGTCGCCGATGGCGGCCTCGCGACCGGCGTGCATGTCGCGCTCGTTGGCGGCGAGAATCTCGGGCGTGCGGTCGATCAGGGCCTCGGCGATCGCGAGCAGCGCGGCGTCCTTGACGGCGGTGTCGGTCGCGGCAAGCGCGCGCGCGGCGCGGCGCGCGGAGCGGCAGAGCTCGGGATCGAGATGGCGGAGGCGGCGATGGCCATGTGCCCACAGGGTATCCCGCCGGAGCCGGTCGATCGCGGGCGGGAAAGAGTATTTTTGGGATTGGATCCCTCCGGGATCCCGGAGGGGCCGGGCCGTGCATAAGCGGCGCGCGAGCGTTCCATCCCAAGCCGTGAGCATCATGCTCGGCATGTCCGCTTCGATGATCTCCACCGCGTGGCCCTGGCGGCGAAGCTCCGATCCATCCGCCACTAAGCTCAGCCGGACTAAGCCCGCTTGTTTCCGGCATGACGCGCGTGGGAATGCACGAGGCCAAGACGCCTCCGCGCCTGGTCGAGCGCGCGCGCGGCGGCGAGGAGGTGATCGTCGAGCGCTCGGACGCGCGGTCGCGAAGATCGTCGCTTACGACGAGCAGCCGCGCGGCCTGATGGCGCTGGAGGGCGTTTGGGAGGGCAAGGTCGTCATACCGGAGGACTTTGACGAGTTGCCCGAGGACATCCAGCGCGCGTTCGGCATCATCGACGAGTGAGGCTCCTGCTCGACACGCGGAGCCTGCTGGCGCTGCTCTCCTCCGACTACCGCATTTCCCCCGCGGCGCGCACGGCGATGGAACGCCCGGATGCACGACTGATCGTGAGCGCCGTCAGCGTGTGGGAGATCGCAATCAAGCGCGCGGTCGGCAAGCTGCGGGCGCCGGACGACTGATCGAGCGTGTCGAGGAAGCCGGTGCGGAGCTGCTGGCGATTACCGCGCGTCACGCGCACGCGAGCGGCGCGCTACCGCTGCACCACCGCGACCCCTTCGACCGCCTGCTGATCGCCCAGGCGCAACTGGAGCGCTGCGCGATCGTCAGCGGTGACGGCTCCCTCCCGGCCTACGACGTGCCCGTGATCTGGTAACGCTCTCAGCCGCGATCCGCACCACTCGCAGCCATTGCCAGAAGGTGGGATCGCCCGCCGTAGCCTTTAGGAGAGCACCATCTGGTCGCGGTCACGGCCTCCTCGCTGGCGTGCGGCAGCAGCTCGCGGAGGGCGTCGGACTTCAGACCCTTGACGCGGCGCAGCTCGGTGGCGGAGTAGGTGCAGAGGCCCTTCGCGAGCACCCCATTCCCCTGCGCGATCTCGACGGCATCGCCGGCGTCGAAGTCACCGAGCACCTCGACGATCCCTACGGGCAGCAGGCTGGTGCCGTGCTCGCGCAACGCGCGCGCGGCGCCGGCATCGACGAGCAGCGTGCCGCGGGTGGGCTTGGCGTAGCGCAACCAGAGCTTGAAGGACGAGTGACGCGCGGGGCCGGGGTGAAAGCGTGTGCCGGTGCGTTCGCCGGCGAGGGCGGCCTCCAGTACGCCGGCGCGGGTGCCGTTGCAGATCACGGCGGGAATGCCGGCGGCGCCGGCGATCTCGGCGGCGAGCACCTTGGAGCGCATCCCGCCGGAGCCGAGCGGCGAGGTGGAGTCGCCGATCCGCAGGGCCTCGAGATCCTCGGGGCCGCGTATGTCCTCGATCAGCGCGGCGGTGGGCTCGGTGCGCGGGTCGGCGCTGTGCAGGCCGTCGATGTCGGTGAGCAGCACGAGCAGGTCGGCGCCGACGAGCGTGGCGAGGAGCGCGGCGAGGAAGTCGTTATCGCCAAAGGAGATCTCGTCGGTGGCGGTGGTGTCGTTCTCGTTGATGATGGCGAGCACGCGCCAGTCCAGCAGGGTGCGCAGCGTGTGGCGCGCGTTGAGGTACTGCGCGCGCGCGGCGAGGTCGCCGGCGGTGAGCAGCACCTGCGCACTCGTCAGCCCGCGTTCGGCGAGCAGCGCATCGTAGGCGGCGTACAGCTTGCCCTGGCCGACCGCCGACGCGGCCTGGAGCTCCCCGATCGCGGTCGGGCGCGCGGGCAAGCCCAGCGTGCGGACCCCGCGCGCGATTGCGCCCGAGGAGACGAGCACACACTCGTCTCCCCTGCCGTGCAGCGCGGCGACGGCGTCGCAGATCTGTGCGAGCACCTCCTCGCGCAGCTCGCCGTCCTCGCGGGCGACGATGCTGGAGCCGAGCTTGACCACGATCGTGCGCATCGGGCTGGAGCGTAGATGCTGCGCCGCGCCCTCGCACCGCGAGGGCCGCGAATCAGCTTTGCGGGCTGGCCTGGGCGTCGATCGTGCGCCGCAACTGCTCGCCCCGCGATGTCAGCCACCATGAGTTGGGCTCGCCGCGCTGACCGTCCTCTGGGGCGGCGTTCTCGATAAGACCGAGGTGCTGCAGGCGTCGCAGCAGCTTTGAGGTCTGCCCCTGGTCGACGATCCCGGCGGTGTCTGCGATATGACGATTACTTGCCCCGGGCTCGCCGCCGATCGCGAGCAAGACCCGGACGGTGCGATAGGTCAAACGCATGTCGAGACCCTGCAGCGGGTCTTCACGAGCGTGCTTGCGCTTTGCGACGGCGGCCTCTGGTGCGGGCCGCGTGAGCTCGCGATTGGCGGCGGTGGGCCCGTGATAGGGCAGCACGATCATGCACATAAGGGGGCCCGCGAGCATGGTGAGCGGCTCGTATCCACGTAGCGATAGCTCGGGGGGCTCGGAGAGACGGGCGTGAAGCACAGCGAGCACGGCACCAACAACCCCCTCGCCGGCGAGCGGCGCGGGCTCGTGGCCCTTGCGCGCACCCTCGCGACCTTCGTCGACCGCGGCGACAAGGATGCGCGCGATGGCGGCGCGGCGCTCGAGCGCCTTGGGGCCTGCGCCGAGTGCGTGTACTACACATAATGAGCCGAGCTCTGGCTCCTCATCGAATAGTGTCAGCAGCGCGACGAGCGCTGCGCGAACACGCTCGCGCCAGCGGCCCGGGCCCTCGAAGGCCGGTCTGACGCGCTCGCCGACGAGCGCGATGGCCTGGTCGAAGGCTGCGAGGAAGCACTCCTCACGGTCGGCGAACAGCTCGTAGAACGTCCTGCGCGAGACACCCGCCCGTGCCACGACCTGAGCGACCGTGGCTCCGGCAACTCCCTGCTCGGCCACGACATCTCGCAGTGCACCCAGGACGCGCGAGCGCTGAATCTCATCGACCTGCTCGCGCGTGAACGACCCGCCATCGTGCTCGCGGCATCCCTGGCGCGACGGCCCGCGCACCTCTCCCGATAGCTTGCCGCGCCTGCGCCGCATGACATGGACCTGGCCCTTCACAGGGTTCCTCGCGATTCCCTTAGCTCTTTTTTCGGCCATTGGTGGAGCGCTTCGTCCTCTTGTCGACTTTCTTGCGGGCGTGTGACTTCTTCTTGCCCGTCGCCCGCTGCTTGGCCTTCGGGCAGCCACTGACCGCGATCTTCGTGCTCGTCTTGATCAGCGCGCCGTTCTGGGCGACGAATTCGGTGGGCATCGCGAGCTTGCTCTTGCAGAGACTCACGTTGGCCGCCAGCGCCGAGTAGGGGCCTTGTGGCAAGGTCAGTTCGAACGAGCCGACGGGCACGTCGGGCACGGTCTTGAACGTGCTGCTCGTGATGCCCTGCTTGCTGATGAACGTCGAGCCGACGAGATCGACCGTCGCGCCGTAGCCCTGCAGTACAACGATCAAGCTCGGAAACGCTTCCCCGCCATGTGAGACGAAATACGCTGGACCGGTCAGCGCAACTGGGAGAACAGGTGTCGTCGCCGTGGCGTGTCCGATGATCGAAGCGCTGGGGCAGCCGGCGGGATTCGCTTCGAAGACCGCCGCGGCGCACGCTTTCTGCAGAGTGCTCAAGCGCGAGGGCAGCTGCTTGGGCAGTTCGACTTTGACGCGCGCGATATTGGCGTCATACGGACCGGCTGGATAAGCCAGCTTCACGTGCAGACTGGCACCGTTGGCCCGTGAGGTTTTGCCCGCTGTCGACGCGGTCAGCTTCGGCTTGAACGCCAACACGGCGCAGTTGGTCGCCTGGAAGGGCACGGACAGACCGGCGAGGGCCCCTTCGCTGCTGGTTAGGCTCCCGGTGATCTGCAGCGGACTGCAGTTCGTTGGATTGAACGTAAAGCTCGGGCGGTCGATCGTGACGTTGACGTGACGGATCTGCAACGGGATACCCTGAATGATCGTCGGAATCCGGTAGGGCCCGGTTTCGTCGGTCGTGATCGTAAGCGCCGCCGTCGACCGGTCGATTTCGATCTTCGCTCGCACGATTACTTTGCCGAGATCGAACGGCCCAGCTTTCGCCGGGTTCACGATCGACAGGCCGTACGGGGCACCCTTGTATGGACCGGTGATGAACACTTCTCCACCGGTCACCGTGAACGGGTCACCGCCGATCCCAACACTGACTACTGTGTGCCCGATCAGGCTCTCGGCGCCGCACGTCCCTGCGTCGGCCTGCGGTTCCCCGCAGAGCTTCACGCTCGAGAGCGTCCCCAGCAAGCCCGGCGGCATGCGCAGCTTGATCGAGTTCAGGCTCTGGCTGCCGTCTTCGCGAGACATCGTCATCGTGAACGGACTGAACCCACCCGCCTGAATGCTGGTCGTACCCGCGGTGAGGGCGGGCGCGAACGGCAGCGGACTGCGACACGGCGAGCCATCGGGACCGGAGATGATCTGGAATTCTGATGAAGATTCCACCGCCGGATTGCCCGACCAGGGCGCGATCGACGCGGTGGTCTCATAGGAGCCGCAGGACGCGGGCGTACCCAGCGGTGCGCGCGATCCACCGAAGAAGTGCAGGTTCAGATCTTCGAAAGGCAGCTGCGGCGTGTTCTTGAAGGTAGCGACGAGCTGGCCGCTGACGGGATCCGGAGTCACCTGCCCGGCCAGCTTGATCAGCACGCCAGAGATCGGATCTCGGGCGACGATGTACAGAGCGACCAAGCTCCCAAATGGATTTGCACCCTGTGAGGCGAGATAGGCCGCGCCGGTGAGCGCGTTGGGCAGCAGCGGGGTGCGAATTTCGACGGTCGCGACCTTCGATGCTTCCGGGCAGGTCTGTTCGGCTGGGCTCTCAAGCGCAATTTCTCCCAAGCCGCAGGAGGAGAGGCCGTCTGCGGCAGCCGGGTTCAGGGCGACGCCCGCGGGCAGCGTGACGGTCGTGTCCTTCACCGTCGCCTCGGCATCCCCGGTCGGGTTCAGGTTCGCGTCCTGTGGAACGTGGATGCCGACCGTCAGCCCGGTGGGCGTCGAGCCGGCCTGGCCGTCGGGCGCCACGGCAATCGCGGGTGCGAAGGTCAAGCGATTGCAGCCGCCCATCCCAAGTGAATGCCCGTAGGTGTCGCGCAGGCCGTATTCGGCGCTCGTTGCGAGCGCCGGTTCCTGCCACGAATCCGCGAGGATCGTGCTGCTCCAGGGCGTCGCGCACGATGTCGGCAGCGTCAGGAACAGCGGCGGCGAGCCGGCTTCCGAGAGCTGACAGGGCGCGTATCCTGGCTGCGCAAGAACACAGCCCGGGCCGCGTGAGAGGTCGTGACGCGGGTCGCCAGGAACGCCCCAGAAGGTGACTTCGCTGCCGAGGAAGTTCACATTCTGCGAGATGTTGCTGACGCTGACCACGACGCCATAGTCGCCACCGGTGCGCACTGCGGTGTCAAGAAAGACCGGGGTTCCCGCGACCTCGAAGCCGAATCGCGCGGGCTCACCGACCTGGGGAATGAGGTTGTACAGCACGACCGGCACCGTCGCGGGCGCCGGCCCGAGGAACGAGATCTGCAGCGTCACGCTCGCGACGCCGACCGCGGTGTTCAGCGGACAGGCTTCAGCCGAGAAGGAACCGAGCGCACACTCCGGGATCGCCGTCGGGTTACCAATCAGACCCGGGGGTAGCTCGAAGTGCAGATCCTTCAGGAGCGCAGCCGGCGTCACGGCACCGCCGGCCAGCGTCTCGTTCAGAGCGAACGTCGTGGTCAGCTGGAATGGGTGCGAGCCCGCCTGCACGTCGGGCGAGCCGCCGACGTCTTCCGGTGTAAGTTCGTACAGCTGCTCGCCAAAGACGGTGGCACCGTTACCTACTTTCAGCGCTTGGGGGGACGCGACCCGCTGGGCGCCGCCGCCTTCGACGCTGGCTTCGCTTAGCGACCCCGACACTGCGTTCGGTTCGACTCGCACGGTCAGGGTCATCTGCACCGAGATGTAGGGCGGAATGTTGGTCGCGAAGGTGCAGCTCAGCGCCTTGAGCGAGCATGACCCGTGCCCGTAGTTGTTAAACGGCCCGTCCTCGCTCAGGATGGCAACCGGCACGATCCCTGCGGGGAGCTTGTCGGCGATCGTGATCGGCTCTGTTGTCCCGTCGGCTTCGCCATCGCCGAGATTGGTCGCCGAGACCACGATCTGGCCGTACCCTTCGGTGGGGAGCTCACTTGGCGCCGCGATCGTGGTCACATGCCACCACGGCGATCCACCTTCTGCCAGAGCCGGAGCGGCCTCGAAGGCGCCCGACACGACACAGGCCAGGATGATCCCTGCGAGGACCATGCCTACGGTGAACTTGTCTCTGATCATCATCACTATCTCTCTCCTCCCCTTAGCGCCCGATGTGGCTGGACAAGCTCTTGTGGACTGGCGACCTTCTTGCCTTGCGACCTCGTGAGCGCTTGTGTCGGTGCGACTTCGCAGGCTTCTTGCGAGGCTTCTTCGCGGGCTTCCCACCGCGCTGTTTCTTACCTTTCACGACACTGCTCACTGTGGGAGCGACGTTGCCCGCCCCGGAGAACGTCGCACTCGCCGGCGCTCCGAAGATCGACGGCTGGGGAGTCGGCGCCGCCTTGCAGGAGTCGCCGCTCGAGCACGGCGGTGAGGCCACCGGCTGCGTCGCGCAGGGCACTGCCTGCGAGCACACATGCGCGTCGTAGATATCGAAAGCACTGTCGTAATCTTCGGGCGCGAGCCGCGCGGCGGTCAGGAAGAACACGTCTTCGGATTCCTTGCCGTCGGGCCCCATTCCACTCGCGTCCATGAACGCCGATTCGGCACTGGAGGTGCCCGAGGAGATGAGCGAGGTGCAGCCGCCAGGCGTTTCGCAGCTGCCGACTTCCTGGGGATCGTACTCGTACACATCGGCTTTGCCGTTCGTGTCCGGCGCCGCCAGCGAGTCGAAGCTGTTGAAGAACAGGCGCCCTTCGTCGGAAAGGTAGCGCGACTGGTAGGGCGAGCCGCCCACATTCTGATCGGCGTTCGCGTGCTCCCACGCAGGAATCACCGCCGCAAGCCACCTTTCCTGCCAGAGCCCGGTTGGATCGGCGAGTAGCGCCGGTTCGCTGTATTGCGGTTTGTCGAGCACGCCGACCGGGCGTGCTCCGGTCGGGTTGCACGAGACGCAGTGCAGGTGGCCGCTGCTCTCGTCATACAGGAAGACCTCCTCGTCCGGCTGTCCGCTGTTCGCGTCGCGGTTGTCGTAGCCGGTCAGGCTGCGGTCGGACATGAATGCCAGATAGCGCCCGTTTGGAGACACGCGTGAAGTCATTAGTCTCGGTTCTTCTTCGCTACCGAGACCCCGTTCTCCCCATGTGACATCGTCCTCGGGCGAGAGGACGGATACGAGCCGCGGCGCCGACCATACCGAGCCGGCCTCCGACATCACATACAGATTGTCCTGCTCGGACCGCGCACCGTCGGCCAGCACCCCCCTCGCCACGAAGTAGACGATCGAGCCGTCTTCGCTGGCGCCGAGGACCATCCGCCGCACGTCCGCCGGTTCGCCGCCGGCGAGGTGCTCGTCGCCCGTCAGGTCCGTGAGCGCTCCCGTAGCCGTGTCATCGACGTAGAGGTCGAAGTGCTTTTCTTCAGATTCTTTCGGCAGATCCGAGTCGCCGGTCAATGGGCCGCTGTTGAGGAAGAACACCTTCGACCCGTCGGCGCTCGCGAGCTGGAATCTCGTTTCACCCCGAGTGCCGCCGGGCCCGGGCGTGTCGACCGGCAGCGACCGGCCGGTGAGCGTGTTGGTCATATATAGGCGATGCCCTTCGTCGGCCGTCCAGAAGACCTTCGAGCCGTCGTTTGACAGGGCGTGCCGGAAGCTCATCATGGAATCGCCGATTTGGCCGTTGGTCGATTCGCCGTTGGGAAACACGCTGACCAGCGTCAGCCGGCCGGCCGCCCACTCGTAGATGTTCTCACCGTAGGGCGGCTTGACGGCGTTACTCGTAAGGGCATACTTGGAGGTCAGCAGGACATGTGAGAAATCGGGCGTCGCCAACTCGGTATGCACACCCGGGAATTCTTCTTCCCCGCCAAAGAATGTGCCAGCTGGCACATTGCTCGCGGTTACCAACGGGGTATACGTGCCGGTCGTGTTGTCGCGCACGTAGGGAGTCCGTTCCTTGACTTCGGGAGAGAGCGGCGTATCGCCGACCGGTTGGACCAGCGCCTGAGACAGATCAGGCGCGAAGAACACATATTCCGGGAAGGGGTTCTGTGCCGCCGCGGCGTGCGGCGTGGCGATGTCTTCCACCGACCACCCGTTGCTCGTGCGCCTCGAGATGATCTGGGTCGGCTCGCTGGGACTCGAGTTGCCGGCGGGATTGGCCACGACCGGACCATTGGCGACGTATGTGATCGCAGCGCCGTCTTCGGCGGCCTCGATCACCTGGCCGCTACCGCCCGGCGAGTTGAGATAGAGCGCGCCGCCGTTCTTGTTCGGCGGCGAGACCATCGTCCACACCCGACTATCGGGCAACGAGAAGACGCTGCCCGACGATTGCGTGCTGAAACTCTCGTCCGCCCCGTACACCGTGCCGAGCACATTTGTTGCTGCCAGCCGGACGTGATAGGTCGTATCGGGCTGCAGGCCCTGCACGCTGACGCTCGCGGGCTCGCGTGCGGTGCCCGGACCAAGGTCTCCTTCTGGTGCCGGCACGGCCTGGCCATACGCGGGGGTCGTCCCATATTCAAAGCGGAACTTCGTGTCCGAACCGCCCGGATTAACCTGCGCGCTGAACTGCGCTCCTTCCGCGGAGACGTCCGCTACCCCCTCTTCGCTGATCGCCACCGGCAGGGGCGTGAAGAAGGTGCCGTCTTCGCCGTAGCTCGTACCGTTGGCATTGGCTACCTTGAGGCGGAAATGGTATGTGGTCTGCGATTGCAGACCCGAGAGGGTCGCGCTGACGGCGAGCGAGGCGCTGCCGGAGCCAGGTTTCGGAGAGCATTCCGCTTCCTGCCCGTAGGAGCTGCTCGTGCCATATTCGAATACGCACGAGGCGACGGTCAGACCGTCCGGATTCACCGTTCCGTTGACGGTCGCCGCGGTTTCGCGCAGATCGGACGCGGAGCCCGTTCTGACATCCGGCACCGTGAAAGCAGTGAACATCTCGACCGATCCGCTGGACACGTCGGATGTGTATACGGTCCCGCTTGCGGCGTTCACCGCGATGCCTTGGCTCGCTTGCATCTGGGGCGACCCAAAGCGCTCGATGAAGGAGCCCGAAGGCCCGTAAGCGGCTACCGTCGTTCCGTGGTCGATGTACACATCGTCGCTCGACCGGTCGACCGCGACCCCGTAGGCGTATTCCCCATCCACCGCTTCGGTGAGGAGCGTGCCGGCGCTGCTGAACTCGCCGATCCCGGCGACTGGGTTTTCACCGTCGTTGGTACTCGTGGCGAGCCCGATGTAGATGTCGCCCGAGGAGTCAATCGAGAAGCCGACTCCACCGAAGACGCTTCGATAGCTTCCTTCGTTCTGGGTCTTGACCTCGAGCCCTGAGATGTATTCGTTTGTGAGCGCGTCGTTGAACTGGATGAAGTCGCGCCGGGCCTGGCCAAAGGACAGATATTCGGCATCGACCCAGAGACCACCGCTGGCGTCGACTGCCAAGGCCCACACTTCCCGGAACGGTTCCAGTCCGCCGGTCAACTGACCGATGTATGAGCCCTCGGCGCTGAACTTGTCGATCACATGATGCCCGGGGTCTGAGACGTAGACGTCTCCCGCGGAGGGATCTAGCGGATTGGTGGAGTTATCGACGGCGATCGCGGGTTCGCGAGTGCCGGCCGGCCAGGAGAACGCGCCGCTCGGCGCGGCGCTGCCGTCGAACTGCGAGAGGTAGGTGCCCGTTGCAGTGAACTGCTCGACGCGCCCGTGGCCCCGGTCGAGCACGTATACATCGCCTGCCGCGCCACCCACTTCACTCACGGCCAAAGCGCCGGGTCGCGAGAATTGGCCGGCACCGGCACCGGCGCTGCCGAACGATGAGCTGAAGACGTGCTCGCGCTGCGCGAGCGCCGGGGCACTGCAGAGCGCCGACAGCCCGCCGGCGGCTATGCACGAGCAGGTCAGGGCCTTGAAAATCAATCGGCGAGCACTCATCGAACCATTGCCTCCTCTGAGGAACCGAGATCGTGCCGTCCTGTGGGACGACACGAGGCCGCCGCGGGCACCGGACCCGCGGCGGTAGATGGACAAGCAACTACACGCGCACAGCTCGCGCGGGACGCGTCGCGCCGGACCCACGCCGTCTGACGCAACGCGCGGAGACGGACCTCCTCCAGCTCGCGACGATTGGGCCTCGCGATCAGGCAAGGGGGGCCCAGCCGTCTCCCGCGCTCCTGCGGGAGCGCTCGGGCGCCGCGCCGAGCGCGACCTGCGAGGAGCTCTAGCGACTAAATGCCAGAGGCAAGAGAGAGAGAGAGAGAGAGAGATGTGTCAGCGAGAAGCTGACGCATCTAGCAACGGTCCCTTCCCGAGACGCAAAGATCCCCGCCACGTATGTTCCTCCAGAACTCACGCGAAAACAGCTCCCTCAAGCATTGCGACCCGGATTCCCTCTCCTGTGGGCACTCCCACAAGCACTGCGATGGGCCGACCCAGGAGGCCAACCCCAAACCCGACTCCTATGTATATAAAACACGTGGCGACCTAATTGACCACCGCGTGTTGCCCATCATAGACACATCTATAGGCCGCCGTCAAGCCCCCCGCTCGGCCCGAGCACTCCTATGGGTCTAGGCGGGTTCTGCGGGGTCGAGCTCCAGTGCGAACCCGGCGATCCGCAGCTCATCCCCCGCCTGGAAACCCTCGGCCTCCAGTGCACGCAGCACACCCAGTCGCCGCAGGCGCCCCTCGACGTAGGCCATCGCGTCGTCGTTCTCGATATCGAAGCGCGCGAGCAGGCGTTCCACCGGTCGGCCCCGCACCGTGAAGACTCCCGGTCGTACCCGCTCGACGGAGAAGGCCGTGCGCGCGGCGGGACGGAAGACCATGTGCTCGGCGAGCTGCTCCTCGTCGCTGCTCTCAGCCACACGCAGATCACTCTCGCCCTCGCCGATGGCCTCCCGATCGGCTCCGCCTTCGGCGACAGACGGCACCAGTCGCAACAGCTCCGCGGCGAGCTCCCCCAGCCCGGCGGCGGTCGCGCTCGAGGTCGCGATCACGGGCACATCCGCTCCGAGGCGCTCGGACCACTCGGCGACGGCGGCCGCGCTGCGCTCGCTCGTGACGAGATCGGCCTTCGAGAGCGCGAGCGCTCGCGGGAGCGCCGCGAGGCGCGGATCGTAGGTCGCCAGCTCGCGCTCGATCGTCTCGTAGTTGGCGAGCGCGTCCTGCACGCCTCCGGAGAGCTCGGGCGCGAGATCCAGCACGTGCACCAGCAGACGCGTGCGCTCGACGTGCGCGAGGAACTCGTAGCCGAGTCCCGCGCCGGCGCTCGCGCCCTCGATCAGACCGGGGATATCCGCGACCACGAGCTGGCGTTCCTCCCCTTCCAACACCCCCAGCACCGGCTGAAGCGTGGTGAAGGGGTAGGAGGCGACCTTCGGAGCGGCGCGCGTGAGGCGCGCCAGCAGCGAGGACTTGCCCGCGTTGGGCAGCCCCACGAGGCCGACATCGGCGAGCAGCTTCAGGCGTAGCTCCAGCCAGCCTTCCTCCCCCGTCACGCCGCGCTCGGCGAAGTGCGGCGCCTGGCGTGTGGGTGTCGTGAAGCGCTTGTTCCCGCGCCCTCCGCCGCCGCCGCGCGCGATCAGCACGCGCTGGCCGTGCCTCAGGAGCTCCCAGCGACGCCCGAGCAGGTCGTCGTCCTCCTCCCCTCCCACGCCCTCGATCTGTGTGCCGGGCGGCACTCGTACAACGAGCGGCTCGCCGTCGGCGCCGTGGCGCAGCGATCCTTCGCCGTGCCCGCCGCGCTGCGCGCGGTGGTGGGCCTTGCGCGTGAACCACTGCAGGTCGCGCAGCGAGTCCTCGCACAGCAGCACCACGTCTCCCCCGCGTCCGCCGTCGCCGCCGTCGGGGCCGCCGCGCGGCACGTGGGCTTCGCGGCGGAAGCTCGAGCAGCCGTCGCCGCCGGCTCCGGCCTGGACGTGGATTCGCGCGCGGTCGTAGAGCATCCCCGCATCGTGACAGGCCGCGCTCGCGGAGCCGCGATGGCACGTCGCCGCGCGGGCACCGTGAATGTGGGTATATGACGAGCAGCATCCATCCCGATACGAAGGAGCCTGCGAGCGCGATGAGCGATCAGAGCCCGACAGCGACTGCGGAGAGCCCCGTCTTGATGATCACCGGCGCATCCACCGGGATCGGCGCCGCTACCGCGCGCCTGGCCGCCGACGAGGGGTACCGCGTGGTGCTCGCCGCCCGCTCGCGCGAGCCGCTGGAGGAGCTCGCGGCCGAGCTCGGCGGCCCGGAGCGGGCGCTGGCCGTCGTCTGCGATGTCACGGAGTGGGATGAGCAGCAGCGAATGGTCGCCCGCGCGCTCGACGCCTTCGGCCGCCTGGACGTTGCGTTCGCAAACGCCGGCTTCGGCGGCGCGCGCGGCTTCCTGAAGGAAACCCCGGATAAGTGGCGCGAGATGATCCTCACGAACGTCTACGGCGCGGCGTTGACGATCCGCGCGAGCATCCCGGCCCTGACGGAGTCGCGGGGGCACCTGCTGCTGACCTCCAGCGTCGCCGGCCGGCGCGCGCTGCCGGGCTCGCTGTACTCGTGCACCAAGCACGCGGTCACCGCGATGGGCGAGGCGGCGCGCCAGGATCTCCACGGCACAGGGATCCGCGTGACGTTGATCGAGCCCGGCATGACCGACACCCCGTTCTTCGAGAACCGCCCCAGCGAGGCGCTGGAGGCGCAGGACATCGCGCGCGGCGTGATGTACGCGCTCGCGCAGCCGCCGCACGTCAACGTCAACGAGATTCTGATCCGCCCAACCGGCCAGCAGGGGTAGGCTCCCTCAGCCTCCCCGCGAGTGGCGGGACCGATTCCGCCAGGCTGGTCTCGCGCGTGCTCAGCCCTGCTTGAGCGCGCGCGAGCAGTACAAGCCCGCAGCCGCCGCACCGCCGGCGACGAGCGCCGTGTTCACCATTCCCGCACGCGGCAGATCTGCCCGCGCCGCGACGGTGACGAGCAGGTCGGTGGTGTCCACCACCGCGCACGTCGCCTGCCAGCGTGGTCCGACCTCGGGATGGTCGAGGGTGTGCAGCGCGATCGCGCCCATCACGAGATCGCGAACACCGATCGAGCGCACCAGCGCGAGGACGGCGGGCCGCTCGGCGAGCTCTCCCAGCCAGCGTCTGGCCAGCAACTTCGGCGTGAGCAGCAGCGCAGCCCCGAAGCCGATCCTTCCCGCCGCGAGAGCCCGAGCCGCCGCGCGCGGGGACACGTCAGCTCTCGCTGTCGCCCACGACGTTCACGACACGGCCGCGACGGCCGAGCGTGAACTGCACGGTGCCGGCGGCGCGCGCGTAGAGCGTGTCGTCCTTGCCGATCCCCACGCCCTCGCCGGGCTTGAAGCGAGTTCCGCGCTGGCGCACGATGATCTCGCCACCGGTGACGGTCTGACCTGCGAAGGTCTTCACGCCGAGGCGTTTGGCGTTGGAGTCGCGGCCGTTGCGGCTCGATCCGAGCCCCTTCTTATGCGCCATTCTCGGTCGCCTCCTTCGCAGTCGTCGTCTCCTGGGCGCCGGTAGCGGCGCCCTTCTCCACGGCGGCGCCCTTCTCCACGGCGGCGCCCTTCTCCACGGCGGCGCCCTTCTCCGCGGCGGCGGGCTTCTCCGCAGCGGCGGGCTTAGCCGACGCCTCGGGCTTGCCCGCGGCGGCCGGTTTCGCGGCTTTGCGACCCCCGCCTTTCCCGCCGAGCGCGATGTCGACGATCTCGATCCGCGTGAGCTCCTGGCGGTGGCCGTTGCGGCGTTTGTAGCCGCGCTTGGGCTTGAACTTCACGACGCGCAGCTTCTCGCCGCGCTCGTGGGCGAGGATCTTCGCGGTGACTTGCACCTGTGCGAGGCCGTCGGCGTCGAAGACGGTCTCCTCGGAGCGGTACAGGAGCGGCTGGAGCGCGACGCTCGCGCCCTCCTCGGCCGCGAGGCGCTCGACCAGCAGATGCTGGCCGCGCTCGACGCGGTACTGCTTGCCGCCGGTCTTCACGATCGCGTACATAATTGTTCTCTAGTCCTGTGTGCTCTCTCCGCGGGGCGGTCGGGGTCTACTCCGCGGCGCTCGGGGCCTTGGCAGTCGAACGGCGCCGTCCGCCTCTGCGGCCGCGGCGCCGAGGCTTTGATTGTACGCCATCCTCCTCGCCCTCGCGGGGCGGCTCGGCATCCTCGCGGGCCTCCTCGCCGGCCCCGTCCTTCGCCGCGTCGGGCGTGCGGGCCGCGAGCGGCTGCACCGCCTTCGGCTTCGCGGCCCCGGCATCGCCGTCCTCGGCGGGGGACGCGGCGCGGTCCTCGTCCGCGCTGGAGGCACGCGCGACTGCGGGCTTCGGCGTCGCGCGCGGTTTGCGCGGAGCGCGCCGCCGCGGCGGTGTCGCGGGCCGCGGCGCGGGGCGCACGACCTCGCCGTTCTCGTCGAGCAGCAGCGCGCTGGCGGCGGTGCGCCCGACCTGCTCGATGCGCACCATCCGCTTTTCCCCGACGTGCGGAGAGGCGCCGGCGATCGAGATGATGTAGCCGTCGATCTTGGCGACGGCGTCGTCGACGTCGTACATGTGCGGCTCGACAATCTCGACGAGCACCTCGTCGCCGGCGTGGAAGGGCAGCGCGCGCTCCTCGACCTCCTCGCGCGTGCCCTGGAAGGTGATCGCGAAGTGGTCGAGTGCGAGCCCTTCGGAGCCCTCGAAGTGGAAGGACTTGCCGGTTTCGTGCTCCAGGGCGTGCAGCACGCGCGAGTGCTGGCCGGTGAACTGCGCGGTGACGCGCGGGTTGATCTGCACGAGGAAGGCCTCGGCGTCGGCGTGCTCCCCCTCCGGGGACGATGCGACGGCGATCTCGCGCAGGCGGCGCTCGAAGTCGATCGCGATCGTCTCCTCGGAGCGGATCACGCCTTCGCCGTCGCAGGTGGGGCAGGCTCGGCTCATGATCTCGCGCACGCCCTCGGTGACGTTCTGGCGGGTCATCTCGACGAGCCCGAGCTTGGAGATCTCGGCGGTGAAGGTCTTCGTGCGGTCCTCGTCGAGTGCCTTGCGCAGCGTCTTCATCACCGCGTCGCGGTTGCGCGCGCGCGCCATGTCGATGAAGTCGATGACGATGATTCCGCCGATGTCGCGCAAGCGCAGCTGGTTGACGACGGCCTCGGCGGCCTCGAGGTTGGTGCGCGTGATCGTCTCCTCCAGCCCGGCGCTGCGCCCGCGGCCGGTGAAGCTGCCGGAGTTGACGTCGATCACGGTGAGGGCCTCGGCGTAGTCGATCATCAGGTAACCACCGCTGGGCAGATCCACGCGCCGGGACATGACGCCCTCGATGGCCTTCTCGACGCCGTACTCCTCGAATAGCGGCGTGGACTCCTGCCAGAGCTCGACGCGCTGCACGAGCTCGGGCGCGGTGCGCGTGAAGAATGAGACGAGACGGTGGTACTGCTGCTCGTCGTCGACGATCGCGCGCTCGAAGTGTTCGGAGAAGATGTCGCGTACGACGCGTACCGAGAGGTCGGCCTCCTGGAAGACCATCTCCGGCGCCTGGGTGTCCTCGACGCGCTTGACGAGCACCTCGTGGAGCTTGTGCAGGTAGAGCAACTCGCGTTCGAAGTCCTCGCGCTTGGCGCCGTGTGCGGCGGTGCGGATGATCGCGCCGCCCTCGCCGAGGTCGAGTTTCGCGGTCTGCTTGCGCAGACGCTCGCGCTCGCGATCCTCCAAGCGGCGCGAGACGCCGACGCCCTCGCCGGTGGGCTGGTAGACCATGTAGCGACCGGCGATCGTCAGCTCCATCGACAGGCGTGCGCCCTTGGTCTTGAGGGGATCCTTGATGACCTGGACGACGACCTCCTGGCCGGGTTTCAACAGCTCGGAGATCTTGCGTCCGCCGCCGCGACCGCGCCGGGGGGCCTCGACGCCGGGGAGCACGATCTCATCGACGTGCAGGAAGCCGTTCTTCTCGAGGCCGATGTCGACGAACGCGGCCTCGAGGCCGGGAATGACGTTATCGACCTTGCCCTTATAGATGTTGCCGACGATCGAGCGCGCCCCGCGGCGCTCGAGGTAGAGCTCGGCGATGCGATAGCCCGCATCGGGCTCGGAGGCGGAGCCGGAGCGTTTGCGGCGGCGGCTGGAGGAAGAAGCTGCGTTCGCGGCGGCAGGTGCGCCGCTCGCCTCCATGAGCGCCACGCGCGTCTCGGCGCGATCGACGCTGACAAGCACTTGCTTTTTCAATGTAATCGAGTCTTTCAGTATCGGTTTGAGCCGAGCCCCAGGGGACGACGCCCGGTGCGGGCGCAGTGCGAGCTTGATATCTGAGGTTTTCGGCGAGCATGTTCTTCAAAAATGAGGGGCCCGGCTCGCCGGCCTTCGACCGGCTGCGCCACCCTCTATCTAAAAACGAGGGGCCCGGCTCGCCGGTCTTCGACCGGCTGCGCCACCCTCTATGTTCAATGCCGCACCACGCGGCCCTTCAAAGCTTCTGAGGCGCGCGCCTGAACGTAGATCGACTGCAAGAGGCCGATGGCCAGCAGTGTTGCGATCACCGACGAACCGCCATAGCTCATGAGCGGCAGCGTTACGCCGGTGATGGGCATGATCCCTACGGCCATGCCCACGTTGACGAACACCTGAAACATAAGCATAGCCCCTACGCCCCCGGCGACGAGCGAGCCGAAGAGATCCTTGGACATCGCCAGCACGCGCAGCGTGCGCCAGATCAGCAGTGCGTAGAGTGAGAGCACAAGTGCGGCGCCGACGAAGCCGTACTGCTCTCCGACGGCGGCGAAGATGAAGTCGGTTTCGTCCTCGGGCAGGAAGTTGTTCTGCGTCTGCGTCGGACCGGCGGTGCTGCCGGTCTTCTCGCCGGAGCCGATCGCGATCTTCGACTGCTGCTGCTGGTAGGCGTTCTTCTCGTTCGCGGAGGGGTTCAGGAAGGCGGTGAGGCGTTCGCGCTGGTAGCCGTTGATCACCTGCACACCGGCGGCCGGCGCGGCGACCAACACAAGGGTGATCGCGACCGCGCCGAGCGCGACGAGCGAGGCGAGGTGCCGCCAGGGCACGCCGGCGACGAACAGCAGGACGAACGCGATCGTGATGTAGACGAGCCCGGAGCCGAGATCGGGCTGCACGATCACGAGCATCGCGGGGATCAGCGCGGCGAGCATCACGCGCACGACGGTGTCGCGCTCGCCGAGGCGCCGCGAGCGGTCGACGACGAACGCGGCGAGCGCGAGGATCAGCAGCACCTTGCCGAGCTCGGAGGCTTGGAAGGAGAAGAGCGGGAAGCTGATCGCGCGCGTGGCGCCCTTGGCGCTGCGGCCGGCGCCGAGTACCGCGAGGATGCTGAAGATGAGCGCCCCGTAGAGCCAGACTTTGTAGTGGCGCAGGCGCGCGTAGTCGATCCGGGCCAGCACGATCATCATCAGTGCGCCGATGAAAAGGTAGATGCCCTGGCGCTCGGAGTAGTAGTGCGGATCGCCCGGAATCGTGCCGGCGGTGACCGTGGAGAGCGTGACCACCGAGCAGATGCCGAGACCGATCACGGCGAGGGTCAGTAGCGGGTCGAGCATCAGGCGCGGGCCGACCCGCGGCTGGCGCTGCTCGGCCTCGCTCGCGCGCGCATGGCGCGAGGGCTCGATGGGGCTCAGCGGGGTCATCGGCTCCCTCGCGCATGGCGGCATTCAACGGGGGCGGGGATGAGGATGAGGATGGGGATCATTTGTCGGCGCTCGAGCCGGCAACGAGCTTCAGCGGCTGGTGGAACCACTCGGAGGCCATCAGGCGCGCGACGGGCGCGGCGGCCTGGTCGCCGAAGCCGCCCTGTTCGACGGTGACGGCGATCACGATCGGGCGCTTGGGATCGGCGATGTAGCACATGTACCAGGCCTGTTCGGTCAGCGGCGGCCGTTCTGCGGTGCCGGTCTTGCCGTAGACGGGATGCAGGGCCTGGTTCCAGCCAGTCCAGACGTCGGCGGAGGTACCTTCGGGCTCGGAGGCGGCGTCGTGGATGCCTTGCAGCACGAGACTCAGGTTGGAGTAGTCGAAGTGGACGTCGCGCTTGGGCGGGAAGCTGAGCGCCTGCACGATGCCGCCGCCGGGGCTTTCGATCGCCATCCCCAGATGCGGCGTGACGACGGTACCGTTGCCGTTGTTCATGTAGGCGTTGGCGAGCGTGGAGTAGGCGACGGCCATCTGCAGCGGATCGGTCTGCAGGTCGCCCTGGCCGACCGCGAGGTCCATGTCGTCGCCCTCGCTCCAGGGCCGGATTTCGGCGACGTAGCCGCATTCGTTTTTGGGATGGTGGCGTTCGCACACGGCCTGCAGGTGGTTCTGGTGTTCTTGCCACTGCGGCGTGGGCACGACGCCTTCGGCCTGGTTGGGGAGGTCGATCTTCGTCGGCTGTCCGATCCCAAGCTTGCCGGCCATGTTCTGAATTACGTTGCCGTGCCCGTTGTCGGTCTCGCCGACGGAGAAGAAATAGGTGTCCGAGGAGACCTTGAGCGCTTCGACGAGGTTCCGCGGCCCGTAGTCGTTGTGACCGGAGTTGCAGAATTTCTCACCGCCTTCGGTTTCGATGCACGAGCCGCCGCCGAGCGCCGCGTAGGGATCGAGCAAACCCGCTTCGAGGCTCGCCATCGCGGTAATCGGCTTGAACGTCGAGCCGGTGGGATAGGCGCCTTCGACGGCGCGGTTCTCGAACGGCGCGGCGGGCGGGTCGGTGGCGACGCCTTCGGGCTCTTCGATCGCTTTGAGCTCGCGATCGGTGAGCGGTTTGATGATCTGGTTGGGGTTGAAGCTCGGATAGGAACCCATCGCGAGGACTTCGCCGTTGAGCGGGTTCATCGCGACGAAGGCCCCGCCATTGCCGGGGTTGCCGTTGCCGCGCGCCAGTTCCATGCCCTTGCGCAGGGCGCTTTCGCCCTCGCGCTGCAGCGGCAGGTCGAGTGTGAGGCGCAGGCTGTAGCCGGGGCGCGGCGCGGTGATCGGCAGCTGCGCGGGCTGCACCTGGCCTTCGGCGTTGACCTCGACTTTGCGCTCGCCGGGCGTGCCGCGCAGGTAGCGGTCGTAGTAGTACTCGAGGCCGGACTGGCCGACGATGGCGCCGGCCTGCACCCCCTTGAAATCTGCGGGCGCGCGTTTGACCTGTTCTTCGGTGAGCGGCCGCACATAGCCGAAGAGCTGCGCGGCGGTGTCGTTGAGCGGATATTCGCGTACCGACACCGGTTCCTGCTGGACGCCGGGATATTCGCGCTGGCGCTCGGCGAGCTCGGTCAGTACGCCGCGTCCGGCGTCGGTCTCGATCGTCTCCGGAGCGTAGGGAAGCCGCAGTTTTTCCTTGGCTTGGATTTCGCGGATGCGCCGGGGGCTAATGCCGAGCAGACGCCCCAGACGCCGGTAGAGCTCACGACGGCGCGAGCCGGCGGGGGGCAACTCGGAGGGCACGATCTGCACTGCGTTGGTGACCCTGCTGGTGACCAGGATTTCGCCGTTGCGACCGAGGATCTGCCCGCGTGGCGGCGCGATCGGCACTTCGCGTTGGGTGTTCTGGGCGGCCTGCTGCACGTACTGTTCGCCGGTCAGGATCTGCAGGTACCAGAGCCGGAAGAAGATGATCCCGAACATCACCAGCGCGAAGCCGCCGAGCAGCGCGATCCGCACGCCGAGCTGCGAGGAGGGCGGCACACGCGGATCGGGTGGCCGCCGGGCGGGCTCGATCGCGCTCATGCTTTGATCAGCGGGCTCAGGCCACCGGTCGTGTATGCGCGGCGCCGGCGCCGGCGCGGATCGTCGGGCAGGCCGGGCTCGAGGCAGCGGCGCACGATCGCCCACACGGGTAGCGCGACGATCGCGTCGACGATCACACCCAGCACGATCTGGCGCAGCAGCTCGAAGCTCACCGGCGCGTCGACCCCGAGCATGAACTCCATCAGCGAGTAGCCCACGAGCGAGGCGGCGGCCGCGGCGGCCCCGAGCACGAAGGCGACGAGCGCGCCCTGCGGATCGCGCAGCTCGCGCAGGCGTCCCGATCCGTAGCCGATCGCGGTGAAGATCAGCGAGGTCAGGCCGAGTGTCTGACCGAGCATCAGGTCGACGAGCAGCCCGATCCCAAAGCCCGCGCATGCGCCGACGGTCGAGCCGCAGAGCAGGCCGATGAACGCAACGGTCAGCGGCGAGAGGTCGACGACGACACCGAAGACGGGCACCTCGGAGACGACGCCGATCTGCACGAACACGACCGCGATGGCGAGCGCCGCGACGCGCACCAGCAGGGAGCTCGGCAGGGCGCCACCGTTCATCAGCCGCCGCTCCCGGTGGATGCGAGCTGACCTGCGGAGGTTCCAGTGCCGGCGCCTTGGGCCTGCCCGGCGGGCACGGTGGCGGCGAAGTGGGCCGCGCGGGCCGGCGCGGAGTCGGGCGGATAGGTCAGCACCTGGACCGTTTCCAGGTTGTGCAGGTTCGCGAGCGGCTGCACGTTGACCGACTTGAGGGCGCCTTCTTCTTTGACCGACGTGACCTGCCCGATCGGAATGCCACGGGGGAAAAGTGAGGGATGGCCGCTGGAGATCGTGCCGGAGGTGACGACGTAGTTGCCAACGCTGACCGGTGTGTTGGCGGGCAGGTATTGCATCAGCAGGCTGTCGGGTTCGCCGACCTTCGGTTCCACGAGACCGGGCGCGCCGGTTTCGTTGATGATCGCGCTGACCCCGACTCCGCTGTCGGTTACGAGGCTCACCTGCGCACCGTCGGGACCGGCCTCGGTGACGACGCCTACGAGCCCTTCGCCGACGACGACGGGGTCGTTTTCGCGCACCCCGTCACCGCTGCCCTTGTTGATGTCGATCGTCCTGCTCCAGAGGCTGGGCGACGCGCCGATGACGCTCGCGGCGACGGCATGGTAAGCGGCGACACCGAGCTCGTTGTCGAGGTGATAGAGCCGGCGCAGCGTCGCGTAGGCGCGTTCGTCGCTCTGCCGTTCGATCAGCTGCGCGCGTAGGCGGTCGTTCTGCTTGCGCAGTTCGGCGAGCTGGCTTTTGGCGTGCAGCGTGGAGCTGAACCAGCCGAACAGGTCGCGCACGGGCTTCAGCGCCTTGTTGGTGCCGTCCTGGATCGGCGAGACGACTGTCAGGAAGTCGCGCTGCACCGAATGCAGGCGTCCGCCGGGCGCCTCGCCGAAGTAGGCGGTCAGCAGTATCAGGGAGAGAGCGACGAGCGCGATGAGCACCGCGCGCCGCCGCCGGATCGTCTTGTCGTGCACAGGCAGTGACCTTCCGAAGCCGTTCGCAGAAAGGGTACGCGCCGCGACTCCCCGACGCTCCATCGGGTCGCCTCGCGGCTCACCTTCTTCGCCGGCTGCGCGAGTTGCGGTTGGAACGGTGAATCGCCTCGAACTCCTCCAGCGAGCGGCCGGAGCCGACGGCGACGCAGGTCAGTGGCGACTCGGCGAGGTGCGCGGGCATCTGTGTCTCCTCGCGCAGGCGCTCGTCGAGGCCTTGCAGCAGCGAGCCGCCGCCGGCGAGCATGATGCCGCGGTCCATGATGTCGGAGGCGAGCTCGGGCGGGGTGCGATCGAGGGTCTCCTTGACGGCGTCGACGATCTGCACGACGGGTTCGTCGAGTGCCTGGCGAATCTCCTCACTGGTGAGCACCACTGTCTTGGGTAGTCCCGAGACCATGTCGCGGCCGCGAATCTCGGCCTGCAGCTCCTCCTCCATGGGACAGGCGGAGCCGATCTCGAGCTTGAGCTCCTCGGCGGTCTGTTGACCGATCAGCAACTTGTACTCGCGCTTGGCGTAGCTGATGATCGCCTCATCCATCTCGTCGCCACCGACGCGAATGGACTGCGAGACGACGATCCCGCCGAGCGAGATCACGGCGACCTCGGAGGTGCCGCCACCGATGTCGACGACCATCGAGCCGGTGGGCTCGCCAACGGGCAGGCCGGCGCCGATCGCGGCGGCCATGGGCTCCTCGATCAGATACGCGGTGCGCGCGCCGGCCGACAGACAGGCCTCCTCGACGGCGCGCTTCTCGACGCCGGTGACGCCGGAGGGCACGCAGACGACGACGCGGGGGTGCGCGAAGCGGTTCTGGTGGACCTTCTGGATGAAATGCCGCAGCATCTCCTCGGTGACGTCGAAGTCCGCGATCACGCCGTCCTTGAGTGGTCGGATCGCCTGGATCGTCCCGGGGGTGCGGCCGAGCATGCGCTTGGCCTCGATGCCGACCGCGTGCACCTCCCCGGTGCGCGAGTCGATCGCGACGACGCTCGGCTCGGAGAGCACGATCCCGCGGCCGCGCACGTAGACGAGCGTGTTGGCGGTCCCCAAATCGACCGCCATGTCGCGGCCGCCGAATCCCGTTAGGTAGGAGAAGATGCCCATGTGGTGTCGTCTGGCAGAGAGGGGGTGAGTCGTCGAGGGGGAGCGCTGCGGGGTCTGCGGACGCGCGCCGGGTCGGCGTCGCCCTCGATCGAGAGGGCGCGCTGCGAGGAGCGTGTGTCCGCCGCGCCAGTCTAGCGGACCACCCTAGGCGCCCGACAGGGTTGCCAGCCGATTTGCAGGGAGTCCGCGCGCTCGCGCACGCGCGCCGCACGCGCGCGGCGGGGTCGCTCAGCGCAGCTCGCTCAGCAACTCGGGATAGAGGTCGAGCAGCGTCGCGAGCGGTAGCCCGACGACGTTCTCGTAGTCGCCGCGCACCGAGCGGACCAGCGCGGCGCTCGCGCCCTGGATCGCATAGCCGCCGGAGCGCTCGCGCCACTCGCCGCGGGCGAGGCACCACGCGAGCAGCTCCTCGGGAACCTCCCTGAAGCTGACCTCGGTGCAGGCGACCGCGGTGCGCTCGTGCCCGTCGAGCAGCAGCGCGACGCCGCTGATCACGCGATGGGTGTGCCCGCTGAGCGCCGACAGCGTCGCGCGTGCCTGCGCTTCGTCGGCGGGCTTCCCGTAGATCTCCTCCCCGAGCGCGACGAGGGTGTCGACGCCGAGCACCGCCTCCCCGCGCATCGCGGAGCGCGCGTCGCGCACGGCGCGCGCCTTGCGCAGGGCGTTCTCGAGCGCGACCCCCTGAGGCTTGCCGCGCTCGAGCTCGGGCGCACCGGAGGGGTGCACCTCGAAGGCGACCCCCAGCCGCGCCAGTGCGGCGCTGCGCTGTGGCGAGGCCGACGCGAGGATCAGCGGTGGGCTCAGCCGAGCTCCGGGAAGAACAGCGCGGCCTCGCGCGCGGCGGACTCGGCGGAATCGGAGCCGTGCACCATGTTGCGACCCATCTCGATCGCGAAGTCTCCGCGGATCGAGCCGGGCGCGGCCTCCAGCGGATTGGTCGCACCGATCAGCTGGCGCGCGGCGGGAACGGCGTCGAGGCCCTCGAGCACCATCGCGACGAGCGGTCCGGAGGTGATGAAGTCGACGAGCTCGCCGAAGAAGGGTCGCTGGGCGTGCTCGGCGTAATGACGCTCGGCGAGCTCGCGCTCTACGACCATCTGTCGCAGCGCCACCAGGCGCAGCCCCTTGCGCTCGAAGCGGGCGATGATCTCGCCGGTGAGCGAGCGGGCGAAGGCGTCGGGCTTCACGAGGATCAGGGTACGGTCCATGGGTTCCTTTGCGGTCGAGGCGACGGTTGGTCTACGACAGAAGCGTCATTCTGTGGTCTCAGAAGATTGTGCGCGTGCGGTTTTGGCGCGTGCGGGTCTCAGGAGCTCGGCCGCGGGCGACTAGCGCGCCCGGTCCCTCGCGATCGCGGGGGCGGCGGATCCTCGGGCGCGGGCGGCCCGGAGAGCGCCACGGGCTCGCGCGTGAGCTCGCCGTCGCGTTCGCTCGCGGAGGCACCGCGCACCGGGCGCGCGACGCTCTCGCCGACCCGCACGGAGCTCTCGCCGCTTGCGCTCTCCTCGTCGCTGCTCGTCGCGCTCCGCCGGCGGGTGCGCCGGCGCGGCGCGAGGTCGGGAACCTCGGTCTCGCAGTACGGGCAGATGGTCCACGCGCGATCGAGCGGCCGGGAACAGTTCACGCAGCGCTCCTTGAGCTTGCGCAGGCAGCTGGGGCAGCGCACGAAGTCGCGCTCGATCCGATAGTCGCAGTGGGGGCAGAGGCCGAAGTCGAGCTGGTGCAGGCGCGCTTCGGCGGCCTGCGTCTCCAACTCGCGCTCGCGTACATCCTCGAGGTACTCGGGCGGACGCAGGATGAGGTAGATCACGGTGCCCACGAAGGGGAACAGCGACGCCGCGGTCGCACAGCCGATCAGCATGGGATCTTCGATTCGCCGACGCGCGTCGGCGTAGGTCCAGTAGATGAGCGACAGGTAGAGGACGACGGCGAACAGGATCAACAGGTCGATGACCAGATTGAACGCGTTGCTTTCTATTCCGAAGTAGGCGAGTGGAAGCATCGTCAGAGGAGGGGCGCTCAAAATTCCCGGCGCGCGAATTGGCCGGCCGAGTTTAGAGGCTAACGCGGCAGCAGACCGCATCTACGTGCCCAGGCGCGTAGCGCGAGCTAGAGGAAGATCCTCCCGAAGCCGTAGCCGGCGGCGAAGAAAATCAGTATCACAAGCGCGACGATCAGCGCAACGGCGCCGATCATCGCGAATACGGAGGGGCCGTCGTCGCTCACTTGCGACCCCCGCGGCCGCTCTGCGACTGCTCGCGCGGGAGCGCGACCGGACCGCGGGCCTCGCGCTCGGCGACTCCGGCGAGCACGTCGCCGACGAGATACACCGAGCCGGTCACCAGCACGGCGCCCCCCGCGCGCGCGCGGGCCCACGTCTGCGCGTGCTCGAGCGCGCGGCGGGGCTGTGGCTGGCAGCTGACCTCCGCGAAGCCGAGCTGGCGCGCGAGCGACTGCAGTGCGGCCGGTGAGAGCGCGCGGCTGCTCGGAGGGGCGGTAAACCAGGCGCGCGCGCACAGCGGCAGCAGCAAGCGCAGCATGCGCGCGGCGTCCTTGTCCTCGAGCACCCCCATGACCAGTCCCAGCTCGGACGCCGGCGGGTGGGCGTCGAGCAGCTCGGGGAGCGCCTCGGTGAGCGCGGCGATCGCGTCGGGGTTGTGGGCGCCGTCGAGGATCGTCAGCGGACTCTCGGATATGACCTGCAGGCGGCCCGGGACGGCCGTCGAGGCGGCGGCCTCGTGCACGGCGTCCTCGCGCGGCGCGATCCCCTGGGCGCGGAGATAGGCCTCCGCGGCGGCGCGCGCGAGCGCGAAGTTGCGCCGCTGGAAGCTTCCGCGCGCGAGCGGCGCAACGGAGAGCGGCGCGGGGGAACTCGGGACGACGTCGCGTGCAGCCGGGACGAGGCTCGCTTCGCGCTCCTGCGCCGCGGAGCGCGCGAGCGTGAGCGCTTCGGCGTCGAGATCGACGCCGACGGCGAGCGTGGTGCGGGGGCGCAGCACGGCGAGCTTCTCGGCGGCGATGTCGCGCACGGTGGGGCCGAGCCACCGTGTGTGCTCCAGTCCGACGTTGGTGAGCGCGGTGACGGTGGACTCGATCACGGCGGTCGCGTCGTAGCGTCCGCCGAGGCCGGCCTCGATGACGGCGACCTCGACGTCGTGCTCGGCGAGCGCCCAGAAGGCGGCGGCGGTGAGTAGCTCGAACTGGGTCACGTGGTCGCCGTCGTCGAGCGTGCGGTTGACGCGCTCGGCGGCCCACGCGGCGCGCGCGACGGCGGCGGCGAAGGCGTGCATGGAGATGTCGTGCTCGCGGATCTGTACGCGCTCGGTGTAGGAGATGAGGTGCGGCGAGAGATAGGCGCCGGTGCGCAGCCCGTGACGCTCGAGGATCGCGGCGGTCATGCGCGTCGTGGAGGACTTGCCGTTGGTGCCGACGACGTGGATCGAGCGAAAGCGACGCTCGGGGGAGCCGAGGACGGTCATCATGCGCCGCATGCGGTCGAGGCCGAAGCGCATCCCGAACAGCTCCAGCGAGCGCAGGTGGCGCTCGGCGCGCTCGCCGCTCCAGGTCTGCCGGCGAGCGCCGCCGTGCGCGCGTGCACTCTCGCGCGCACACGCGGCGGGGTGCTCCTCGGACGAACCGGCGCCACTCATCCTCGCGCTCCGCAAACGCTCACAGCGCCCCCAACTCGCCCTGCAGGCGCGCGAGCTTCGCGCGCTCGCCAGCAACGACGGCCGCGGGCGCCTTGGCAACGAAACCGTCGTTGGCGAGCTTGCCCTGCACGCGCTCGATCTCGCCTTCGAGCTTCGCGCGCGCGGCCGCACGACCGCGCGCGGCGGCGGCCAAATCGAGGCCCTTCTCGGAGAGCACCGCGAGCGTCCCTCCGGGTATCGACACGGAAGCCACCGCACCGACGCCCGCGCCAGCGAGGTCGAGTCGCGCGAGGCGCGCGACGGCGGCGAGCGTCGAGGAGTAGCCCGCGGCGGACAGGTGCGCCGGCACAATCAGGCCGGGAGGCGCGTTGACGCTGTCGCGCCAGCCGCGGATCAGCGTGATCGCCTCGATCGCACGAGCGACCTCGGCCTCGGCTTCGGCATCGATCAATGTGGGCACGGCCCGCGGATAGCTCGCGCCCGCGAGCAGCTCGCCGGAGTCGCCTAGATAGGACCACAGCTCCTCGGTCACGAACGGGATGAGGGGATGCGCGAGCGCGACGGTCTCGCGCAGCAGGTGCAGCAGGGTCGCCGCCAGCGCCTCGCGTGCGTCGCGCGCGGCGGGGCCCTCGCCGTCGACCGCGAGACCGTCGTCCTCGACGAGGCCCTGCGGTCGAGCGTCGCTTGCCAGGCGGGGCTTGATCCACTCGAGATACCAGTCGCAGAGCTCGCCGTAGACGAAGTCATACAAACCGAGCGCGGCGTGCGAGAAGTCGTAGCTCTCGATGCGCCGCGCGGTCTGCTCCTGGACGCGTTGCAGCCGCGAGAGGATCCAGCGATCCTCAACGGTCGCGGGGCGCGGCGCGGGCGCGAGCGCGTCGAGATCCACGCCGGGCAGCGCGGCGATCCGCAGCAGCGCGAAGCGCGTGGCATTGAATAGCTTGTTGGCGAGCGCCTGCCCCTGCTGGACCTTCTCGGCGGAGTAGCGGACGTCCTGCGAGGAGGACATGGCGAGCAGACCGAAGCGCACGGCGTCGGCGCCGTGCTTGTCGATCTCGTCGACGGGGTCGATGCCGGTGCCGAGCGACTTGGACATGCGCCGCCCGTCGGGGGCCTGGATGACGGAGTGAATGTAGACCTCGGCGAAGGGCACTTCGCCGGTGAAGCGCAGGCCCATCATGATCATGCGGGCGACCCACAGAAAGAGGATGTCGCGCGCGGTGGAGAGCACCTTGGTGGGATAGAAGGCGCGCAGCTGCGCGGTCTCGACGGGCCAGCCGAGCGTCGCGAAGGGCCACAGCGCGGAGGAGAACCAGGTGTCGAGCACGTCCTCGTCCTGGCGCAGCGCCCCGCCACAGGCGCGACAGCCCGCGGGGGGTTCGGGCGCGACGTGGGTCTCGCCGCAGAGATCGCAGTAGTAGACGGGCAGGCGGTGCCCCCACCAGAGCTGGCGCGAGAGGCACCAGGGGCGAATGTTCTCCATCCAGTCGAGGTACACGCGGCGATGGTTGTCGGGCACGATGCGCACGGCGCCCTCGCGCACGGCGGCGATCGCGGGCGCGGCGAGCTCGTCCATGCGCATGAACCACTGCAGCGAGATCAGCGGCTCGATGCGCTGGCCGGAGCGGTGCGAGTAGGGCACGCTGTGGCGGTGGGGCTCGCTCGCGACGATGCGCCCTTCCTCCTCCAACGCCGCGACCACCGCGTCGCGCGCGGCGGCGACGGTGAGCCCGGCGAAGCGCTCGCCGGCCTCGGCGGTCATGCGCCCGTCCTCGCCGATCACGGAGACCTGGTCGAGTTCGTGGCGGCGGCCGATCTCGAAGTCGTTGGGGTCGTGCGCGGGGGTGACCTTCAGCTGGCCGGTGCCGAAGTCGCTCTTGACGTACTCGTCGGCGATCACGGGCAGGTGGCGACCGACGAGCGGCAGGATCGCGGTGCGCCCGACGAGCTCGCGGTGGCGCTCGTCGTGCGGGTTAACGGCGACGGCGGTGTCGCCGAGCAGCGTCTCGGGGCGCACGGTGGCGATCGTGACGCTACCGCCACCCTGCAGGTCGTAGCGGATCGAGTAGAGCGTGTCGGTCTCCTCGCGCTCCTCGACCTCGAGGTCGGAGATAGCGGAGCGGCTGCCGGGATCCCAGTTGACGATGTAGCGGTCGCGGTAGATGTGGCCCTCTTCGTAGAGCGCAACAAACACCTCGAGCACGGCGCGGTGGTAGTCGTCGTCGAGCGTGAAGCGCTCCTCCTCGTAGTCGCAGGAGGCGCCGAGCCGCTTGAACTGCTCGACGATGGTGTGCCCGTAGTGCTCGCGCCACTCCCAGACGCGGCGCACGAACTCCTCGCGGCCGAGCTCCTGGCGGCTGGTGCCCTCGGCGCGCAGCGCCTTCTCGACCTGTGCCTGCGTGGCGATACCGGCGTGGTCGGTGCCGAGAATCCACTTGGTCCGCCGACCGCACATCCGGTGATAGCGGATCAGCACATCCTGAATCGAGCCGTTGAGCGCGTGGCCCATGTGCAGCGAGCCGGTGACGTTCGGCGGCGGAATCGCGATCGAGTAGTTCTCCGACGCGCTGCCCGCGGGCTCGGGGTGAAACAGGTCACTCGCCAGCCAGCGCTCCAGAATGCGCGGCTCGACCTCGCCCGGCTCGAACCGGGTGCGATTCTCGAACTCGCTGAAGCGCTCGCTCATAGGAGCCTGAGTTTATGGTGCGGGTCGGTGCATGCACCGACCCGGACACGCCGCATGCGGCGTGTCCCGCGAGGGGCGCATGCGCCCCTCGCGCGGGCCGCACATGTGCGGCCCGCAACAGGCAACTGTTACAGCGGGCTCAGCAGGACTGCGTTATCGGTGCGCACGTACGCCCAGCCCTCGGCGACGAGACCCTGCGAGAACTCCTCGATCTTCCGTTTGGGGCCGGTGACGGTGAAGGCGATCTGCGTGGTGATGAGGTGCGGATGCTCGACGACCTCGCACTGCAAGCCGAGCCGGTCGGCCCAGCTGCGCATGGTCTGCTCGAATTCCGCGCGCGCGCCGCGGCCGGATGTCGCGACCATCGTGTGGGTCTCGATCGCGTCGGCGTCGCGGTGGGCGGCTTCGTCGGCCAGCTGCTGGGAAGCGCTGGGCGGTGGATCGGTCTGCTGCCAGTCGTCGAGCTCGCCGTCCCAGTGGCTGACGCGCAGGCTCGCCGCGATGCCGTCCTGGCGGAGCAAGTTCTCGATTGCGCGGCGCGCGGCCGCGAGGCTCTCTTGGGAGGCGGTGTAGGCGAACAGCAGCCTGCCGTCGTGGGTGATCACGACGTCATTCGGAACCGTCGCCTCGATCTCCTTGACGACGTCGGGACCGCGTAGGCGTCCGACGAGTCGCTGCAGCACGCCGCGGATGTCGGTGGCGTCAAAGGTGACTTGTAGGCGCCAGTCTTGCTGCTCACTTGTGGCGGGGTCGCCGGCGCCGCTAGTCGTCTCCTCGCCCATGGAGCGCTACGCGGACTCCTCGCGCAGACGCCGCGCGCGGGCCGGTTTCTCCTCGGGCGCGGCCTCGGTGACGAGTGTGGGGGTGCGGCCCTGCTCGACGGTCTCCTTGGTGACGACGCACTTCTTGACGTCGCGGCGCGAGGGCAGCTCGAACTGGACCTCGAGCAGGATCTCCTCGATGATCGAGCGCAGCCCGCGCGCGCCGGTGTCGCGCTCCAGCGCGCGCTCGGCGATGGCCTTGAGCGAGTCCTCGGCGAACACGAGCTCGATGCTGTCGAACGCGAAGAAGCGCTGGAACTGCTTGACGAGCGCGTTGCGCGGCTCGACGAGAATCGAGACGAGATGCTCGCGCGTGAGCTGGTGCACAGCGCTCATCACGGGCAGACGCCCGATGAACTCGGGGATCAGGCCGTATTCGATCAGATCCTCGGGCAGGCAGCGCTCGAACACTTCGCCGGTGTCGCGCTCCTCGCGCGATTCGATCGCGGCGGCGAAGCCGACGCCCTTGTGCCCGATGCGCCGCTCGATCACCTTGTCGAGGTTCGCGAAGGCGCCGCCGCAGATGAACAGGACGTTGGTGGTGTCGATCGTCAGGAACTCCTGGTGGGGGTGCTTGCGTCCCCCCTGCGGCGGAACCGATGCCTGGGTGCCCTCCAGGATCTTCAGCAGCGCCTGCTGGACGCCCTCGCCGGAGACGTCGCGCGTGATCGAGGGGTTGTCGGCCTTGCGCGCGATCTTGTCGACCTCGTCGATGTAGATGATCCCGGTCTCGGCCTTCTTGACGTCGTAGTCGGCGGCCTGAATCAGCTTGAGCAGGATGTTCTCGACGTCCTCGCCGACGTAGCCGGCCTCGGTGAGTGCGGTGGCGTCGGCGATCGCGAATGGCACGTTGAGGATCCGCGCGAGGGTCTGCGCGAGCAGTGTCTTGCCGCAGCCGGTGGGGCCGAGTAGCAGGATGTTGGACTTCTGCAGCTCGACGTCGGACTCGCCGCTCTGCATCATCTGGACGCGCTTGTAGTGGTTGTAGACCGCGACCGACAGGGTGCGCTTGGAGGTCTCCTGCCCGATGACGTACTCGTCGAGGACATCGTAGATCGCCCGCGGCTTGGGCAGGTTCTCGAGATCGAACATCGGCGTCGGCGCGAGCTCCTCGTCGATGATCTCGTTGCAGAGGTCGATGCACTCGTCGCAGATGTAGACGCCGGGACCGGCGATCAGCTTCTTGACCTGCCGCTGGGACTTGCCGCAGAAGCTGCAGAGGAGCTGCTCGTTGGAATCTGTTGGTCGGGCCATGGTCTTGCTGGGAGAACGTGGGTGCTGCGCGAAGCGATTAGGGAGAGTCCCTAGTGCTCAGAAATAACGCGATCGATGATCCCGTACTCCTTTGCCTCCTCGGAGCTCATGAAGTAGTCGCGCTCGGTGTCCTTGCCGACCTGCTCGAGCTCTTTGCCGGTGTGCTTGGCGATGATCTCGTCGAGGCGGTGGCGCACGTCGATGATCTCTTTGGCGTGGATCTCGATGTCGGTCGCCTGACCTTGGAAGCTCGAGGACACCTGATGGATCAGGATCTTCGCGTTGGGCAGCGCCATGCGCTTGCCTGGGGCTCCGCCGGCGAGCAGCAGCGCGCCCATCGACATCGCGATCCCGACGCAGATCGTCTGGACGTCGGGCTTGATGAACTGCATGGTGTCGTAGATCGCGAGGCCCGCGTAGACGGAGCCGCCGGGTGAATTGATGTAGAGCGAGACATCCTTTTCGGGGTCGTCGGACTCGAGGTGCAGCAGCTGCGCGACGACGAGGTTCGCGATCTGATCGTCGACGGGCGTGCCGAGGAAGATGATCCGCTCGTTCAGCAGGCGACTGTAGATGTCGAACGCGCGCTCCCCGCGGGAGGTTTGCTCGACGACCATCGGTACAAGTGGGCTCATAGTCCTCGCTTCAGTTTCGCTTCACCGGCTGGATTCCTCCAGGCCGGGTGCGGGCGGCACGGATACACAGGCTAGCGGTCCGGCGTCCACAGCCCGCCGGCCTCCTCCTTGACAGCGTCTGGCTCGGAGCCGAGCGCGCCCTCGACACGAACGTGCTCGGCGCGTTCCTTCTCGGGCGTCCACAGTTGCTCGCGCGCCTGCAGCTGCTCGCGCGGAACCGGCTTGGCCTCCTGTGCGATCAGCTCCATCGCGCGTTGCGCGGCGAGATCCTCGCGCAGCTCCTCCTCGCGTCCCGCGGCGCGCAGCCGCTGGAGCAGCTCCTCGGCGGGCTGCTGTTCGCGCTCGGCGGTGGGCGCCAGCGACTCCAACAGCTCCTGCTCGCTGGGGTCGATGCCCTCGGCCTGCACGACGGCCGTCAGCACCGCCTCGCGGCGCAGGGCGCGCTCGGCGTCGGGGGCGAGCTCGGCGATGCTCTGCTCCTCGCTGCGCTCGGAGAGCCCCAGGTAGGCCTCGCGCGTGATGCCGCGGTGGGAGAGCGTGTGCAGGATCCGCTCCCACATCTCTCGCGCGCGCCCCTCGATCAGCGCGGTGGGCACGGGCACCTTTGCCTGCGCGACCGCGGCGTCGAGCGCGGCCTCGCGGAACTCGCTCTCGACGCGGCGCTCCTCGACCTCCAACAGGCGACGGTGGATGTCCTCGCGCAGCTCCGTGATGCTGTCGAAGCCGGTGTCGATCGCGAGGTCGTCGTCGACCTCGGGCAGCTCCTTGCGCTTGACCTCCTTGACGGTGACCTCGAAGCTGGCGGCGCGGCCGGCGAGCTCGCTGCGACCGTAGTCGGCGGGAAAGGTGAGCTCAAGCGTGCGGGGCTCGCCGGCGCTGGCGCCGATGAGGGCCTGCTCGAAGCCCTCGATCAGGTTGCCGGAGCCGAGCTCGATTAGCTGATCGCGGCCCTCACCGCCCTCGAATGGCTCACGGGAACCGTCCTCGCCGACGAGCGAGCCGACGTAGTCGAGCACGACGAAGTCGCCCTCCTGCGCGGGGCGCTCGGCGGTCTGCAGCCGCGCGAGGCGATCGCGCAACTGGTCGATCTCCTCCTGCACCTGGGCATCGGCGACTGCGGGCTCGGCGCGGCCTACCTCCAGCCCGCGGTACTCGCCGAGCTCGGCCTTCGGGAGCACGCCGATCTCGAACGAGAACTCCAGGTCGCGCCCTGGCTCGGGCAGCTCGCCGAGGGCGACCTGGGGATCGCCGACGGGCACGATTCCGGCGGCGCCGAGCGCGTCGACGTACCACCCGCCGAGATCCTGGCGCACGGCGTCCTCCATCACGACGTCGCGTCCGACGCGCTGGATTACTAGCGGCGCGGGCACCTTGCCGCGTCGGAACCCCGGCAGTTTCAGCGTCCCGGCCAGCTCGCGCGCCTTGCGCTCGATGCTCCGCTCGAGCTCGCCCGCGGGGACGTGCACCTCGACGCGCACGCGCGACTCGGGCAGCTCGGTGACGGTCGTCGTAAGGGCGCTCGGCATCGCTGGGGCGCCACGATACCGTGCCGTCCCATGAGAGCGCCTCGGGGTCGATCGCGGGTGCGCCGCGCGGAGCGGTGGCTGTGGACGGGTCCGCTCGGTCATCTAGTGGGCGGCGGGCTGGACTTCGCGCAGGCGCTGGTGCACTACCGCCGCTCCCGACCCCGCCGCGCGCGCGTACGCGGGCGCGCGCGGCGGGACGCCTAAAGGCACTACCCCCAGACGCGCTACCCCCGCGGCCAGCAACCCACCACCGACCCCGCCGCGCACGCACGCGCGCGCGGCGGGCCCCCAAAAGCGAGCGCTACGCGCTCAGCGAAATCGCGCCCTCGAATGCGAGCGCGACACCGCGCGGCACGACGAGTACCGCGCCGGCGTTGTCCTCGATCAGGTTCTGCGCGGCGGCGCTGAGGGCGACCTGGCCCTGGCCGGCCTCGGGACGCGAGCCGATGACGAGCAGGTCGGCGCCGTGGCCCTCGACGGCCGCGACTACCGCGGCGCCAAGCGCGCCGGCAAGCGCCCGCGCGGTCTGCTGCGCGCTGGGGTCGGTGGGATCCTCGGTGACCGCGACACGCGCGACGGTGGCCGAACGGTCGGCGAGGCCGGCCGAGGCGATCGCGATCGCGAAGCGCCCACCGTCGAGGAGACGCTGGGCGGAGTTGCCGACGCTCACGCGCCGCGGCGCGGTGTGCGAGTCGGAGCAGAAGACGATTAGGTCGGCGCCCTCGCGCTCGGCTAGTGCGCGCAGTCCCTCGGGTGTCGAGCGATCCGCGACGACGTAGCGTGCGACCTCGGGCGTCCCGAGCAGCTCGGCGCCGCGCGACAGCAGGGTCTCGGCCTCGTGCTGGGCGAGGATCTCGCGCTCGGGCTCGGGCTCCTGGGTGTGACGGACGTAGGCAAGCGCGATCGCGGCGCCCGCGTTGTGCAGGACGCGGCCGAGGGCGACGGCGTCGTCCTCGTTGTTGGTTCCGTCGTAGGAAATGATGGCTTTCAGAGCTGACATGACTTTGTTCTCCTCATTCGGCTGTGAGTTTGATCTCTCGTTCATCGAGGATGACACCGATCCTCCATCAGCTCAAATGATGTTTGTAATGCTTGCGATAAGATTTGCTTATGCTGAACGTCAACCGGTTGCGGGTCTTGAACGAGGTCGCGCGACGGGGCTCGTTCTCGGCGGCGGCGGAGGCCCTCTCCTATACGCAGTCGGCGGTTTCCCAGCAGATCGCGGCGCTGGAGGCGGAGACCGGGATTGGCCTACTCGAACGCCGTCCGCGCGGCGTGCACCTGACGAGCGCGGGGCGCGCCCTGGTGGAGCACACCGAGGGCATCCTCGCGCGCGTGCAGGCCGCCGAGGAGGAACTCTCGGCGATCGCGGGCCTGCGCGGCGGCGAACTGCGAATGGCCTCCTTCCCCACCGCCGGCGCGACCCTGATGCCAGCCGCGATCGCGCGCTTTCGGGCGTCCTACCCGGAGGTGCGCCTGACGCTCGCGGAGGGCGAGCCCGAGGAGATCGCCCCGCGCCTGCACGCGGGCGAGTTCGACCTAGCGCTGCTGTTCGAGTTCAGCGACACCGCGGAGGCGGACGTGGGGATTGGCGAGCGGGACGCGGCCCGCGTGGAGGTAACCGGAGAGACCGCACACCCGGCGCGCGCGCGCCGCGTGGAGCTCCTGGAGGATCCGATGTTCCTGGCGCTCCCGCGCGAGCACCGGCTGGCGCGCAAGCGCTCGCTGCGTCTGGAGGAGCTGCGTGGCGAGGCGTGGGTGCAGACCTCGGCGTCGAGCCCGTGCGCGCGCTACGTCGTGCGCTGCTGCCGCGCCGCGGGCTTCGAGCCGGAAGTGGCGTTCGAGAGCGACGACTACCAGACGGTGCAGGGTCTCGTGGCGAGCGGCGTGGGCGTCGCGCTGATCCCGGAGCTGGCGCTCTCGGTCGTGCGCGAGGACATCGTCGTGCGCGCACTCGCCCCGCACCCCCCCGGGCGGCGCGTGATCGCGGCGCTCCCGCGCGCGGCGAGCGCGAGGACGCCGCTGACACCGGCGAGCACCGCGATGCTGCGGGTGCTCGAAGAAGCCGCCGCGGCTCGCCACCGGCCGTTGGACAAGTCCGCCTGAGCACGATGAGGCCGCGTGCGACACCGGTCGCGCGCGGCCTCGGATCTTCGGGGGGACTACGCCTTAGCCCCCGTGGGAGCCAATCGCGACCCCGCGCCACGGCCCCTGCTGCGCGGAGGGCAGACCGAGCACGTACTGGTGCAGGATCAGGCCGGCGAGCGCGGCGTAGCCGATATCGGTGGGATGGATGTCGACGAGCGGGGTGCACATGTTCGTCAGCAGGCAAATCGTCGGCGCCTGCAGAGCACCGGGTGGGTTGAAGACCGGCAGCGGGTCCGCGAAGCGCGCACCGACGCTTGCGGCGACGCCGGCCTCGACTTCGTTAAGTGCCGCGGTCAGTTCGTCGGCGCCGGCGATTGTGGCTCCGAAGGGGTTGTAGAGGCCGAGCACGATGATCTGCGCGTGCGGCGCCGCGGCGCGCAGCTCGCTGAGAATCAAACCGAGATTGGCGCCGATGTGGGCGAACACGGCGGGGGCCCCGTTGGCGATGCAGGCGGGTTTCAATTTGCAGGTTCCCTCGATCAGTCCGAGGGCGTCGTTGGCGCCGATGTCCAGCGTGATCGGACTGACGCTCCCGGGATGCGCGTTTAGGTAGGCCAGCGCATCGGAGAGCTGTGAGGAGTCGGGCCCACCGCTGTAGGGGTGGTGCAGCGGGAACGCGAGCTGGTATTCGCAGGGGCCTTTGATGAATGAGTCGGTGGTCTCCCCCGGACAGCCGTCGTTGACGACCTGCAGACTCGGCTGGAAGAGTTTGAGCACCGTGGCGAAATCGTCCACGTAACCGGTGTCGTACGCGGCGGGGTTCTCTTCGGGGTAGAGGCTGTTGAACTTCGCCTGCGAGTAGCCGAAGGCGAGCGAATCGCCGAGGGCGAGGTATGTGGGCTGTACCAGCGGCGGGTGCGGCGCCGGTGGACGCGGCGCGGGGACGTGCGGTGGCGACCAGCCTGTGTGGCGCGAGTGCTCAACGAGGTGCGAGCGATGCTGCTGGGAACCGTGGGCTCCCGCGGGAGCTGCTGCCGTCAGCGCGAAGAGCAGCGTGGCGAACAGCGCTGCAAGCGCGGCGAGTCCTCCGAGACGAAGTTGCGAACGAGACCGAATGACCATCGCGTGTGCCTCCCTCTGATGCGATTGGTGCGTCGGGGGCCGGCGCCGGGAGAAAACCAAGTTGCCGCGTCCCCCGCCGCGTTGTCAAGTCAACGTAGCTCCGGTCTTCCTAGTTGTCAAACGCCTTGAGCGCTACCCTGCACCCGATGCGCTCGCTGCCGACAGCTCCACTTGCGGGGAGCTGCTTGATCGTGGGCTACGCGGTTGCCGCGGGGAGCGGCTCGCGCCCGCTGGGAGGTCTCGTCCTGATCGCGGGCGCCCTTCCGTGCATCCGAGCTTGGACCCTGCGGCGCGGACCGCGTACGGCTACCGCGCTCACCGGGGTGGGTCTGGGTGCACTGATCCTCTCGCACCTCGTGGCCCTCGCCACGGGCGCGTGGCCGGCGGTGCTGCTCTCGGCGGCCGTGATGGGCGCGGCGGCGTGGATCTACGCCGACGCACAGCCCGCGCGCGGACATGATGCGCACGCGAGCGCACTGTAGACCGCGAGGTGAGCGTCGCCAGCAATCTCGCTAGGAGGTGAGCGTCGCCGGCCATCTAGCCGCGAGGTGAGCGTCGCCGGCCATCTCGCCGCGAGGTGAGCGTCGCCGGCCATCTAGCCGCGATTTGCGTGCCGGCGATCGCGAGCCGCGATTCGCTTGAATGCTGAGGTGCGCCACGATGGGCGCGGGACCGGTGAGGAGGCCGCGATGAGCTACACGATCAAGAATCTGGAGACGGTCGAGGACATGGCCAAGCGCCATGGCCTGAGCGAGATGGGCGAGTCGCGCTTCGCGACGGGCGCGCTCGAGGCGACGCAGACGGGATTCAGCCACCAGCGGCTGCGACCGGGCAAGCGTCAGCAGTTCGGGCACCGCCACGCGGAGGCGGAGGAGGTCTATCTAGTGCTGGCGGGCAGCGGGCGGGTCAAGCTCGATGAGGAGGTCCGCGACGTGTGCGCCCTGGATGCGATCCGCGTCTCGCCGGAGACGATGCGCGCATTCGAGGCGGGCCCGCAGGGATTGGAGCTGCTCGCGTTCGGCGCGCGTCGGGAGGGCGATGGCGAGATGGTCGACGGCTGGTGGAGCGACTGAGCTCGCGGGCTCCGGACCCCTCCCCCGCGACCCTCGCCGAGCGCTTTGCGGCCCAGCTGCTCGTCGGCGCGCGAGCGCGCGATCCACTGGAGGTCGCGCGCCGCGTGCTGGCCGTGCAGGGCCAGGATCCGCGCGGCGCGCGACTGGCGATCCGCGTGCGCAGCGTTGGCTTGAGGGCGGCGGACATCGATCGCGAGCTCACCGAGCGCCGCTCGCTGCTGATCACGTGGCTGAACCGTGGCACGCTGCACCTGGTGGCGAGCGAGGACTACCCGTGGCTGCACGCGCTGACAACGCCGCCACTCTTCACCGCCAGCGCGCGACGTCTGGCCCAGGAGGGCGTGCCGCCGCGCGACGCCGAGCGGGGCGTCGCGACGATCGAGCGCGGACTGATCGCGGAGGGCCCGCTCACGAGGGCGCAACTCGCCGAGCGGCTCGCCGCGGCCGGCGTGCGCACGCAGGGCCAGGCGCTGGTGCACCTGCTGCTGCTCGCGAGCCTGCGCGGCATCGCGGTGCGCGGGCCGATGGTCGGCCGCGAGCACGCCTACGTCCATGTCCGCGAGTGGCTCGGCGACTCGCGACCGGTGGAGCGCGACCGGGCGCTCGCGGAGCTTGCGCGCCGCTATCTGGTCGGCCACGGCCCCGCGAGCGAGCGCGATCTCGCGAAGTGGGCGGGTCTGCCGCTGCGCGACGCGCGGGCGGGGCTCACCGCGATCGCGGCCGAGCTGGAGGAGCGCGAGGACGGAACGGTCGCGCTCGTGGGCTCTCGGACCGCACGGCGCTCAACAGCGCGAGACGTCACAGCACGGCGCGCCCCAACGCGGCGCTCCCCAACGCGGCGCTCCACGACTGCCGCCGCCGCCGGTGCCGCCGGCGTGCGCTCCGGGGGCGGCGCACTGCCACCGCCGCGTCTGCTCGGCCCCTTCGACCCGGTGCTGCTCGGGTGGCACTCGCGCGAGGCGCTGTTGGGCGCGCACAAGGGGATCGTCACGGTCAACGGGCTCTTCCGCCCCTTCGCGCTCGTCGGGGGACGCGCGGTCGCGATCTGGCGAATGTCCGCGGGCGAGGTGCAAATCGAGCCTTTCGGCCCGATCGCGCCCGCGGACGCGGCGGCGCTGCAAGCCGAAGCCGGCGATGTGGTGCGCTTCATGTCGGCCGGCAGCTAGGCGTCGGCTCTCACACGACGGGCGGAGCCGAGCGCAAAGAGACCGACCAGCAACCCCAGTGCGCCGATTACGAGCGCGAGGATGCCGAGACCTTTGCTCGCGCCGCCCGTCGGCTTCACGGCGGCTGTGTTCGCGACGGGCGTGGCTTGCGCGGTGGCGGTCTGGCCGGCAGCGGGACCGGCCTCATCGCCGGCGACGTCCTCGATGAGGCCCCCTTTGGCGGTGACGTTGATTCGCGGCGCGGGGTGTTCGGCGCTCAGCGAGGGATCGATCCAGTGCACGATCTGGCCGTTGCTGTAGGTCTGAACGGTCCGGAATTCGAGCGCCTTGCCGCTGGCGTCGGCCGGGATCGCCAGCGAGAGCGGGAAGTCGATGAACTGACCGTTGCTCACCTTGCCGAGCGGGCCGCTCCAGCTCCAGACGATCTGCGAGACCTCGGTGTCGATCGTTTCACCATCTTCCTGCAGTGGCTTGGCGAGCTTTGCTTCGATGACGCGGGCCGTCCAGCCGGGCACGTTTTCGTAGTCGACGCCGGTGAATCCCGCGGGGAACAGAACGTCGACTCGCTTGACGTAGGCGCCTTCCTGCTCACCGGGCACGCGCACGTCGAGGGTCGCGAAGGCTCCCGCGGGGATCGTGTTGGGGTGAAGGCTGATGTGGGCCTGCGCGCTAGCCGGCGCGAGCAGCGCGACGGCGAGGAGCGGCCCGGCGAGGCGCCTGGCGTTCATGCTTGTCTTCCTCCTGGGTAGTTGACTGGATCGCGACGGGGAAGCGAGCTTCGGAGGCGACACGCTTTGGCGCTGCATGCGCTCACCGAATCGGAACCTTCACGCTGCGGGTGAACTCTTCGAATTCTGAGACGCGGTCGGTGAACTGGATTTCCCAGGTGCCGCCGGGGCTGAGATCGGCGGAGCTCAGGATGTAATGACCGGGCCCCGCGGGAATCGCGTGCAGGGGCAGCGGGCCGATGCCCTTGGCGGGCAGCTGCGCCTTCGCGACGAATTCCTTGGTTGCGGTGAACTGGCTGCCGGTCTTGGCGTCGATCAAGTAAAGGTGGATGGTGTTCAGGCCGACCTTGGCCGGTTCGACGGTCATCTCGAGCTCGGCGGGCCCCAGCGTGGTATTCGTGGAGAACGGCCCGCTGGCGGCGTCGATCGGCGGGGTGTAGCTGATCAGCGCGGCGGTCAAGCCGAAGACGGCGAGCATCAGTGTGAGCTCGCCGCGCATCGTGCGCCGCGCGAGCACACCGATGCCGCCGGGGGCGCGCCGCGCGGCGACGATGCGCTCCAGCGCGGGCATGACCCTTTCGCGATTCACCCAGCCGCAGGCGATCAGCGCCAGCAGCAGCGCTACCTTGGCGATAATCAGCGCGCCGTAGGTGGTGTGAAAGAGCGCGTGCGGGCTGCGCACGTCGATGTAGGCCTGCACGACACCGGTCACGGCGATTACGAGAACGGCTCCGAGCGCGAGCGGCGAGAAGCGCGCGAGTGTGGCGAGGAGCAGTCGACTGCGATCGGGGCCCGGCAGTTGACGCGTGGCCCGGGGCAGTGCCAGCAGCAGACAGGCGACCCCGCCGACCCAGATACTGGCGGCGAGGACGTGCAGGAAATCGGAGGGGAAGAATACGGCCGTCGGACTCTCGACGCTCGCGTGGCCGCTGAGCGCGGGCGCCGCCGCGAGGTAGGCAACGCCCAGCGCGATTGGCGCCAGCAGCCACCCGGCGCCGAGCGCACCGCGACCGACGCTCACGCGAGCGCGCGCTGCGGGAGCCGCTGTGGGGGCGCGGCCTCTGAGCAGTGTGGCAACGCTCAGCATGCTGCCGAGCAAGATCCAGTCGATCGCGCGCAGGCCCCACACCGCTCCGAAGCGGCTTTCGAGAGTGCTTTCGAGGATCGCGCTCTTCAGCGAAGCCCACAGCGAGACACCGGCGGCGCTCGCGCCTTGCAGCAGGATGCCGAGCACGCTGACGAGCAGGCCGAGGACGACCGCAATTGCAAGCAAGCGCGAGATGCTTTTCTGGAATGCCCGGAGGGACGCCTGCCATTCGGGCCCCGTACCGCCGACGGCGACGAGCGCCGGGCGCCACGCGAGCAGCAGGAATGCGAGGCCACCGATCATCAGCGCAGTCGCCAGGTAGTCGAGTGCGCGCACGGCACCGAAGGCGAGCACGGTGACCTCGCCGCTCTTGTTGCGTTCGATCAGGCTCGCGACGGTGAACTTCGGTGCGACTCCGGGGTGACCGATGCTGAAGACGAGACCGCCGTAGACGATGTGGGTGTCGGCGGAGATCACGCGATAGGTCGCGGTGTAGGTGCCGTCGGGCAAGCCGGGCGTCAGGCCGACGCCCATCCAATGCTCGTGCCCTTCGGGGTGCGCGACGTCGAGGTTGTCGACCTCGTTGCCCTGCGCGTCATAGACGCGCACAGCGCCGAGTGTGCCGCCGACGTTCTGGTTGAACTTGAAGATGACCTCGTGCGGCGCCGTCGCGACCGTCGTGCCGGTAGGCGGGGAGGTGCCGAGCAACTGAGCGTGCGCCCAGGCGGACGGCGCCCCGACGAGCACGATCGTCAGCGCGCACAGAAGCGCGAGGAGCGGTGGGAAGCGGCGCTTCACCAGGCCTCTTGCACAGGTGCCTCGCCGGGGGAGCCGCGGTCGGCACCCTGACGCCGACCCACACCGGGCCCGGGCGGCCGGCGGGCGCGCCGTTTGCGCACAAACAGTACGACGAGCACGCCGAGGACGATGAGCGCGACGAGCGCCAGGATCGCGCCGACCGGCGCTGAGGAGTTACCGAGCGGAACCCAGAACAGATTGCCGTTGACGAGGCCCTTGCGCGCGCCGACCTGGATCGGCACCTGCCACTGGAAGATCAGCGTGCGCTTGTTCTTGTTCTTTACCTTCGCGGGAGGGATCGGGGACATCCAGTGGATGCGGTGGTCGTGCCATTCGAGCTGACCGGTGCGATCGACCGTCATCCAGTGTGGGGGCGCGGTCGGCGACGCGGAGGGCGGTACGGTGACCTGGCCGTAGAAGTTTTGATTCAGGTAGTAGGCGGGTGAGCGCGTGTTGAGCTGCACGATCCCGTCCGCGAGTACGCGCGCGTAGGGCTCTTCCTGATACCCGTAGACGGTGACGGTGCGTCCGCTGTGGTTGGTCAGGATCAAGCGATCGGCGAACTCCAGCACTTCCAGACTCAGGCCCGGCACGTGCGGGACGACGCTCGTGACGTACGAGCGATAGTTGTAGCTGCTGCCCTGATCGTTGATCGGGTTACCGCTCTCCTGCGCGGCACTCGGCGTGCTGCTCTGCGCGCTCGCCGCACTCGGCAGCGCCAGTAGAAGGGCGCCGAGCAGGGCGATCGAGGTACGAAGTGACATCGAGACTCCTCGCGTTGAACCGGCATGGGTTGTGAGCGTCGCCTGTAAAGCTCGGACTGGAGGCCCGGTTCCTCGTCAGACGCCGCTGGGCGAGCGTGTTCAGCCCGCGGCGCGGGCGCTCGGGCTAGCTCGCCGCGAGCGGCGCGGGCGGCGGGCGCACGGCAAGCGAGCAAGCGATCAGCAGGCCACCGCGCGCCTGCCGGCGCGGAGCGTGTGTTATGAGCGAGACGCTGGAGCGTGGATGGGGCCAGCGCGCTCGTGGTCGGTGGCGACGCAGTGCGAGCAGCACCCGTTCACCCGGATATCGCCGCGCAAACAGCGCAAGCGCGAAAGCAAGCGCTGGCAGCAGAAACAGGAGTCCGGAGAGCACCGCAAACAAACTGTACCCGACCGCTCAGGTTCCCACGGCAGATAGCAGCCACAGGCCGAAGCTCGTGAATGCGACCATCACGGCGAGCATCCAATACTGCGAGCGCACGGCGTCCTGCGGTTCGCGGTAGAGCACCAGCGCGCGGTCGTGCGAGAGGATCAGCCCGCCGACGTGACCGGTGAGCAGGGCGGCGACCTGGACATACCAGATCGCCGCGTAGGAGATGATCTGGTAATTGATCTGGTAAGTGCTGGTGCCGAAGATGTTCGCCCCGTTGCCGAGCGGATCGGAGGCCAGGTAACCCACGGCTTGCCCCTGCCAAAGCAACAGTGAGAAGTAGTGCGCGAGCACGTAGGCGAACGCGACCGGGACGAGCGTGTGCGCGAATGTGCGGGTCAGCTCGTCCTTGCTGTAGCGGCTGTTGATGCTCGCGACGCCGGCGACTCCGAGCCGGTAGATGCCGGCGATCAGCAGGATGCAGAGCACGAGTCCCACGGAGTAGGTCAGCTCGATCGCGGGTACCTGGTGAAAGCCGAGATCGCTGAAGGGGCTCTGCAGACTGAGCTCGTTCTGGCGCCACAGGCCGCCGTTGCTCAGCCCGTCGAATGTGGTGGTGCCGATGATCGTGCAGATCAGCGCGACCGTGCCGCGGCGCAGCGGCAGGCCGGTGAGGCCGCTCAGCGGCCGGCGCAGACAGACGTAGCCTTGCTCGTTGCGGGTCAGCGCGGAGAGGCGCGAGAGCAGGCTGAAGTACGCCCCGAAGCCGTCCGCTCGATCGTTCCACTCCTCGACTCCGAAGAGCAGCATTCCGAGCACCATCACCAGGAAGTACGCGAGCGAGAGCGCGGCGAGCGTGGAGGGCTGGTCGCGGTCGGGCAGGACATAGACGAGCTCGAGCCAGCCGAAGCTCACAAGCCCGGCGACCGCCGGCCACAGGCCGAGCCACCGCGGATAGCGTAGGCGCGGCTTGCCGAGCAGCGGCGCGAGCAGCCGTGCGCAGGTACGCCACGGGCTGAATGCCCTGAAGATGTCACCGAACAGGACGCTCAGAATCGGCAGGCCGACCCAGAAGACGACGTAGATGAAGGTGACCGAGAAGTTCGCGATCGCGACCTGGGCGCCGGCGAAGCCGCTGTAGAGGACGAGCGCGAACAGTGCGAGACCGAGGAGGCTCGCGAGCCACTGCGCGAGCGGAGGCATTTTGAAGAGCGGGCGCAGCCGCTGCTCTTGTAGCTGAGGGCTCGTCCATAGTGCGGAGAGCGCGACGAATGAGACGACGAGCACGATTGCGGCGGCCCAGCTGAACAACCACACCGGGATCGGTAGATCGGCCCGGCCGACGATGCCGTGGGCGGATGCGGCGGCCGGGAAGGCAAGCGCGATTGCGCCGCAGCCGGCGCCGAGCGCAAGCACACGAGGACGGACCCATCGGAGCACGCGCCGACCCTAGCGCGCGAGCGCGTCGAGGGGAGTGGGTTGGGAGGCAGCCAAAGGGAAGGCGGCGGCACACACCTGGGGCGCGGCGTCGGAGCGGTGTGGATCCGGGCGCTATCCTCGCCTTCGCCTTCTAACAGCCGCCCGTCGGTTGCGGGCGTCGCGGCAAAGGAGCTCGTCACCCATGACCGCTGAGCCCTCTTCGGGTTACGCGCAGCTGCAGTCCGGTGAGTCTGCCGAGCGCGGCCGCGCAGCGCGCGGGGGAACACCGCGCTCGGCTCACGGCGACTGGGCGCCGGCATCAGACCGGCGCGATCCGGTCGCGGTACTCGCGGCGCAGGCGGCCTCGCGCGTGCCGGAGCTCATCCCGATCCGCTACGGGCGGATGCTGGTCTCGCCGTTCACTTTCTACCGCGGCGCGGCGGCCGTGATGGCGGCCGATCTTGCGGCGACGCCGGACTCGGGCATCGCGGTGCAAGCGTGCGGCGATGCTCACATCTCGAATTTCGGCGCGTTCGCGGCGCCGGATCGCAGGTTGGTGTTCGGCCCTAACGACTTCGACGAGACCCTGCCGGGCCCGTGGGAGTGGGATGTGAAGCGAATGGCGGCCAGCGCCGAGATCGCGGGCCGCGATGTGGGGCTCGCAGCGGATCGCCGGCGCTGGATCGTGGAGGACTGCGTGCGGGAGTACCGCGAGGGGATGCGCGGCTTCGCAGCGGAGAGCCATCTCGACGTCTGGTATGACCGTCTCACGGCGAGCGAGCTCGTCGAGCGTTTCGGCGGCAGGCTCGGCAAGCGGGGCCGGATCGTGTTCGCGAAGCCGTTCGCCAGAGCGCGACGCAAGACGAGCCTGCGGGCGGTCAAGAAGCTCACCGAGCGCGTGGCGGGCGAGTTGCGCTTTCGCAGCGTGCCGCCGCTGCTGGTTCCGTTTCGCGAGCTGTTTGACCCGGGCGACGCGCGCAACGAATCGGCATACGTGCGGGAGCTGCTGGATGCGTATGCGGCGAGCCTCTCCGTCGACCGACGCTATCTCTTTGAGACCTATCGGCTGCTCGATATGGCGCGCAAGGTCGTGGGCGTTGGGAGCGTGGGCACCCGCGCCTGGGTATTCCTGCTCGTGGGCCGCGAAGGTAAGGATCCGCTGGTGCTGCAGGCCAAGGAGGCACAGGCCTCGGTGCTGGAGCCCTACCTGGGCGCGAGCGAATTCGCAAACCACGGCGAGCGGGTCGTCCGGGGCCAGCGCATCTCGCACGCGGCGAGCGACATCTTCCTCGGCTGGCAGCGCAGCGAGGGCCTCGACGGCCGGGAGCACGACTTCTATGTCCGCCAGCTCTGGGATTGGAAGGCATCCGCGGACCTTGCGACGATGAGCGAGGCGGGCCTACACGCGTACACGCGGGCCTGCGGATGGTCGCTGGCCCGCGCGCATGCGCGCTCGGGTGACCGGCTCGCGATCGCGGCGTACCTGGGTGCCGGCCCGGTATTCGACCGCGCCATTGCCCGCTTCGCGACGGCGTACGCCGATCAAAACGAACTCGACCATCAGCGGCTGGCCGATGCAGCCGCCGCGGGTGAAGTCGCCGCGGAATTCGGCATCTGACTTCCCTGTGCAACCGACTTGTTACCGAGCGCGAGCGGACCTTAGCCGTGGTCAGAGGCCGGTCTGGGCGACGATCCTGCCCGTCTTAACGGCCTTCGCGAGGGCCTTGTAGTCGCGGTCGTTCTGCTCGGCGTAGGCGCTGGAAAACTGGACGATGGCGCGATCGAAGCTGGACCCGTGGCCGAGATAGGCGGCAATCGCGATGCGGTCGCCGCTGCGCGCGTGCGCGCGTGCGAGCGTCCAACCGCACAGCCGTCCGTAAGCAGCCAGGCCCTGCGGGATCATCCGCTCGATTTCCGCCGAGCCCTTCCAGTCCTTCAGCTGGCGACCGTAGAAATCTCGCTCCTGACCGTCGAGCCCGGACTCGACGTGCAGCCAGCCGAGGAAGATGTCGCTGCTGGCTTGCATCAGCCGCTGGCCGGTGACGACCCGCTCACCGTGGTTCTCGAACTCGCTGGGTCCGAGGAACTCCTCTAGTACCGAGGGCTCGGCCTCCTTCATCTGCAGGAACAGGGGATCCTCGCCGTTACGGCCCAGCAGCAGCGCGATCCAGGCGCGTGTGCCGACGCTGCCCACTCCTACGACCTTGCGGGCGAAGTCGGCCAAGCGGAACTCCTCCAGGAGTACACGCCTGTCGTGCTCGAGCGTGGTGCGATAAGAGCGCACCAGTTCTTGCAGTCCGTCGAGCATTTCCTCGCGTTCGGCTCCCTCGGCGAGGTCGTCAAGCGGGACGATCAGCGGTGGTTGGGCGACGATCCGCGGTTCGCCGTCCACGAGGTGCGTCAGTTTGGAGAAGGCCGACATGCTGTCCTTGGTACGTGCCTTGGCGAGCGCCTTCTCGGTGCGCTTGACCTGTTTGGGTTTGAGCTGGGAGCCGAGTTCCTTGAGCGCGTTCTCGATGTCGAGGTGGGCGTACCAGACATCGAGGTTCTTCATCTTGGCGAAACGCCCCATCGCGGTGCGGTACTCCGCGACGGTGTCCAGCACGATCTGCTCTTGGTCGGAGACCGCGAAGTCGTTGTCGCGCGCGGCGATCAGCATGCTGGCGGCGAGGCGCTTGACGTCCCACTCCCACGGACCGGGGAGCGTCTCGTCGAAGTCGTTGACATCGAACATCAACCGCCGCTCGGGTGAGGCGAACACGCCGAAGTTCGACAGATGCGCATCGCCGCAGCACTGCACCGTCAGACCGGAGCGTGGCGTCGCTGCGAGGTCGCTGGCCATGATCAGCGCGGCCCCGCGGTAGAAGGTGAACGGGGACACCAGCATCCGGCCGTAGCGGATCGGCACGAGCTCGGGCACCCGCGTCTGCGCTTGGCGCTCGAGCAGCTCGATGGGATCGGTGCGATGAGCCGCGGGCTCGAAGATCGCGTGACTGGAGCGCGGCACCTCGGCTCTCGCGGCCTTGCCGCGCGCGACGCGCTCGGCAACCGTCAGATGCGGCACCACGGGCACGGTCGCTCCTGTCGAGCCCGAGGTCGTGCCGTTCAGATTCTTGCGCGGGGTTTTGGAGGCGGCCATTGTCGAGGAAGGAATTGCTTGCTCATCTGGGTTAGATCGCGCGGGCGAATTTGGATCACTGAAGGCACGGAGCGCAGGATCACTGAAGCTCGGAGCGCAGCTTGCTTAGCCCGAGTCGCATGCGGCCCTTGACGGTGCCAGGCGGGAGCTCGAGCCGTCGCGCGATCTCCCTGTGGGTCAGGCCGTCAAAGAAAGCCAGCCGGATCACCTCGCGCTGCGTGGGCGGAAGCCTCGCGAGCAGCAGCATCAGCTCGCGGGCTTGGGCGCGAGCATCGAATTCGGTGGGCAGGTCATCGTGGGCGGGCTGCTCCTCGATCCGCGCGGCCCCCTCCTCGATCCCCGCGCCGCTCGAGCGACGCCGCGCAAGGTAAATCGCGCGGTGCCGGACGATGGTCATCGCCCACCGCACCACCGGTCCGCGCGTCGGCTGGTAGGTCATCCGCGAGGACCAGATCGACACGAAGGCGTCTTGCACGGCGTCCTGGGCGCAGTCGCGGTCATGGCAGACGGAGAAGGCGGTGCGGTAGGCGCGCGATGAAAAGCGGTCGTACAGCTCCCCGAGCGCGAGCGGCCGGCCGGCCTGGACCTCCTGCATAAGCGCGGCGTCGCTGGGCTTGGCGCAGACGAGCGTCATGCGCCCGTTGCGAGGGGCGCTAGGAAGAACAGCTCGCACGCGACACCGGGCGAAGTCTGATTTGCGCTCAGGAATGCGACGACCCGGCGTTGCGTGAGGCGCTCGACCGCGATGCTGAACTGATCCTCGCGATCGGCCTGGAAGGCGACGCGCCCATCGATCACATCGCGCTCGTTACCGGCGGCGACGAGCTCCTGCTCGGAGGCGGTCAAGATGTCCTCAAGGATGCAGACGACGACGTTGTCGTTGATGTACGTGCGCGCGGTGGTGCGGTCGTGCCCGTACACCTCGGCGTACAGCTCGACGATCGCAGCGGAGATGGCGCGGGTGAGATCCTCACCCGAGGGTCGAGCGCGAACGCCTGGCACGGGCGCCTCGATTCTCCCGGCTCTGTCGTCAGACACGCGGACATGAGCAGAGGAGAAGCCCGACGCGTCGCCTGTGCCTTCACTATACGCCTGGATTCTTCAAGGCTCAGGCGACCGCGGCGAGGAGAGCGACGGTGATCGGAGACGAAGCGCCCGTGCCGGTCGCGCAGAGTGATCCATCTCTGGCCGACGGGACTACACAGAGCGGGCAGTAGGGAGTACAACAGTGCTCGTCATCGTGCTCGACTCATGACCGAGAGCGCAAGCCAAATCCCTTCCGAGGTCGCGCCGAACGCAAGCGCGGGCTCGAATCTCGCGTCGGCGGTCCTCCCGCTCGCCCCTCGCACGCATCACCTGCTGATGCTGGAGTTCGGCAACCGCAAGGACTTCGACGATCCCCGTCTGGAGTGGCGCAGGCTCTTCGCGGAGCTGCTGGGCACATTCATGCTGGTGCTGGTCGCCGCGGGCGGGGGGATCCTGCACGGCAAGGGCCAGATCAGCCTTCCGGCCGCCGTGGTCGCGCCGGGGCTGATGGTCCTGGCGATCATCCTCTTCATGGGCGCAATCTCCGGCGCCCATCTGAACCCGGCGGTCTCGCTCGCCTTCGCGCTGCGCGGCGACTTCCCCTGGAAGCGCGTCCCGGGCTACATCATCATCCAACTGATCGGTGCGACGCTGGCGTGTCTGTTCCTCTACGCGGTATTCGGCAACGTCCAGCATCTCGGCGCGACGCTGCCCGGCCCGGGGTATGCGAACTGGCAGGCGCTGCTGATGGAGATAGTTCTCACTGCGGGACTGGTGAGCGTGATTCTCGGTACGGCCTCGGCTGCTCAGAACGTGGGCGCCATCGCCGCGCTCGGCGTCGGCGGGTACATCGCGCTCGCCGGCCTGTGGTCGGCGCCGGTGAGCGGCACCTCGATGAACCCCGCTCGGTCCTTCGGCCCGGCGCTGGTGAGCGGTGACTTCTCGAGCTACTGGGTGTATGTCGCGGGCCCGCTCGCGGGTGCGCTGATCGCGGTCGGCTGCGCGGTCGTGCTGCGCGGCAGGGGTGGAGACGCGATCTCCTATGCGGCGGGCTCCGGCGTGCTCGACGAAGGAAGCCTCGCTGCTAAGCAGCGTCTCGCCGAGGAGATCGACCGAGGGGAGATCGTGCCGCCTGGTATCGCGGACCGCGAGGAGACTTCAACGAGGTCGTCGAACGCCTGAAAGCCCCGCAGCGCTGCCGAGCGGCGACGTCATCCGTGACCGCAAGGTGGCCCTCGAGCAGTAGGGTGAAAGGATGGGAAAGCAGGCAGGCGTCGTGCTTTATGCGCTCGCGCTGGTAGCCGTCGTCGTCGGCGTGGACATCTTGTTCTTCAGGCATCGGTTCTGGGAGCGCCTGATGGTAAACATCGGGATTGTCCTGGTATTCGCGGCGTTCTATTTGAGGTTCCTCAGGCGGGGATGAGCGGGACGCCTCCCGAGGAGCGCAGCCGACGACCATGCCCCGGGGAAAGGTCTTCGCGGATGGTGGGCATCTCCCCCGCGACCCGGCATGCAGCGCCTGATCAATCCATGGGAGTACCGCCACCTCCACGCCTTCGGGATCACGCGTATCGCCGGTGGCTTTGTCGCGGCCGCGGCGGGCCTCGTGTGCCTCTCCTACGCCGCCTACGGATGGGCAGCCTTCTGCCTGGTTATTGGGGTGCTGAACCTAGCGGGCGGCTACTGGTACATCACTATCGCTCGCTCCGGTCTCCCCGAGCCTGAGCGCTTGCGGGATCTCTTCCCCGAAGGCACTGCGCGGGGTTCACAGCCAGACGCGACCGGCGTGCCTCATCTCAAGCGCTTCTTCTTCACGCGGGTTGGTAGGTGGCGATGATCACGCCGGTGGTCGTCGTGACGCTCTCGACGAGGCGCAGCTTGACGAGGTGGTTGTCGTGATCGAACAGGCGCTGGCCCGAACCGACGAGGAGCGGGTGAATCAGCAGCAAGTACTCATCGATCAGTCCTTGTGGCAGCAGCGAGCGAATCAGCTGACCGCTGCCCATGATCACTAAGTCGCCCTTCTGCGTCCGCTTCAGCTCTGCCACGGCGGCGGGAATGTCGCCGTGCAACAGGGTTGAGTTTGGCCAGTGTAGTGCCGCGGCCGGGTTCCTTGAAACGACGTACTTGGACGCGTCGTTGAGCGCGTCCTTGAAGGGACCGCCCTTCGCGTTCCAGGAGGCCAACATCTCCTCATAGCTCCACCGTCCGAGCAGCAGCCCGCCGTCCGGTCTACCCATCCGTGCCCCGAGCGCGCGACCCATCACCTCGTCGCCGCCGGGGATTGCCCATCCGCCGTGGCTGAAGCCGCCGCGCGTGTCCTCGTCCGGTCGACCGGGGGCCTGCATCACGCCCTCGAGGGTCAGGTGGTTGATCACGACCAGTCGCATAAGAGCCCTCCTTTGAGGCCTATCGAGAGGAACTAGACGGTACAGTACTACATGCAGAACTGTACTGTCTAGTACTCTTACGGGATGTCGACCACAGACAGCGATAACCAGCTCGCGGACGAGCGGCGCTCCGCTCGCAAGCACCGCGCGATCCTCCAGGCGGCGAGAACCGTGTTCCTAAGCAACGGCTACCTGGGCACGAGCATGGACGAGATTGCCGCGCTCGCGCACGTCTCCAAGCAGACGGTCTACAAGCACTTCGCCGACAAGGAGCGTCTGTTCGCAGAGATTGTCACTGCCACGGTCGACGAGATCGCCGATCCGAACACCGAGGCAGCGCTGAATCTAAAGGACACTGGCGACCTCGAGCGCGATCTGCGCGACTTCGCCCGCCAGCAGCTCCACGCGGTGATGAAGCCGCGCCTATTGCAGCTGCGGCGCCTTGTGATCGGGGAGGCAGCGCGGTTCCCGCAGCTCGGCCGCCTGTTCTACGAACGAGGACCGGGACGCACGCTCGAGGCGCTGGCAGCAATGTTCGAACGGCTCGCCTCGCGGGGAGCGCTGGAGCTCGACGACCCCCTGCTCGCTGCGGCGCACTTCAACTGGCTCGTGATGTCGATCCCACTCAACCGGGCGATGCTGCTAGGCGAGAACGAGCCAGCTACCCCCTCTGAGCTCAAGCGCTACGCCGACGCCGGCGTCCGCGCATTCCTTGCGGCGTACCGGAAACGCTGACCCACAGCGCGGCCGCTGTTCGGCGGGCGCGTAAGCGACGACACCGTGCACAAGTGACCTACTGGTGGATGGAGGTAATGGGCGGGCCCTCCGCTTACACCGAGCGGCGCGGCGGCTAGGAGCACATGCCGGCTCGCCACCGTGACCTCGCGATTGCAGACATTTATTGAGGGTGAGCGAGGGGACTCGAACCCCCGACCGCCGGGACCACAACCCGGAGCTCTACCAGCTGAGCTACGCCCACCAAGCCGGAGACGGAGTCTAGCGACGGACCTGCCCCCGGACCGCGCGGGGCGATCCGGAGGGAGCGCCGCCCCCAGAGGCGCGGTGCAGGCGCGCCCTACGCGCTCACGCGCGGCGCATCCAGACGTCGCCGGCGGCGTCCCCGTCGGCCCAGCTCGCGACGGCGCCGATCGCTTGCGCGATCTCCCGCTCGTCCATCGCCCGCGCCTCGCCGGCCTCGCCAGCGGGCTCCGCGCCGCGCGCGAGCACGATCAACTGCCCACGCAGCAGTGACTCGATGGCGCGTTCGGCCAGCGCCAGCGTCGCGCTGGGCGGCGATCCGGGGTGGCGCTCGGCGGCGAGCTCCCAGGCGCGGCGCAGCGGCGCGCGCTCGACACCGAGACGCGAGAGTAGCTCCAGGCCGAGGGAGTCGGCCGCCAGGACGTCGGTGTCCGCTGGGGTAGCCTCGCGACCGGCGCCACCGGCGCCACCGATCGCAGCGCTGGCGCTCGCCCCCTCACCGCCGGAGGGAGCCGCGGCGCCGGGCCTCGCGCCGAGCTCGCGACCCACCGCGGCGAGCAGCTCGTCGGTGACCTCGCGACCCTGCCGCTCGGCGGTGCGCCAGCCACGACCCATCGTGAGCTGCCCGAACGGAATACGTGGGCCCTCGAGAACCGTCAGCGTGGCCTGATGCGGACTCCACTTGCGTTCGCCGAACTCGATCCAGCGTTCTTGGGACCACGGCTCCAGCACCACCGCGCGCAACTCGCGCGCGGAGAGATTGAAGCGGCACATGTTGTGCGGGAACTGACGCAGCTCGACGTGGTAGACGCTCTCGGGCAGTGCTGGCTCCCTATCGGTCCGCGGCCGGCGCGCCGTCGCTCTGCTCCAGCGCGACCACCGCGTCGATCTCGACCAGCGCGTTGCGCGGCAGCCCGGAGACCTCGACGGTCACCCGCGCCGGGGGATCGGCGGCGAAAAACGATCCGTAGACCTCGTTGACCTCGCCAAAGCACGCAAGATCGGTCACGTAGACGGTGACTCGCACGGCGTTCGCGAGCGACGTTCCGGCCGCGGCGCAGACTGCCTGGAGATTCAGCAGGCAACGCTCGGCCTGCTCGGCGGGGCTCGCTCCGACGAGCTCCCCGCTCGCGGGGTCCAGCGGGATCTGCCCCGAGCAGAACAGCAGGCCGGCCGCGCTGACCGCGTGGCTGTAGGGACCGATCGCGGCGGGGGCAGCGGGGGCGCTCACGCCCCGGCGGGGGCCCGCTGCGATCGCACTGTGGCCAGGCTCGTCCACGCCGCAGACCCTACATGGGTGTAGCTGGGTGTAGCGCCGTCGGAGGCGATGAACTAGATTCCAATTGATGCGATCGCCTGCCGGGAAGTTGGTACTCGCGCTCGTGGCCGCGGCGACCGTCCTCAGCGGGGCGCGGGCCACGGCGGCAAACGCCCAGATCGCTTTCGTGCCGTGCGCCGGTACCAACAACTTCGGCTGCGCACACCTCACTGTGCCGCTCGATCCAGGCGGAGCGACGCCGGGCACAATCACACTCGCTATCCGCAGGCACCTGGCCCCGGTGGGAGACGCCAAATCGGCGTTGCTGGCGCTCGCGGGCGGCCCGGGCCAGGCCGCGATTCCCTTCGCGAAAGAGTTCAGCGAACTGCTCGGCTCGATCCTCGCGACACGTGACCTGATCGTCTACGACCAGCGCGGCACGGGGCTCTCGCATCCGCTCTCCTGTCACGGCTTCGAACGGCCCGGCGCGTATCACTCCTTCGGTGCGCTGATCGGGGCGTGCGCGGAACAGATCGGCGCGGAACGCGCTTTCTACACCACCCCGGACAGCGTCGCGGACATCGAAGCGATCCGTCTCGCGGGCGGCTACGAAAAGCTCGTGCTGTACGGCACCTCTTATGGCACGAAGGTCGCCCTGGAGTACGCGCAGGAGCATCCCGAACACGTGGAAGCGCTGATCCTCGATTCCGTCGTGACACCCAGTGGGCCGGAACCGCTCGACCGGCCGACACTAGCCGCGGTTCCGCGCATTCTGCGCCAGCTCTGCGCGGACCGCGCGTGCGCGCAGATCACTCGCGATCCGGTTAGCGACCTCGCGCGCCTCGTGCGGCGGATGCGCGGCGGCGCGGTGGTCGGCCGCGTGATCGATGGGCGCGGCCATCCGCACCGGGTTAGCGTCTCCTCTAACGACCTCCTAGAGATCTTGCTCGCGGGCGACTTCGACCCGGTTCTGCGCGCCGAATTCATCGCTGCCGTGCGCGGCGCGGCGAGCGGCGACAATGCGGCCCTCGCCCGTCTGATCGTCCGCGCGGAGAGCGGCGGCGAAGACGAATCGAGCGAGGACATCGACGTTCCGCTCTATTACGCGACGACTTGTGAAGAGCAGGACTTCCCGTGGAGTCGCACCGCGAGTCCCCACATGCGAATTGCGCAGGCGACAGCTCAGCTCGCGGCGCTTCCGGCGGGCTCGCTCGCGCCGTTCACTGCGGCGAACGCGCTCGCCCTCAGCGACGTGCCGGCGTGTGCCTTCTGGCCCTTCGCGACCCCCGCACCACCGGCCCTCGCGGAGCCCCTGCCGAATGTGCCGACGCTGATCCTCAGCGGCGCCGATGATCTGCGCACACCGACCTCGGGAGCGCGCGCCGTCGCCGCGCAGATTCCTGACGCGCACCTGCTCGTCGTCCCCAATACGGGCCACTCGGTGCTCACGACAGAGCCCACCAAGTGCGCGAGCGCAGCGCTGCACGCGCAGTTTGCCGGCAGGGCGATCGCCCCGTGTCCCGCCGGACCGGCCTCGGCGCTGTTCAGACCGACGCCGCTGCCGCCCGAGCACCTCGGCGCGGTGACTCCGGCGCGTGGCTATCGCGGTCGCACGGGGCGCACGTTGCAGGCGATCACGCTCACACTCGCGGACTTCGCCCGGCAGTTCTTGCTGGCGGTACTCGAAAAGCTCGGCGCGAGCCAATCCCCCAAACTGTCCTCGCTGAGCATCGGCGGCCTGCGCGCGGGCTGGGCGCAGTTCTCCAGCAGCGGGCTGCGCTTCCACGGCTACACCTACATACCGGGCGTCACTCTCTCGGGCGTCGTGAAGGCCGCCAGCGCCACGCTGCGAATCGGCGGCTCCGCGGCGGTCCACGGCACGCTGCGGCTTGGCTCCCATCGCAAGCTCGTCGGCGATCTCGGCGGCAAGCATGTGCGGCTCGTCGGTGGCACCGCCGGCGGCGCCACGATCGCCCGCACGCACGCGGCCCGATTTGATCTCACGCAGCGTGCGGGGGCGCTGGTGCGGATGCCGACCGCGCTCTCGCGGCTGACGGACGCGCTCAGGCCGTTTCCCGTGGAGCTCGGCGAGGATCTCTCCGCGCTGCCCTACCTCTGGACGCTGCGCTCCGAAGCCCGGCTCTGAGGCCCGCGGCGGCTATCGTCGGGCCGATGTCGCAGCGAAATCCGGTCCGCGCCGCGCGAGCGGCACTGCTCGTGGGAGCACTTTTCGCACTCTCCGCTTCCACCGCACAGGCGACGCCGAGCTTTACGACCTGCAGCGGCGCACCGACCTTCGCATGCACAACGATCACTGTCCCGCTCGCCCGGAGCGGAGCGGCGCCCGGCTCGATCCCACTTGCCGTGGAGCGGCTGCAGACTGGCGCGACCCCGAGCCAGAGCGCTGTTCTCGCACTCGCGGGCGGGCCCGGCCAGGCGGCCGACCCCCTTGCCGGCTTCATCGCCAAGGCAATCGCTCCGGCGCTGCGCACGCGCGATCTGATCGTCTACGACCAACGTGGCACCGGTCACTCCGACCCGCTGAACTGTCCCGTGCTCAATAATGCCCAGGCGCTGGAAGGCAGCGGTGCGGGCAAGCTCGGCGAACGCTGCGCCCTGCAGCTCGGAGCGGCGCGTGGGGCGTTCACGACGCAGGAATCGGTGCAGGACATCGAGACCATCCGCGCGGCGCTCGGCTACGAAAAGCTCGTGCTGTATGGCACCTCCTACGGCACGAAGGTCGCGCTGGAGTACGCCGAACGCTATCCGCAGCACGTCGAAGCGCTCGTACTCGACTCGGTCGTCACCCCCGAAGGACCGGATCCCTTCGCCCTGCCGACGTTCCAGGCGCTGCCGTCGGTGCTCGGCGAGCTCTGCTCGGCGGGCGCCTGCGAGCACATCACGACGAACCCGCTCGCCGACATCGCGCGGCTCACCGGCGTGCTGCGCCGCCACCCGCTCAGCGGCTCGGTGTACGACGGCGACGGCCGCCGGCACGACGCGACGCTGGACGAGGTCGGCCTGCTCGGCATCCTGCAGGCCGGCGATCTCAATCCCGCCCTGCGCGCGTTACTGCCCGCGGCGGCGCAGTCGGCGCTGCGTGGCAATCCCGATCCGCTGCTACGGCTGAACCTGCTCTCGGAGGGACTGATCCCCAACGTGCCGCTGCCGCCGCACTCCCCGGCCGAAGAATCCAGCGAAGAAGAGAACAACGCGCTGTTCCTCGCGACCTCTTGCGAAGAGAAGTCCTTTCCCTGGCAGCGCGGCGCGGCGCCGGCTACACGCAGCGCCGAAGCGCTCGCCGTGCTCCACGCGCTGCCGAGCTCGGACTTCTATCCCTTCGATGAGGTCACGGCGTGGGATGAGAGCCTGATACCGGTGTGCATGGACTGGCCCAATCTCGCGCCCGCACCGCCAGCCATCGCGCCGCTGCCGAACGCGCCGACCCTGATTCTCTCCGGCTCGCAGGATCTGCGGACCCCCACCTCGGGCGCACGGACGGTCGCCGCGCGGATCCCCGATGCGGAGCTGCTCGTGGTCCCCTACACCGGGCACTCGGTGCTCGGCAGCGACTTCAGCGGCTGCGCGCAGGCCGCCGTCGAAGCATTCTTCGCGGGCGCCGCGGTGCAGCCGTGCAAACCGACCAAAGATCTCTTCAGCCCGACCCCGATCACGCCGACGAAGCTGGCCTACGTTCAGCCGGTGCCCGGCCTGACGGGCAACGCGGGGCGCACCGTCACGGCCGTGCTGGACACGCTCGTGGACCTCGAGCGGCAGGTCATCGGGGCGACCCTGCAGGCCGAGCGCGAACTGCCGAGCGGCTCGAGCTTCGGCGGCCTGCACGGTGGCTACGCACGGCTCAGCAGCGCCGCGGTGCGGCTGCACGATTTCACCTTCGTCCCGGGTGTCCAGCTGAGCGGAACGCTGCCCGCGGCCGGCGGCAAACTGCACACGATCACAGTCCAGATCACCGGCACGAGCGCCTCGCACGGCGTCGTCGTGATCGGCTCGGGGCAGCGCGCGGTCGGCATCCTCGAAGGTCGAAGTTTCGACCTCAGCACCAGCAAAGCCCACCTCTCGCGCGCGGAGCCCTCGCTCTTGGCGACGCTCGCGCAACTGATCTCGCTGCGCCCCCGCCCACCGCTACCGCTCGCGGGGCAACCGGCGCGCGAGCGGCTCGGCCGACGCCGGCTACCCTGAGCGCGTGCCCAACGCGCTCGCGCAGGAGACCTCTCCCTACCTGCGCCAACATGCCGAGAACCCCGTCGATTGGCTGCCCTGGGGCGCGACGGCTCTGGAGCGCGCCCGCGAGCGCGACGTGCCGCTGCTGGTCTCGATCGGCTACTCGGCCTGCCACTGGTGCCACGTCATGGAGCGCGAGTGCTTCGAGGATCCGCGCGTGGCGGCGCTGATGAATGAAGAGTTCGTCTGCGTGAAGGTCGATCGCGAGGAGCGCCCGGACATCGATGCGCTCTACATGGAGGCCGTGCAGGGCATGACGGGCCACGGGGGCTGGCCGCTGAATGTCTTTCTCACCCCCGAGCAGCTGCCTTTCTATGGGGGCACTTATTTCCCCCCGGTCTCCCGCCAGGGGATGCCGGCGTGGACCGAGGTGCTGCAGGCGGTCGCCGAGATCTGGCGTGAGCGCTCCGGCGAGATCCGTGCGGAGGGCGAGCGGCTGCGCGAGCGACTGGTCGGCGGGGCGCATCTGACACCCTCGGCGCAGCCACTGCAGGCGAGTGCCGTCGACGCCGCGCTCGGCGCGCTGCGGGCCTCCTTCGACGCGCACCGCGGTGGCTTCGGCGGGGCCCCCAAGTTTCCGCAGACCCCCGTCTTGGAGTTCCTGCTGGGGCAGCCCGCGGGACGCGAGATGGCGCTCGAGACGCTGCGCGCGATGGCGGCCGGCGGCATCCACGACCAGGTCGGCGGCGGCTTTCATCGCTATGCCGTCGACGCGACCTGGACGGTGCCGCACTTCGAGAAGATGCTCTACGACAATGCGCTGCTCGCGCGCGCGTACCTGCACGGGTATCTGCTCACCGGCGAGCCGCTGCTGCGTGAGGTCTGTGAACGCACCCTCGATTGGGCGCTGCGCGAGATGCGCGGGCCGGAGGGCGGTTTCTACAGCGCACTGGATGCCGATTCGGAGGGCGGCGAGGGCAGCTTCTATGTGTGGTCGCTCGACGAGTTGCGAGATGCCCTGGGTGCGGACGTCGAGGCGGCAGTCACGTGGTTCGGCGCTACCGCGCGGGGCAACTTCGCCGGCGAGAGCGGTCAGGAGCGGGGTTTGAATGTGCTGGAGGCACGCGGGCCCGAGCCCCCGGCCGAGCAGCGCGAGCGCATCCGCGCGCGGCTGCTGGAGACCCGCGAGCGGCGCCCACGCCCGGGGCTCGACGATAAGCGCCTGACGAGCTGGAACGCCCTGATGATCGCGGCACTCGCCGACGCCGGCGGCGCGCTGGGCGGCGAGCGCGGGCGCGAATACCTGGCGGCGGCCACCGATTGCGCCGAGTTCGTCCTGCGCGAGCTGCATGTCGCCTCGCCGAGCGGCGATCCGCGGCGGGGACGCCTGCTGCGCACATACAGCCACGGCCGAGCCACGCTCGAGGGCTACCTGGAGGACAACGCGTTCCTGTTGGAAGCTCTGCTCGAGCTCTATGAAGCGACCTTCCAGGAGCGCTGGTTCGTGCAGGCGCGCGCACTCGCGGAGGATCTGATCGCCCGCTTCGCGGACGCCGAGCACGGCGGCTTCTTCTCCACGGCCAGCGACCACGAAGCCCTCATCGCACGCCGTAAGGATCTCGAGGACGCCCCGATCCCCGCCGGCGGATCCGCCGCGGCGCTGGGACTGCTGCGCCTCGCGGCGCTCAGCGGCGAGCACGACTACGAGCGTCACGCCCTCGGCGTCCTGCGTCTGCTGCACGAGATTGCCGCGCGCCACCCCGTTGCCTTCGGACACTTGCTGCGGGCGATCGACTTCTATGTCTCACCGACGCGCGAGGTCGCGATCGTGGGGCCCGCCGATCCAGCGCGCGAGGAGCTCGAGCGCGTCGTGCGCGCACGCCCGCGCTCGCGTCTCGTCCTCGCGGGCGGCCCGACGGGGACACAGACGAACGTCCCGCTGTTGGAAGGCCGCACGACTGTCGCGGGACTCGCCGCGGCGTACGTCTGCGAGCGCTTCACCTGCCAGCGGCCCGTGACCGCACCCGGAGACCTCGCGGCGGCACTCGGCTTTGATTCAGTGACGGCCGTCTGAGCGCTGGCGCGGCGCCCTACAGAATCGACAGATACCGGTCGAGCTCCCACTGGGAGACCTGCACGCGGTAGTCCTCCCACTCCTGGCGCTTGATCTCGACGTAGCGGTTGAACATGTGCTCACCGAGCGTGCGCAGCACAAGCTCGGACTCGGCGGTGATCTCGATCGCCTCGCCGAGCGTCTCGGGTAGCTGCTCGATCCCGAGGCGGCGGTGCTCCTCGCCGGAGAGATGGTAGAGGTTGCGCTCCATCGGCTCGGGTAGCTCGTAGCCCTTCTCGATGCCCTCGAGGCCGGCTTGCAGCAGCGCGGCGAAGGTCAGGTAGGGGTTGCAGGCGGGGTCGGGACAGCGCAGCTCCATGCGTGTGGCCTGCTCGCGGCCGGGGTGATATAGCGGCACGCGCACGAGCGCGGAGCGGTTGCGCCGCGACCACGCGACGTACACGGGCGCCTCGTAGCCGGGAACGAGGCGCTTATAAGAGTTGACCCACTGGGCGAAGATCGAGCTGATCTCGCGCGCGTGCTTGAGCTGGCCGGCTATGAAGGCCTTGCCGACGTCGGAGAGGAAGTACTGGTCGTCGGGGTCGAAGAACGCGTTGCGCCCGTCCTTGAACAGGGACTGGTGGGTGTGCATCCCGGAGCCGTTCTCGCCGACCATCGGCTTGGGCATGAAGGTGGCGTGCCAGCCGTACTTCATGGCGTACTCCTTGACGGTGATGCGGTAGGTCATGCAGTCGTCGGCCATCTTCATGGCGTCGGCGTAGCGCATGTCGATCTCGTGCTGGCTGGGCCCGACCTCGTGGTGGGTGTACTCGACGTGAATGCCGAGCTGCTCCATCGCCAGCACGGTCTCGCGGCGCACATCCGAGCCGGCGTCGAGCGTGGTTAGGTCGAAGTAGCCGCCGCGGTCGAGCACCTCGGTGGAGTGGCTGTCCTTGAACAGGAAGTACTCGAGCTCGGGGCCGACGTTGAAGGTCTCGAAGCCCATCGCCCGCGCGCGCTCTACGGCGCGCCGCAGAACGTGCCGCGGATCGCCCTCGTAGGGGGTGCGCTCGGGCGTGATGATGTCGCAGAACATCCGCCCCACGCCCTGCTCCTCCGGGCGCCAGGGCAGCACGGCGAACGTGCTGGGATCGGGCAGCGCGATCATGTCGGACTCCTCAATCGCGTTGAAGCCGGTGATCGAGGAACCGTCGAAGCCCATGCCGGCCTCGAAGGCGTCCTCGAGCTCGGCGGCGTTGATCGAGAACGACTTCAGCTGGCCCAAGATGTCGGTGAACCAGAAGCGGATGAAGCGAATCTCGCGCTCGGCCACCAACGCCATCACGTCCGCCGCCGTTCGCGTTCGATCTGCTCCGTCAGCCATCTCGCCGGACCTTAGTCGATGGTCCCGCGGCCCGCTATCGACTCCTGGCTAAACCGATGCCACATCGCTCCCCACGCGGCTCGCCACCACCAAGTGACCGATGGATGCTGCGCTAGTGCGCGCTGAGGATCGCGGCGAGGACGAGCAGGAAGCCGAGCGCGACAGCCCACGAGGCGATGCGATCCGGTCGCGGCCCGACGAGCTGCGCTGGGCGCGGCCGCGGGCGACGCCGCCCCGGCCCCGGGCCCGAGATGCGACGCGCCCCGCGCGCTGCGGCCGCCGTGGTGCGCGCATCGAGCGACAGCAGGTGTGCTGAGGAGGCGTGGGACTCGGGTCTCACGACGCGCACTCCCCGCCGCAGGGGCCCGCCCTCGCGGGCCCGGCGACGCTCGATGCGCTCCCTCACGTCATCCACTTCGGCCCACCACTCGCGGGCCTCGGCCGGTCGTGACATCGCGGCGATGCTAACAGCGCCTGCGGACGGATTTTCGCTACGAGCGCGCTAAATGCGCGGTTTCAGTGACCGGCGACGGTCGCGACGTAATTGGCGACGTCTCCGGCTTCTTTGCCCTGGAAGAGCAGCGCGGGCATCTGGCCGTTGCCGCGCGCGCGGCCTTCGAGGATCGCGCTCAGCACGAACGCCTTGCGCCCGGCGGTGGTGCTCGACACTTCGGGTATCAGCACGTCGAGGTTGGGGCCGATGCGCCCGACGGCGTTAGACGCGGCGAGGGTGTGGCAGAGATTGCAGGCGTGCGAGAAGAGTTCGCGTCCCTTCTGCTGGGCGGAGTTCAGGTGCACGCCGCCGATCGCGGCGCTGGCCTTGTGTTCGGCGTTGTCGACGAGCACGAGGCCGGGAACGACGAGCCCAAACGCGAACGCGAGCACAACGACCAGCCAGAGCCCGCGGCGGCCGGCCCTCGATTCGGTGTGCAGCGCCTGGCGCGCGCCGCGCGGACCGCCGCGCATCGCGACGAGGAACACGCCGAGGCCGAGGACGACCCAGAAGATGACGACTCCGAGAGCGATGTACATGCGGCCGGCACAATATCGGTTGGCGGCGCCGGAGGATCGCATCGGGATCCCGAGAGCGGCCCGCCGCGCGCGAGGGCGCGCGTACGCGCGCGCGGCGGGGTCGCTGGGAGACGACCATGAGAATCCGCCCATCGCATCTTCAGGATCCCTTCAGCTTGCGCGCTAGCCTTGTCTTGCAGCCTCCATTCGCGCCCCCCCACGCGGTCGCGACCCCGATCATCGGAGCCCGAACATGAGCCACTTCTTGCGCCGCCTGCCGCTCTCGCGCTTGCTGCTGCTCTGCGCGACGGTCCTCGCGGTCGGGATCGGCGCGACCGCGCTCGCGGTGGCCCTCGGAACGGGGCCGGTGCCGCCACCGAAGCCACTCGCGCAAGCCGTCCACGACGCGCTCGCGGCGCCACCCGTCGATGGCGTCAGCGCGCGGATCCAGCTCACGGACCACCTGCTCGAAGGCGCGAGCCTGGCGTCCCAGTCGGGCGCAGGCGGAGGACCGGCCACGAGCCCCCTGCTGACGGGCGCAAGCGGGCGACTGTGGATCTCCGGCGATGGCCGCGTGCGGCTTGAACTGCAGGCCGAACACGGCGATACGCAGATTTTCTATGACGGGCACACGATCTCGCTCTACGACGCGGCCTCGAACAGCCTCTACCGCTACACGCCGCCGCCTCAAGACTCCGGCGAAGGCAATGCCGGCGAGAGCTCTTCGGGCACGGGCACGCAGGCGCCGAGCGACCAGCACCAAATCCCGACGGTGGCGGCGATCCAGGAAGCGATCGTGCACATCATGCGCCACGCGAACCTCTCGGGCGCGACACCGACGGACGTCGCGGGGCAGCCGGCGTACGCGGTGCGTATCTCCCCCAGTCGCAACGGCGGCCTCGTCGGTGGCGCCGAACTGGCTTGGGATGCCGATCACGGCGTGCCGCTGCGCCTGGCGGTGTACTCGACGCAAAGCTCCTCGCCGGTACTGGAACTGACGGCGACCGAAATCTCCTACGGAGCGGTGCCGAGCTCGGTCTTCGCGTTTACACCCCCCGCCGACGCGAAGGTCACGGAAATCGAACCGCCGAGCGCGCACGCGCACGCGCGCGGCGGGGCCTCTAACCAGACACCTACCCATGAGCGGGGCCTCGCTGCGGTGCAGGCGGCGGTTCCCTTCGCGCTCGACGCACCGCCAACCCTCGCTGGCATGACGCGCGATGAAGTAGGCGGCGCCCAGATCAACGGCCACGCGGCGGCGCTGATCACCTACGGCGAAGGTCTCGGCGGCATCGCGGTACTGGAGAGCACCGCGCAGCGCAGCGGCGAAACCGCCAAGCAGCCGGCCGAAGAAGCCGGTGGCTTCCTCGGCGAGCTGCCGAAGGTAGCGCTGCCGGGCGCCAGCGCCAGCGAGCTGCCGACCCCGCTCGGCACGTTGCTGAGCTTCCAGCGCGCGGGCGTCGAGTACGTGCTCGTCGGCTCGGTCACGCCCACCACCCTGCAGGAAGCCGCGAAGGGTCTCTGAGGGTGAGCGAGGCCCCGCCGGTTTCGGCGCCGCCGGTTCGTGCGAGAGGGCTCGTCAAGCGCTACAAGGAGGTGCTCGCGGTCGACCACATCGACCTGAACGTCGACGCGGGCGACGTCTATGGCTTTCTCGGTCCGAACGGAGCGGGCAAGACGACGACGCTGCGGATGTGTCTTGGTCTGATCGTCCCGAGCGAGGGCACGGTGGAGCTGTTTGGGCGTGACCCGATGCGCGCAGGCGCGGGTGCGCTGGAGGGGGTGGCGGGGTTCGTGGAGGCGCCGCGCTTCTACCCGTACCTGACGGGTGCCAAGAACTTGGAGCTGCTCGCGGCGCTCGACGGCGCGGGCGCAAGCCAACGGATCGACGAGGTGCTGGATATCGTCGAGCTGGGACCGCGCGGCGGGCACCGGGTCGGGGGCTATTCGCACGGGATGCGCCAGCGCCTGGGGATCGCGGCGGCGCTGCTGCGCCGCCCGCGCCTGCTGCTGCTCGACGAGCCGGCGACGGGCCTGGACCCGGCGGGGATGCGCGACATGCGCGCGCTGATCCGCCGTCTGGCGGACGAGGGAATCACGGTGCTGCTCTCCAGCCACCAGCTGCCGGAGGTGCAGGAACTGTGCGATCGCGTCGCGATTGTGCACTCGGGGCGCGTGGTCTACGAGGGGGCGCTCACGGATTTGCGCCGACAGGGCGGAGCGGGCTACCGCCTGCGCAGCACCGACGACGAGCGTGCGCTCGCGATCCTCGCCGCGCAGCGCGGGATCGCGCATGCGGTGCACGGCGAGCAGGGGCTGAGCTTCCAGGCGCAAGAGCAGGACGTCGGCGCGCTGACGCTCGCGCTGGCGCAGGAGGGGCTTGGCATTCTTGCGCTGACGCCAGAGCTCGCGACGCTCGAGGATCTCTTCTTTCGCCTGACGGAGGGCGACGGGGAACCGGATTTGGGGGATATGGGGGATTCGCGTAGCGAGCACCGACCGCCGCCTGCGGAGCCCGATTCTGGCGTGCTTACATCGGCGGGGCATCCGCGCAGCGAAGTGCGCGAGACGCGATGAGCACACTCGAGGCATCTAGCCCGCTGGCGGAGCGTCCGACCGCTAGCGCCAGCCATGTGCGGCGCCCCTCGACGCTGACGGTGCTGCGCTGGGAGCTGCGCAAGCTGGTCTCGCAGAAGCGCACCTACCTCGGACTCGGCCTCGCGGCGCTGTTCCCGTTGATTTTCGTGGTGTTTGAGAACCTGCACCAGGGTCACGACCATGGTGGGAACCTCTCGGTGATTTCCAGCCAAATCACGCAGTCGGGCCTGGCGACGCCGGTGTTGACACTGGAGTTCCTCTCGGCCTTCATGCTGCCGCTGATTGCCTCGCTCGTCGCGGGCGACATCGTGGCCGCGGAGGATGGCAACGGCACGCTGAAGACGATCCTGACGCGCTCGGTCGATCGTGGTCAGGTGTTCGCGGCGAAGGCGCTGGCGGCGTGTATATACGCGGCGCTCGCGGTGTATGTGTCGGCCTTCGTGGCGACCGTGGGGGGGGTTGCTTCGTGGGGCTTTCATCCGGTGGAGACCCTTTCGGGGACTGTGGTCTCGGCGCCGGAAGCGCTGTTGCTGGTGTTTGCGTCGAACGCGCTCTATCTGATCCCGCTGTTGGCGGTGGTCGCGGTGGGGGTGCTGTTCTCGACGGCTACGCGCAACAGTGCGGCGTCGGTCGTCGCGGCGGTGGGCTTCGTGATCTTGATCTACATCGTCTCGGCGATCCCGGGATTGGAAGGCATCCAGCCATATCTGCTCACGAATCAATTCGCCAACTGGCACGGCTTGCTGCGCACTCCGACGGACTGGGTTCCGGTGTGGCACTCGTTGTGGGTCTGCGCGTTGTACGCGATGCCGGCGCTGGTGGCGGGCTATCTGGTGTTCCTGCGTCGCGATGTCGCGGGTGGTTAGGAAATCTGCTAGTCTAAGACTCAGATTTCAGCAGCCGAGGCCGCGGGGCCTCGCGGCATCATTCTCAACCACAAGGAGCACCACCACATGCCCAAGACAATTGGCATCGACCTAGGCACGACCAACTCCTGCATGGCGGTGCTCGAGGGTGGCGAGCCGACCGTCGTGGAGAACGCGGAGGGCGGTCGCACGACCCCCTCGGTCGTCGCTTTCACGGCATCGGGCGAGCGACTCGTCGGCACGGTCGCCAAGCGCCAGGCGGTCACGAACCCGCAGAACACCATCTTCTCGATCAAGCGCTTCATGGGCCGCAAGGAGGCGGAGGTGCGCGAGGAGGAGTCGATCGTCCCCTACAAGGTCGTCTCGGGGCCTAACGGCGACGCGCGCGTGGAGGCCGGCGGCGAGCAGCACTCCCCCCCGGAGATCAGCGCGATGATCCTGCAGAAGCTGAAGACCGACGCGGAAGCGTATTTGGGCGAAACGGTCGATTCGGCGGTGATCACGGTCCCGGCGTACTTCAACGACGACCAGCGCCAGGCGACCAAGGACGCGGGCAAGATCGCGGGCCTGGACGTCAAGCGCATCATCAATGAGCCGACGGCGGCCTCGCTGGCGTACGGCCTGGATAAGGAAAACGACCAGACGATCCTGGTATTCGACCTCGGCGGCGGCACCTTCGACGTCTCGGTGCTGGAGATTGGCGACGGCGTGTTCGAGGTCAAGTCGACGGCGGGTGACAACCACCTGGGCGGCGACAACTTCGACAAGGCGATCGTGGACTGGCTCGTGGCGGACTTCAAGCGCGATCAAGGCATCGACCTCTCCGCGGACCCAATGGCACTGCAGCGCCTCTATGAGGCCGCGGAGAAGGCGAAGATTGAGCTCTCGACGACCCAGGAGACGCAGATCAATCTGCCGTTCATCACAGCGGACTCCTCGGGCCCCAAGCATCTCGACACGCGCCTGACGCGCGCGCGGCTCTCCGAGCTGACCAGCGCGCTGCTGGACCGAGTTGTCGCGCCGGTGCGCCAGGCCCTGGACGACGCGAAGGACAAGGGCGTCAAGGAGGTCGACCATGTGGTGCTCGTCGGCGGCATGACGCGCATGCCGGCGGTGCAGGAGAAGGTCAAGGAGCTGACCGGCAAGGAGCCTCACCGCGGCGTGAACCCGGATGAGGTCGTGGCGGTCGGCGCGGCGATCCAGGCGGGCGTGCTCGCGGGCGACGTGAAGGATGTGCTGCTGCTCGACGTGACTCCGCTGACGCTTGGCATCGAGACCAAGGGCGGCGTGATGACGAAGCTGATCGAGCGCAACACGACGATCCCGACGCGCAAGGGCGAGGTGTTCTCGACGGCGGAGGACAATCAGCCCTCGGTGGAGATCCACGTGCTGCAGGGCGAGCGCGAGATGGCGACGTACAACAAGTCGCTGGGCAAGTTCCAGCTCACCGGCATCCCCCCCGCGCCGCGCGGCATCCCGCAGATCGAGGTCGCGTTCGACATCGACGCGAACGGCATCCTGAGCGTCTCGGCGAAGGATCTCGGTACGGGCAAGGAGCAGAAGATCGAGATTAAGGCCGGCTCGGGCCTCTCGGACGAGGAGATCAAGAACATGGTCTCCGACGCGGAGAGCCACGCGGAGGAGGATCGCAAGGCGCGCGAGCTCGCGGAGGCGCGCAACAACGGTGAGAACGCGGCCTACCAGGCGGAGCGTCAGCTCACCGACCTGGCCGACCAGGTCGACGCGGACGCCAAGGCGCGCATCGAGCAAGCGATCAAGGAGGTTCGCGAGACGCTGGAGTCCGAGGATCCGGCAGCGATCAACGCCAAGACGGATGCTCTTCAGGGCGCCTTCCACGCGGTCTCGGAGGCGATCTACCAGCGTGCCCAGGAGCAGGGCGCGGCGGCGGGTGGCGAGCAGTCCTCGACGAACGGCACGAACGGCGATTCCGCCGATGAGGATGTCGTCGACGCCGAGGTCGTAGACGAGTCGAAGGCCTGAGCATGAGCGATATTGAGGAGGCAGTCCAAGAGCAGGAGCGCGTCGAGGCGGAGGGGGTCTCCGCAGCGGAGACCCCTTTTCCCGCGGATAGCGCGGCTCCCGCGGCGGGAAGCCCCGACGCGGGCGATGGGAGGGCTCCCGGCGCGGAGCCCCTCTTGCCGGAGGATGCGGGCGGGGAGAGCGAGATCGCGGAGGACATCGATGAGCTGGTGAAGGTGGGCGCGCAGCGCGACGAGTACCTCGCGCTCGCGCAGCGCACGCAGGCGGATTTCGAGAATTACCGTAAGCGTGTCGCGCGCGATGCGGCGGCGGCACAGGAGCGTGGTGTGGCGAAGCTCGCACGCGAGCTGCTGCCGGCGCTGGATAACCTCGATCGCGCGCTGGAGGCGGCCGCGGAGACCGAGTGGCCGGCTGGAGGCCAGCCGGCTGCTTCAGACCGCAGGCCTGGAGGGTCCGCGGATGACTCTCATCTGCTGGAGGGCGTGCGCCTGGTGCGCGCGGAGCTCGCGGCGGCGCTGGCGCGTGTGGGCATCGAGTCCTTCTCGCCAGCCGGCGAGCCGTTCGACCCCGAGCAGCATGAGGCGATCGTCCAGCGGCCCGTGGAGGGCGCGGAGCCGGGCAGTGTCGCCGAGGTCTACCAGGCGGGGTACCGCTTGAACGGAACGATCATCCGCCCGGCGCGCGTCGTGGTGGCGGCATGAGGATCGCGTGATGGCGGCGGCAACGCGCTCTGACGACTACTACGCGACGCTCGGCGTCGACAAAAAGGCGACGCCGGAGGAGATCAAGAAGGCTTACCGCAAGCTCGCGCGGACCTATCACCCGGATCGCAACCCCGACGACAAGCAGGCGGAGGCGCGCTTCAAGGAAATCTCCCAGGCGCACGACGTGCTCTCGGACCCGGAGAAGCGCAAGCAGTACGACAGCGGCAGCGGCCCGTTCGCGAATGCCGGTGCGGGCGGCGGCTTCGGGGGCTTTGGCAACTTCGATTTCGACAGCTCGTCGATGGGCGACATCCTCTCCAATCTTTTTGGGGGGTCGGCGAGCGGACGGCGCACGCGCACTAAACCGCGCCCGGAACGCGGCCAGGATCTGGAGACCGAGGTCTCGATCTCCTTCGAGCAGGCGATCTCGGGCGCACAGATCCCGCTGTCGGTCTCGACGCAGTCGCCTTGCGCGACGTGCCACGGCACGGGGGCCAAGCCGGGCACGACGCCGAAGGTCTGTCCGCGCTGTGAAGGTCGTGGGATCGAGGCGCAGGGGCAGGGCATGTTCTCGCTCTCGCAGCCGTGCTCGCGCTGCGGTGGCTCGGGCACCGTGATCGAGGATCCCTGCCCGACGTGCGGCGGCTCGGGCGCGGTGCGCACACTCAAGCGCTACCGGGTCAACATTCCGCCGGGCGTCAAGGAGGGCTCGCGCATCCGCCTGCCGGGCAAGGGCGAGGCGGGTCCACGCGGCGGTCCCCCGGGCGACCTCTACGTGATCACTCACGTCGCGCCCTCGCCGATCTTCAAACGCAAAGGCGACCACGTCGAGGTCGACGTACCGCTCACGATCCCGGAGGCGCTGCGTGGCGCGGAGGTGAAAGTCCCGACGCTCAGCGGCACGAAGACGCTGAGGGTGCGACCGGGCACGACGCACGGGAGTGTCCAGCGCCTGCGCGGCGAGGGGCCCCCAAAGCTGGGCGCGGGAGCCAAGGGCTCCCCCCGGCCCGTGGCGATATCCACTATCGCTTCCTGCTCGACGTTCCGGAGACACTGACCGCGGAGCAGTCGACTGCGGTGGATGCGCTCGCGAAGGCGATGAATGGGAGCGATCCGCGCGCGGGACTATTCGCCGAAGCGGAGTCCGCGCGGGATGGGAAGGCCAAGACCGGGGAGAGCGCGTGATGTCCCCCCACCGTGCGACCGTGAGCAGCGCGTGATGGCCCGCCGTCGTGAGACCCGCATCGAAGTGAGCAGCGACCGTGGCGTCTTCATGATCTCGGTGGCGGCGCAACTCGCCGAGATGCATCCGCAGACGCTCAGAACCTATGAGGCCCGCGGGCTGATCGAGCCGACGCGCTCGGCGAAGGGCACGCGTCTGTACTCCCAGCAGGACGTGGAGCGGCTGCGACGCATCCAGGAGATGACGGCCGAGCTCGGACTGAACCTCGCCGGGGTCGAGCGGGTGCTCGACCTGGAGAATGAGATCGAGCAGATGCACGCGCGCATCGAGGAGCTCGAGCTGCAGGCGCTGCGAGCGCAGGTCGAGCTCGCGGAGCGCTTGGAGGAGGTCAGGCGCTCCTACCGCGCGGAGCTCGTGCCGTACCGCGCCAGCACCGAGATCGTGCGCGCCGCCGACGTGCGGCCGGCGAGACGGCGCGCCCGCTAAAGCGACCGCGACTCCCGCGCTCGGCCGCGCAGGAGCAAGTTTGAGCTTTACCCGACTTCTAGTGCTTCACTGCTGTGCGCGCCGAGCGCTTCCATCGGGAAGCTGCCGGTCCACTGGATGTCGGTCGCGCCGACTTTGAGCGACGTGCCGGTGGCTTCGAAGCTCGCTTTGTTCAGCGTCAGCGTGGACGTCGTGTTTTCGAAGAGGCGACCGGCGGTACCTTTTACTACTCGGTCGTTTCTCCCAGCGCGCACTGGGCTCCGCTGTATTTGATGCAATTTGCACTTTTTCGATGATTACGTAGCTTTTGCCAGTGATCGTCTTGGTGTGCGCCGGCCACGGAAGTTTTTCGGCTTCGATGCTTTGCACGGTACAGGTCGCGGTCGCAGTGCATTCGTACGGCAGAAGTTTGGTCACTTCGCCCTGGTCGGGCGCGACGGTGTTGGACCCGACACTCCACCATGGCCGGACGGTCCGCGCCTGCGAGACCGTCCGGCCATAGCTTCGCCCTTTCTTGCCCTACGCGGCAGCCTTAGTAGGCTTCCACTGCTTTTTCGCGGCTGGCCTTGAACGCTTCCATCGGAAATTCGCCAACCCATTCGACGGGCGTTGCTCCGATTTTCAACGCTGTGCCCGTCGCTTCGAAGCTGCTTTTGCTAAAGGTCGCCGTGGAGTTGCTGTTGTTGATCAGCCCTCCCGCGGTCCCGGTGACGTAGACGGTGCCTAGTGTGCACGAGGCTCCGGCGTAGACGATCTTGACTTTGATCCCTTCCAGTACCAAATACTGTTTGGTACCGAATTTTTCGGGATAGGCCGACCACGGCAGTTCTTCGGCTTCGATCGCGGACACGGTGCAGTTGGGGGCCGTTGTGCTGCATCCGTACAGCGGCAGTTCGTCGACGACGCCTTCGCCGAACCCAAACCAGTTCCAGACTTCCATGTTGTAGAGGAAGTGTTCACAGGTCGTCGACGCGCCTCCGCTTTTGAGACTGCTCGAGAAAGCCGCTCCCACGACGGTTTCTTCTGTCAATTCGGGCAGCGTGGTGCCGCCGAAGTGCCATTCAGTGGCGCTGGCGGTCGAGCTCGCCGCGGCGCTCAACGCCAAGACCACAAGCACAGCCGACAGCAAGATCATCTTTCGAGATCGCATGTGTGATCCCATCTCCCTTTCTCTTTTGTGGAGCTCCCGCCTCACGAGGCCATCCGCCGCTGGAGCCGCGGCCCGATCCTACACCCCGCTTAACGGCCGCGAAAGCCGGCGCGCGCCCAAGGGAAGACTCCCACTAGCCGAAGCTTGCCCGATTACCAGTCATAGAGCGCGATCGCGAATATGGCCAACTTGTTTACGCGAGTAGGAAACACTACACACAGCACTGTGCACCGATCGCCGCGTGCCGCAGAAGCGTGTTTGCGGGCCGGACGCGTCTAGGTGACGGCGGGCAGCTCGATGGCGCTCAACTGCACCTCGTGCTGCAGGCGCTGCACCTCGCGGCGCTCCACGAGACCGGCGCCGAGGCGCCCGGTGGACTCCGCGCCGCAGGCGACGCCGAAGCTGAGGCACTCGGTTGGCGAATTGCCTTCGTAGCGCGCGGCGACGTAGCCGGCGAGGAAGGCGTCGCCGGAGCCCTGTTTGGCGACCGGCTCGCGCGGCTCGATACGGGCGCGCTGCAGCGTCACCTGACCATCGACGAGCACCTGCGCGAAGCAGCCGTCGGGCAGCGTCATGATCGCCTCGCGCGCGCCCAGCGCGGCTATCTCGCGCACGGCCAGCGAGCGCTCCTCCTCGTCGGCGAACTCGTGACCCACCAGCTCCTCGGCCTCGACGACGTTCGGGGAGACGACATTGGGCTCGGCGCGCACGGCGTGGCGAAGCGGATCGCCGTCGGTGTCGATCACGGTGATGACCCCCGTGCGCTGCAGCTCGCGGATCAGAGTGGCGTAGATCTCGGGCTCGACGCCGCGTGGGAGCGAACCCGCGAACACCACGATCGCGGCGCCCCGCGCGAGGTAGAGGAGCTTCTCGCGAAATAGCTCGGCCTCGTGCTCGCTGACGGCGGGTCCGCGCTCGTTAATCTCGGTCTGCTCGCCGGTCGTGGGGTCGAGTACGGAGGTGTTCGTGCGCGACTCCTCGCGAATGCGTACGAAGTCGTTGAGGATCGACTCCTCGGTGAGCTGCTCGACGAGATGCGTTCCCGTCGCGCCACCGGCCATACCGGTCGCGATCACCGGCTGCCCGAGCGCCTTCAGCGTGCGGGCGATGTTGACGCCCTTGCCGCCGGCCATCGTGCGCTGATCGACCGTGCGATGGCGCCGCCCGAGGCGAAAGTTCGGCACCGAGAGCGACTTATCGATCGCCGCGTTGAGCGTGACCGTGATGATCATCCGGGGTTCACATTACCCCAACCCCCACGCTGCGGCGCGCAGCCGCTCGGCCTCGGCGCGAGCGCATTGCGCGGGATCCCCGCCGCGTGTGAGATACGCGCCGACGATGCTGCGTGACGCGGTGACCAGGCCACCGGCGCGAGCGGCGGCGAAGACGGGGGCGAGATCCTCGACGCGGCCGCCTTGCGCGCCGACCCCGGGGAGCAGCAGAATCGCGTGTGGCATTAGCTCGCGGGCGCGGGCGAGGTGTCGTGGCTCGGTTGCGCCGACGACGGCGCCGACGTCGCTGAGACCGGAGGCTCCGACGCCCTCCGCACCGAGCTCGGTGACGATCGCGGCCAGGCGTTCCCACACCGTCCCGCCGGCGGCGAGCTCGAGATCCTCGACATCCGCGGCTCCGGGATTCGAGGTGCGCACGAGCACCGCGACGCCGGCCCCGGCAGCGCGCGCGGCGGCGATGAAGGGCTCCAGCGCGTCGCGGCCCATTAGCGGATTAACCGTCACGAGGTCGGCTTTCAACCCAGCGAAGAGCGCCTGCGCGTAGGCATGAGCACTGACCGCAATATCGCCGCGCTTGCCGTCCGCGATCGCGAGCAGGCCGTGCGCGTGAGCGTGCGCGATCACCGTTTCGAGCGCCTGCCAACCGGGCGCGCCGAGCCGCTCGAAGCACGCGAGCTGCGGCTTGACGGCGACGCACGCGGGGCCGGCGGCATCGATCGCCGCGCAGCAGTGCGCGGCGACGGCGGACGCGGTTTGCGAGGTGGCGCCTGTCACAGCCGCGGTCTGCTGGGCTGCTCGCGTCGTGGCCGGCCACAGTGCGGCGGGGTCGGGATCGAGTCCGAGCACGATCTGCGACTCGCGCGCGGCGACGCGAGCGGCGAGGGTGTCACCGAAGGTGCGGCTCACTCGTGGGCGCCCATCATCGCCAACGAGAATATCCTCCGGGGATGCCCGTCTCGCCCATCTCGCGAATCGCATGGATCGTGACGGTCCTGGTCGCGCTGCTCACCGCGGCGCTGCTGCTGCTGGCGGGCTACACCGGCTACGCCGGTCTGGCGGTCGCGGTCGGCGCGTCGGCCGCGATCAACCTGTTCTAGGCAACCTACCCGCGCGCGACTCACCCGTCGGCGAGCCACTGCGCGAGCGCCCGCGCGGCGCGTCCGCGGTGGCTGATCGCGTCCTTCTGCGCGGCGCTCAACTCGGCCATCGTCAGACCGGGAGGGCCGTCGTGGGGCAGGAACGCGGGGTCGTAGCCGAAGCCGCCCGTTCCCCGGGGCTGCGGGGCGAGCGCGCCGGCGCAGCGCTCCTGGAAGACCCGCTCGATGCCATGCCGCGGATCGACGTAGGCGAGCACGCAGATGTATTCCAGCGCGCTATTCGCGGGAGCCTCCTGCAGCAGCTTCGCGAGATTCTGCTTGTCGCTGGCGTGCTCGCCGGCGTAGCGCGCGGAGCGCACCCCGGGTGCGCCGGCGAGCGCGGCGGCGGCGATCCCGGAGTCGTCGGCGATCGTCACTTCTCCCGTCGCGGCGGCCGCGGCGCGAGCCTTGCCGAGGGCGTTCTCGGCAAATGTCTCGCCGTCCTCGGGGGGCAACTCGACTGCGTCCGCCAGCAGGCCGATCTCGTGATCGGGCAGCAGGCGGGCGAGCTCGCGCCGCTTGTGCTCGTTGTGGGTTGCCAAGAGCAGCCGCACGTCAGCCGGCGGCGGCCGCGATTGCGTGCTCCTGCGCATCGCGCAGCTGCGCGATGCCATGCGCGGCCAGCGCCAGCAGCTCGTCGAGGCTCGCGCGAGAGAGAGGCGTGCGCTCGGCGGTGGCCTGCACCTCGAGCAGGTCGCCCTCGCCGGTCATCACGACGTTGGCGTCGACCTCAGCGCGAGAGTCCTCGGAGTAGTCGAGGTCGAGCAGCGCGCTGCCGGCGACGATTCCGCAGGACACCGCGGCCACTGCACCGCTCAGCGGTGAGCTCTCCAGTGAGCCCTGCTCGCGCAGGCGCGCACAGGCGAGCGCGAGCGCGACATAGGCACCGGTGATTGAGGCGCAGCGCGTGCCACCGTCGGCCTGCAGGACGTCACAGTCGAGGTAGATCGTGCGTTCGCCGAGCGCCTGAAAATCGACGGCGCCGCGCAGCGAGCGTCCGATCAGGCGCTGGATCTCAACCGAGCGTCCGTCGAGCCGCCCGCGCGTGGCGTCGCGCTGCTTGCGCTCGCCGGTCGAGGCGGGCAGCATCCCGTACTCGGCGGTGACCCAGCCGCGTCCCTTGCCGGTCATCCAGCGCGGCACGCTCTCCTGCGCGGAGGCGGTGCAGATCACACGCGTCTCCCCCATCGAGATCAGCGCGGAGCCGGTCGCGGGCCGCACGAAGCCGGGCTCGATCGTGACGGGACGCAACCCGTCGGGCCCACGCTGGTAGCTGCGCGAATCGCTCACGCGGGTACCTCCTCTGTAGTGGGTCGGGTGGCGCAAGCGCGACTCACGCGAGCGCCTCCACGGGCGCAAGCTGGATCTGCTCGATCTCCCCGAGTGGCATCTGCAGGAAGCGGGTTCCGAGCTCCCTGAAGGCCTCGACGTCGCCGGTGCATAGGAAGCGATAGTCGCCCTCCCCCCACTCCTCCTGCGGATCCTCCTCGCGGGGTTGCGCGGCGAGGCCGGGCGTGCTGAGCGCGTGCTCGACCTGGCGCGCGAGCGCGGCGCCGGAGCTGACGAGCGTGACGCCGGGGCCCAGCAGCCGTTGCAACAGCGGACTGATCAGCGGGTAGTGCGTGCAGCCAAGGATCACGGTGTCAACCGCAGCGCGGCGTAGGGGCGCGCACGCGGCGCGGACGGTGCTGACGGTGTGCTCGTCGAACTGCTCGCCGGCCTGGATCAGCGGGGCGAGCGTGGGGCACGGCACGGCGTGCAGCGTGACGTGTGGATCGACGGCGTGCACGGCCTGCTCGTAGGCGCCGCTGGCGACCGTCGTGGGCGTCGCGAGCAGGCCGATGCGCCCGGTCCGAGTGGTGGCGACGGCGCGCAGCGCCTCGGGGCGTACGACGCCGAGAACCTCGACGCCGAGCGTGGTCTCCATCATCCGTCGTTGCAGCGCGGGCAGCGCGGCGGCGGTGGCGGAGTTGCAGGCGACTACGAGCAGCTTCACCCGCCGCCGCAGCAGCTCCTCGGCGATCTCGGCCGCGAAGCGCGTGAGCTCCTGTGGCGAGCGCTCTCCGTAGGGAAAGCGCGCGGTGTCGCCCAGGTAGAGGAAGTCCTCGCGAGGCAGGGCGACCAGCAGCTCGTGCAGGACGGTCAGGCCGCCGACGCCGGAGTCGAAGACCCCGATCGGCCGCGCGCGGGGGTCGTCGTGTGAGGGGCTCGCCACGCAGGCCATCATTCCAGAGCGCTACCGTCAGCGACTCGTGCGCGCGCTGGTCGTCTCGAACATGCTCCCCGACGAGCGCCACCCCGAGCGCGGGCGCTTCGTGCGCGATCAGGTTGAGGCCCTGCGCCGGCTGCCGGGGCTGGACGTCGAGCTGTACGAGTTCGCGCCCGGCGCGCGCGGCCTCGTGCATGCGGCGCGCGCGCTGGGCCGCCGCGAGCGGGGCGCGCCGCTGGATGTCGTGCACGCCCACTTTGGCCTCAGTGCATGGCCGGCGCTCGCGGTTCGTGCCCGCGCGCGAGGGCTGACGGTGCACGGCACGGACGTGCGCCACCCGCGCACGCGCCAGGCGACGCGGGCGGTGCTGCCGCTGATGGCGCTGGTAGGCGCGGTCTCGGCGGAGCTCATCCGCGAGCTGCCGGGCCGCGCGGCTCGCGCCCGCGCGCGTGTGCTGCCTTGCGGGGTGGATCTCGAGCGTTTCCGTCGGCTGCCCCGCGCAGAGGCGCGCGTCGCGCTGGGCCTCGATCCGGCGGGCACCTACTTGCTGTTCCCGGCCGATCCGGCGCGCGCGGGCAAGCGCTATGACCGCGCGCTGGCGCTCACCCGCGCGCTGGCTGCGAATCGTGAACCGCAACTGCTGGCGCTCGGGGGGGTGGCTCCGGAGCGGGTGCCACTATGGGTCAACGCGGCCAACGCGGTTCTGATCCCCTCCGAGCAGGAGGGCTTCGGCCTGGCGGTGTTGGAGGCCCTCGCGTGCGATGTGCCGGTGCTGGCGACTCCGGTCGGTATCCACCCGCGGGCGCTGGAGGGGGTCGCGGGCGCACTTTGCGCACCCTTCGACATCCCCCGCTGGCGCGCGGCACTGGAGGCGCATCTCGCGGGCGCGGACCCGCGCATCGAGGGTCGCGCGCGCGCCGAGCCGTTCTCCGCGGCAGCGATGGCGGCGCAGCTCGCGGCTGCGTGGCGGGACGCTCTGGGGCACGACGGGGGACGCGCGGGGTAGCATGGAAGCGTCGATGGCCGACCAAGCCACGAGTGCCGGCGGGCAATCCTCGATTGCCCCGCACCCCGAGACGCCCGCCGCGGGAGCGCCCGCGTCAGGCAGCGCCCCTGCCGGTGGGGCGTCGGCGGCGAGTGCCGCTCAGCAGGTTCCCACCGCGCAGCTGACCGTCGAGAGGCGGGAGGCTGGGGGCGATTCGAGCAGTCCGGGCTTCGGCGCGCGGGGCCGGATGCGCAGGCGACTGCGTTTCCTGCGCAAGGCGCGCGAGCTCGGCTACCGCGACGTCGGGGGCCTGGTCTTCGAGATGCAGCGGCTCGGGGAGCGCCGCGACGAGCTGGTCGCCGCGAAGCTCGCGACGCTCGCGGCGATCGACACCGAGCTGCGCACGCTGGAGGATGCGCTGGCGGAGCGCCGCTCGCTGACGATCCTGCGGGAGTCCGGGATCGCGGCCTGTCCGCGCTGCGCCGCAATTCACGGCAGCGAGGATCGCTTCTGCCCCTCGTGTGGCCTGGCGATGGAGAGTCGCGCCGACCGCCCGATTGCGGCCGTCGCGGCTGCCGCGGGGTCCGGCGGCGGCGCGGGTTTTCCCGGCGCGGGGATCTCTAGCGCGGGGCTCTCCGGTGCGGGTCTCCCGGGCGCGACGGCGCCAGCAACCGCGCAGGCTCCCCCCGCTTCGGCGACGCCGGCGCCGGTGCCGGCACCGGCGCCGGCGACCCCCGTCACACCGCCCGCCTCGAGCGGACAGCCTGCGGTTCCGGCCTCCGCGCCGGCGAGCGCGGTGCGTGCTGCGGGCATCCCGCAGGCGGCCCCGCAACCTTCGCAACCGGGGACGACACCGGGGGCACCGGAGTCGGCTACCGACGAGCGTCCTACGGAGATCATTCGCCCGACGGACGAGCCACCGCGCGAGGGCACGTGAGCGTCGCGGCGACGGAGCCGACGACGCCGGCGGCGGCGGGCAACTCGGTGGGGAGCCCGGCGCTCGCGGCTCCCTTACCGGTGCGCGAGAGCTGTCCGCTGTGCGGAACCCCGCTGCGCTCGACGCGAGAGTGGTGCCTGGGCTGTGGCGCGGCTGCGCGTACGCGCCTGGCGGCGACACCGCGCTGGCGAGCACCGGTGTTCGCGCTGTGCCTGGTGATCGTGCTGGCATTGGGAGCGTTGACCGCGGCGCTGGTATCGCTGGCCGGCTAGCAGGAGCATCCGGAGACGTGAGGCGGGCAGGAGCCGATCCACCTGTGCTGGAGACGGATGTCGCGGTCGTGGGCGCGGGGGCGGCGGGTCTCTATACAGCGTTGTGCGCGGCACGCGCGGGCGGGCGGGTCGTGCTGATCTCGGCGGCGCCGCTGGCGCAGACCGCGAGCTACTGGGCCCAGGGCGGACTCGCCGCGGCGCTCGCCGCAGACGACAGCCCGGAGTTGCATTTGCAAGACACCGAGCGCGCGGGACGCGGCGCGGTGCGGCGCACGGCGGCCGAAGTGCTCGTGCGAGAGGCACCGGAATGCGTGCGCGAGCTGCAGTCGCTGGGGGTGAGCTTCGACGCGGATCGCTTCGGGCGTCTGGCGCTGGGCTTGGAGGGCGGTCATTCGGTGCGGCGCGTGGTGCACGCGGGGGGCAGTGCGACGGGCCGACGAATGCTGCGCCAGCTCTCGGCGCTGGTCGCCCAGGAGTCGCGCATCGACGTGGTGGAGAACGCGCGGGCGCGGGCGCTGTGGGCACTCGACGCGGGTACGCACGCGCGCGGCGGGATCTCGCAGGACAGCGATCCCGCGAGTGCCGCGGAGCTCCGCTGCCGGGGCCTGCGCTGCGAGGACGGCCGCACAATCGGGGCGCGCGCGGTCGTCCTCGCCAGCGGTGGCGCGGCGGCGCTGTGGGCGCGCACGACCAACCCACCGGGCTCGCAGGGCGTCGGGCTGCTGCTGGCACAGGCGCTGGGTGCACGGCTGGCAGACCTGGAGCTGCTGCAGTTTCATCCGACCGCGGTGATCGGCGTGCGGGGGCGCGAGGGCTTCCTGGTCACCGAGGCGATCCGCGGCGAGGGCGCGACGCTGCACGACGCGGACGGCGAGCGCTTCGTGGACGAGCTGGCACCGCGCGATGAGGTCTCGCGCGCGATCCAGCTCCGTCTGGATGAGACGGGCGCGCGGTCGGTCGGCCTCGACATGCGGGCGATCGATCCGGCGTTGTTCCCGAATGTCGTGAGCGCGCTGCGCGAAGCGGGGCTGGATCCGAGGCGCGAGCTGGTGCCGGTGGCGCCGGCAGCGCACTACATGATGGGGGGAATCGCGACCGATCTGCTGGCGCGGACTTCGGTGGGGGGGCTCTACGCGGTGGGCGAGTCCTCGTGCACGGGCCTGCACGGCGCGAACCGCTTGGCATCGAACTCGTTGAGCGAGTGCTTCGTCTTCGCGCGGCGAGCGGCGGAGGCTGCGCTCGCGGAGCCGCCGCCACCGCCGCCACGCGCGGCCGAGCTCGCGGTGCTGGGGGAGCTGGACGGTCCGCCGCAGGCGACCGCGCAGACGCGCGGGGCGCTGTGGCGCGATGCCGGCATTGCGCGCTCTGCGGAGGGCCTGGAGCGACTGACTGGTGATCCGCATCCGCTGGCGCGCCTGATCGCCCGCTGCGCGTTGGAGCGCGAGGAGAGCCGCGGCGCGCACCGGCGCGCGGACTACCCGCGGACGGAGCCCGCGCTGGACCACCGGCATGTCGTGATCGGGGCCGGCGAACGCTTCGCGTGGGAGACGTGGGAATGAAGAAGTTAACCCGCGCTTAACAGGGTTCCTCGTCCGCGCTTTATATGGGGCTTGGATACTCGATCTTCCCGATACGAGGGATCGAGGTTTCAGCGGTTTTCGATCCTTTTGTGGGGGAGATGTGTTTTTAGCGGTGGAGGTTCCGGAGTGATAGCGGTGGAGGTTCCGGAGTGATGAAAGCTCCGGAAGTCGGCGGAGGTGCGTGCACAGTAGCCCCAGCAGCGAATCCGAAAGTGCCTTAGTCGAAACGAGATAGAAGGAGGCGAGGGGGTCGCCATGTACCAGTTCAGTCGAGCCATATATAGGGAGCTGGCCCCCTACGTCGCCACTCCCCAGGTCAGTAGCACGGCGTCGATCCCGGGGTCGACGACATCTGAGTCAAACCAGCACGCGCAGGTTCTGCACGCGTGCGAGGCGGCAATCGAGCGGATGGCGACGGACCGCCATTACTTCGCGCATCCGGCGCGCACACTTTTCTGCGACATCCGGATGTACTTCCCGATGAAAACGCAGGCGTACGTGCACAAGGTGGTCTTCCACTACATCGGCCTGGCGCAGCGCTACCTCAAGGAGAACCCGCAGGCGGCGCACGCGGCGATCAGCGACGAGCCGCCGCAGTGCCGGGCGATGACGCGCAAGGGAGCGGCCTGCCAGCGCACGCCGTTGGCGCACAACGGTTATTGCCCTTCGCATCAGCATCTCGCGGACACGGAGGACAGCGCCCCGCTGGCGGCCTGACATACGCTCCCGGGCATGCTCCTGGGAGTCGATGTCGGTGGAACCTTCACCGACGCGGTGCTCCTCGCGCCGGACTCGCGGCTGCACACGGCGAAGGTTCCGAGCACGCCCGCGGAACAGTCGCGGGGGGTGTTGGAAGCCGTGCGAGCGGTGCTGGCCCGCGCCGGCGCGGAGCCGGGCGAGGTGGAGCGCTTCGCGCATGGGATGACGGTCGCGACGAACGCGCTGCTGGAGGGTCGCGCGGCGCGCACGGCGCTGGTCGCGACGGAGGGCTTCACTGACGTCGTCGAGCTCGGTCGCCAGGCGCGAGCGCATCTTTACCGTCTGTGTCTCGCTTCGCCGGCGCCGCTTGTGCCCGCGCCGCTGCGCTTCGGCGCGCCTGAGCGCATGACCCCGGAGGGACCGTTGCGCGGACTGGACCGCGAGGCGGCGGCTGCGCTGGTGGAGCGGCTCGCGGAGGCGGACCTGGAAGCGGTGGCGGTGGTCCTGCTGCACTCCTATGTGCACCCCGAGCACGAGCTGTTGCTCGGCGAGCTGATCGCCGCGCGCCTGCCGGCGGTGCATGTGTCGCTCTCGCACGAGCTGGTGGGGACGTTCCGCGAGTACGAGCGGGCGGCGAGCACGGAGGTCGATGCGGCGCTCTCCCCCCTGCTGGGCGCTTACCTGCGCGGCCTGTGCGCGCAGGCCGACGCGATCGGCCTCGTGCGGCCCGCGGTGATGCAGTCCTCGGGGGGCCTAACGGACGCGAGCGGTGCCGCGGCGCACGCCGCGTTGACCGCGCTCTCGGGTCCAGCGGGCGGTGTCCGGGGGGCGCAGCTGCTCGCGGAGCTCGCGGGCGAGCGCAACGTGCTGTGCTTCGACATGGGCGGCACTTCGTGCGACGTCTGTGTGATCCGCGACGGCGAGGTCGCGGAGACGGCGGCGGGCGTCGTCGCGGGCCGCCCACTGGCGCTGGCGACGCTCGACATCGAGACGGTGGGCGCCGGCGGCGGCTCGATCGCGTGGGCGGACGCGGGCGGCGCGCTGCGCGTGGGTCCGCGCTCGGCGGGCGCGGACCCGGGCCCGGCGTGCTACGGACGTGGCGGCAGCCAACCGACGGTGACGGACGCAAATCTGCTGCTCGGCCGGCTGCCGAGCACCGGAGGCTTGCAGCTCGATGTGCAGGCCGCGGAGCGCGCCGTCGCGCAGCTTGCCGCGAAGCTGCAGTTGAGCCCGATTCGCTGCGCGGAGGGCATCGTGCGGGTGACGGAGACCGAGATGCTGCGGGCGCTGCGTGTGATGACGGTGCAGCGTGGCTTGGATCCGCGCGAGTTCGCGCTGCTGGCGTTCGGCGGCGCGGGGCCGTTGCACGCGTGTGCGCTGGCGCGCGAGCTGGGCATGCGGCGGATCCTCTGCCCGAGCGCATCGGGTGTGCTCAGCGCCTTCGGCCTCGCGGCGGCGGCGCCGCGGCGCGATGCGGCGCGCAGCGTGATGCTCGCGGGCGAGAGCCTGAGCGCGGAGCGTCTGCGCAGCGAGCGAGACGCCCTCGTGGACCGTGCGAGCGAGGCTCTCGGGCAGGCGCGGGCGCGGATCGCGGTCAGCTACGAGCTGCGCTACCGGGGACAATCTTTCGAGCTCGCTGTCGCCGAGGAGTGCATCCCGCCGAGCCCGGAGGCGCTGCGCGAGTCCTTCGCGCGGGCGCACGAGCGACGCTACGGCTACCGCGACGACGGCGCGGAGATTGAGCTGGTGACGCTGCGCGCGTCGGCGTGGGGCGCGGTTCCTGACGGAGCGCGGCTGGCCGCGGGCGCCGAGCGCGGCCAAGGCGACACAGATGCCGGCGCGGCCCGTACGCCCACGCGGCGGACGGTGCATCGCCTGTTTCTGGAGGACCGCGAGCTGGAGGCGGAGTGCGTCGTGCACGGAGCGCTAGCGCCGGGTACGCACGTGCGGGGGCCGGCGATCTGTGCGCTGGAGAGCTCGACGCTGCTGGTGGCTCCGGGCTGGGAGGGCGAGGTCGACGCGTTTGGCACCGTGCGCCTGCTCGCCACAGAGGCGGGCGCGTGATCGACGCGATCGAGCTGCAGGTGCTCACGGGCGCGCTGCGCGCGACGTGTGAGGAGATGGGCGCGGTGCTGATCGGCGCGGCGCACTCGGCCAACATCAAGGAGCGCCGTGACGCGTCGACGGGGCTATTCGACTCGGACGGCCAGATGACGATGCAGGCGGAGCACATCCCGGTGCATCTCGGTGCGATGCCGGCGGCGGTCGCGGCGGTGCTGGAGGAGGAGCACCAGCCGGGTGTCTCGTGGCTGCTCAACGATCCGTTCGCGGGCGGCACGCATCTGCCGGACATCACGGTGATTACGCCGGTCTTCGCGAGCGACAGGCTGATCGGCTTCGCGGCGAGCCGTGCGCACCACGCGGATGTGGGCGGTCGCATGCCGGGGTCGATGCCGGCGGACAGCCGCACGCTGGCGGAGGAGGGCGTGGTGATCCCCCCGCAGCGGATCAATGAGCAGACGATCGCGGATCTCCTGGCGCGAATGCGCCAGCCGGCGGAGCGCCGCGCGGACCTGCGTGCGCAGCTCGCGGCGAACCGGTGGGCGCGCGGCGCCTCGGCGAGCTGGCCGACCGGTCGGATGGGAGCGCTTGCGCGAGGCGACGGACGCGGTGCTCGACTACGCCGAGCGCCGCACGCGGGCGTGCCTGGCGACGATGGCCGACGGGACGCGCCAGTGCGAGGATGTGCTCGAGGGGATTGAAGGCGACCTCGTGCTGCGCCTGTGCGCGAGTGTGGTGGGCGAGCGGCTGATCCTCGACTTCGCCGGCAGCGCGGGGCGCGATCGTGGCAATCTGAACTGTCCGCTGGCGGTGACGCGCTCGGCGTGCTACTTCGCGGTGCGCGTGATCACCGATCCCGAGATTCCGCCGTCGGCGGGGGCGTACCGCCCGATCGAAGTGCGCGTGCCGGAGGGCTCGTTGTTGAACGCGCTGCCCGACGCGGATGGCGCACCGGCCGTCGCGGCGGGCAACGTGGAGACGTCCTCACGGGTGGCGGACCTGGTGCTCGCGGCCTTCGGCTGCGCGCTGGGCAGGGCACGATGAACAACCTGACGCTCGGCGACGAGCGCTTCAGCTACTACGAGACGATCGGCGGCGGCCAGGGCGCTTGCGCGGACGCGGATGGGCCGAGCGGTGTGCACGTCGCGATGAGCAACACGCTGAACACCCCGATTGAGGCGCTCGAGCGCGAGTTTCCGGTGCGTGTGACGCGCTACGCGCTACGCCGCGGCTCGGGGGGCGCGGGCGTGCACCGTGGCGGGGAGGGCGTTGTGCGCGAGCTGCAGGCGCTGCGGCGAGATGAGCTTCTCGCTGATCGCCGAGCGCCGCCGCCACGCTCCTCCCGGCGCGGCGGGCGGCGAGCCGGGTGCGCGCGGACGCAACACGCTGGAGGGCCGCGAGTTGCCGGGCAAGGTCACGGGTACGCTGCAAGCCGGAGAGCGGCTGCGCATCGAAACGCCCGGCGGAGGAGGATTTGGTCATGTCTGAGCAGCGCAAGGAGCGCATCGGTTTCCTCGGCCTGGGAATCATGGGCTCGCGGATGGCGGCCAACGTGCGCCGCGCGGGGTTCCCGCTCGCGGTGTGGACGCACACGCCGGGTAAGGCGACGCGGTGGGCCGCCGAGCACGACGCGACCGCGTGCGCGACGCCCGCCGAGGTGGCGTCGGCGAGCGACGTGGTGGTGAGCATGGTGGTGGATGGAGAGCAGGTGACCTCGGTGCTGCTCGGTCCCGAGGGCGTCGTGCGGGCCGCCGCCCCGGGGGTGCTGTGTGTGGATATGTCGACGATCGCGCCGGCCGACACGCGCCGTATCGGAGCGGCGCTCGCGGAGCACGAGATCGCGATGCTCGACGCACCGGTCACGGGCTCCTCACCGCGCGCGGAGGCGGGGACGCTGACGATCATGGTGGGCGGCGAGGCCGAGGCCTTCGCGCGTGTGCGAGCGCTGCTGGAGAGCATGGGCGAGGTGATCGTGCACGTCGGCGAGCGCGGCCAGGGGTCGATGCTGAAGCTGATTAACAACGCACTCGGCGCGGCCAACGCGGCGGCACTGGCCGAGGCGCTGCTGCTGGCGAAGGCTACGGGTGTGGATCTGGACGCCTTCGAGCGGGTCTGCGGCGCCGGCTCGGCGGCATCGGCGCAGCTGGCGCTGAAGTCGGGGTCGATGCGCGAGCACGACTATACGACGCTGTTCAAGACCGCGCACATGCTCAAGGACGTGCGCCTGTGCCTGGAGGAAGCTCAAGCCGCGGGGGTTCCGTTCCCGGCCGCGGGACACGCGCGCGACCTGCTGACGGCGACGATGGGTCGCGGTCATGGCGAGGAGGATTACGCGGCGTTGATCGAGGCCGCGGAGGGCCTGGCGGGAGTGCGTCTGTAGACCTCAGCGCTGATCAAATGGACCCCCGCGTATTGGTTGGATTGGGCCCTCGCTACACGGTGGTTTGGACCTTCGTGCACGCTAGAGCCCCAAAAAAGATGGCTATTTGCAGGGGATTTGGGATTTTCGCTAAGATTTCGGTATCTTTAAGAGGACCGGCCGCTCGTCCCTCCGAGCGCATCGGGTCTGATCCCGTCCAAGGCCACAGGCCTCGTCCCCCCTCTATATCGCTATGCCAATCGCTTTGAAAGAATGGGCGGTCACCGTCCGCGCTCTCGCCGAAGGCGAGCAGCTCATTACGTTGCGCAAGGGCAACATGCGGGAGGCCGACAGGCATTTCCGACTCGAGCACGAGCGCTTCTTCCTGTACCCCACGTTCGACCATCAGCGCAACGACCTCGTGCGCGAGTCCCATCAGCCCGAGTTGCGCCGTGCGCTCGAGGAGGGCGTCTGGAACGATGGCGAGCCGACCCTGCAGGCGCTCGCGGCCGACGGTGGCTTGCAGCAGCCCGATCGCGTGCGCATTCGCGCGTGGGCGGAAGTCGCGGGTCACTTCACGATCACCGACCCGCGTGCGTGGACGCGCTCTCGCCGTTCTACGTGTGGACACCGGACTATGCCGAGAAGCGCCTGGGATGGAAGCCGCGTCAGCCGCTGCATGTGCTGTTGCTGCGCACCTACCGCATTCCGCGGCCGGTGACGGTCAAGGTGCGCGACGAGTACCTGGGTGGCCGCTCGTGGCTGGAGCTCCAGCGCGAACTTCCATTCGAGGGAACCCCGGTGCTCTCCGACGACGAGTTCTACCGCGCCTCGGAGGAAATCGAGACGATCACGCGCGAGGTCGGCGCGCAGCAACCGGCCCTAGTGGCCTGAGAACACCCAGGCCAACGCGCCGAGCAGCGCGAGCCCCGCGAGCAGTCCAGCCATGACACGCCACGCGGTGCCGCTCCACGCGCGCGCCGTCTGCCCTTCTCCGATCAGCTCGCTCTGCAGCAGTACGTCGCGCGCGGCGGACGCCCCGGACTCCGGGACGAGCACATCGCGCGGGCCGGCGGCCAGGAAGTCGGGTACGTCGAAGCCTCGCGCACGACGTTGCAGGCTGGGGATGCCCTCCTCGAGCAGCAGTCCCTGGATGAAATCGGCCTCGGTCTGATTGCGCGCGCCGACGACGCGTACGAGCGCTCCTTCGGAGTACTGCGGCTTGATCCGGCGCGCGCGGCGCCACAGCTCATCGAGCGGCTGTTCGGGCGCCTCCTCCTGCTCGACGAAGTGCGCGTGCACGAGTGGCATCGCGCAGTCGCGACAGAAGCGCTCGCTCGCGGGGTACTCGCGTGAGCACGCCGGGCAGACGAGGATGCTCGCTCAGTCCGAATCCCTTGATCTCGCGCCGACGTTCAGATCGCCACTTCTTCGACTTGGCCGTCGTCGATCAGATAGGAGCGCACCTGTGGTGCCTCACCGGCGACGAGGCCGACGATCAGCCACTCGACCCCGGGCCAGTGCGCGGCGAAGTTGATATCGGTCTGCGAGGGGTAGGGAGCGGTTCGCGTGTGCGAGTGGTAGATCGCCCCCAGCTCGAGCCCCTCCCTCTCGATCTGCTCGATTAGGCTAAGTACCTCGCGGCCGTCGATCTCAAAGCGCAGGGGACTGGCGGCGGTGTTGAGCGCGCGGTGGGCGCGCACGGCGCGTACCGGCGGTCCGAGCTCGACGGCGATCACCCCGCAGCACTCGTTGGGAGCCTCCTCACGCGCGTGGGCGATGACCTGCTCGAGCAGCTCCGGGCCGATCTGCATCGCCGCTCACCACCACACGGTGGAGTCGAGGTTCTCGATCTCCTCGAGTGGGCGTGTGTAGATGCCGCTGGAGAGGTACTTCCAGCCGTCGTCGGCGACGATGAAGACGACGTTTCCCTCGTCTAGCTCCCCGGCGATGCGCACGGCGACGCGAGCGATCGCGCCGCTGGAGACGCCGGCGAAAACGCTCTCCTCGTCGAGCAGCTTGCGCGTCCAGAGGATCGCGTCGCTGTTGGTGACGAAAATCTTGCGATCGAGCAACGAGAGGTCGATGATCGGCGGGATGAAGCCGTCGTCGAGCGAGCGCAGTCCCTGCACGGGCTCGCCTTGCATCGGCTCGGCGGCGACGATCTTGCAGGCGTCGCCGAATGTCTCCTTCAGGCGCCGGCCGTTGCCCATCAGCGTCCCCCCCGTGCCGAGCCCGGCGACAAATGCGGAGACCTCGTCGAGCTCCTCGAGTATCTCCAGGGCGGTGCCGTTGTAGTGCGCGAGGGGGTTGGCGGGGTTGCCGTACTGGTAGGGCATGTAGTAGGAGGCGTCTTGCTGGGCCATCTCCAGCGCCTTCTCGACGGCGCCGTTTGAGCCCTTGGAGCCCTCGGAGTAGACGATCTGCGCGCCGTACATCTTCAGCAGCTGCGTGCGCTCCTGCGTGACGTTCTCGGGCATCACGACCTTCAGTTTGTAGCCCTTGCGCGAGCAGATCATCGCGAGCGAGATGCCGGTGTTACCGGAGGTGGGCTCGAGAATCGTCTGGCCGGGACCGAGCGCGCCTTGGGTCTCGGCATCCTCGATCAGCGCACGCGCGACGCGGTCCTTGACCGAGCCGGTGGGGTTGCGCGACTCGAGCTTCGCCCAGATGCGCACGCCGGGCTTCGGCGAGAGCCGCGGCAACTCGATCAGCGGGGTATTGCCGATCGACTGGATGATGTCGCCGTAGCGACCCCCGCAGGGCTTATTGCGAAGACCCTCCGCAGCCATTACTTCACGGAATATAGCGGCCCCGCGCGCAAGCGCGGCGAGGCGCCGACCGCGGGGTAGTCTGCGAACCATCGGCGCGACAGGCCGAGCCGGCGGGGCTCAATCCCAGATCCTGGCTGGATGGCTAGGATGCGGGGGCGATGCGGGGCGGCTTCGACTACGACTGGCTGGTCATCGGCTCGGGCTTCGGGGGCAGCGTCTCGGCGCTGCGGCTCTCGGAAAAGGGCTACGGCGTGGGGGTAGTGGAGTGCGGGCGGCGCTTCGCAGACTCGGAGCTGCCGAGCTCGACCGGCGACTACCGACGCTACTCGTGGAACCCGCTGGTGGGGATGAAGGGCATCTTCCGGCTGACGATCTTCAAGGACGTGACCGTCGTCTCCGGCTGTGGGGTGGGCGGTGGCAGTCTGGGGTACGCAAACACGCTGTATGTCCCGCCGAAGGCGTTCTTCGAGGATCCGCAGTGGGCGGGCATGGAGCAGTGGGAGTCGGCGCTGGCCCCGCATTACGCCGAAGCGCAGCGGATGCTGGGCGTCGTGGAGAACCCACACGAGGATCCCGCCGACCAGCTCTTGCGCGAGCTCGGCGAGGAGCTGGGGGTCGGGGATACCTACAAACGGACGCCGGTGGGGGTGTTCTTCGGGGAGCCGGGCAAGACGGTGCCGGATCCGTTTTTCGGCGGCGAGGGACCGGACCGCACGGGCTGCCGGCTGTGCGGTCGCTGCATGGTGGGCTGCCCGCACGGCGCAAAGAACACGCTGGTCAAGAACTACCTGTATCTCGCCGAGCGTCGTGGTGCGCGGGTGATGCCGGAGCGCACGGTGCTCGACATCCGTCCGCTCGGCGCGGGCACGGGCGAGGAGGGCTATGAGATCGAAAGTGTGCGCTCGGGCGCGTGGCTGCGCAAGGACCGCCAGGTGCTGCGCGCGCGCGGCGTGGTGGTGGCCGCGGGACCGCTGGGCACGAACAAGCTGCTGCAGCGCTGCCGGCTGAATGGCTCGCTCGGTCGGGTCTCGGCGCGCCTGGGCGAGTTGGTGCGCACGAACAGCGAGTCGATCCTGACGGTGACGGTGCCCGAGGACTACCCCGAGGATCTGATCAAACGCGTCGCGATCAGCTCGTCGATCTACCCGGACCCGAACACGCATATCGAGACGGTCACCTACGGTGATGACGGCAACTCGATGCACCGCTTCTACACGCTGCTCGTCGGCGACGGCACGCGGGTTACGCGCCCGCTGAAGTGGCTCGGCCAGATCGCGCTGCACCCGAAGCGCTTCCTGCGGGTGCTGTTCCCGAAGCACTGGTCGCGGCGCACGATCATCGTGCTGGTGATGCAGACGCTCGACAACGCGATCGCGCTGCGTCCGCGCAAAGGTCCATTCGGCTCCTTCTGGCTGCAAACCGAACAGGATCCCGAGCGACCCAACCCGACGTTCATCCCGGTCGCGAACCGCGCGGCGGAATGGTTTGCCAAGCGCACCGGCGGCGTGGCGCAGAGCTCGGTGATGGAGGCACTCTTCAACATCCCGACAACCGCACACATCCTCGGCGGCGCGGTGATCGCACCGGACCCGGAGCATGGCGTCGTGGATGCTCAACAGCGGGTGTTCGGCTATGAGAACCTGCTCGTCTGCGACGGCTCGGCGATCCCGGCCAACGTGGGCGTGAACCCGAGCCTCACGATCACCGCGCTGGCGGAGCACGCGATGAGCCATGTGCCGCCGGCCGGAGTGAGCGTCGGAGAGCACCAAAATGAGCACGCGGCGGCTTAGCAGCTACCGGCGCACAAGCCCCCAGCCGCCGCCAGGAGCGGCCACTTCTTCAAAGCGTGACTCATGAGCGGTCTTACAGCGGGCTGCGGCGCGACGGCACCGCTGCCGCGGCACTCTCGCCGCTCGCGCTCGCGACGCGCAGCTGGGCCGTACCGCGGAGCGCTACGAACGTATTGAGCACCGCCTGCGGGTTGGCGCGCAATTTGGCGATCGTGCGCCAGCTGTCTCCTCCCGCCCGTCGCTGCAGCGCGACCGCCTGACGCGGTCTCTTCAGCAATGCCCAGATCCGCACCTGCCGGCGGTCCACGCGCAGCGGATCGAATGGCAGCGCGAAGCCGCGCAGGAACGGCTTGGCTCGCGCGGTCGCGAAGTCGCCGCCGGGACCGGGGCTGTAGAGGCCGGCGGGGCGCGAGATCTGCCGCGCGCCGCCGGTCGGCGTGGCGAGCTGCAGCTCGGGATAGGGATCGACCAGGAACTGCCAATCGGCGAGCCCGACCCCGGCGACCCAGAGACGGTGCAGGGCGCGGGAGATCCACAGCGCCTGCAGCCGCGGCGGCACGCCGTGAGCGGCTGCGGGAGCGCTTTCCCAGTTGAGCTCGGTGACCCACAGCGCCTTGCGCGCGCGCGGCAGCGCGGTTCCGGCGCGCCGGGCGGCGGTGAGCAGCGCGCTGACCTTGGCGATGTCGGCGATCGCGACGTCCTGCGAGGAGGCGGCGGGGCGGTCGGGACTTTCGAAGGAGAGCGGGTGAAACGCGAGCACGTCGAAGTGCGGCGGATCGGGGCAGGCGTGCGGCGCTCCGCCTTCCAGGCACAGCAGCGCGCGCAGGAACCGCAGCGGGCTCATGCGCCCGACGCCGGCCGGTTCGCCGTTGGGGGCGATACCGGCGGCGACCACGACGTTACTCGGCGCGACGGCCTTGACGGCGGCGTAGAAGGAGTTCAGCAGCTGTCGGTAGATCAATGGTGAGAAGGCGCGCCAGCGTCCGTCCTGGGCGATCCACTGCGGCTCGAGATAGCGCGCGAGGTTGGGCTCGTTCCAGGCTTGGAACAGCCGCACCCGTGGCAGCTTCGCACCCGTTTGGAGCGGGTCGGGGAAGGAGCCGTCGTAGCGGCGGGTGACCGCGCTCGCGAATTCTCCGAATGCGACGGGATTCGGCGCCCAGCTCCCGGCGTATGCGTAGGGCCAGCGGTGGGGCGCTTCGGCGAAGGCCGGTGCGTTGGACACGACGAGCAGCGGGGTCAGGCCGGCGGTCACGGCCTCGCGCACCGCGGCGTCGACCGCGGTGAAATCGTAAGCCGAGCTGCCGGGGTCGCTCGCGTGCAGGTCCGCGGGATGCGCGGCGTCGGCCACGAGCGACCAGTTGACGGGGATCCGCACGACCGTCGCGCCGCTGGCCCGAATGCGTGCGAATGCCAGCCCGCGGACTGCGGGGTCGCGGTCCAGGAGCACCGTGCTGTCGGAGATGCCGCGCATCAATCCGTTCCGCGGAAATGGACCGTAGAGCAGCGCGTGATTCTGCGCACGGGCGAGCCGTGGAGCGGTGGGCGGGGCCGCGACTCCGGGGTGCGGCGGCGCCCCGAATGGCCGCGGCGGCCCTTCGGGCCCGTAGCGCGAGGGCAGCGGCAGGACTGCGGGGGGCTGAGCCACAAGACCGCGCCAACGCTCAGCGCGGGCGCTCGTCGGAGTAGCTGCCCGAGTGTGGCGATGAGGACGCCCATCGCACCCTCGCTCGCAGATGCCTGCTAGTGGCCGAGCGTGATCGCGCGCGTGCCGAGGCTCAGCTTGGCACCCGAGCTGCTGCGCAAAGTCGTGACGAGCTCGACCCGCGCGCGGCTGCGATGCCTAAGCAGGCGACGGCCTTTGGCGGTGACGCGGATCAGCACGCTCACCTTGCCGGGCCCTTTCGCGGAGGCGGACCCGCGCGCGAGCAGCACGGCGGGTGGCTTGTGCTTGTGAGCGTGCTTGGCCCGCGAGGAGGCGTTGGCCGGGAGCGCGCCACCTTGTAGGTAGAGATCCTGGATCACGGTGCCGGCCTGGTTGATCGTCACCTGATCGAGCAGCCCGGATCTCAGCAGGCGCTGAATCGTGGTGTGGACCAGCTTGAAGATCGAACCCTGCAACGCCGGGGGTGGCGGCGGCGGGGGTGGCGGCGGCGGGGGCGCCGGACAGGCGCCGACGGGCCTCACGTTTTCGCTGGAGTAGGCGAAGATCGCGCCGGTGGAGAGCTGGGTTTCAAGTGACTCGCTCGCCCACACCGTCTGGCCGGCTTGCAGCGGCGCCAGAAAGCTGCCACCGAAGAGCGCTCCGGCGAGACTGGTGACCTGCGCCTGGCCGGCGCCTCGCCGGTGCGCGCTCACGTGACCGTAGGGATCTGTTTCGAGCGCCAGCGAGTAGTAGCCACCTTCCACGGGGTCCGCTCCGGAGCGTTGGCCGGAGAAGTTAACCGAGCCCACGCAGACGGTCGGGTCGATCGACGGCTGGCCGTCGTAGACGACCGAGGCCAGCACGTTACCCGGAGGCGATTCCAGCGTGACGACGTCGCCTGCTTGTGGGACTTTGCCCCACAGGTAGGGATTGCCGTGGGAATCGGTGGTTCTCCACGTGACGAGACCGTTGTGAATGATCGACAGGGTCGCTTCGGCGGCGGGCCTCACTTCGGCGCCCGTCACGGCAACCTGTTCGTTTTCGGGCAGCGTCGTCTCCCCCTCGACGATCGAGAGCGAATACCGCGGCGCCACGGGAGTGTTGGCGTCCGCTGGCGGCGGGCTCGCCACCGCGCTCGCCCCAAGCGCCAGCAGTGTGAGGCAGGAGACGCGTCCGAAGCCGGGTATGAAGATGCCGCTGAGTCGCATGCCGATGCGACCGAATCGTTCGGCAAGCGGACACCGTTGAGCTTTGCAAGGAAACTTGGACGGACTAGCGCTGCCCGCCGGCCATCGCCGGCAGGATCACCAACGTGTCGCCCGCGCCGACCGCGGTCTCCAGCCCGTCGAGTACGCGGACGTCCTCGTCGTTGAGATAGACGTTGACGTAGCGGTTGAGCTCGCCCTCGGTGGAGAACAGCTGGCTCTGGGTGGCGGGGTGGCTCTCGGCGAGGTCGCGCAGCACGTCGCCGACGTTCTCGCCGGAAGCCTCGACCTCCTTCTCGCCGCCGACCGAGGCGCGCAGTACCGGGGGGATCTTGATCGTCGCCATCTGGTCCTCTCTGTGGGTCGTCGAGTGGCTGGGCAGCCTACCCGGCCGCGGCGCAGAACGCCTCGTAGTCGGGGAACACCCCGAGCTCGTCGTCGCGGATCTCGTCGGGTGCGCGTGAGCAGATCGGGCACTCGGGATCGCGGTGCACCTTGACCTCGGTGAGCGTCGCGCCGAGCGCGTCGTAGAGCAGCAGCCGCCCGATCGCGGGATCGCCGATGCCGAGGATCAGCTTGACGACCTCGGTGGCCTGCAGCAGACCCATCGTGCCGGGCAGCACGCCCAGGACACCGTTGGCGCCGCAGGAGGGTGCGAGCTCGGCGGGGGGCGGCTCGCGGAAGAGGCAGCGGTAGCAGGGGCCCTCGTAGGGCTTGAAGACCGAGAGCTGCCCGTCGAAGCCGAGGATCGAGGCGGAGACGACCGGGATCTGCAGCCGCACGGTGGCGTCGTTAAGCAGGTAGCGCGTGGGGAAGTTATCGACGCCGTCGACGATCACGTCGTAGCCGTCGATGATCTCCATGATGTTCGAGGCATCGATCCGCACGGGGTACTTGACGACCTTGACATCGGGGTTGAGCGCCTGGATGGACTCCTCGGCGGAGTCGACCTTCGGCGTGCCGACCCGCTGGGTGTTGTGGATGACCTGGCGCTGCAGGTTGGAGAGGTCGACCTCGTCGTCGTCGACGATCCCCAGCGTTCCGACCCCGGCGGCGGCGAGGTAGAGCGCGGTGGGCGAGCCCAGGCCGCCCGCGCCGAGTAGCAGCACCTTGGCGTCGAGCAGCTTCTGCTGCCCCTCCGCGCCGATCTCGGGGATCAGCAGGTGGCGCGAGTAACGGTCGCGCTGCTCGGCGCTGAGCGCGCGGGGAATCTCGACCTCGTAGCCGCGATCCTTCCAGAGCGTGATCCCGCCGGTCATCGAGCGCACGTGCTCGTAGCCCATGTCCTCGGCGAGGGTGCGCGCGGCGTAGGCCGAGCGTTGGCCGGAGGCGCAGTAGAGGATGACCTGCGCCGAGCGGTCGGGCACGGCGCTCTCGATACGCGACTCCAAATGGCCGCGGGGAATGCTCTTGGCGCCCGGCAGATGGCCGGTGGCGAACTCTTCGCTGCCGCGCACGTCGACGATCGCGACGCCCTCTCCAACCAACTCATTGACCTCGGATGGGTCGACCTCGTCGATCCGGCTCTTGATCTGGCGGAGCAGCTCCGCCGAGGACACGCTCATTGCAAAACTCCCGAACAGTGGTCGGCTTTTATGGACTTCAGAAAGTATAGCGCCGATTTCGCGATTCGGGAGCTACTCCCAGCGCTGGCGGCGACCTCCGAGCCAGGTCTCCAGCACCCGGAGCTCGTGTAAGCGTTCGGGGGCCACTTCGCGCGGGTCGCGGTCGAGCACGACGAGATCGGCGAGCATTCCGGCGCGCAGCGCGCCGACGCGATCCGCGAGCAGCACCTGGCGTGCCGGGTTGCGGGTGACCGTGCGCAGAGCCTGCGCGAGGTCGAGCTGCTGAAAGGGCCCGAGCACGTCGTCGCTGTCGCGCATCAAGCGCGTCATCGCGGTGCGCATGCTCAACAGCGGATCGACCACGGAGCCGCCGTGGCAGGAGCTGCAGATCTCGTGTTCGACGTCGCGCAGCAGTGCGTGGATGCGCGCGGCGCGCTCGGGACCGAGCACTTCATCGCGTAGCGCTTCGCCACTGAAGTAGATCTGGTCGATCGTGTGGCTCAGGGCCACGCCGAGTGCGGCGACCCGCGCGGTCTGCTCGTCGCTGGCGAGTGTGAAGTGCTCGATGCGGTGCAGGATCTGCGCGGGGGACTCCCCGAGAATCTCCTCGAAGCAGCGCAGCACCTGCTCGTTGGCGCGGTCGCCGCTGGCATGCACGACCAACTGCCAGCCAGCGCGATGCCAGGCACGCAGCGCCTCGCGCAGCTCGGCGTCCTCGTGCTCGAGCTGGCCGGCTCCGCGACCGCCGAGATAGGGCTCCTGTAGGGCGGCCGCGAGCTCGCGCATCGAGCCATCGGCCCAGTAGGCGATCCCGACGATGCCGTAGTGCTCGTCGCCGGCGCCGGGAGTCGCGTCGAGCGCCCGCGCGAGCTCGGGCACAAGCGCCCCGCGCACACGCACGGGAGCGTCGGGGCTGCGGGCCAGCTTGCGCAGCAGCTCGTGCTCGGCAACTCCGCCGAGCCTGCCGATCCCCGTGTCGTAGACGGTGGTACAGCCACGCGCGGCGCAATCGCGCAGTGTGGCGGCACAGAGCCGCGCGACGCGATCGGGATCCTCGTGAAGCAAATCCGCGGCATCGACACCGCCGTCGCCCGCGAGCGCGCTTCCGAGCACGCTGACGTGCGGCTCCACGAACCCGGGCAGCACCGCGCGCCCTTCCAGGTCGAGGATCTCGGTCGCGGCCGTGAAGTGCCGTTTGACGTCGGTCGCCGAGCCGACGCCAATAATGCGCGAGCCGCGGATCGCCAGGGCCTCCGCGACGGGGCAGGCCTCATCGACAGTCAGGATCGGGCCGCCGCGCAGGATCACGGAGCGCTCAGCCGCACCGCGACTGCCGTCCGACTTACCCGTCACAACCGGCACACCCGCCGGTGCGAAGGACGGGGCCGCCAGGTTACCCAGCACGCCCCGCGCCAGCGCAGCGATACCGGGGCTGCACGCGACGCACATACGCTTGGAGCACCTCTTCAGTGATTCAGTCTGCCAGGGGATCCGAACGATACCGGCTAGAGAGTCAGTTCGCATCACGTGACGCGTGGCAGGAAAACAAGCACGTATAGCGGGAGTATTAGAGGCTTCGCTGCCCCGTCAATCTCGCGCATCTGTTTCCAACTCTGGTAGGAAATGCGACGCGGGGTTCTCAGCGGTCCGCGGCAATCGCACGGGGTCTTAGGCTTGGCGCGATGGCCCCGCCTCAGTTTCCCCGTGCGACCTGCCGGTGGCTCCCGGCAATCGTCCTCGGACTGGTGCTCACTGGCGTCCTGGCCGGCTGTGCGAGCCGCGGATCGCGCGGCGCGGCGGCCGGAGTGCCCGTCCCCGACACGGCATCGACGAGCGAGTTCGAAGGTGCGCTGCTGCCGGCGGGCCGACAACCACACGAGTTCACGCTGACCGACCAAGCTGGAGAACGGGTCTCGCTGAGCGACTTTCGCGGCCGGATCGTGATCCTGGCTTTCCTGTACTCGACCTCGAAGTCCGTCGCCCCGTTGATCGGACAGCAGATCCGCGGTGCGCTGGACGAACTGTCCCTCCAAGAGCGGCGGCCCGCGGTTGCGGCTCTGGCGGTGAGCGTGGACCCCGCGGCCGACACCCGGGAGCATGTGCGCTCCTACCTGAGCGCGACCTCGCTGGCGGGACGCATGCAGTACCTGGCGGGCAGCCGCGCGCAGCTGCGCGCGGTGTGGCGCGCCTACCGGGTCGTACCGGCGAGCGCGGGGGAACGCGCGTACGAACGCGGGGCCTTCGTGGCGTTGCTCGATCGCGGGGGCGCGGAGCGCGTGGAGATCCCGCTGGAACAGCTCACCCCGGAAGTGCTCGCGCGCGACGTGCGCGAGCTCGAAGCGCTGTAAGCAGCCACGGACCGCGCCGCGCGTACAGCCAAGCATCCCGCCGCGCGCGCGTACGCGCGCCCGCGGCGGGGGCGGCGCAGAAGACCCAACCCATGGGCACCCTTCGAGCCCCCTGATATCCTACCCCCGAGGTAGGTATTCGAGCGATGATGTTCTCCACCAAGGCCGAGTACGGCGTGCGCGTGATGGTTGCCCTGGCACAGCGGGCGGCCGCTAGTCCCGCGGGCGAAGAACCGGTGGTGCCGCTTGCGGAGATCGCCGAGCACGATGGACTGCCGCTGGCGTACCTCGAGCATCTCGTGGCGCGGCTGCGCAAGGCGGGGCTCGTGGACAGCCGGCGCGGCTCGCGCGGTGGCTACATGCTCGCGCGCAGGCCCGCGGAGATCACGATGGCCGAGGTCGTCGAGGCGCTGGAGGGCTCGATCGCGCCGATCGAGTGCATCTCGCAGAACTCCGATGGCAGCATTGTGTGCTCGCGCGAGTCGGACCCGAGCCACGTGTGCCCGACGAAGCTGTTGTGGACGCGGGTGCGCGTGTCGATCGTGCGCACGCTGACGGAGACGACGCTCGCGGACCTCCTGGTGACCCCGCTGCAATCCCTACCGACCCTGCCGATCGCAACCACCGCCTGACCCGAAGGAGACCATGGCCGACCTGGAGATACGGAACCTGCACGTGCGCATCGAGGAGCGCGAGATCCTCAAGGGCGTGGACCTGACGGTCGACCGCGGCGAGGTGCACGCGCTGATGGGGCCCAACGGCTCCGGCAAGTCGACGCTCGCGAACACGCTCCTGGGGCATCCGGCCTACGAGGTGACGGAGGGTTCGATCGTGTTCAAGGGCGAGGAGATCGTCGAGGCCGAGCCGCACGAGCGCGCGAAGGCGGGGCTGTTCCTGGCCTTCCAGTACCCGGTCTCGATCCCGGGGGTCTCGGTGGCGAACTTCCTGCGCATGGCGATCAATGCCAAACGGGAGGAGCCGATCCAGGTCAAGGAGTTCCGCAACGAGCTCCAGCACGCAATCGAGCTGCTGGACGTGGATCGCTCGTTCACCTCGCGCCACCTCAACGACGGCTTCTCGGGCGGCGAGAAGAAGCGCGCGGAGATTCTGCAGATGGCGATGCTCAAACCGGACGTGGCGATCCTCGACGAGACCGACTCGGGCCTGGACATCGATGCGCTGCGTACGGTCGCGGAGGGCGTGCAGAAGCTGCACTCCGAGCAGGGCCTGGGCGCGCTGATCATCACGCACTACCAGCGCATCTTGCACTACATCAAGCCGCAGTTCGTGCACATCATGCTCGACGGGCGGATCGCGCTGGAGGGCGGCGTCGAGCTCGTCGAGCGCCTGGAGCGCGAAGGCTATGACGAAATCCGGCGCGAGTATGGGACACAACAGCCGGCAGCCGCGAGCGCTGGAGGCAAGGGTGCCTGACGCGGGCGCCAGCGCCACCAACGGGAGCGGCGCGATCGCGGTCAAGCCGGGCCGCCACCGCGAGTCGACGCTCTACCACGCGTTGCACGGCGCGGGCGCGGGCGACGGCCGCTCGCTGCGGGAGCTGCGCGAGGCGGCGCTCGCGGTCTACGAGCACAGCGAGCTGCCGGTCTGGCGGCGCTCGGGCTTCTGGACGACGAGCTTCGAGAGCCTCGACCTGGAGGCGCTCCAGGTGCGCCACCACGAGGCGGGCGCGGATGCGATCCCGCAGATCGTGAGCGACACCGTCCCGGAGCGCGCGCGCGGGGGGCGCATCGTGCAGAGCGACAGCTCGGTGGTGCATGTCGAGCTCGACCCGGAGCTGGCGGCGCGCGGGGTGATCCTCTGCTCGCTGGAGGACGCGGCGCGCGATCACTGCGAGCTGTTTGCGCAGTGGTACTCCAAGCGCCTGACCTACGACCGGAACAAGCTGGAGGCGGCGAACGCGGCGCTGTGGACCGGCGGCGCCTTCCTGCACGTCCCGGCGGGCCTGACGATCGAGGAGCCCTTCGAGATCGTTTACGCGATCGATGGTCCGGGCGTGGCTCAGTATGGGCGCACGCTGATCGTCGGCGAGCGGGGCTGCGAGTTCCGCGTGCATGAGTACGACCTCGCGGGGGCCTTCGCCGGTCAGGCGCTGCACGCGGGCGCGTTCGAGCTCTACCTGCAGGACGGCGCACGCTGCCGTCTAGCGCAGGTCCAAGATTGGGGGCCCGCCCAGGTCTTCGATGCCTCGACGCGCGTGGTGTGCGTGGGGCGCGACGCTTACTGCCACTGGCTGCCGACGCTGCTGGGAGGGCATCTCGTGCGCCAGCACCTGGAGCTCGCGGTGAGCGAGCCGGGCGGGGACATGGCGTTTCGCGGGCTGTTCTTCACCGAGAACCAGGAGCTGATGGACGTCTTCGCTGTCGACCTGCACGAGACGGGCCCATCGGGCGGCGACGTGCACTGGCGCGGCGCGGCGACGGGCACGAGCCGCGCGAGCTTCGAGGGGCTGATCCAGATCGACCCGGGGGCGCAGCAGACGCACACGTACCTGCAGATCCACTCGATGATGCTCTCGCCGAAGGCGCGCGTGGACGCGATCCCCTCGGTGCTGGTCTCGGCGGACGACGTGTCGGCCTCGCACGGCGGCACGGTGGGCGAGCTGGACGAGGCGCTGATCTTCTACATGCAGAGCCGCGGCCTGGACCGAGCGAGCGCGGTGCGCGTGATCGTGGAGGGCTTCTTCGAGCCGCTGCTCTCGGAGCTGCGCGACGAGCCGCTGGAAGGGCTCGTGCGCGCGAAGGTCACCGAGAAGCTCGCGAACGCGCGCGAAGACATCGAGGCATACGCGACGAGCCGATGAGCAGCGCGGCTGACGCCCCCGTCCGCAGCGCCACCCTCGACGCCGGCACCGCGCTCGCCGCGAGCGAGTCCAGCGCGGCGCTCGGCGTGCGCGGCGACTTCCCGATCCTGGAGCGCTCCTTCGATGGCCGGCGGCTGAGGTATCTGGACTCGGCTGCAACCTCGCAGAAGCCGCGGGTGGTGATCGACGCGCTCGCCGAGCACCTGCGCTCGCACAACGCGAACGTGCACCGCGGCGTGTACGCGCTGGCGCAGGAGGCCGACGCGGCCTACGAGCAGGCGCGTCGGCGTGTCGCGGCGTTCGTGGGCGCGGACCCGAAGACGACGATCTTCACCAAGAACGTGACGGAGGCGATCAATCTCCTCGCGTACGCGTGGGGCCGGACGAATGTCGGAGCGGGCGACGCGGTGCTGATCACGCAGATGGAGCATCACGCGAACATCGTCCCGTGGCAGATGCTCTGCAAGGAGCGCGGCGCGACGCTGCGCTACCTAAGCGTGGACCAGTCGGGGCAGCTCTCCCCCGCGCAGCTCGACGCGGAGCTGGCGCGCGGCGACGTAAAGCTGGTGGCGTTCACGCACGTCTCGAACGTACTGGGCACGATCAACCCGGTGTCTGCAATGACGGCGCGCGTCCGCGCGGCGGGCGCGATCTCCGTGGTGGACGGTGCGCAGGCGGTTCCCCAGATGCCGGTGGACGTGCGCGAGCTGGGGGCGGACTTCTACGCGTGGACGGGCCACAAGGCGCTGGGACCGACGGGGATCGGCGTGCTGCACGGCCGCCGCGAGCTGTTGGAGGCGATGCCGCCGTTCCTGACGGGCGGGGACATGATCGCCTCGGTCGACCTCGAGGGCGCGACCTGGAACGAGCTGCCGTACAAGTTCGAGGCGGGCACCCCGCCGATCGCCGAGGCGGTCGGCTTGGGCGCGGCGGTCGAGTACCTGCGGGGGTTGGGGATGGAGCGTGTGCGCGCGCACGAGCGAGAGCTGACCGACTATCTGCTGGCGCGTCTCGCCGAGGTTCCGGGTCTGCGCATCGCGGGCCCGCCAAGCGCGGCGCAGCGCGGCGGCCTGGCCTCCTTCACGATCGAGGGGATGCACCCGCACGACATCGCCGAGCTCGCGGATCGCGCGGGCGTGTGCATCCGCGCGGGGCATCACTGCGCGCAGCCGCTGATGCGCTGTCTCGGCGTCGCGGCGACCGCGCGAGCGAGCGTGGGCGTCTACAACACGACGGCCGACGTCGACGCGCTGATCGCGGCGCTGCACGCCGGCCGCGAGGTCTTCGGGCTGTGAACGGATCCCTCATACGGCACCGGCCGGCGCATGCGCCGCGGGCGCGTGCCGCACACGACTCCTTCGAGCTGTTCCGACCGGCGCATGCGCCGGTCGGCCGGGCCGTGCATGCACGGCCCGGAGCCGGGCCGCATGCGGCCCGGCTTTCCCGTGTAGCTGAAGTCGATAGGGCGCGCTGATGGACGACCTCTACCGCGACTACATCCTCGACCACTACAAGCGCCCGCGCAACTTCGGCGAGCTGGAGCCGCACGACCTGGAGGGCGAAGAGCACAACCCGCTCTGCGGCGACGAGCTCGGCGTGCATATTCGGGTCGAGGAAGGACGCATTGCGGATCTGCGCTTCCACGGCCACGGCTGCGCGATTCGCAGGCGTCGGCCTCGATCGCCTCGGAGGAGCTCAAGGGCATGGAGCTGGCGGAGGTCGAGCGGCTCGGCGCGGACTGGATGATCGACCTGCTCGGCATCCCGGTGTCGGCGACGCGGCGCAAGTGCGCGCTGCTGAACCTGAAGGTGGTGCGCGGCGCGGTGAGCGGCGATCACGACTGGCCGGCCTGATCCACGCACCTAAACCACGCGATCCGGTCCGTCCCGACCTGATCCGCGCCGCGCGATAGAATCCCTACTACGCAGCACGGGATTCAAGCGAGAGACCGGAGCGAGTTACCTATGGCCACCGTAGACACCACCAGGATTACCAAGCCGAGCCCGATCGTCGAGGACGAGCAGGGACAGCTGCGTGCCCGCCAGGGCATCTCGCGGGAGGTGATCAGCGAGCTCTCGAAGATCAAGGGCGAGCCGGACTGGATGGCCGAGAAACGCGTGAAGGCGCTGGAGATCTTCGAACGCAAGCCGGTTCCGACGTGGGGTCCGGACCTCGGCGGCTTGAACCTGGACGACCTCGTGCTCTACTCCCCCCCGACGGCCGGGCGCTTTGACAGCTGGGACGACGTCCCCGCGGAGATGAAGCAGACCTATGAGGATCTTGGCATCCCGCAGGCCGAGCGCGAGCATCTCGCGGGCGTCGTCGGCGTGTGGCGCCAGGAGCCGGTCTACGAGGGTCTCAAGGAGGAGTACGCGAAGCAGGGAATCATTTTCTGCTCGATGGACACCGCGGTCACGAAGTACCCGGAGCTGGTCCAGAAATACTTCATGAACAAATGCGTCCCGGCGCAGGACAACAAGTTCAGCGCGCTGCACGGCGCGGTGTGGTCGGGCGGGGCCTTCTGCTACGTGCCGAAGGGCGTCAAGTGTGACCTGCCCCTGCAGTCTTACTTCCGCATGGAGGGGGCCGGCGAGGGCACCTTCGAGCACACGCTGATCGTCGCCGACGAGGGCTCGGAGGTGAACTACATCGAGGGCTGCACGGCGCAGACCTACAGCGTGAACTCGATGCACTCGGCGGTCGTGGAGATCTTCGTGCACGAGGGCGCGAAGGCGCGCTACACAACGGTGCAGAACTGGTCCAAGGACGTCTACAACCTCAACACCAAGCGCGCGGTCGTGGACGCGGGCGGCACGGTGGAGTGGGTCGGCGGGTCGATGGGCGCGAAGTACGTGATGCTCTACCCGGGCTCGTACCTGATGGGCGAGGGCGCGCGTGCGGACCATCTCAATGTTGGCGTCGCCGGCAAAGGCGTCCATAAGGACACGGGCGCGAAGGTCGTGCACCTGGCGCCGAACACGACCTCGAACATCCTTGCGAAGTCGATCTCCAAGGACGGCGGGATCATGGGCTACCGCGGCCTGGTCAAGATGGGCCCGAACTCGGCGGGCTCCAAAGCGCGCGTGCAGTGCGACGGGCTGATGATGGACGGCGAATCGAAATCGGACACGTGGCCCGACATCCAGATCCAGAACCCGCACGTGACCGTCGCGCACGAGGCGACGGTGGGCCGCATCTCCGATGACCAGCTCTTCTACATGGGCTCGCGCGGTTTCACCGAGGACGAGGCGGCGGCGATGATCGTCAACGGCTTCATCGAGCCGGTGACCAAGGAGCTGCCGATGGAGTACGCGGTGGAGCTGAACCGGCTGATTCAGTTGGAGATGGTCGGCTCCATTGGGTAGCCAGACCAGCCTTCCTGAGGTGCGAGGGCCAAGCATGACAAGGACGCACCCCTGCGGGGCACAGGCAGGTCGCGGGCGTGCTATGCACGCAAGCGACCGAGGACGCAGTCAGGCGCCGGCCATCGCGCCTCAGGATGCGCGCGCCTGTTGACACGATCCCAGCCCCGCCGTTCCTGACGCACCTGCGCTGGGTGAACGTGAAGTCGCTGCGCATGGAGCGCCAGATCGGCAAACCGGTGCTGATCGAGTTCTGGGATTTCTGCCGGCCGAACTCGATGCGCACGCTGCCGTACATGAAGGCGTGGCACGAGCGCTACGCGGCGGACGGACTGCAGGTGATCGGCATCCACTCCCCCGGCTTCGAGCCGGCGCGCGAGCGAGCGGCGGCGAAGGCCGCGGTGCAGCGCCTGGAGGTTGCCTACCCGGTGCTGCTGGACCCGGACCTGGAGATGTGGCAGGTGTACGAGAATCAGGGCTGGCCGGCGCGCTACCTCTTCGACGCACGCGGCACGCTGTTCGACTATCACTACGGCGAGGGCGCCTACAGGGAGACCGAGCTGGCGATTCAGGAGCTGCTGGGTCTCGAGCGCGAGCCGGTAAAGCCGCTGCGCCCCGAGGACGCGCCCAGCGCCCCGCTGCTCGCTCAGACCGAAGACCAGCGCGGTGCGTACTCGGGGCCCTACGAGGCTGGCGGCGTCTGGGCGGTACTCGATGGGGAGGGTGTCGTGCGGGCCAATGGCAGAGCCTCGACGGTCACGCACCCGGGGGCGTACCCGCTGATCGAGCACGATCGCCATACCGAGGGGATCCTCGAACTGGAGATCGACGCGGGCGTGCGCTGCCACGCAACCTGCTTTACCCCGGGGTTGGCGCCCGGCTGCGACGCCTGACGTAGGGCCGAAACGAGGGGCACTCGCAAGCGCGGACTACCGGTCCTCGTGAGCCGTTGCCTGCTCGGTCCTCAAAGCTAATCGCGCGAATTCATGCACAATAGAAGTTGTCTTTTCGCCAAAACAAACGAAGGAGTACGAAGAGGAGGAACTGCGAATCAGAGGCTACATCGATGTGAAGCTGGAGGGCAAAGGAGACTGATGACATCCGACTCACGATGAAGTGAGAACCAGGAGCCAATTAACGAACAGGCCGACTCGAAACGTCAGCAGGCGCCAAGCCGCCTGCTGACGCTATTTCCACCTCATCCAAACGGCACCACACTTGTAAGTACGCTGGGATCGGTGTGGCTCAATGCGGAGGCTTAAGCCTACGCTGCGGCTGCCATCGTGGGTGCGAGCTCAGTATGCGAGTAGTCCGCCAGCAGTCGCAGCAACCGTGGCGGAGCATCCTCCGCGACGAGTACGGCCCCTCCGGGCCAGTAGGGACTCTCGCCGGGCGTCGAGGTGAGGAAGTAAGAGTCGTACGTCCAGCAGCCGCTGTTGAGCAAGCGGGCACCGCCGGCACCGCGCCACTCGGACTCCCGGTCGCCCGGCAGCGGGCCGGCGCGGTGCGTGTGACCGAATACGACGTAAGCGCTCCCCAGACCGAGGCGGGTCGCCACTTCCCCCATCGCACGCAAACCGGCGCGGCGCAGCTCGCCGCTGGAGAGATCGGCGTTGAAGGGACCGAGCCCGGCGCGGTTGAGCGCGGCGACGGCGAGCGGAAACGAGCCGGCGAGCGCGCGGGTGCGGGCGATCCGGGCCAGCTCGCTGACCGTTCGATTGGATCCGTTGCTCGCGGGCGCGTCCTTGCGCAGGGCGCGCCAGGCGCGGACGGTCATGCCGCCGTTGAGGGCATTACCAGTGGGCGCCTGGCGCGCGATCGCGTCGATCCAGGCGAAGACGGGGTTGGTGACGGCCTCGTAGTCCTCGGGACCGGTGAAGGCGCGCGCGGGGCGGCGCAGAACGCGGCCCATGGCGCCGATGCCGAGGCGCTCCATGGTGGGCACGGTGAGGTGGCAGTCGAGGTAGTGGCCGTGGGTGGCGTAGACGTCGGGGCGCACCCAGAGACCGGGGTAGGCAACGGTGAGCCGCGCGGGCTGCGCCCAGGCGGCGAGCTGGGCGAGCATCGGCGAGGCGTCGCTCGCGGCGAAGCGCTGCTCGACGCCGAGCGCGGCGGGTGCGGAGCGCTCCTCGCTGCGGCGCTCGAGCCAGGGCTCGATCAGGGCGTGGTCGTGGTTGCCGGCGAGCACGACAATCTCGCGATCGGGAAGGGCGCGAGCGAGATCTTCGAAGAGGGGTCGCGCGGCGGCGAGCGCCTCGCGGCGCGGGCCGTGGCGCAGCTCGAGCACGTCGCCGAGCAGCACGAGCCGGTCGACGTCTGCCAGCGCGTCGAGCAGCGGCGCGCGCAGCTCGGGGCGGCGCAGCACGTCGACGCGCGCGGCGCTGCCGAGGTGCAGGTCGGAGACGATCAGGGTGCGCAAGAGGCGGCGAGCTCGCGCGGCGCGCTTACCGCGCGTCGCCGGCGGCGACGGGCGCGCGGACGGCCTTGGGGAGCATGAAGCGAACGTCCTCGCGGATCACGTGGAATTCGGAGATGCCCTCGTTGGGCACGCCGCGGGCGCGGAAGAAGTCGAGCAGATCCTGAACGAGCTCGTCGGGGGCGCTGGCTCCGGAGGAGATGCCGACGACGCGCTTGCCGGTGAGCCACTCCTCGCGTACTTCGCGGCTGTTGTCGATCAGGTAGGCCTCGGCACCGCACTCGCGCGCAACCTCGACGAGGCGTACGGAGTTGGAGGAGTTGCGCGAGCCGATCACGAGCACGAGGTCGCACGCGGCGGCCATCTGCTTGACGGCGGCCTGGCGGTTGGTGGTGGCGTAGCAAATGTCGTCGGTACGGGGACCGGCGATGCTGGGGAAGCGCTCGCGCAGACGCACGAGGATCGCCGCAGTTTCATCGACGGAGAGCGTGGTCTGGGTGATGAAGGCGACGCGCTCGGGATCGTCGACTTCGAGCTCATCGACGTCGCGCTCGCTCTGGACGAGCACGATCCGCTCGGGCGCCTCGCCCAGCGTGCCTTCGACCTCCTCGTGGCCGTCGTGGCCGACGAGCACGATCGTGTAGCCCTGCTCGGCGAAGCGGCGCGCCTCGACGTGAACCTTGGTGACGAGCGGACAGGTGGCGTCGATCGTCTGCAGGCTGCGGGCGGCGGCGTTGGCGCGCACGCTGGGCGCGACGCCGTGCGCGGAGAAGACGGTGACGGCGCCCTCGGGCACTTCGGTCTCCTGCTCGACGAAGATCGCGCCGCGCTCGCGCAGCTGCCCGACGACGTGCTTGTTGTGCACGATCTCCTTGCGCACGTACACGGGTGCCCCGTGCAGCTCGAGCGCGCGTTCGACGGTCTGCACGGCGCGATCGACGCCCGCGCAGTACCCGCGCGGAGCGGCGAGCAGGATCTGCTCGACGGTGTTCTTCACGGAGGAGGAAGCGGGCTCGGACACCAAAGCAATTGTAGGCGGCCGGGGCGAGACCTCCCTGTGTGTCCCCAGCGCCGCCCAACAGATGCGGCGAGACGAAACTTTGCTCACCGCGCCTATGCAGGGCGCCCGCGCGCGGGTACCCTTTTGCGCCATGCCCCAGCGTCACCTCGATCGACTGACCGCCGTGGACGCGTCCTTCCTGCATCAGGAGGGGCCGAACTCGCACATGCACGTGGGCGGACTGACGCTGCTGGAGGGCCCGCCGCCGACGCTGGAGGAGTTCCTGGAACAGATCCGCCGGCGCCTGCACCTGGTGCCGCGCTACCGGCACAAGCTCGCGAGCACGCACACGGCGCTGGATAACGGGCGCCCGGTGTGGATCGACGACCCGAGCTTCAATCTGGAGTACCACGTGCGTCACACGGCGCTGCCGGTCCCGGGTGACCGCAAGCAGCTGGACAGCCTGACGGCGCGCATCTTCTCCCAGCAGCTGGACCGCTCCAAGCCGCTGTGGGAGATGTGGCTGATCGAGGGCCTGCAAGAGGATCGCTTCGCGCTGATCTCCAAGACGCACCACTCGCTGATCGACGGGATCGCGGGGATCGACCTGGCGACGGTGCTGTTCGACCTCTCCCCCGAACCGCCGCCGATCCGCCATTCGGGCCGCCCGTGGAAGCCGCAGAGCGAACCGGGCACCGTGGAGCTCCTCGGCGCGGGCGCGTTAGGCGCGCTGCGCGCGGGAGTCGCGGTGGCGGGCGGCGTGGTGGACGCACTCGCGCACCCCGATCGCGCACTGGCAAGCGCGCGCGAGGCGGTGGAGGGCGTCAGCGAGATCGTGTGGGCCGCGATGAACCCGGCGCCGCCGACGCCGCTGAACGTCGAGATCGGCCCGCACCGTCGCTTCCTCGGCGTGGCGAGCCAGCTGGATGACTTCAAGCTCGTCAAGAAGGCGTTTGAGTGCACGGTCAACGACGTCGTGCTGGCGGTCGTGGCGGGCGCGCTGCGCACATTCTTGATCTCGCGGGGCGTGCGCACGGAGGGCGTGGAGCTGCGCGCACTGGTCCCGGTCTCGGTGCGCGCCGAGGATGAGCACCATCAGATGGGCAACCGCATCGTCGTGATGCGCGGTCCGCTGCCGGTGTACATGTCTGACCCGGTGCAGCGGTTGCTGTTCGTCAAACGCGCGATGGATGGCCTGAAGGACTCCAAGCAGGCGCTCGGCGCGGAGGTGATCGCGAACGTGCAGAACTTCGCGCCGCCGACAATCCTGGCGCAGGCCTCGCGCCTGAACTTCTCCACGCGCCTGTTCAACCTCATCGTGACGAACGTCCCGGGCCCGCAGTTCCCGCTCTACGTTCTGGGCCGCAAGATGCTCGAGGCGTACCCGGTGGCATTTCTGCCCCAGCACCACGCGCTGGCGATCGCGATCATGTCCTACAACGGCCAGATGAACTTCGGGCTGCTTGGCGATCTCGATGCGCTGGACGACATCGAGCTGATCGGGGACAGCATCGCGGCGGAGCTTGCGGAGCTGGTGGTCCTGGCGCGAAAGGGCGGCGTCGCGAAGACGGCGTGAGCAGCACCCGGTCTTGTTCTATCGGCTGTCGTCGCGGATGATGCAGCGAAAGCCGATGTGGCTGGTCGAGGTATCGACCGTCTCGGGCTGACGCGCGGCGGGCCGGTAGCGCAGACAGTAACTCGGCGCGCAGCTTCGTGAGACCCATTCACCGGGCACGCCCACGCAGCTCCTTGCGCCAGACGAACTTCAGGCCCGACCAATCCTCGTCGAGGGCTGCAACCTTGATATCGACGAAGCCCGTCGGCAGGATAATCTCGCGCAGCAGATTCTCGCTGATATCGCTTTCGTGACCGGCGGCCTTGCGCGGCCAGACGACCCAGAGGCCACCATTGGTGCGCAGCGCTGCAATCAGGGCCGGCAGGCGACGCTCCAGCAGCGCCCGTCGGGCGCAGAAGGCGACGATGACATCAAACGTCCCGCGGGCGCGCGTGCTCGGTCGCACTCCCTCGGGGGGATCTTCGATGCGCCAGCCCGGCGGGGCGCTGAGCAGCGCGACCGCGTGACCTGACTTAATACCGAGCTTGCGCACGAGTGGTGTGTCCGAGTAGCCCGCCGGCACGCCATCAATCTACCGACGGGCAGCCTGCTCCAGATGACCGGCTGCGGGGCAGCGCTGCGACTAGGGCTTGCTTGGCAGCGACCGCGCGTAGGTGACTCCGCGCGCGACCCATCGCTCGAGCTGGCGTTTGGTTTTCAGTCCCTCGGCGTCGACCCGCAGCCACCCTTGCATGACGCGGCCGCGCATCTGGAAGGGCTGCGCGTGGGGCTTGCCGAGCAGCGTGTCGGTTTCGGCTGGATCGACACGCAGCAGGATGCCGCCCTGGCCGCTGGCGCTCACGCTCATGTTGCCGTCGATCAGGAAGGCCAGGCCGCCGAACATGCGCCGTTCGCTGACGCCGCTCTCTGCCAGTACAAGCTCGCGGATCCGGTTGGCGAGATCTTCGTCGTATGCCACCCGCGCATTATCGAGCTGCGCACGCGCGCCCGTCGCCCGCCGGCGACTACTGCGGCGCCGCAACTGCAACCGGCGCGGGCGCCGCAGCGAGCACCGCGTCGAGCAGTCCCGGAAAGCGCGCGTTGAGATCCGCGCGGCGCAGGCTGTTCAAGCGCGCGGTGCCCTCCTCGCGCTGATCGATCACGCCGGCCTCGCGTAGCACCCGAAAATGGTGGGTGAGTGTGGACTTCGTGACGTCCAGGTGGAATGACCCGCAGCGCCGGGGCGTGGGATCGCCGGCGAGACCGCGCACGATGCACAGGCGCTGAGGATCGCTGAGCGCGTGCAGCACCCGGGCGATCTCGAGCTCATCGCGGGTGGGGTGAAGCAGACCCATACCTAGATTGTACGACGATCGTCGTCCCTTTTGGTACGATGCTCGTCGTACTAACGAAAAGGATGCCTGCGATGCCTAACTCCTCTCCCCCAGCTCCTCCTCAGACCACACGCGACCTTCACAAGCCACTGAGCGACGCGCGCCTCTCGGCCGTAGTGGAGGCTGCGTACATCCTGCGGGAGGCGAGCCGATGACCGCCGCCACCGCTGCCCTACGCGGGAGTGCGGCCCGGCGGCAGCTCCTTCGCGACGATGCTCGCGGGCTCGCCACCGGCGCCTCGAGCCTGGGCGCTCTGACGAGTGGCTACCAGCTCGCGCTTGGCATCGGGGCTCTCCTGTCTCTTCTCGGAGCGCTTGCTGCGGGCGGGCTACTCAGGCCGCGGACGGCCGAGGCCGCGGATCGGTCCGTGTGCAACCGGGCGGTTAGTGAGACCGGCGCAGCTTCCGCCGGATAGCACTCAGAATCCCAGCGCGAACTTGGCGTCCTCGCTCATGCGCTCGGGGGACCACGGCGGCACGAAGACCATCTCGCACTCCACCACGTCCACGCCATCCAATTCGCCGACGAACTCTTCCATCTGCTCGGTCACCTGCGGTCCGATCGGACAGCCGGGTGTGGTGAGCGTGAACGTGATGTGCACATCGCCCCCCTGCACCTCCACCCCATACACAAGCCCGAGCTCGACGAAATCGAGACCGAGCTCCGGATCGATCACGTTCGTAAGCGCCTCCATCACCTCATCGACGCTCGGCGTCGAGGTCGCAACAGGCATCGGCGCCTCTGCGGGCGGCTCGATCGCGGGATCTACGGCTGACTCAGACATAGCCCGAGTCTAGCTCACGCCCGAAAGGGCGCCTCAGTTGTCGCAGCCTAAGCGGTCCCACATGTACAGCGCGATGCACTCGTTCGCGAGCTCGATTCGCCCGCGCGCGCGAGAGGCAGGGCAGGACGGTGTCGAGCGCCTGATCCTCGGCGACGCCGGCCTGGAAGGCCTCCTCGCCGCGAAAGCCGGCGGCGATCTTGAGCGCCTCGCGGCGGTTCTCGCCGAGGCTGTGAAAGACGCCCTGGAGAAATTCGGTGTTCGCGATCGGCTGACCGACCTCGAGCGACGCGTGCCACGCGGCGAGCAGTTGCAGGTCGTCGTCGTCGAGGTCGGCGATCGCCTTGGCGTAGTGGACCGAGAGCTCCTGTTCGGGGATGTCGTCGACCCACGCGCGCACGACCTCGCCGACCAGCTGCCTGCGGGCCTCGCGGCCGACGGACTCGGCGATCACGCGGATTGCGTCTTGCGGTTCGATGAAGCAGAGCGGCATCGCGACTCCTGGAGCGGTAGGGCGATTTGCAGAGAAATGCAATGCGCACTGTAAGAGCCGCATAGGACGGCACTTTTTCGGCTCAGAGTTCGAGTGCGGCGCGGGCGCGCTCGAGTGCGTGGCGGTCAAGCGGCTCCGCGGGCGCGCCGAGGGTCGCGCGCTCGCCGACGCCCCAGTTGGCGAAGGCGAGGTCGAGCGCCTCGACCGGCACGGACATCGCTTCGGCGAGCAGCTCGCGCGCGGCGCTCGAGATGCAGTGGCTCGCCGATCCCGAACAGGCGCTTGGCGGCGACGGTCGTCAGATCCTGTCCTTCGCCGGCGCGAGCGCCGGCGAGGTGCAGCGAGTCGGCGCGCAGCTCGTAGATCCCGATCCGCCCGAGCGTGACGAGCAGGTCGTAGCGCGCCATGCGCGCGAGGCCGGGGAGCCGCAGACGTTCAAAGAGCCGCTCGAAGCGCCGCTGCGCAGTCCATGCGGGATCCCCGACGAACGCGTCGTGCTGGCCTTCGACCTCCGCGCCGCCGGCGTGTGTCCACTGCAGGTAGGCGCGCAGCGTTGCATCGCCGCGCGCGGGGTCGTGCGAGGTTCGCGGGCCAAGCGGAATGCGATCGAGGTCGGGCAGCTCTCCGGCACGCCAGTCGGCCTGCAGCGCGCGGCGCACACCTTCGAATGGGTCATCGCCCTCCAGTGGCGAGAGGTAGGCGGCCAGAAAGCACATCCACGCGGCCTGCTCGCGGTCCTCCTGTTCGCGAATTTCGCCGTAGAGGTCCGGGGGGGCCATCGTGATCGCGACGAGGCGCCCGTCGGCGAACGCGATCTCCGCCGCGAGACGCTCGGCATCCTGCGAGGCCTTCAGGCCCGGTGCGAGCTCGCTGCGGTAGCCGTCGTCCTGCGCGCGGCGCTCCTGGCGAACGCGTAGCTGCGCGCCTCCGCGCGTGCGGCGCGGGGTGGTGCGGCGACCATTGGCACGTCCGCCGACCGCGGAGCCGTCCGTCGCGCGCGCACCGGCACGCCCGGCGCGCTCGGGCGGCGCGAGGCCGGGAACGGTCTCGCGACAGATCGGGCAGCGCTCGATGAAGCGGTTGTGACGGCAGAATCTGCTCACCAGCCCAGTCTAGGACCGGACCGGCACTCTCACCGCCGTCTGCCAGCGGCCTGCCAGCGCGATGCCTGCTCGCGCGCCCTTCCGCCGCGCTCTGGGGCCTTTTTTGGAGGCCTTTACGAAGCCGGAGCCGTCAGTGGTTGCTCGGCGACTTGCGCCTGCGCGGCGATTGCGGGCGCGAAGCCGCGCGCCTGGGCCCGCTGCGCACCCGCGCGGCGCTCGTCCTCGAGCTCGACGGCGTAGTTGGCGAAGTCGACCTGGAGCGTGTGACGCTTGGAGGCGAGGTAGCGTCGCTGCTGGCGTCGCAGCATGCGCGCGATGTCGCGCTGCATCTCCCCCGGCGAGGGCAGCGCGTACTCCCCCAGCAGGTGGTCGCCGACGAGGCGTCCCTGCAGCTCGGCGATCGGCATGATCGCCCCCCACGGCTGTACGAAGCCGATGAGATATAGACCGGCTTGCGCGGGCGCGAACATGCGCTTGTAGAGATCCAGCCGGTTCTCGGGCGCCGCGAAGAAGCGCTCGTCAAAGAAGGGGAAGCGGATCTTGTAGCCGGTGCAGCAGACGATCAGATCGGCCGGCGCGCGGGTACCGTCGGTGTAGAGCACCTCGTGGCCTTCAAGCCGCTCGATCCCGCGCTTGACCTCGATCTCGCCGTGCGCGAGGCGGTCGAGGATCCGTGTGGAGACCGTGGGATGCGCTCGCCCGAGGCGGTGCTCGGGGTTGGGCAGGCCGTAGCGCTCCATCGGCCCGACGGTGAGCCGCAGCACGACCTGCATCCCGGCCAGCAACAACTGGAAGGGGATGCGTGTGGGGCGCACCGCGGAGTCGAGTGGCTTGCCGAGGATGTACTTCGGCACGACGTGCACGCCGCTGCGCGCGATCAGCGTGGTCGCGGCGGCGTGGTAGGAGGCGTCGACCGCGATGTCCATCGCGGAGTTGCCCATCCCGATCACGACGACCCGCTTGCCCTCCAGCTGGCTGGGGTCGCGGTAGTGGTGGGAGTGGATCAGCTCACCGTCGAAGGAGCCCTCCAGCGGCGGCTCGGGCCAGCGCGGATCCCAGTGGTGGCCGTTGGCGACGAGCAGCGCGTCGTAGAGACGTGTCTCGCCGCGGTCGAGCGTGACCTCCCAAATGCCGTCCTCGCGCGGGGCGGCGTGCTCGACTCCGGTCTCGAAGGCGATGTGCTCGCGCAGACCGAAGTGCTCGACGTAGTCGTTGAAGTAACGCGCGATCTGATCGTGACGCGGGAAGTCGGGATAGGCGGCGGGCATTGGAAAGTCCGCGTACTCCATGCGCTCGCGCGAGGTGTTGATGTGCAGGGTGGAGTACGCCGAGGACATCCCGTTGCGGTTGCCCAGCACCCAGTTGCCGCCGACGCGGTCGGACTTCTCGAAGCAGTCGAACGGGATCCCGCGATCGGCGAGCGCCTTGGCGGCCGCGATGCCCGAGGAGCCCGCGCCGATCACGCACACCTTGGGGAGCGCCATGGCTATTCGACGCCGATCCCCGGTCCGACGTGCAGGGGGGGGCCCTCGGGGCCTTCGTCCGCGTCGGCGTGGCCGCTCAGCGCGCCGTCTTCGGGCAGCGCCACCGAGAGTGTGCCGTTCTGCTCGCGGCGCTTGGCGGCGAGGTGGCGCTCGACGATCCGCGCGCACTGGCGGCCCTCGTTGATCGCCCACACGATCAGCGACTGTCCGCGGCGCGCGTCGCCGGCGGCGAAGACCCCGTCGACCGACGTCGTGTAGGGCCTGATTGCCTTCGCGTTTCCGCGCTCGTCGCGCTGCACCCCGAGCCCGTCGAGCAGCTCGGGCTCGGGCCCGAGAAAGCCCATCGCGAGCAGCACGAGCTGCGCGGGCAACTCGCGCTCGGTCCCCTCCTGCGGCGCGAACGGCGGCGTGTCTTGGGCCTGGGCGACGTGCAGCGCGGCGACGTTACCGTCCGCGTCGCCGCTGAAGCGGGTCGTGACGACGGAGTAGTCCTGCTCGCCGACACCGCGCTCGCGCGCCTCCTCCATCGCGTAGCTGAGGCGGTACTTCAGCGGCCACTGCGGCCACGGGGTGCGATCGTCGGGACGGCGCGCGGGCGGCTCGGGCAGCAGCTCGAGCTGCACGATCGAGGTGGCTCCCTCGCGCAGCGCGTTGCCGACGCAGTCCGCGCCGGTGTCGCCGCCGCCGATCACGACCACGTGCTTTCCGGCCGCGGTGATCTCCCCGGCGAGCGCGGGCTGCGGGGCGGTGGGCTCGGGACCGTGCTCACGCGCGACCCAGCGGTTGCGCTGATAGAGGTAGTCCATCGCGAAGTGCACGCCGTGCAACTCGCGCCCGGGCACCGGCAGGTCGCGCGGGACGCGCGAACCGGTCGCCAGCACGACGGCGTCAAAGCCCTCGTGCAACTCTGCCACGGTGATGTCGCGGCCAACGTCGACTCCGCAGCGCAGCTCGACGCCCTCCTCGACCAGCTGGCGCACGCGGCGCTCGACGACGGTCTTCTCGATCTTGAAGTCAGGCACCCCGAAGCGGATCAGACCGCCGGCGGCCTCGTCGCGCTCGAACAGCACGACGCGGTGCCCAGCGCGTCGCAGCTGTTGCGCGGCGGCCATGCCGGCGGGCCCGGAGCCGACGACGGCGACGGCCTGGCCGGTCTCGCACTTGGGCGAGGGCGGCTCGGGGCGCACCCAGCCTTCGGCGAACGCGCGGTCGATGATCGCGTGCTCGATCTGTTTGATCGTGACGGCGTCGCCCTCGCGGATCTCGAGCACGCACGCGGCCTCGCAGGGCGCGGGACACAGACGTCCGGTGAACTCGGGGAAGTTGTTGGTGGCGTGCAGCTGCGCGATCGCCTCCGGCCAGCGGTCGCGGTAGACGAGGTCGTTCCAGTCGGGAATCAGGTTCCCGAGCGGGCAGCCGTTGTGACAGAACGGCACGCCGCAGTCCATGCAACGCGCGCCCTGTTCGCGCAGCTCGGGCACGGGCCGGGGCATGATGAACTCGTGGTAATCCTGCGCGCGCTCCTGCGGATCGCGGTAGCGGATGCCGTGGCGCTCGATCTGCAGGAAGCCGCCGATTTTGCCCATCAGACGGCCGCCATCGCTTCGGACTGGCCCGCGGCGGCGCGCTCGCGTTCGTCGAGCACGCGCTTGTAATCGCGCGGCATGACCTTGATGAAGGCTCCCTGCGCGAGCAGCCGCTCCCACTCGTCGAGCACACGGGTGGCGACCGGCGAGCCGGTGCGTTGCCGATGCTCCTCGATCAGCTCGCGCAACTCGAGCGCGTCCGCGCCGCTGAGTGCTTCGAAGTCGACCATCCCCATGTTGCAGCGTGCGGCAAACTCGCCGTGCTCGTCGAGTACGTAGGCGATCCCACCACTCATGCCGGCCGCGAAGTTGCGCCCGGTCGGACCGAGCACGATCACGCGCCCACCGGTCATGTACTCGCAGCCGTGGTCCCCGATGCCCTCGACGACGGCGCGGGCACCGGAGTTGCGCACCGCAAAGCGCTCGCCGGCGAGGCCGCGGAAGAAGGCCCGGCCGGAGGTCGCACCGTAGAGGACGGTATTGCCGACGATCACGTTTTGCTCGGCCACGAAGTCCGGGTTCATCCCCTCGCGCGGTCGCACCGCAAGCACACCTCCGGAGAGACCCTTGCCGGCGTAGTCGTTGGCATCACCGCGCAGCGTGAAAGTGACGCCGGGCGCCAGCCAGCCGCCAAAGCTCTGTCCAGCGGTGCCCTCGAAGTCAACGATGATCGAGTCGGCCTCCAGACCCTGGGCGCCCCGGGCGAGGGCGATCTGGCCAGAGAGGATCCCGCCAACGCAGCGATTGACGTTGCGAATCGGCAGCTCGATGCGAAGTTGCTCGGCGCGTCGAGGAAGAATGCGTCCGTCGCGGCGTCCGTCAAGCTCTGGTTGAGGGTTACCCTCGCCGCTACCGTTGCCGGTCTCCTGCGTGGTTGCCGCGAGGAGCGGCTGCGCGCGCTCGACGAGCTCCCAGTCGAGCGCGTCCTCGAGCACCGCCGGCGGTGCTTGCACCCGTCGGCGCGGCTCGCCGGCGGGCAGCTCGACGTGGGTGAGCAGGTGGGTGAGGTCGACGCCGCTCGCCTTCCAGTGATCGATCGCGGGACCGGCCTCCAGCAGGTCGACGCGGCCGATCGCCTCGTCGAGCGAGCGCAGGCCGAGCGAGGCGAGGATCTCGCGCACCTCCTCGGCGACGAAGAAGAAGAAATTCACAACGTGCTCGGGGGTGCCCCGGAAGCGCTTGCGCAGCTCAGGGTCTTGCGTAGCGATCCCCACCGGGCAGGTGTTGAGGTGACAGGCGCGCATCATGATGCAGCCGGTGGCAATCAGCGGACCGGTCGAGAATCCCATCTCGTCGGCTCCGAGCAGCGCGGCGATCGCGACGTCGCGTCCGGTCTTCAACTGTCCGTCGGTCTGCACCACTATGCGCGACCGCAGCTCGTTCAGCAGCAATGTCTGCTGGGTCTCGGCGAGGCCAATCTCCCAGGGCACGCCGGCGGCCTGGATCGAGGAGAGCGGCGAGGCGCCGGTGCCGCCGTCGTGGCCGGCGATCAGCACGCGATCGGCGTTCGCCTTCGAGACGCCGGCGGCGACCGTCCCGACACCGACCTCGGCGACCAGCTTGACCGATACCTGGGCCTGCGGATTGGAGCAGCGCAGGTCGTAGATCAGCTGCTTGAGATCCTCGATCGAGTAGATGTCGTGGTGCGGCGGCGGTGAGATCAAGCCGACGCCGGGAGTGGTGTGGCGGATCGAGCCGATGTACTCGTCGACCTTGCCGCCCGGAAGCTGGCCACCCTCCCCCGGCTTGGCACCCTGGGCCATCTTGATCTGCAGCTCGTCGGCGTTGACGAGGTAGTTGATCGTCACCCCGAAACGGCCGGAGGCGACTTGCTTGATCGCCGAGCGCCGGCGGTCGCCGTTGGGATCGGGCCGGAAGCGCGCGGGATCCTCGCCGCCCTCGCCGGTGTTGGAGCGCCCACCGAGACGGTTCATCGCGATCGCGAGCGTCTCGTGGGCCTCGCGCGAGATCGACCCGAGACTCATCGCGCCGGTGCAGAAACGCCGCACAATCTCCTTCGCGGGCTCGACCTCCTCAATCGGGATCGCGGTGCGGCCGGCCGCGAACCGCAGCAGCCCGCGCAGCGTGGCACGACGCGCGGCGTCCTCGTTGACCTTCTCGGCGTATTCGCGATAGGTCGCGTAGGCGGGGCTCTCGCGCACGGACTCGTGCGCGTCGCGCTCGCCGGCGAGGGCGGCGCCGACTAGCTCGCCGCCGGGAGCGCGCACGGCCTGCTGCACGAGCGCGATCGTCTCGGGATTCCAGATGTGGTGCTCGCCGTCGCGGCGCCACGCGTAGACGCCGCCGACGGGCAGCAGATCGTCGTGGGGCACCGGCCAGGCACGCTCGTGACGCTCGAGGGCCTCGCGCGCGAGCTCGGCGAGCCCCACGCCGCCGATGCGCGAGGCGGTGCCGGTGAAGTGCCGGTCGATCAGCTCGCGTCCGAGCCCGACGGCCTCGAAGATCTGCGCGCCGCGGTAGGACTGGATCGTCGAGATCCCCATCTTGGAGATGGCCTTCAGGAGGCCTTTGTCGATGGCTTTGACGACGTTCTGGGCGGCCTGCGCGGGGGTGAGCGCAGCGGGCGTCGGGCCGCCGTTCGCGGGCGCGCCGCCGTTCGCGTGCGGGATTAGGCCCTTGAAGACAAGCTCGTCGAGCGTCTCCAGCATTAGGTAGGGGTTGATCGCGCTCGCGCCGTAGCCGATCAGCGTCGCGAAATGGTGGACCTCGCGCGGCTCGCCGGACTCCAGCACGATCCCGGCGCGTAGGCGTGTACCTTCGCGCACGAGGTGGTGGTGCACGGAGGCGACCGCCAGCAGCGAGGGGATCGGCGCGCGGCGCGGGCCGATGAAGCGATCGGAGAGGATGATGATGTTCACATGGGCGGCGATCGCGTCCTGCGCCTCGGCGCAGACGCGTTGCAGCGCCTGCTCCATGCCGGCGGCACCCTCGGCGACGGGCCAGGTGATGTCGATCGTGCGCGAGGCGAACACGTCGTGCGCGATATGGCGCAGCGTCTCGAGCTCTTTGTTGAGCAGGATCGGATGTCGGAGCACGAGCTTGTGGGCGTGCTCGGGTGTCTCGGCGAACAGGTTGCGCTCGGTTCCGAGAGTCGTCGCGAGGCTCATCACAATCTCCTCGCGGATCGGGTCGATCGGCGGGTTGGTGACCTGCGCGAAGAGCTGCTTGAAGTAGGAGAACAGGGGCGGCGCCTGGTCGGAGAGCACCGCAAGCGAGACGTCGTTGCCCATCGAGCCGATCGGCTCCTGCGCGTCGCGCGCCATCGGCGTGATCAGTACGCGCAGATCCTCCTGGCTGTAGCCGAAGGCGCGCTGGCGCGAGTGCAGCGGCTGGTCGGAGATCGTGACCTGGTCGGAGGGCGGCAGGTCATCGAAGTGCACCGAGTTGCGCGCGATCCACGCCCCGTAGGGCTGGCGCGTGGAGATCGCGCGCTTGACCTCGCCATCCTCGACGATGCAGCCGCGCTCGAGGTCGATCAGAAACAGCTTGCCGGGCTGCAGGCGCCCTAGGCGCCGGACGCGCTCGGGGGGCAGCTCGAGTAGCCCGGACTCGGACCCCAAGACGACCATCCCATCGATGGTCTCCACCCAGCGCCCGGGGCGCAGGCCGTTGCGGTCGAGCGTCGCTCCGACGACGCGACCGTCGGTGAACGCGACCGAAGCGGGACCATCCCAGGGCTCCATCAGACAGGCGTGGAAGGCATAGAAAGCCTTTAGCTCCTCGGGCAGATCTTCGCGGTCGCGGTAGGCCTCGGGAATCATCATCATCGCGGCGTGCGGCAGCGAGCGGCCGGCGAGCATCAGCAGCTCGAGCACCTTGTCGAAGGTCGCGGAGTCAGAGTCGCCGAGCTTGGCGACGGGCAGGATCTTTGGCAGGTCGGCGCCGAAGAGCTCGCTCTCGAGCTCACTCTCTCGCGCGCGCATCCAGTTGATGTTGCCCCGCACGGTGTTGATCTCGCCGTTGTGGCAGATCACGCGATAGGGATGCGCGAGCTCCCAGCTGGGAAAGGTGTTGGTGGAGAAGCGCGAGTGCACGAGCGCCATCGCGCTCTGGCAGCGCTCGTCGCGCAGGTCGGGATAGAAGCCGCCGAGCTGGAAGCTGACCAGCATGCCCTTGTAGTTGATCGTGCGCGAGGAGCTCGAGGCGACGTAGAGGCCGTCCTCGACCGCGTTCAGCTCGCAGCGACGGCGGATCACATAGAGCTTGCGCTCGAAGGCGTCCTGATCGAATGCCGCGCCCGCGGACGTCCCGACGAACAGCTGCAGCACAGCCGGGCGACAGGCGCCGGCGGTGCGCCCGACGTGCTCTACGTCCACTGGTACCTCGCGCCAGCCCAACAGCTGCTGGCCCTCCTCAAGGACGGTCTGCTCGAGCTGCTCCATGAGGCGCTTGCGCGGCGCCTCCTCGAGTGGCAGGAAGCACATCAGCACCCCATAGCGTCCGGGCTCGGGCAGCTCGAAGTCGACGACCGCACGCAGCAGCTCGTGGGGCATCTGCATCAGGATGCCGGCGCCGTCGCCCGTGGTGGGATCCGCGCCGGAGGCGCCGCGGTGCTCGAGGTTCTCGAGCGCGCCGATCGCCAGTGCGACCACCTCGTGCGTGGGCCGATTGTCCAGGCGCGCGACCATGCCGACGCCGCAGGCGTCGTGCTCGAAGCGAGGGTCGTAGAGCCCGACGGCCCTTGGCGGCTGCTTGGTGTGATCGGTCATGACAGTGCTCCCGGGAGGGCGGTGCCTCCCGCATGGGCGGGACGTCCCATGCAGGCGGTGGAGGGCACCTGAGGCGGAGCCTGAAAGCGTAGCATCGGACCGCGGGCAAAAACCGCGACCGACGGGGGTGTGTCGAGGAGCGCTCTCGCGTATGCTCCACGTTGACAGGGCGACCGCGAATGCCGAACGAAATGGGTGCGCGCCGTGACGGCCCAGGTGTTGCTCGATGTGTGAAAACCGCTCTCGCAGGGCACCATCTCCCAAGACGAAACCCCGCTTCCCCACAGATCGTTGGGAGATGCTGCCGCAATGACCCCCGATATGCAACTGGCGCTTCCCGCACGCGCCGAGAACATCGCGATCGTAAGACACGCCTTCGGCGCGTTGGGAGAGGCCTACGAGCTGGATAGCCAGATACTCTCGGACATTCGTCTGGCGATCACGGAGGCGTGCACGAATGTCGTCGTCCATGCCTATCCGGATGGTCAGGAGGGGCCGATGGAGGTGCAGGCGACGCTCCTCGGCGAAGAGCTCACGGTCGTCGTGCGCGACAAAGGCGAGGGTATCGGCCCCCGCCCGGACAGCCCGGGGCTCGGGCTCGGGCTGCCGCTGATCGCCTCGCTGGCCGAGAACGTCCAGCTTGGTCGCGACGAGGAGGAGCACACCGAGGTGCGGATGACTTTCTCGCTCTTCGACGCCCCCCACCACTACGATGACTCCGGCGCGTCTTCCACGGCCGCCGACCCTTCCCTGCCCTCGTGAGCAGCCGCCGGCCGTGAGCGACGCTCAGTTTGACCTGGAGGAGGAGCCCTACCGGGGCACGGCTTCGTTGCGCTTGGCCAAGGGACCGTTGGTTGGCCCGGTGCTCTGCCGGGTTGTCTCGATGGTGCTGGCCCGCGCGAACTGTCCGATGGACCGTCTCGACGACGCGATGCTGATCTGTGACGCGCTCAGCGCACACGCCCCCGATCACTCCAGCGACGGCCACGTCTCCTTTGCGCTCAGCGCGCAGGCGGGCGGTTTTGAGCTGCGAGTTGGGGAGCTACCGCCGCAGGCGGCCACCGAGCTGGTGCATGAGGCGGTGCTGCCGGGCGTGGGCAATGTGCTCGAGCGCATGACGGACTCCTTGCGCGTGGAGGCCGCCGCGGACGGCCGCCACGAGGAGCTCGTGCTGGAGCTTCGTTTCTAGCTGCGCTTGGCCGGCTTGCGGGCGGCTTTGGCGGGTTTGGCTTTGCCGTTCGCGGGGGTGCTCTTGCCGTTGGCCGTGGAGCCTTTCGCTTTGGCCGGCGCGCTGCGGCCGTTCCCCGGGGCAGCGGGTCGCTTGCGCGGGGCGGGCTTTGCCTCCTGGCCGCCGCGAGCGCGAACCTGTTCGAGGCTGGCCTCCAGCGCGCTCATCAGATCGGGCGCTTGCAGGTGCTCGTCTTTGGCGGCGGGCTCGAGCACGATCTCCTCGCCGTTGGCCTTGCGGTCGATCAGATCCATGAGCGCTTCGCGATAGGTGTCGTGGTAGTTGGCGATGTCGAACGGCCGCGAGACGGAGTCGACGAGCCGGCGGGCCATCTCGAGCTCGTGCTCGCTGACCTCGACCTCGGCCTCTTCGAGCTCGTAGAAGCTCGAGGTCTGTTGGATTTCCTCGCCGAAGTTCATCGTGACCATCATCAGCGCGTCCTCGCGTGGGCGGATCGCGACGAGTTGCTCGCGCGAGCGCAGGACGATGCGGCCGATCGCGACCTTGCTGGTTTCGCGCATCGCCTCCAGTAGCAGCCGGTAGGAGCGCGCGCCGCCCTTGCTGGGAACGACGAAGTAGGGGCGATCGAAGTAGATCGCGTCGATCTCCTCGAGCTGCACGAAGTCCTCGATCTCGATCGTGCGTGTGAAGGCGGGCTCAAGCGCGGCGAACTCCTCGGGCTCGACGACGACGTAGCGGCCGGGCGCGAGCTCGTAGCCCTTGACGATTTCGCTGTACTCGACCTCCTCGCCCTCAGCCGAGCAGAACCGCCGCTGGACGATGCGTGCGTGGTCTCGGGCGTGCAGCTGGTGGAAGGTGACGTTCTTGTGGACGGCGGCGCTGTACAGCTTGACGGGCACGCTGACCAGTCCGAAGTTGAGCGTGCCTTTCCACATGGAGCGGGGCATCGGCACAGTGTGACCGCTGCGTCGACGATGTCAACCCCTGGGCGGAGCCTCTCGCGCGGCGCGGCTCAGGGGCTCGCGTCGATGGCCCCGTCGCCATCGAGGCCGCCGCGCAGCCGCGCGAGCGCCTGGCGGATGAGCCGCGAGACCTGCATCTGGGAGACACCGATGCGCTCGCCGATCTCGGCCTGCGTGGAGATCCTGACCGAAGCGCAGCTCGAGCACGAGCCGCTCGCGAGCGGAGATCCGTGCGAGCAACGGCTCCAGCGTGGCGCGCTCCTCGGCGTGCCGGAAGCCGCTCTCCTCCTCGCCGAGGGTATCGGCGAGGCTTTCGCCGTCGGGCGCACCCTGCACGACGCGGGGCGCGTCGAGGGAGCCCGCGCGATAGGCCCCGGCGGCCTCGAGCGCCTCGAGCACCTGCTCCTCGGAGGCCCCGACCGCCTGCGCGATCTCACCGACCGATGGGGAGCGATGCTTGCCGACCGATAGCTGCGTGACGGCGCGGTCGACCTTCAGCGCGAGCTCCTGCAGGTCGCGCGGGACGCGCACCGACCAGGTGCGGTCGCGAAAATGGCGCTTGAGCTCACCGAGGATCGTCGGCACGGCGTAGCTGGAGAACACGACCTCGCGCCCGGTATCGAAGCGATCGATGGCCTTGATCAGCCCGAGGCAGGCCACCTGCACGAGATCCTCAAGTGGCTCCTCGGCGCGCTGGTAGCGACGTGCGAGCCTGCGGGCGAGTGGCAGATAGCGCTCGATCAACTGCTCTCGCGCGCGTGCATCGTCGTGGTCGCGCGCACGCGCGAACAGCGACGCATCCGAGACTGTCTCCCGCGCGCCGTCTCCCTCTCGGCCGGCCGATGCTAGATCGGCCGCTAGGCGTCCCGGTGGGATCTCCGCCGGGGGTCTTGGCCTCATTCGACGAGCATAGCCGCGCCCGCCGCGCCCGGGTTGGCACCCACGGGTCGCGAGCGCGCGAGGCACAGAACGTCTCCGACAGTCTGCGGCGCATTCAGCCAGCAACGCATGCGCGGCCCGCCACGGGTATCGGCGTGCACGACCTCCGCCTGCTCCTCATACACGCCGATCGTCATGTCGAGCACGGCCCGCTCGAGCGTGAGGGCGCTTGCGGGCACCTCCGCAGCGAGTGCCGGCGCGAGCCACGCGATCGGTGCTCCCCCGGCTCGCGCGGCGGGCCAGTTTGCGAAGTCGACCGCTCCGCTCAGCAGCAGGCGCTCGCGGGCGCGGGTCATCGCGACGTACACGATCCGCTCCTCCTCGGCCGCTTCTGCCAGACGACGCTCGGCGCAGAGCTCCTCGTAGTGCAGGCAGGCGAGCGATTGCGAGCCGTCGAGGCTTGCGAGTCGCAGGCCGACGCGGTCCCCGTCGACGAGCAGATCGGGCGTGAGTCCCTGAGCGGTGCGGCCGAGGTCGGCGACGCACACAACGGGAAACTCGAGACCCTTGGCGGCATGAATCGTCATCAGGCGCACCGCGTCGGGCTCCGCGCCACCGGTCGGCGCCTCCGGCTCGGCCCCCTGGGCGAACGTGCCGCGGTGCGCGACGTGGTCGAGGAAGCCGCGCAGACTGCGACCCTCGGCCGCCTCGAAGCGTCGGGCTAAGCGCAGGAGCTTGTGGATGTTCGCGAGCCGCCGCTCGGCCCAATCCAGCGTGAGCACGTGCCGTTCGTAATCGCAAGCCGCGATCGCGCGCAGCAGCAGCTCGGCGACTCCGTGCCTCGCGCCGAGGCGGCGCTCGCGCGCGAAGATCGCCACGAAGTGCCGCAGACGCTCGCGGTCGGCTGGGGAAAGCTGCGCGTAGAGCTTCTCGTCGGCCACTTTGAGTATCGCCCACACGTTGGCTCGCTCACCGCGCGCGCGCAGGGCAAGCAGCGCGAGTCCGTCGCTGGAGAGCCCCACCAGCGGTGAGGCGAGGGTCGAGTAGAGCGCGACCTCATCCAGCGGGTTGGCCAGCGCGCGCAGCCACGCCAGCAGGTCGCCGACCTGCTGCTGGCCCCAGAAGCTGCCGACGGCGGCGAGGGTCCGCAGGCCGCACTCCTGCAGTGCGCGCTCGTATACCGCGAGGTCACCGGCCGCGCGCAACAGGACGACGACCTCGCCGGCAGCGGCCTCGCCGGCTTGCACCAGCTCGGCGATGCGTTGAGCCAGCAGGCGCGCCTCGGCCTGCCGCCAGAGCGGCGCGGGCGGTAGCTCCCCGGCGAGCGCGCGTGCGTGCGGCGACTCGGTCCAGCCACGGCGATCGGTCAGCAGCAACTCGACCGCGGGCTCGCCGCGATCGGAATCCTCGCGGGCGGCGAGCAGTGGCGTGTAGGTCTCGCCAAAGCGCGCCGCGAAGACGGCATTGACGGCCGCGATCAGCGGCGGGCGGGCACGGAAGTTTTCAGTCAGCGCGAGCGCAGCACCCTGCGCGTCGAGCGCGGCGCGCCGCTCGCGGAAAATCTCAACTTCGGCATAGCGGAAGCCGTAAATCGATTGCAGCTCGTCGCCGACGGTGAACAAGTTGCCGCGATCGAGTAGCTCGAGCAGCGCGAGTTGGCGGCGGTTGGTGTCCTGGAACTCGTCGACCATCATCAGCTCGAGGCGTTCCGACCACGCTGCGCGGACGCCGTCGTGCTCTTGCAGCAGTGTGCGCGCACGAAGCTCGAGATCGTCGAAGTCGAGTGCGCCGCGCGCGCGCTTGAGCTCGGCGTAGTGCTGCGCGAAGCTGCGCAGCGTCTCGTCGAGGAGCGCGCAGGCGCGCAGCGCACGGCGATCGTGCGCTGCGGTCTCGGAAGCTTGATGGGCGTCTGTGGCGAGCGCGGTGAGCGGCAGCGTCGGTGCGTCGATCCCGCGGCTGCGCTGCTCGGCGTAGAGCCCGAGCAGCATCGCGCGCAGTCGATCGGCTCCGTAGGCGGCGACGGAGATCGACGGCGTCGGCGTGCTCGCTCTCATCGCGCTCCTCGCTTACCAGCGTCGCGAGCGCGCGGCGGAATGCGAGTGCTTCGAGGCGTACCGCGGCGGCGTGATCGAGGATTGCGAAGTCGGGATCGAGCTCGGCGAGCAGGGCATGGACACGCAGCAGGCGGGCGCAGAAGCCGTGAAAGGTTCCGATCGGCGCGCCCTCGGTGTCGCGCGCGGCCTCGCGCTCCCCGAGCTCCAGCAGACGTGCGCGCACCCGTGCACGCAGCTCGCCGGCGGCGCGCTCGGTGAACGTGATCGCGAGGATCCGCGCCGGGGCGATGCCGTCCTCGCGCACGGCGCGCACGAAACGTTCGACGAGCACCGAGGTCTTGCCGCTGCCGGCGCCCGCGGCCAGCAGCAGCGGGCCAGAGCGCCGAGCGGCGGCCCGCTCTTGCTCGCCGGTCGGCGCGGGAGCCGCGTGAGCCGCCGGGAACGGCCGGTCCCCTCCACGCGGCCGGTCCCCTCCACGCGGCCGGTCCCCTTCGCACGGCGGGTCCGAGCCGAACAGCGTGGCCTGCCCGGGCTGGGGCGCATGCGCGGCCTTCATCGCTCGCAGCGGCAGATCGTGGGATACATGCACCCGCGGTCCCCGAACCCGCAGGTGCGCGGCCGTGCCTCCAGTGCGCCCGCGCGTGCCTGCGCGGCGGCCTCGCGGGCGGCGGTGACGGCCTGCTCAACGAGCTCCTGCAGCTCGGTGCGCTCGCGCGTGTCGCCGCGCACACAGACGAGCTCGAACCCGCTGTCCTGCTCGAGCGCACCGCGCGCGCGCAGATCGCGGCCGGAGAGCGGCTGGTAGAAGCCCCCCGCGATGTGTGTCGCAGGCAGATTGGCGGCGGCGCGCATGTACAGCGCGACCTGGAAGCTGCGTTCCCGCCCCCACCGAGCGGCGTCGGGCGCGCGTGAGCTCTTGTAGTCGTAGACCACCGCCCCGCCACCGCCGGGATCGACGTCGACGCGGTCGATGCGACCGCGCACCTGGATACCATCGCCCAGATCGAGTGCGGGCAGGCCGCGCTCCTGCTCCTCGAAACCGAAGGAGAGCTCCAGGTGGGTTGGCTCGAGGGGACTCTCGTGCTCGGCGGCGTGCTCGAGATAGCGTTCGAGATCGAGCTGCAGCCGCCGCCGCACGCCGGGCACGCGCTCGGGCGCGACGGAGAGCGGGTGTTCGCGCTCGCGCTCGCTGAGCGCCGCGCGCAGCAGCCGGCGTGCACACGCGAGTGTCTCGGGGCGCAGACGGGCGGAGCCGGTCTCGCGACGCAGACCGTCGAGCACATCGCGCAGCGCGGCGTGCGCGAGTGCGCCACGCGCGAGCGGCTCGGGCTCGGGCTCGAGATCGCGCGCGCGCAGCAGGCGCTCGGCGAACCACCGGGCGGGGCAGCCGGCCCAGGCTTCGAGCGCGGAGGCGGACCACAGTCGCCGCTCGCGCAGATCGGCGAGGACGCGCTCATCGCGTAGCCGCGCAATCTCGCGCGGTTGCGATCCGGGCGCACGAGCTTCGCCTCCCCCCTCCCCGCCCGCCAGCTCGCCGAGCGCGCGACGACTGCGGGCTCCGTGCAGATCGCAACTGAAGAGATCGCGGACGTCATCTATGAACAGCGAGGGCGAGCGCGCGAGACCGTCGTCGTCGGCGGTGTGCCAGCTCAGCACGAGCAGCTCCTCGGGACGGGAGATCGCGGCATAGAAGAGGTAGCGCTCGGCGAGCAGGGCCTCGGCGCTGCGGGCGCCGCCGGCGAGCGCGAGCAGGCCGGAGCTCTCCACGAGCCGGCGGCGCTCTTCCTCAGAGAGCACCGGCTCGGCGCGCGCGGGCGCGGGAAAGACTCCTTCTTGCAGCCCGCAGAGGAACAGCACGCGCACGCGCCGTGCGCGCAGGGCGAGCGGGTCGAGGACCGCGACCGCTTCCCCAGGAGCATCCAATGACGATGTGCGCGCGTCGCGAGCCGCTAAAACGAGCTCTAGACCGCGCAGCGTCGCGATCAACGCGGTGACGTCCTCGCGGGGAGACTGGGGCGCGGGCGAGCCGAGGTCGATCTGCGCGAGCTCGCGCAGATCCTCGAGCGCGCGGCGTGCGGCCTGTAGGGCGTGCTCCTCGCGCGGTGGGAGCGCCCCGGGCGCGGCGGCGGCAGCAGCGAGCCGCTCGAGCTCGCGTGCGGCGCACACGAGAAGGCCCTCGCGCGGATCGCTCGCGGCACGCGTGCCGACGGCGGCTTCCCGCAACTCCCATAGCGGCGTCAGCGGCTGCGGGGGCCAGCCTGAAGCCTCCCATAGCGCGAGCGCACCGGCGGCGGTCGCGATCCCGGCTCGCCGCGCGTGGGCCTCGAGCTCGTCGGCGAGCTCGGGCTCGGGGAGCACGCCGGGGGCGCGCAGCCATTTCAGAAGCGGCTCGAGAGCGCCGTCGGTCTCGCAGGCCGCGATGAGCGCACCGAGTAGCGCGCCGCCGAGCGCGGTGTCGGCGAAGCGGATGCGCCGGTCAAGCGCGTAGGGAATCGCGTGCGCGGAGAAGATCTCCGCGAGCAGCTCGGCGATCGCGCCGGGGGTGCGGTGCGCGAGCGCGATCTCGCGGGCGGGCATTCCGCGCTGCAGGAGTCCGCGAATCTCCTCGGCGACGAGCTCGAGCTCGGCCCGTTCCCCCCCACCCTCCAGGAGCCGCACGGCCTCCCCGGCACTACGCGCGCGCGCGCGGCGGGGCTCGAATATGTGACGCTCGAGATGGTGCAGGGCCGCGCGCGCGGACGGTGCGTAGTACTCGGCCCGCGGCGGCAGCTCGCGCTGCTCGGCGGCGAGCGTGGCGAGCGTCTGGAAGATGTGGGCGCGCCCGGCGAAGGCGTCGCGACCGCGCTCGAAGGTCAGCGAGACCGCGACGCGCGCACCGACGATGGTTCCGAGCGTCTCGATCGCGTCGAGCTGCAGTCGCGTGAAGTCGTCGAAGCCGTAGAGCAGCACGGGCCTCGCGCCCCAGCGGGCGGGGTTGCGTCGCAGCGCGTCGAGCGCGTGAGTCGCGCGCTGCTCGGGGTCGCTGCGCCCGAGCCGCGCGAGTACGTGCCGATAGCCTTCGTAGAGATCGGCGAGCCGCCGCGCGCGCGTGAGCTGCGTCGGATCGGCGGTGCCCCATGCCTCGAGCGCGGCGCGCAGTTGAGGGACGTCGATGCGCTCGACCTCGAGCTCCGCGACGAAGGCGCCTAGCGCCCGCGTGAGCCCGCGCGTGGGGCGCCCGGAGACGTGGGCGAGCACCCGTTCGCGGGCCAGTGCTCCAAGCGCCGGCGGCGCGCCACCGGCGCGGCGTATGACCTCGGCGATGAGACCGTCGAAACGCTCGACGCGAACGCCGGGGATCAGTCCGGAGGCGGTCAGCTCGTTCGCAAAGCGCTCGGTGTCGGTGCGCGTCGGAAGGACCAGCAGCGGTCGCTCGCCGCGCGCGTGGTGCGCGCGCACGAGGTCGAGCATGGCGCGGGCCTTGCCGGTGTTGGCAGGTCCGGTGATCAGCAGGATTGGCATTGGGACCATCCTCGCGCACGCCCCCGACGTTTCGCGCGCGCGGGCGCACACACGCGCGGCGGGGTCACCGGCGAGCTAACTCGACTACGCGACGAAGCAGGACAGGAGATGCAGTGCCAGGCGATCGAACGCGCTACGCGGCGGAGTGCGCGGCGACGCGCTCGTCCTCGACAGCCTCGAGCGCACCCTCGGCCGGCGCGCCAACGGCCTCGACCGCCGCGGGGGCGGTCTCGTGGTCGGGCGGCTTGGCGCCGTCCTTGGCCCAGTTCTCGTTGAATTCGACGCGCCAGCGGCCCTCCTCGGTCTGCTGGAGGGCGAGGTGGGCGCGAAAGCTGCGCCCGGAGCGCCCGCGGAAGCCGGTGACGGGACGCTGGGTGTAGCCGGTCTTGATCAACTCGCGCGCGATCGCGGCGGGCAATTGCTTGCCGGCTTTGGCCTTCCAGATGACGAAACCGCAGCCGGGGTCGGTGCGCGACCAGCAGGAGTAGCCCTTGCGATTTTCGACGATTTCGTGCCCGCAGACGGGGCAGGGACCGAGCGTGGCTTTGGGGATGCGGACGTCTTTGAGGGTCTCGTCGAGCATTTTCACGGTCTCGCGAGCGAAGCCGGCGATGTCGCCCATGAAGACCTCACGGGCGTCGTCGCCGCGCTCGATGCGATCCAGCCGCCGCTCCCAGTCGCCGGTGAGTTCGGGCGAGGTGAGCGGATGCTTGCCGAGCAGGCGGACGACGTTGAGCCCCTTCTCGGTGGCCATCAGCGAGCGTCCGTCGCGCTCGATGTAGCCGACGGTGATCAGACGCTCGATAATCGCGGCGCGCGTGGCGGGCGTGCCGATGCCGGACTCCTTCATGGCCTCGCGCAGCTCGTCGTCGTCAACAAGCTTGCCGGCCGTCTCCATAGCACCTAGCAAGGAGGCGTCGGAGTAGCGCCGGGGCGGCTTAGTTTCCTTGCTGAGGCTCTTAATCTCGCGGACGTCGACGGACTCCTCGGGGATCAGGCGCGGGAGCTGCTGGTCGAGACCCTCGTCCTCGTCGCCGCGATCGACGGCATCGGCGGGGGTCTCGCCGTAGACGCCGCGCCATCCGGGGACGATCAGCAGCTTGCCGCGGGTGCGGAAGACGAACTTGCCCGAGCGCGCGGACTCGCCGGCGCGCACGGTGGTCTCGACGCGGGTGTTCTCAAACACGGCCTCGGGGTGGAAGACGGCGAGGAAGCGACGGGTGACGAGGTCGTAGATGCGTTTGTCATCGTCGCCCATGCGGTCGACTTTGTGCTCGCCCTGGGTGGGGATGATGGCGTGGTGGTCGGAGACCTTCTCGTTGTTGACGACGCGCTCGAGCGGGAGCTCCTTCAGCGCGGTGACGTAGGCGGCGGCCTTGGTGTACTCGCTCTGGGCGCCGACGACCTCGGCGGTGGGCTTGATCTCGGGGATCATGTCGGTGGTGAGATAGCGGGAGCTGGTACGCGGGTAGGTGAGCGCCTTGTGCTCCTCGTAGAGACGCTGGGCGGCGGCGAGGGTGCGTCGCGCGGAGAACCCGAAGCGGGTGTTGCCGTCGCGCTGCAGGGTGGTGAGGTCATAGAGCATCGGGGCGCGCTCGCGCTGCTCTTTCTTCTCGAGCTTGGTGACGGTGCCCTGCTTGCCCTCACAGGCCTCGACGATCGCGGTGGCTTCCTCGGCAGTGGCGATCCGCGGCTTGGCGCCGGCGTGGAAACGCCCGACGTAGACGCGCTCGCCGCTGTCCTCCCCCACCGTTCTCGCCGGCGAGCGGCGGCGCGGCAAAGGTAGCGTCGACGAGCCAGTAGGGCTCGGGCTGGAAGGCGCGGATCTCCTCCTCGCGGCGGGCGACGATCGCAAGCGTGGGCGTCTGCACGCGTCCGAGCGAGACGGCTCCGTCGAAGGAGGTACGCAGACGAATGGTGGCGGCGCGGGTGGCGTTCATGCCGACGATCCAGTCGGCCTCTGAGCGCGAGCGGGCGGCCTGCTCGAGCAGCGCCATCTCCTCCGCGGGCCGCAGGGAAGCGAAGGCCTCTTTCATGGCGGCGTTGGTCATCGAGTTCAGCCAGAGGCGCCGCACGGGCTTATCGGCGCCGGCCTTCTCGTAGATGTAGGCGAAGATCAGCTCGCCCTCGCGCCCGGCGTCGCAGGCGTTGACGACATCGCCGACGTCCTCGCGCGTGAGCTGCTTGGCGACGACAGACATCTGCTTGCGCGAGCGCTCGTCGCGGACGACGAGCTTGAAGCGATCGGGAACGATCGGCAGATCCTCCATCTTCCAGCGCTTGAACTTGGGATCGTATTCGTCGGGTTCGGCGAGCTGCACGAGATGGCCGACGGCCCAGGTAATGATGTACTCCTCAGCTTCCAGCCAACCCTCTTCCTTCTTGAAGGTTCCGGGGAGCACGCGCGCGAGATCGCGCCCGACGGAGGGCTTCTCGGCGATCACGAGGGTCTTGGACATCGGAGCAGAGACTAGCGGCCCCACGTCGCAAGCCTCATCTCAGGCCCCGTCGCAGGGACCGGTGCCGACGGGACTGTGGGCGCCGGCGAGTACGTGGGCGACGGTGGAGTTGGCGACGCCGTAGCCACCGGCGGGGCCATTTCCGGTGGTTCCGGCGAAGACGGTGGTGAGCACGCGACCGGCGGTGTCGACGAGTGGCCCACCGGAGTTTCCGGGACGGACGATGCCGCGCAGGGGGGTGAGCAGCCGCGAGACGGGACCGTGACCGTAGGCGTCCTGGGTGAGCACGGTGGCGGTCTGTCCGATGCGTCCGGGACGAACGGCGAAGGGGCCGTTTTCGGGGTAGCCGAGGATGGCGCCGACGCTGCCGGACGGGGGGTTGGAGAAGAGGCTAAGCGGCGCGAGGCTCAGGCCGGGGACGCGCAGCACGGCGAGGTCGTCGGTGGGGTCGAAGGCGATCGCCTGCGCGGCGAGGCCGGGTGCGCGGCCTTCGACCTCGACAGTGGTGTCACTCTCGCCGGCGACGACGTGAGCGTTGGTGATGACCTCTTCGCCGCGTGCGACCCAGCCGGAGCCCTCGATCGCGAGCCCGCAGGCGGTGCCGAGAACGCGCACGACGCTGCGTGAGGCGGCGCGCACGCCGGGGTCGGCGGCGATCCGCGGTGAGGGCGGCGCCTGCAGGTCGGGCAGCGGGCCGGGGAGCGAGGGCAGCGGATCGAGGCGCGCGAGCGCGCCGAGGATCGGACCGGAGGGCGGTAGCAGTTCGTTGAGCTCGCGCAGGATCACGGAGCCCTGGATGTCGCTGCGCAGTTGCTTGGTGCTGCCGGGGATCTGCGCGAAGACGGCGGCGAGGATCCAGACGATGCCGAGACCGACGGCGGCGCTGAGCAGCGCCCCGAGGGCGCCGTCGAGCAAACCGACGCCGGGAATCGTGGCGGTGGTGCGGCGCAACCGCCAGCCGAGGCCCTCGAGGCCGCTCGCGAGAATCGCACCGGCGAGCAGCGCGCCGACGAGTCCGAAGGCGGGCGCGTAGGGCGAGGCGGAGCCCTGCGGCAGCAGCAGGGGGCCGAGGCGGGTGCCGATGAAGGCGCCGAGCGCGAACCCGCCGAAGGAGAGCACGCCGACGATGAACCCCTGACGAAAGCCGAACAGCGCGAGGAGGGCGGCAAACGCGAGGATGAACCAGTCGAGGTCGCTCACAACGCATGTTCTACCGTTCCGCAGCGTGAGCACCAGCATTGGAGATGGGTGTCGATGAGCGCCGCGCCTATCTCCGGCGGTGAGAGGCCGTACGGCACGGCCCGTGGGAAACAGCGCGCTGGCGGCGCTCGCCGCCGCTCGCGGCGGGCGCGTCCGATGATCGCGCTCGCGGTGGTGGCCTTCGTGGTGGGCGCGATTGTGGGCGCGGGGCACTCGCGCTCCTCCTCGGCGCCGGGGTTGGCGTCGCGCTTCGTGGCGGCGTGGGCGCGGGGCGACTATGCGTCGATGTATGGCGAGATTGCGCGGGGGGCCCAGCGCGAGATTGCGCCTAGCGAATTCGTGGGTGCGTATCGAGAAGCGGCGATGCTGGCGACGGCGAGCGGCGCGCGCGTGATGGGCCGTCCGCGTGCAGCGGCGGCTGGCGTGGAGGTAGTGCCGGTGCTGATCCGCAGCCGCCTTTTCGGGACGCTGAGCGAGAGCTTTCGGCTGCCGATCGTCGCCGCGGGCGGCAGCGGCGAAGGGGCGGGGGAACCGCGCGTGGCGTGGTCGCGTTCGCTCGTGTTCCCGGGTTTGCGGGCGGGCGAGCGGTTGAGCCGGCGCACGAACCTGCCGTTGCGCGCGGCGCTGCTGGCGCGCGATGGGTCGGTGCTCGCGCAAGGAGCGGCGAGCGCGGCGGGGCAGCGCAACTCGCCACTGGGTGAGGCGGCTGAGGCGGTGGTGGGCAGCGTGGGCCCGGTCCCGGCGAGTCGCCGGGCGACGCTGGAGGCGCAGGGGATCGAAGCGGACGCGATCGTCGGGTTGAGCGGCTTGGAGCTCGCGGATGATGAACGCCTGCGCGGCACCCCGGGCGGGGAGCTGTTGGCGGGCGAACGGGTGCTTGCGAGCGCTACGCCGCGCGCGGCGGCGGCGGTGCGAACGACGATCTCACCGGCGGTGCAGAGCGCGGCGGTGAGCGCGCTGGGAGGTCAATACGGCGGCGTGGTGGCGATGGAACCGGCGAGTGGACAGATCCTGGGAGTCGCGGGGATCGGCCTGGATGCTTTGCAGCCGCCGGGCTCGACGTTCAAGATGATTACGGTCAGCGGCGCGCTGCAGGCGGGTGTGGCGAGCCCGCACAGCACATATCCGTATGCGACGGCGGCGACGCTGGACGGGGTGCAGCTGCACAACGCGAACGGCGAGTCGTGCGGCGGCACCCTCGTGCTGGCGTTCGCGGTGTCGTGCAACTCGGTCTTTTCCCCGCTCGGCGTGAAGCTGGGCGCGACACGGCTGGTGGCGACGGCGGAACGCTTCGGTTTCAACCAGGCGCCGGGAATCGTGGGCGCGGCGGAGAGCACGATCCCGCCGGCGGCGGCGATCGAGGGGGAACTGGCGGTGGGCTCGACGGCGATCGGCCAGGACATGGTGCAGGCGAGTCCGCTGGAGATGGCGACGGTGGCGGCGACGATCGCCGACGGCGGGCGCCGACCGACGCCGAGCTTCGCCTTCGCGCGTGGCGTCTCGACGCGCGCGATCAGCGCGCGGGTGGCGCGCACGGTGCGGGGCATGATGGTCGACGTGGTGCGCTTCGGGACGGGTACGGCGGCGGCGATTCCGGGCGTGGTGGTGGCCGGCAAGACGGGCACGGCGGAACTCGGCAGCCCGAGCTCCTGTGGCTCGAGTGGCGCGGAAGCGAACGCCGAACAGCAGACGAGGACGACCGAAGGCGAAGAATCCGCTTCGAGCTGCAGCAGCGAACAGAGCGATCCGCAGAACACGGACGCGTGGTTTGCGACGTTTGCGCCGGCGCTGCACCCGAAGATCGTGGTAGGCGTGCTGATGGTGCGCGACGGCGCGGGCGGCGCGACGGCGGCGCCGGTCGCGCGACAGGTGCTCGAAGCGGGCCTGAAGGCGAGCCCTTAGCGAGCTGCGAGCTGGCCTGGTGGAGGGCGCGCGCTTAGACGTCGAGTTCCGCGGAGGCGGTCTGGGTGGGCGCCAGCGGGTCGATGATCTTGATCGTCAGCGGGCGGTTGTCGAGCGAGATAACTTTAATCTTGTAGAGCAGCAGCGCACCCTGGGTGGGTCCGGAGGCGGCGATCGTGTTCGGCGCGGGAACCTGGGCCTTCGCGGGGAGCAGTTCGGGGCGGTAGGCGAAGGAGTTGGTGCTGGCGAGAGCGACGGGGTAGTAGGTGTTGTCTTCGGTGTCGGTGATCGTGATGTTCGTGGCGAGGGGGTGCGGAACGCTGGTGTTGTTGTAGACCTGCATGAACACTCCGAACCACTCTTCGCCGGGCTGCAGCTGGCTGCGGGCGGCGGGGACGCCCTTGAGGTAGGCGGCGTCTTCGACGTTGTAGGGGTTGAGCTCGCGCGAGATCTGGACCTCGTAGACGAGCGGGCCAACGTTGAGATAGGGCGCGTTCTTGCCGGAGGCGCCGGCGTAGGTGCCGGTGGTGACCCGGGTGTGCGATTCGCCGCAGGCGCTGAAGACGAGCACAAGGAGTAGCGCGAGCGCGCTTAGCGCGAGGCTGCGCGGGCGGCGGACGCCGCGGGGCTGCAGATGGGGCATGCGGGGCTGCGGATGGGACGCGCGAGACGGGATGCGGGACATGCGAGGCGGCAGTCTATCCACCGGCGATCGTGACGCGCGTACCGCGTCCCTCGCCGTCCTCGATGATCGAGCGCAGGCGGCGCATGGCCTTGTTGTTCTGGCGCTTGAGCCAGCCGCGGGCTCCGAGGGACTCCATCAGGCGATCGGAGAGCGTGCGGGGCTGGGTCTGCAACGTGAAGCGCACGCGCGTGGTACCGCCGGCGTCGGGCGAGAGCTCGTAGACGCCGAGGGTGCGGACACGATTGCCCTTGCCGCCGCGCCCGATCTCGACGATGCGATGCGGATGCTCGATCTCGGCGAAGGTGACGTCGGCCCAGCTGAAGCGGTTGCCGGGGGCGGCGACGCGGAAGCGAGCGCCGGCGCCGAGGCCGACGGAGTTCTCGCGTGTGAGGTGCCAGTCGCGCAGGTAGTGGTCGGTGAACTCGGAGTGGTTGGCGAGATCGAGCAGGTAGTCGAAGACCCGCTCGCGCGGGGCGTCGATCAGGATCGAGACGGTGACTGGGTCCACGGCGCGCGGAAGTTTACCGGCGGATCCGGAGGCGGCGCGCTGCGCCGCTAGGCGGCGCGAGCGGTGAGGCGCACGGTCTGCCCGCGCTCGGTGTGGCGCACGGTCTCGCTGGTGGCGGGCGCTTCGCGGCGCAGGGGGCGGCAGAGCTCGCAGACGACGTTTTCGTGGCGCCCGTAGAGGTGGATGTGCTCGCCGATGAGCGGCGTGCGCCCACAGTCGACGCAGCGATCGCGCCCGGCGGCAAGCGCACCGACGCCGCGACGCAGCAGGAAGCGCTCGAGCTGCTGGGCGTCGGAGGCCAGTGGCACGGAGAGGCTCACGGGAGAGATTTTCGACCTCGCGCGAGGATCTCCTGCGGGGGGGGCGTGAGCAGCCGAGACCGGCCTGGGGGCGGTTTGGCGCGAAACCGGAGGGGGTAGAAGGTTATCGCTACCCCCGCCGGTTTCCCCTGCCCCGGATCGTGCACGAACCCCAGACCTGCTGCCGATTCTTGTGAAAATTACGAGCCTTTTAAACGCGCGGCGGAGAGTCTGGTTATGATCGCTGTGAGGTTCCGTCGACAGGTGGGTTCCGAAGACGCGTCCCAACAGGAGAAGAGGAGCTGAGATGTTGGAGTCACTGACCTCGGGCACTATGGCTGGAGCGGGTTCTTTTCGCTGCCAGCGCTGTGGCTACGTTTTGACCTTGGCTGCCAGCGACGCGCTGAGCGACTGCCCGGGCTGCGGTGGGCGCAACTTCGTGCGCGCGTCGCTGTTCAGCGTGGGGCGCTGGGGGCGTGAGAACATGGATCCCGAGCCGGAGGCGTCGATCGCGCACGATGCGGAGCTGGTGGCGGAAGCGAGAACGCACATCGAGCAACCCGGCGAGTATTTGCTCTATGAGGAGGACGGCGAGACGACGTTAGTGGCGTTGACCCGCGAGTGGACGCGCGTGGGTCGCAGCCTCGCGGCGGATGTGCGCTTCGACGATCCGACGGTCTCGCGGCGCCACGCGCTGCTGGTGCGCCAGCCGGACGGCGTGCGGGTGCTTGATGATCGCAGCCTCAACGGTGTCTTCGTCAACGGGGAGCGGGTCGAGTGGCGCGTCCTGGAGGACGGCGATGAGATCGTGGTGGGTCGTTACCGGCTGCGCTTCCTGAGCGTCGCCGCGGAGTCGATCCTCAGCGGATCGCAGCGCGGCGCCGGGCTGAACGCGGCGGGCTGAGACCGAAGCCTGCCTGACGGGAGCTGGCTCCCCGACGGGGATCGGCGACGCAGGTTCCGGGTGCTATGTAAGCATTCGTCCGCACTGCGGCGACCTGGCGGCATGATCTTTATGTACTTCCCTTGACAGCGTCCCGGGGGTGGGTCTACGATCTGCCTCAGAGGTAACTCACAGTCCGGGATTCAGCGCCTGGAAAACGCGTCGTACGTCATGGATTGACGAGAACGCTCGCGCGACCTCCACCCGCTCCTTCGCCGGCAGGGAGGGAGGAATGATGTTGCACAGCAGCAGCCGCCTCGGCGCCGAACGGGATCCGTTGACGGTGGCCCCTGCGCTCGGAGGCCGCTCCTGGAGTCCCCGCGCGCGCATCCTGGAGGCGATGATCGCGACGGCCTCCTACCGGGGCTACGATCGCACGACGATGGAGCGGGTGCTCCAGAGCGCTGCGGTGGCGGCGGCGGTCTTCGAAGAGCATTTCGATGACAAGGAGGACTGCTTTCTGCGGGCGCTCGACGAGCTGGTGGAGCGTGTCGAGGGAAGGGTGCGCGGGGCCCTCGAGCTGGGCGAGACGTGGCCGGGGCGGGTGAGGCTAGGTCTGGCGGCGCTGTTGGATGCTCTGTCGGAGGATCCGGATGGTGCGCGGGTGATCTTGGTGGAGTGCCTTAGTGCGGGCGCGGCGGCGGATGAGCGTCATCGTGCGCTGATGCGGATTTTCCCGCCGCTGCTGGAGGAGGGGCGGTTTCATTCGGCCAACCCGGATCATCTGCCGTCGGGCACCTCGGAGGCACTCGTCGGCGGAATCGTGGCGATTCTGCATCGGCGGGCGCTGGAGGACCGGACGGGAGAATTGCCGCGCTTGCTTGGCGACCTGGCGTACTTCGCGCTGCTCCCTTACCTGGGGCATCATCGCGCGCTAGTGGCGGCCTATGCGAAGCGCTCGTCGGCACCGCGCGGCGCGGTGCGGTAGCAGGCGCCAGGGCGCGGCGCTCTTCGCGCGCGCGTCCCCGGCTATTTCAATGGCGCGGGTGCGGTCACGTGCGGGAATTGGCTCGTGGTGCCTTCCCAGGTGAACGGCGACTGCTGCGTGCAGGGGGGCGCGGCGACTTCGTTGCTGGTGCTTTCGGGCTTGTTGGCGACGGGTGGCACGTGTTCGATTTCGCCTTTGGCGTTCTTGACTTCGCCGGTGAGCTGCTTGATCAGCGTTTCGGAGACCGCCGCGTTGGCGGGCCCTTCGACGATGGGCGCGGAGTTGGCGCAGTTGGCGGTGCTGAAGGATTGCAGGCCCCCGCTGCCGAGTAGGTTCAGTCCCCCGGATTGGAAGTAGGGGTTGGCGCGATTGGTACCGATGCGCTGGTTGTAGACGGCTAGCGCTTCGGGTCCGACGGAGACGAGGGCGCGCAGGTAGTGCTGGATCGGACCGCTGGTTCCGAAGTCGGCGTTTTTGTCGTGCGCCTGGGTAACGGCGGTGAGGTTCGCGAAGAACGACTGGATCTCGGGGATGTAGTCGCCGGCGAACTGCAGGAACGGATCGAGGTTGCGCAGCACGGGCGTGACGTTTTCCAGCAGCGGCACGGTGTTGTGCAACGTCGAGGGCACGAGCGGCAGGCCCTTCTTGGAGGCGCTCGTTAGCGGCCCGAGGTTGGTGAGCAGGCTGTTGAAGTCGGGCGTGAAGGCCTTGATGTTGCGCAGCAGCGGCGTGAGCTCGCGCTCCCAGGCCTGCGACTGTTCGAGCAGCGGTCCGGCGTCGCCGGCGAGACTGTCGAGTTCGCGCAGGGTCGCGGTGGAGTTGTGCTCGAAGGCGGGCAGCTCGCGGAAGGCATCGGCGAACTGCTGGCTGCTCTGCGCGAGTGCGTGGAAGCTGCGCTCGCCGTTTTCGATCAGCCCCCGGAACTGATCGTCGCGTTCGGTGAGCGCGTCGAAGACGACGCCGGTGTTGTGGATTACGGCGCGCACGGCGCCTTCCTGGGAGGCGAGGATCGTGACGAGTTTGTTGGCCTGTTCGACGAATGGCTGCACTTCGGCGAAATCCGAGTTGATCTGTTCGCCGCGTCCGTTGAAGGCAGCGGCCTGGGTCTGCTGCCACTGTTGGAAGCCCTTGCGAACGCGCGGTTCCAGCGATGCGAGGATGTCGTCGAGGGTCACGGCCGGCTGCACCTGGGAGGAGGGCAATCGACCGCCGTCGGGTAGGGCGCGCGAGCGGCCGGATTGGGGGAGCAGTTCGATGTAGGTCTCACCAAGCAGCGTCTTCTGGCGCAGAATCAGATGGTCGTTGGCGCGAATCGGCGCGTCCGCGTGGTCCATTTCGACGGTGACGTCGTTGAGACCGCCGGAGCGTGTGGCGAAACCGATCACGTGCCCGACGCTGACACCACTGATGCGCACATCGGACTGTTCTGCCAGCGACAGGGTGCGCGACATCTCGACGGTGAAGCGGTAACCCTTGGGCTTCAGCGGCACGGGGCCGCCGAAGGACTCCCAGAGAAAGAGCAGCAGGCCGAAGCAGCTCAACGCGAAGAGCACGATCACGAGGATGTTCGCCAGTGTCGGCGCGCGCTTCTGCATTAGCGTGTCCCTCCTAGCGTGAGCTGCGCGGCGGCATCGGGGCCTTGACCGAAGACGTGATCGGCGAACTGCGCCGCCGGCGTGACGCTGCGCTCGAGCCGTGCGGCTTTCGCGGTCGAGCTGGCCCCGACGGAGGTGCACAGCGAGGGGCTCGGCGGGTTGAGCAGGCCGAGGAGCAAGCCGGCTGTGGGGTCGGCTTCGGCGACGGCCTTCAGGAGGGGAACGAGGTTGCAGTTGTAGTAGGCGAGCACCTGCCCGAAGGCGCCGTGGGCATCGCCCTGGGAGACCACACTGTTGAGATTGTGGTTGGCCCAGTCGAGGAAGAACAGGAAGCCTCCCTGTTGGGGACCGGGGTTGTAGGCGATCTCGTTGAAGAATTCGTTGAAGACGGCGAAGCCGGTCTTTAGCTGCGGGAAGGCTTTGCTGAGTTCGTTGACCGACGGCGAAACCTTGTTGAGGACGGGCAGGATCTTGCGCAGCAGTGGCCGCACCTGGTTCTCGAGGATCGGCGTGGTCGTCTTGAAGAACGGCTGGGAGGCGCGCTCGGCGGGGGCGAGGGCCTTGGCGAAGGGCTCGAGTTCTCGCAGTGCGGGCGCGACAACGTGGAAGGCGGTGGTGGCCTTCGCGAGGCCTTTGTTGGTGGCCTTCAGCGCGCCGGGAAGCTCTTTGAGGGTTTCTTGCACCTCGCGGTCCTGCTGAGCGAAGGTCGCGAAGACGGCGTTGGAGGAGTCGACGAGCGCGGCGAGCTGCGTGTCCTTGTTACCCAATGCTTCGATCAACAGGCTGAAGTTGTGAATTGAGCTGGAGACGTCGTTCTGGCGCTTGGCGACTTCGCGCCCGATCGCCGCGAGGTCGTGGCCGAGCGGCGCGAAGCGCTTGAACGTCGCGGAGAGGTTCGCGCCGTTGCCTTGCAGCCCCTGCCCGGCGCCGGCGAGCAGCTCCTGCAGCGAGGCGCGCGCTTCGGTGTCGAGCGCGGCGAGCAGTTCGTCGAGGTTGCCATCGGGCGAGGTCTGAGAGATGGGGACGGTGTAGCCGGCGGGCACGCGTCCGGCGGAGGGGGTGCCGGGGTTGACGTCCACGGTCTCATCCTTGAGCTGCGTCTTGGGGCGCAGCAGCATGGTGGCGTTGCGGTAGATGTAGCGTGCGTAGGAGGGCGTGAGGTTCATGGCGACGATCGCGCGACCGTTGTGAAGTTGGACGCTCGCGATTTCGCCGACCTTGGCCCCGGCGATCGTGACCTCCTGACCTTGGCCGGGAGCGACGGCCTGGGCGGTGGAGAATTCGCCCTTGAGCAGGAAGTGTTCGCGCCCGATGATCGGCACCCAGGCTGGCACCGAGAGACGCTCGTGGGCGAGGATGTAACCGGCGCTACCGGCGGCGATCACAATCATCGCGACGACCGCGATGAACGCCGTGCGGTAGCGCTCGATCTGGTCGCGGATGCCGCGTCCGCCCTCCTCGCGCGCTCCCTGCCCGTTCTCGACGCTCATCCGCCGCTCCCATCCGCGGGGCCCGAGGCGAGGGGCCCGTTGAATTCGGGCAGCTTCTGCTTGTAGCAGGCGACGAGCGGCCGGTAGGGAGGCTCGCTGCCGGGGAAGCGGGGGCGGGTGCCTTCGGGGGCGAAGCCGGTCTGCGAGACGAGGCGCTCGGCTTCGGGGCTGGTTTTGGCGCTGCCGGTCAATTTGATGGGCTGAGAGACGACGGGGGTGCCGGCGCCGCCGCCGAGGAAGCGATCAGCGGTGCCGTTGCCGGTGAAGTTTTGGCCGAGCCCGGAGAGGCCGGCCATCGCGTACCAGAATTCCTTGTAGTCCTCGGCGCCGGAGGTGTTGGGGCCGTCTTGGAGCACGGTGTTGCCGGCGGGGTAGAAGACTTTGGTCAGGCATTTGTTGAAGAGGTCGATCTGATTGAAGAATTCGGGTTGCGCATCGATCAGGCTGGCGAAAGCGGGCGCAGCGCTCTGCAGTGCCGGCGCGACGCCTCCGAGCTCCTTGGGTCCGAGCGCGGCCTGCGTCTGGGCGATCCAGGGATAGGCGGCGGTGATTGTCGCGGGCAGTTCTTGCACGCCGGGGATCAGGTCGAGGGAGAAGGCGCGAATCGGCGGCGCTGCGGCGGCCAGTTCGGCGAAGCCGCGATCGGCGTTGTGCAGCGCGGCTGGCAGTTCGGCGACCGCCTCGCGCAGGCTGGGCGACTGTTTGGCGAAGGCGCCAAGGAAGGTATTGAAGTTGCCGAACAGTTCGCCGAGCTGCTGCTCATGCACATCGAGCTGGGCGCTGAGTTTTTCGATGTTGGCGAAAAGCTTGTAGAGGTCGTGCGGTTCGCGGCCGAGCAGCGCCTGGTTGACGATCGTGCTGTCGCGCAGGGCTTCGGGTCCGATCTGGTAAGCCTTGTTGAGCGCCTGAGCGCCGTTCAGACCGCGCACTAGGGGCGCTTGTTCGGCGTCCTCGGCGGCGGTCGGCTTGGCCGTGAGCGCTTCCCCGTATTCGGCTAGGAAGGTCTGTAGGTTCGTGCGGGTGTCGGTGTTGAGCGCGTCGAGCACCTGGTCGAGCTGCACGGGGTTGGAGGTCTGCGTAACGGGGATCGTGGCACCGGAGGAGAGCGTGCGCGCGGCGGGGCTGCCGGGCTGCAGTTCGACGAATACGTTGCCTTCCAGGAAGATCCGCGGCCGGATCTTGAGGGTCGCGTCGGCGTGGATCGGCAGGCCCTTGCCTTCGATTTCCATCGTTACGAGGCCGGTGTTGCCGACGCGGCGCACGGAGGAGACCTTGCCGACGTTCACGCCGGCGATGCGCACGGGCGACTTGGGCGCGATGTTGACGGCCGTGTTGAACGCGGCGTTGAGTCGGTAGCCGTGTTTGAACGGGATGTGCTTGGTGAAGCCGAAGTAGATGACGATCGCGAGCACGATTACGAACACGATGCCGAAGCGCACAGGGTTCGAGCGTCTCTGGAGCTCGGAGACGGCGATCTGGTTATGGCGTTTGAAGAGGCGCATGGGCTACTTCTTCGCCTTGCTGGTGCCTTCGGAGGGGAAGTACTTGAGCGTGGAGCTCGGATATTTTTCGCCGAACGCATTTTCGTTGCGCTTGGTTTTGTCGTGCAGCGTGCCGAGCGTGGTGGAGGTGGTGCCGATCACGGTTTTGCCGACCGCGTACGGCTGGTTGCCCGCTTCGCACTCCTTGGGCTGGCCGGGGCCCCCGACGTTCGGATAGGGGGTGTAGTGCAGGTGGTTGTTTTCGATGATTTTCCCGCCTGCCGTGGAGCTGCCGCTGACTTCGCGTTCGACGGATGGTCCGTTGGCGGGTGCGGAGGAGGGCAGACCCTCGTTGTTGGGGCCGGAGGGGCTGAAGACCGGAACGACGCGCGCCATCGTGCCGACGCCGTTGTTCTCGGAGAGGAGGTTGCTGAGGTTGCGGAACGCGAGTGTGAAGTAGTTGCAGGTCGTCTGCACCGGCGTGAGCCCGGCGAGCAGCGGGTTGCCGAGCTGCAGCGTCTTGGTGAATTCTTCGAAGCCGAGCGTGACGATTGGGTTTTCGGCGTAGGCCCGGAAGGCCTGCAGGGCGGTGGCCAGTTCTGTGTTGACGGAGCTCGCGGCACGCAGGTTGACGGCGCCGACTTCGAAAGCGTGGCCGAGCTGGCCGGCCGTTGTGCGCAGCAGACTCGCGCTCGGGCGCAGCAGGCGCATGAACTCGGTGCTTTTTTCAATGAACGGCGCCTCATAGGGGAGTGAGTAGATCGCCTGGTGCAGCGCCGCCGGTCCGCCTTCGATCGTCCGTTCCAGTGAGGGAGCCGCGCTGGCCCACGCCGTGAAGAACGTGTCGAGGTTGTCGTAGAACTGCGCCTGCTCCTCGGCGACGGGCGCGACCTGCGTGGCGGCTTTGTCGAACGCGACGAACAGTTCGCGCAGACCGGTCTGAGGAGATGCGAGGTTGTGCAGGACGGGGATCGCGTTTTTCACGAGCGGGCGCAGTTCGCCGATCGCTTCGTTGAGGCCGGGACCGCGGCCCGCGAAGCCATCTCCGAAGGTGTTCGTGTTCTGCTGGATCGCGATTCTTGTCGACTTGTTGAACATGTTGAAGAAATCTTGGATCTGTACTGGTTCGCGCGACTGCGAGACGGGGATCGTGTGACCGGACGCGATATTGCTGCGGGAGTGACCGCGAGTGAGTTCGAGGTACTTGAGGCCGATCGTCGAGACGGACTCGACGAGCGTGGTCGTGTCGGTGGGCAGCGGTCCCACCTTCTTTTCGAGCTTCAGGCTGGCGATCGCGGTGACCCTGCCGGTGGCGGGATTTAGGTGAGGGACGAGCCCGCTGACCACGCCGATGCGCTTACCGCTGAGCCGCACCTCGTTGCCGGGCTGCAAGCCCGAGGATTCGGGGAGTTCGGCCTTGATGTCGTAGGTCGGCGTGAAGGGCAGCCCGTTGTTGGCGTTGTAGGAGATATAGACGGCCACGACCGCGATCAGCGTCGTGAGCGCTCCGATCAGCAGCGGACTGCCGGCCAGCGAGCCTCGGCGGCGGCGATTCATCAGGGCACCTCCGAAGGGTCGCAGCCGAGCAGGCCGCTGTCGGTGAACGGCGCCGAGCCATCGGCGGGCGACGGTGTGGCGCCTGCGCCGGGACAGCGGCGGAGCTGGTGCAACGCTGCGCCCTGGATGCCTTCTTGAGGCGTGGTCGGTTTGAGCGTGTTGTTGGCGCCGAGCTTGAAGTTGTCGAAGACGAACGCGGTGCGCGCGTAGTGGCCGTTGGCGTCGTAGTAGCCGGAGTCGGTGCCGAAGTCACGCGCGGCACCGGCGAGATCGGGGGCGTAGGGCCCGAAGAAGGCGGTGACGGGCACGGATTCCTGCAGCGCGGTCACCGAGGACGGGACGCCGACTTCGACGGCGTGGGCGAATGCGGGCAGACCGAGCGCGGCGTCGGTGAGATCGTTGGCGGGGCCCGGACGGCTGACGGCGAGGCTGAGGTTGTGCAGGACGGGCTGCGCAGCGTTTAGCAGCGGGGCGAGCCGCGCGAAGAACGATGCGAGTTTCTTGGTGTCGGGCTTGGAGACGTTGACCAGGCTGCGCAGCGCGGCGAACGTCGAGGGCAGCTCGGCGAACGCGCGGTTGCCCTGCTTGAGCGTCGCGGGCAGCTGGTGGACGCCGCGCTGGAGGGCGCTCTGCTGGGAGGCGAGCGCTTGGAAAGTTTCGTCGCCGTGGCCAACCAGGCCGGCCAGCTGCTCACGTTGCTGGGCGATTGTCGTGAGCGCCCGAGCGGACTGCACGAGGAAGTTCGTGAAGGTGGGCTGATCGCGCGTGAGCTCGCCGAAGATGCGCGCGGCCGAGGCGAGCGCGGGACCGAAGTATTCGGCGGATAGGCCGGCGGCCGCTTCGGCGCCGGCGTACTGTTCGGCGGTGCCGACGAACAGGTTCTGCAGGCCTTTGAGCGTGCGGGGGTTGAAGATGTCGAAGAGCTGATCGAGGTCGACGGTTCCCTGCGCGTCGCTCGCCGGCAAGGTCGCGCCGGCTGGCAGTGTGGGGCGGTTGTTGGGACCGGGCACGAGCGCGACGTAGCGACCGGCGACGGTCGTCAGCGAGGGCACTCGCACCTGAGCGGTGGTCCCTTCGTGCAGCGGGGTCAGCGAAGATTCGACGTGAATCGTGACGCGCGCTTTGTAGTTGCGAGTGAGTGTGATGTCGGTGACGCTCCCGACCGGCACGCCGCCGACCTGCACCTGATCGCCTCGCACGAGCTGGCTGGCGTTGGCGAAGAGCAGCTGATAGCTGGCTCCGCCGCCACCCGCGAACAGAAGGTAGGCGATTATCAGCACGACGAGCGTCAGCGCGCCAGCGGCGACCCAGCGGGCGACGTTCGGACCGGGAGCGCGCACCGCGGGTCCGCTCGGAGGCCTCGGCGGCGGTGGTCCCTGCGTGGGCGGGGGGCTGGGAGGAGTAGTCGTGGCCATTGTGCCTACCCCCCACTCCTCGCGCTGGAGGCGGCGCTTGCAGAGGCACTGTCGGGGATCGCGGCCTTCGAGGGCTTGCCGGCGACGACCGGATCGGGGATCTCACCGAGCCGTGAGATCAACTGCAGCCACTGGTCGGGCGTCAGCGGCGTGGAGGCAAGCGCGCGTGCCTCGCGTGCCCCGCCGGTGGGCTGGAAGCTGAGGCGGATCAGTCCGCGGTCGGCGGGCAGGGTGAGTGTGTTCGCGGTGCCGGGGTAGCTCAGCGATCCGGTGGCGATTTGGCGTGGCTTCATCGTGCCCTGGAGTCGCAGCAACCTGTGTACGGCGATATCGGCAAGCGAGCCCGCCTGTTCGTGCCCGGCAATCGGAGTTCCGTTGATCGCAGAGATGTCGATCGCGTCGCCGGCTGAGTTGGCGGCGGCGGCGCGGGCGAGGTGTGCGCAATCCAGCGAGGAGACCGTCGGCTGGAGACCGGAGACTGAGAGAAACTCGAGCGCGGCCAGCACACGGCGATCGACCTGGCCGGCTTGTATCTCTCCGCGCCCGCACTTTGAGGCAAAGCGAACGCTGTGGTCGCGCAGAACCTGAAGCTCTAGTTGACGCTTGGACTCGAGCAGCACCTGTCCTACGGTGGGCGAGGTCGCGAGGAAGGGGTTCTCGCCCTTGGCGCGGAAGATCGAGGTGTTTTCGAGCTGTACCCACCCGTCGAGGATCGGCTTGGGATCGATCAGGGGGGCCCCGGCCCCGGCGGGCCGGATCTGGAAGAGCATGTGTGCTTCGGGCTGCTCGGCGGCAGTTGGATCGGCCGGAACCGGCGCCCCGGCGGTTTCCCTGTCGGGGCCGAGATGCCCGAGCACGGTGCCCGCGAGCACCTCAACACCGGGGCGCAGCTGGTGCAGGTAGACCTCGTCGGGACCGGCGCGGAACGCGTGGGGCGCAGCCGCGCTCGTCGCGGGCGGCGGCACCGTGGGCGGCGGGCTGGGCGCGGTGGGTGCCGGCGGCGCTTCCAGGTTGGCGGCAGCCCCCATCGCGAGGCCCGAGCTGATGGCGGCTTCCGAGAGCGGGGAGTGTGGCTGAATGCCGGCGCTCGCTGGTGCGCTCGGTCGCGGGCCGGCGCTGGTCGTCGGTCGCGCGATCCGCTGACTGAGCGCGGTGTGCTCGCGCGGTTCGAGCACGGGGTAGAGCGTGGCGACGCTACCGAGCTGCGCGTAGGTGTAGGTGTTGCCGTAGGCGTCGCGCAGCGATATGTAGCGACCGAGCGTCGGCGATTCGCCGACGGCAACGATCTGCCCGTCCTGCACCGCGATCACCGGCGCCCCCGATTGGGCGTAGATCGTCGTGCCGGGAAGCGTGGTGGGCTGAGCTGAGCCGCTTGCGGGGACGGTGGCGAAGCCGTCGGTGAAGTGCGCGGTGGCGTGCACCGGAAAGCGCGATTCGGTCAGACCGGTGATCGCGCTGAGTAGTTCCGCGGGTGTCCCACCGAGCAGCTGGGCGCGCAGCATCACCGAGTCGACGTAGGCCTGCGAGTGGTTGTATGAGTAGATCGCGGCGCGAATGTTCGTGGCGCCCCCGGCGGCTGCCAGATATCTAGCGGCGGCGAAGATGGCATCGGCCGGGTTGTAGGGATCCTCGTAGCCGTCACCGTTGGCGTCGACCCCGTATTGCGACCAAGAGGAGGGCAGGAACTGCATCCAGCCCTCGGCGCCGGCGCTTGAGATGCTCAGGTCGCGACCGTAGTCGGTCTCGACCTCGTTGATCGAGGCGAGCACCTGCCAGGGGATGCCGTAGGCGGTGCCGGCTGCCTGATAGATCGGCAACAGGAAGGGCGGGATGCGGAAGCTTTCGATGAAGAAGTCGGGCACGCTTCCGATCGGGGCGCCGAGCGAGCCCGGTAGCGGCGGCGTCAGCGCCGAGGGCAACGGCGCGGTCTGGGCGGGAATCTTGGTCTTGGACTTGGACTTGGCGGACTTACCCCCAGCCTTTGGTGTGGCGCCAACGGACTTGTGATTCTTGCGCGAGACGTGCACGGAGCCGACCGTGCTCGCCACCTGGGGGCGCTGCGCCTGGACTTCCGGCGTGGCGGTCGTGGCGGTTTGCACGGGTGGCGGAGTGCCGGTCGCCGGCTGAGTCGTGGCGGGCGGGGAGCCGTTCTGGCCGGCTTCGTCGGTGGTGGCCAGCGGGGTGGTGGTACTCGACGTTTCGGGCGAGGCCGCAGTCGAGGTGCCGTTTTCCGTGACGACTTGGGTGGTGGTTTCGCCCTGCGCGACCGTGGCGACGAGCGCCGGCGCGAGAACCGCGAGCGCGGCGACACCGAGGGACGGCAGCAGCAGACGGGCGATCCGCCCACGCATAGACCCCACGCAAGCGGGATGTGGATCTTCGATGGAGTGTGGTGCGGTGGTCATCGCGGGGATCTGGGTCTCATTCGCCGAGCAGGTAGTTGAGCAACATGCCACTTGCTTCGGAGCTTTCACCGGAGGGCGTGTAATAGGTGGTGCCCGCGCTGGCGCCACCAACCGGCTGAGCTTTCGCGGAGCCGCTCGTCGTCGATCCCCCGGCCGCGGGCGCGGCCGCGGCGGCTTCGGAGCCGGGGTACTCGGCGAGCGCCTGGGCGGCTGTGGCGCCTTTGGCGATTGCGGCAACGCGTGCGAGCGTGAGGCTCGTTCCGCTCGCATGTGCTGCCGACGCGGCGCTCGCCTGCGCCGCGGAGCCGGCGAGGTTGACGAAGTTGGCGTTGCATTCGGGCACGGGAATCGTCTTGTAGAAGGCGCAGAGCTTGCCGACGCCATCCGCGCGGACGAAGTGGCCGAGCGCGTTGTAGCCGTTGGCGTTGTTGGCGCCGAGGAAGATCAGGTCGAGCAGCCGCTCGAGGCCCCCGGTCGAGCGCACGCTGGTGAGCAAGCTCGAGAAATTGCTCGCAAACGGCGTGGCGGCCTTGCCGAGGGTTTCGAAGCGACTCAGCAGCGGCTGCGTTGCGACGAGCCCCGATTCGATGCCCTTGGAAGCGCCGCCGAGAGTCTTGAAGAACTGGGTGGAGCTGTTGGAGAACCCGGGGATGTTCTCGAAGGTCTTGTCGATGCCTGGGGCCGCGACCCCGAGATCTTGGAAGACGGGGATCGTCTGCGCGGAGAATGCTTCGAGCCGTTTGAGTGCGGGACCGAGCTGGCGCAGAAAGGCCGGGAAGCTGGCCAGGCTTTCGGCCACCTCGCCGCGGTGCTTGGCGGTGGCGGTTGCGACCGTGTTGCTCTGGGCGAAGAATTCCGCGAACTGCTTGCGATCGCGAGTGATCGGGGCGAGCGCGCGGGCGGATTCGACGGCTAGGTTGCCGAGCAGCTTGTTCTCGGAGGCGAGGATGCCGAGCACCTTTTCGAATTCGCGCAGCGCAGGGTTGGAGCGGTGCAGGACTGCATTGAGGTCGCTGCCGCGCCCGGCCAGACCGGCGCCGAGTTCGTTGATGATGATCGCCAGGCGCTGGTTCTCGGGCAGGTGGTTGATGTCGCCCAGCTGATCGACTCCCACCGGACTCGAGGTCTCGTGAACCGGCAGCAACCACTCACCGGCCCCTTCGCGACCCGACGGGATCTGGTGCAGCGGCGGTGGCAGCGGAGTGCCTTCGGCGCGCGGCTGGGTCGGCAGACAGTCGACGTACTTCTCGCCGATCAATGCCTGCGGCTTGATCGTGCAGGTTGCGTCCGCGCGAAAGTTTTGGAAGCCGGGATTGGAGATATCCAGCGTCACCGCCGCCTTCCCTTGCGGGGTGGGCGTGACCGAGCCGATGGTGCCGACCTTGACGCCGTCGATCTTGACGTCCTCGCCGCTGATCACGTTGGCGGCGTCGTCGAAGATCGCGCGGACCGTGTAGCCGCCGCTGGAACCACCAGCCGCGGTGGCGAGCAGGATCGTGGCAACCACGGCGAGTGCGCCGAACGCCCCACCGATTGCTGCTACCGCACCTCTCCTAGACGACCCCACGGTACCCGTGCTCAAAACCGATCCTTCCTCCTCTGTCCCGACCGATCCCGGTCGGTCAGCGAGAGGGGCGACCCTCCTCGTTCGGTGGGTCGCCCCTTGCGCGCCTTTACCAAGACACGGTACCGCTTTTCGACGGATACCGTGCTAGTTGACTAGATCTTTGCCATCAACCTACTTTTTGTGTTTGGGGCACGGCACTGAGACCGAGCCGGGCACTGTTTCCCCGCTGTAGAAAGTGACTTCGTACTTTCCGGTGAGGTGCCCGTGGCAGGTGCTGGGCACGGTGCCGAAGGAGATCAGCTTGTTGCCCTGCTTGAAGGCAGCGCCGATCTTGATCTTGAACTGTTCGGCGGACGCGGCGAGCGCGCCGGGTACCGTTTCGATCAGCGGGATCTCAGCCGTGCCGATCACGCCGGCGGAGTTGTTGACGTAGGTGGCCGTCGCGAATTCTTCAAGCGAGACCGGCGAGGTTCCGACGATCGAGAAGACCAGACCGCCACCCGAGTTGAAGAAGCCCTGCACCGAGACTTTCTCGTGGACGCGTTCGCCGCCGAAGCTGACGACGCCGTTGGCTTCGCCGGGAGGGCTGGCGATCGACTTCAGCGGACAGCCGCCGGGGCCCTTTTCGTGCAGGATGGTCTCCGAGCACTTCGAGAAGCCTTTTTCGCTGACCTTGGTGCCCTTCGGCAGGAATACCTTGATCTGCTTGACCGGCGAAGGAAAGCCGCCGTATTCGGTCCCGCTTACTTTGCCTTCCAATTCCAGGGCGGCAGGCGCGCCGAGGATATCGCCAGTTCCAGGCCAAGTGGCGCCGCCGTTGATGCGAGGGTTCTTCTGGATTGGGACGATCGCCGCTCGCGCCGTGACCGTCGGCGTCGCCGAGGCGACGGCCGTGAAGCCGCTGAGGCCGAGGGCTCCTAGACCCAGTACAGCCATAGAAATAGATGCTCTGCGCATCATCGCGTTCTCTCTCCTCTTATGTACGTGTTGATGTGGACAGGTCCGCAATCGATCCGGGTAGCTCCGAACCGTGCTCGGCCCGGCGACATCGAGCTTCTTCCGAGCCTCCCAGCCCGAAGAGCAGCGGTGGTACCTGGCTCAACCATATCCGTCGTGGACGACGGGTTCAAGTTGGAGCCTGCGGGCCGGCATGCGGCTTGGCGCCAATGTCTACGAGCACTTGGCTTCGGATCACAGACTTGTTTGTATTTTCTGAACAAATAATCAAATCCTTGAAATCTAAGGCTAAAGTATAGGTTTAGATAGATGGGTGGGTCATGTTGGGTTCGTGGGAATCGGTATACACCCCCTACAACACCCGAAGGCGAGGAGAAGACCGATGGACTTCCAGCCCAGCGACCGCAGCCTCGAGTTCCAGGAGCGCCTCGTCGCGTTCATGGACGAGCACGTCTATCCCGCGGAGGAGGTCTACGAGCGCGCAGCTGCACGAGTCTGGCGACCCCCACCACCAGCCCCGGGTCATGGAGGAGCTCAAGGTGATCGCGCGCGAGCGGGGCCTGTGGAACATGTTCCTCCCCGACCCAGAGCACGGCGCGGGCCTGTCCAATGCGGAGTATGCGCCGCTCGCGGAGATCCTCGGGTCGCAGCCACATCGCCTCGGAGGCCTGCAACTGCTCGGCGCCGGACACGGGCAACATGGAGGTCCTGCACCAGTTCGCGACCGACGAGCAGAAGCAGCGCTGGCTCGTCCGCTGCTCGACGGCGAGATCCGCTCGGCCTTCGCGATGACCGAGCCGGACGTCGCGAGCTCGGATGCGACCAATATCGCGCTGCGCATCGAGCGCGACGGCGGCGAGTATGTCCTCAACGGACGCAAGTGGTGGACCTCGGGGGCGCTGCACCCGCACTGTCGGATCATGATCGTGATGGGCAAGACACGCACGGACGGCCCGCGGCACGAGCAGCAGAGCATGGTCCTCGTGCCGCTGGACACGCCGGGCGTGCAGATCGTGCGCGGGCTGCCGGTCTTCGGCTACCAGGACCAGGAGGGGCACGCCGAAATCCTCTTCGAGGACGTGCGGGTGCCGGCGAGCAACCTGATCGCGGGCGAGGGCGAGGGCTTCATGATCGCCCAGGCGCGTCTGGGACCGGGTCGCATCCACCACTGCATGCGCTGCATCGGCGCGGCGGAGCGCGCGCTTGCGGCGATGTGCCGTCGTGCGGTCGTCGCGCATCGACCTTCGGCCAGCCGCTCGCGACGCGTGCGAACGTGCAGGACTGGATCGCGGAGTCGCGCGTGGAGATCGAGATGGCGCGTCTGCTGACGCTCAAGGCGGCGTGGCTGATGGACACGGTCGGCAACCGCCACGCGCGCACGGAGATCGCGGCGATCAAGGTCGCGGCGCCGAGCATCGCGTTGAAGGTGATCGACCGCGCGATCCAGGTCCATGGCGGCGGCGGCGTCATGCGACGACTTCACGCTGGCGTGGGCTTACGCGCACCTGCGCACGCTGCGCCTCGCGGACGGACCGGATGAGGTGCACAAGCTCAGCGATCGCGCGTCGCGAGCTGGCGCCCTACCTGCCAAAGGAGTGAGGCGGCGGCCGGCGACCCGGCTGGGCGAGGCGCTGCTGACGCTCGCCGCGGGTCTGGCGGCCGCAATACCGGTGATCGTGGCGAGCGCGAAGGCGATCGGCGATGGCTGGGTGCCGCTCGCAGACCGCGGCATCATCGCGACGCGCGCGCACGACGTCTTCACCTCGCACATGCCGCTCGTCGGCCAGTACACGCTCGCCGGCGAGGTCACGGGCCGGGTCACGCACAGCCTGGGACCGATGCTCTTCTGGCTGCTGGCGCTGCCGGCGTACTACGGCAGCACGATCGGCATGACGCTGACGATGGGCGCACTGAATACGGTCTCGATCGTCGGCTGCGTGGCGCTCGCGCGTGCTCGCGGCGGGCGCGTCCTGATGGCGATGACGGCGCTGGCGATCGCATTGATGTGCCAGTCGCTCGCGGCGGAGGCCTTCCACGACATCTGGAATCCCTCGGCGGGTCTGTTCCCGTTCACGCTGCTGATCTTCCTGTGCTGGTCGCTGGCGTGCGGCGCGTATCGGCTGCTGCCGCTGACGGTGCTCGTGGCGAGCTTCGTGGTGCAGGCGCATCTCACCTACCTCCCCCCCACCCTGGGGCTGCTCGCCGTCGGACTGGGTGGACTCGCGGCGGGGCTGGTTCGAGCCAGGGGCGCGCTGTTGCGCCGGCGGCGGCGTGCGCTTCTCTGGGGCCTGGCCACCGCGCTCGTCGCGGCGATGTGCTGGAGCGCAACGATCGTGGGGCAGCTAAGCGAACATCCGGGCAACGTGACGCTGGTGGTGCACAGCGCGACCGCGCCTAAGCAGACGGTGGGTGCGGCGGTCGGCTGGCGCGCGGTGGTGCGCGCAGTGGGGATCCCACCGTGGTGGCTACGGACTCCGAAGAGTCGCTGGCAGCGCAAGTACGAAGTGCGCAGCCAGCCGAGCGCACTGGCGAGCGATTCGTGCATCGCGATCTTGGCGGCACTGACGCTCGCGTGCGCGCTGGCCGTGGTGCGCCGCCGTCGCGCGCTGATAGCGCTGACGCTGAGCGCGCTGGTGCTGTGCCCCGCGCTGGCGGCGGTCGCGGCATCGACCCCGACCACGCGCGTGCTCTCGGCGACGCTCGGCTATACGCTGTGGTGGGGCTCGCAGGCGGGGATGATGGTGTGGTTGGCGCTCGCGTGGTCGCTGTGGCTGGCGCTCGCGTGGTCGCTGCGCCGCCTGCGAGGGGCGATAGCGGGGGTGGATGTCGCGAGCGTGCGCGCCAGGCACGGCCCGCGCACGGGCGCGGTCGCCTCCATCTCGCTCGCGGTGCTGGCGGTGGGGGCGACGGCTGCGGTGGGGGCAACGGTGGCGGAACAGGGCGAACCCGACGAACACGCGGGTGCCTACGCGGCGGTCCGCGCGATCGACTCGCGACTGCGTGGCCTGGTGGCGCCGCACGGCAGTGTGCTGTTGGAGGGAGCGCTCGACGGCGCGACGATGCCGGTCAAACCGGCGATCCGCTACTTCCTCGTGACGCGCGGCGTCCGGGTGCTCGCACTGGGCTCGTCGCTGCGGCTGGGTACTTGGTATGAGCTTTACCGACGTCGGTACCGCGAAGCGATCTACCTGAGCGATGTCCGGCGGCCACCGGTCAAGCGCGCGCCGTTGGCCTTCGATGTCAGCTTCCGCGAAGGGGCCGCGGAGCGAGCCACGGTGTACGTTTGGATCTCGCGCCGGCCGGGACGGTGAAGCGTCGTCAGGCGCCGGCGGGCGCGGGCCGGGTCTTGGCGCGCGAGCGCGCGGCGGCGCGCTTGGGTGCGGCGCGCACAACGAGCTCTTGCTCGGCGGAGGTGGACTGGGCGGACTTATCGATCGCGAGCTGGATGTTGGCGAGGCGGCGAATGAGATCGCTTTGCACCTGCTCGAGCTCGTCGGCCTCGAGCAGCCGCGGGCCGCGACTGGGTTGCGTGGGACGCGTGGTCGCGAGCAGCCCGGGATGCGCGACTTCGATCTCGGCGAGTGCTTGCTCGAGCACGGCGATCTGCGTGCGCAGGCGCTGGCGGCGCTCGGCCTGCTGGGGCTCGCTGCGCGCGACGGCGGCGGGCTCGACGTACAGCGCGGCGGCGACCTCGCGCGGATCAACGCCGGTGCGCAGCGCCTCGCGCGCGGCGTTCGCGGCGATCGCGCCGACGGCTGAGCGTTGCGCCTGGGGCACGGCGGCGACAAATGTGCCGTTGCCGCGTTGGCTCTCGATGATGCCCTCGTGCTCGAGCCGCTGGTAGACGGCGCGCACGGTGTTGGCGTTGACTTTCAGCGACTCGGCGAGCTCACGTAGCCCGGGTAGGCGCTGACCGGGGAGAAGCCTCCCGTCGCGGATACGAGCACGCAACGCCCAGGCGAGCTGCACGCCGATCGGAACCTCGGCGTTGCGATCGATCGCGAAGTCGAGCGCCTGTGAGGCGGTCTCCGCCTGCATGGTCACTCCCCCACGTTAGCGCTCTGCACGGTTGGCGATCTGTCCGGTGCCACTCGGCGTGCGATCGGAATGTGGAAAGCGCGATCTCAGAGCAGGTGACGCAGGCGCCAGCCCAGCGACGGCGCAGGCACTGCGACGGCGGCGACGGCTCGGCTGGAGCCCGAGCTGCTAGCGAGGCTGACGGTTGCGAGCTGCTGACCGGCAGCGAGACTGTGGGGGCGGTGGCGGAGGGTCACGGTGACCGGCACCGCGAGGCCGCCCCAGCCGATCTCCCGCAGGGCGTGCGTGACGACGACGCCGGCGGGGCGGCCGTCGACGCCGCGCGCCAGGAGAACGCGCGCGCCGGCGGGCACGACGATGCCGTCGCGCAACGCGAGGGCGACGGAGTCGCCGAGACGCTGGGCACTGGCGAGAGCGGCTGGAATCAGGGAGCCCTGGCGCTGCCCGAGCACAACGCCGAGGATTAGCAGCCGGTGCCCGGCGACGGTGGCGCGTTTGGCAAAGACGAGGCACCCGCCGGCGGCGCTGTCGGACCCGGTCTTGATGCCGACGTAACCGTCGTGCCCGACGAGGCCGTTGTAGTTGTCGAGCACACCGACGAGGGGGAGTGTGGCGGAGGACTCATCGACGATCGCGGCGAACGCGGGCATGCGCATAGCGGCGGCGGCGAGCTCGAGCTGGTCGGCGGCGGTCGAGACGGTGGTGTCCTGGTAGCCGCTGGGATCGGTGTAGAAGGTGGAGCGCATCCCGAGTGCGTGTGCGGTGGCGTTCATGCGCGCGAGGAAGGCGCGGATGCTGCCGGCGTTGTGGATCGCGAGCAGCGCGGCGATGTTGTTCGCGGAGGGCAGCAATAGCGCCTGCAGCGCCTGGCGCTCGCTGAGGCGCTCGTCGGCGCGCACGGGCAGCACGGACTCGTCGCGGGCGGCTCGTTGGCGCTCTTCGGCGACGTCGACGGCGGTGATCGTCATCGTGAACCCGGAGCGGCCGGGCAGCAGCGGATGCGCACGCAGGGTGAGATAGGCGGTCATGACCTTTGCGACGCTCGCAATCGGCGTGGGGGTAGCCGGACCAAATGTCCCCAGGTTTCCTATACCCTCAACCTCTACTGCAGCCTGACCTTCAATCGGCCAGGCTAGTTTGGGGAGGGGCCCGCGGATGGGTACGCTCGCGGCAAGCAGCCGCTGGATTCGTAGCGGCGGCAGGGGCTCGCTGATCATCCGCGCGGCGATCGCGAGGACGAGCACGGCGACAAAAAGCGTTCCGAGCGCGGCCCATCGCCAACGGGAGCGGTGTGCGCGCGCTCGCGGTACCGTCGCCGCCATAGCTTCGGGACTCTAGCGAGGCGAGGTGACGGCGATGCGACAACTGCGTACCGCCACGCGGCGCAATTTGCTCCACCCGTCTAAGGCGAGGGACTCATACGGGAGCGAGAATCGCGCGGTGGCAGACGGAGCGCATGGAGCGGGTGCAAGTCCGGTCAAGATCGGCATGAGGGTGCCCCAAACGCGTCGAATACAGCTTTGCCACTCCCAGATGTCGAAGAGGTTGATTCTCGCCGTCGGTCTCGAGGGCGACGTGGTAGGAGCGTCCCGGGGGCGCCCCAGCGCCAGCCGCCTCTAGCTGGCTGAGCGCTTCCCGGTACTTGTCCGGCGTAAAGTTGCCATGTGTGAAGTAGACACCGATTGCCATGCGATCCTGTCCTCGCAAGCGGAGCCCACGGCGACGACGGAGCTAGCCGGGCTTGAACGGGCACCCTTTCATATCCCCTCCTCTCACAAGCTCTTGATCATCACCGTCGACCTGTATGAGGCCGAGTCATCCACGGAACGACTCGGGAAGCGACAAACGACGTTCGCGTTAGGGTCGGGCGTCAGCAGATCCGTAGCGCCGGCCTCGGCGAGCGCGCGGCGGACGACGCGCGATCCGGGGATCACAGCGAAGTCGTGTCCCCGCATCTTGCAGACGGCTCCGCGGCGCGCAATCGCGGTGACCCCAATCGAATCGATCGCATCGAGCTGACGGAGGTCGAGCGCAAGGGTCGTGACGCCTTCTTCGCATAGGCACTCGATCTCCTCTTCGAGCTCGGTGGCCGAACCGTGATCGAGCTTGCCGGTCAGGATCAACTTGTGCCTCCAGACGGGCTCGCCCGCGAGCGTCAGTTGCGGCCGAGCGGGCGCGGTCTCGGACAGGCTGGTGTGGCAGTCACCGGCGGTTCGATCTGTGACTGCTTCAGCGGTATCGCCTTGATCGAGCACATGCTGGCTCGTCGTTGACAGTGTCAGGTGACGGTTCATATCTATTCAGCTCCTTTGTCGGTAGATCTTCGAACTGGTTGCCGAGCGGTCCGGAACAGAGGTCCGAACCGCGTGAGGCAGGTGGAGAGACCGGAAGGAGCTAGTCCGGTCGCTCTGGGATCAGAACGAAGAACGACGTGCGCCACGAGGGCTGCGCGAGGCGAAATCGCCGCATCGCGCGCGGTGCGGCGTGAAGGAGAACACCAACGAGCGTGAAGGATGCCGAGGAGGCGGAGCCCGAGACGCCCGCCGCAGCCGATCCGCCACCGGCTCCGCCGGGCCCTGGTCCGGGGCTCGGGGCGGAGGGATGGTTCTCGACCGCGGAGCCATCGTCTCGGCTAACGGGGGGTGCACCGGCGGTGATTGCGGTCCGCGACGTCTCGACGGCGGCGAAGCTGGTGGTCGAGACCGACGCGGCGGCCGCGAGGTCCAACCAGCCGCCGGCCTCGTCTGCCGCGATCGCCACTCCGATCGCGGCTGGCTCACAGCTAGCCTGACCGGCACGGCGTACCGCTCGCGACGAGGACGCTGGCGCTGGCCGCCCGCTCACGGTGGGGATTTCCGGCGGTAGGTAGGGAGCGATCGAAGCCGTCGCGGCAATCGGGGCTTCGGGCGCGACTTCGTCGGCGGCGCCGTTGTGGGTCGATGCCGCAGCGCCGGCGGACGTCTGTGCAGCTGTCCCCGGAGCGTTGGGTGACAGATCCTTCGGGATTCACTTCGCCAGTGGCCGCGCCGCCGGGAGTCTGTTCGACGGTCTTTTTTTCCGCCGGCGGTGCTGTTTCGTCTCCGGACGGCGCGTGTTCAATCGGGGAAGGCTGGGTTTCGAGCACCGGCGGGGCCGCTTCCTTCGGGGCGGGGATTGTTTCGGCTATGGGCGGCACCTGTTCAGTGGGGGGAGGGGCTGTTTCGGCGGCGACCGGCGCCTGTTCAGTCGGGGGAGGAGATTCTTCAGCAGCCGACGGCGCCTGTTCCACCGCGGGAGGAGACGTTTCGCCGGCGACTGGCGTCGGTTCGACAGCAGGAGGAGATTCTTCAGCGACCGACGGTGCCTGTTCCACCGTGGAAGGAGCTGTTTCGGTGGCGACTGGCGCCTGTTCTACCGGGGGCGGGGCTGCTTCGGCGGGCGGCGTTTGTTCGGTGGTGGGCGGGGGGTCTGGTTCTGAGGACGCGCCGCTTTCCGTCGTCGCTTCGCTGATCGGCCCTTCGGTGGCGGCGGCGGGCACACTCGCCCCGCTCGCTTGGGCGCCGCTGGCGAAGACGAGCGCCGCGAACACGAGCAAGACGACCAGCCAAATAGCGCGGCGTTGACAGGGAACCCGCATCGATGGGCTCTGAACTGGCTCGATCATGGGTGCTGCTTTAAGCATACGTGTGATGGGGTGTGGGCCCTTCGGCTCTCGATCGTGACTCCAGCGCTAAGCTCGTATGAGATGATGACACCGCAGAGGGAGCTTGTGTACCGAGGGCGTGTCCGACGTGTTCGCGTTAGGCGGGGAGCCCGAGCGAGCTACATCGAGTCGGGGAGCCAAGGCTTGTGCTCGTTCTAACGCGTAAGGCCAGACAGAGCATCATGATCGGCGACGAGATCGAGATCAGGGTGCTGTCGAACGACGGCACCAAGGTACGTCTCGGCATCCAAGCTCCATCGAACGTGCCGGTGCACCGCACGGAGATCTATCTCGAGATCCAGGCCCAGAACCGAGACGAAGCGGACTCTCGCGAGCGGCACGATCTGACGCGCGCGCCGGCCAAAAGACAAAGTCTCTAGGACACGACTGAGCGATGTCAACGAAGCTGGTGGGAGCCGTGCCCACGCAGCGTTCCCGCCGGTACTCGGCTTCGGGCTCGGCCTGATCGTTGCGAGATGGCTTCCGCGCTACTCGACAGCGTCGCGGGAGCGCTCGAGCGTCGCGCCGGGCCCGATTGGTTTGGCGCCCCAGCACTGCAGGGACGGCCCGCGACAGCCGATGTACATTGCATGCGTTGGACTCTGTGGGCGCTGCTCGGAGTTGCCCTGATGACTATTGGGGTTGTCGACCTCTCGCGCGAACTCGCGCACGGAAGCGACATCTGGCGTCGACACAACCTCGGCCTCGGCCTGGTCATCCCGGGTGTCTACTGCCTATGGAGAGGGCTCGCCGAGCGAGCCGGCGGCGGCGGAACCGACAGCCGGATCTAGGCCGCGGCTGCTTCGAACGCTGTCCGCGCGCGTGCGGAACACGATCCGAGCGGCGCCGAAGCGGGCTGCGTACGTGCTGCGACCACCCGGGAGTGAGCGTCGTCCTCCTTCAGCAACCGACCGCGTCACGCACCGCCCGACAGGCCTGTGCCATACGGGGACTCGATAACGATGTGACGCAACGTCGGAAAGACGCGCGAGGCACCGTGTGGATGTTGTCAAAATTGACCACACACGGGGTCGGGACTCCGTCTTCGCTGGGCGTTAGCTCTAGCTCTGACACCAGACCGCGGTGTGTCCTTGTTAGAGCAGCGACCACAACCGAGCCTATGCGATCAGCAACCGGATCGCGAGTCAGCACCAGTACTGGGCGGTCACCGCCCGGCGTCGCAGCGAACCAGATCTCACCTCGCTGCATCGCCCCAATCACCCCAATCCTCAGCCAGCCCCCAGTCGGCGATCTGCTCCAGCGAGCGCTCGGAATCAGCAAGGGGCACCTCTCGCCAAGCCGCGACATCGTGCTCTCCACTCAAGCCCACCAGATGCCGATGAAGAGCGTCGCGCAGGATCTCCGAGCGCTCCATCCCTAGCGCCTCCGCCCAGCGCTGAATCTCTGCAGCTTCAGCATCCGACACACGAAAACTAAGCATCGTCATACAGGAAAGAGTATCACGTATGACGCGCCTTTCGTGACCCAGAAGTAGGCGCGCACTTCGTGTCTATTCGCAGCCTTCTGTCCGAATATGGAGACGGTGGGAATCGAACCCACGTCCGCGATCGCGTGAAAGTGGCGTCTACGAGCGTAGCCGGCGCTCTGATCTCGTCCTCCGCTCGCCTCGCCGGCGGGGTTGTGGAGGACCAGCTTTCTGAAGATGTCCCCGGTTCGGCGAAAGCGGACCTCGCCGGGTGAGCCTGCTATCTGATCCCGGTGATCCCCGCCGCAGGCTAACGGGGGCCGAGACCTCATGCCTAGTTTCTAACTAGGCCGCGAGGGCGTACTCGTGAGAGTCCGCACTTATGGTTTTCCCGGGTGTTTTACGAGGCCTCCCGGGACCTCGGCTCGCGACCACCCCCACGAACCGACCGCGTCGAAGCCTGTCGTCCCCGGGGATGTTGCCCGCCAGTGTAGCCGGCGGGGGTCTGGGACGCGAAGGACAGCCGCGGCGCGAAGGCAATTAACGAAGGCGACGCGGTCCCGGGCCGCTTTTCGAGGAACCCTTCCCCCGGGGCCCGAGAGCCCTTCGGTTCGGGTGGCGCGGCCTCACACCTCGGTGGCCTCGCTCTTTAGCGGCTCGGTTCCGCGTCTGGATTTGAAGTTACGCCGATCCGCGCGCGTTTGCAAGACCTTCTTTGTCACTCTCCCCGCACGCACCGAGAAAAGCGTGCCTTAGGCGCGGCTTAGCGCAGGTGCGACAATGGGAAGACATGGAGGACACCCCGACCACACCCGCTTCGTATCCCCCGCTCGGGGGCTACCCGTCGCGCAGAGCACCCGTGCTTCCGCGCCCCCGCCGGCGGGAACGGCCGTGCCGACCGCCGACCCCGCGAGTGAGGCTCCTGCGGGCGCGGCCAAACTCGACGGCCACCCCTTCGGTGCTGAGCGGCGTGGGTTGCGCAAGCGCATCGGTAGCGCGCTCGCGGGCATCGCGGCGCTGGCGGCCAAGTTCGCGACGGCGCTCAAGGCGCTGCTGCTCGCGCTGCCGAACCTCAAGTTGTTCACGACCGCGGGTACCGCGCTGGTATCGGTCGCCCTCTACAGCCTCTTCTGGGGTTGGGAGTTCGCGGCGGGCTTCGTGATCCTGCTGTTCGTGCACGAGATGGGCCACGCGATCCAGCTTCGCCGTGAGGGCATCAAGGCCAGCGCGCCGATGTTCATCCCGTTCATGGGCGCCGTGATCACCGCCAAGTCGCTCGGCGAGAACGCGCTGGCGGAGGCCCGTGTCGGTCTTGCCGGCCCGATCCTCGGCAGCCTCGCGGCCGCCGCGGTCGCGGTCGTCGGCAAGCTCACGGGCAGCGACATGCTGATCGCGCTTGCCTATGTTGGCTTTCTCCTCAACCTCTTCAATCTCCTGCCGGTCGTGCCGCTCGACGGCGGCCGCGCGATGGCGGCGATGGCGCCGTGGATGTGGTTCGTCGGCTTCGGCGCCCTGCTGGTGTTGGTATTCACGCTCCCGTTCAACCCGGTCCTGCTGATCATCGTCCTGTTCGGCGGCTTCGAGCTCTATCGCCGCTGGCAGCTGCGCAAAAGCGGCTCCGTGGCACAGGCCGCCTACTACCGCGTGGCCCCCCGCCACCGCCTGTTGGTTGGAGCGGTCTACATTGGGCTCGCGAGCCGCGCTGGCCTTCGGCATGTCCGACACGCACGTCCTCTACGAGCGCCGGTCCACAGCTTCCGGCTCTGACCTCAGCGCCGCACGTTCATCGCGCGTTCCATATCGCGCTTGACCTCGCGCTCGCGGATCGTGTTGCGTTTGTCGTAGAGATCCTTGCCGCGCGCGAGCGCGATCTCGACCTTCGCGCGACTGTCCTTAAAGTAGATCCGCGTCGGCACCAACGTCAGCCCGCGCTCGGCGACGCGGCCCTCCAGCCGCTCGATCTCGCCGCGATGTGCGAGCAGCTTGCGGTCGCGCTCGGGGTCGTGATTCTCACGCGACGCGGGCGCGTAGGGCGGGATGTGCACGCCGTGCAGCCACAGCTCTCCCGCACGAATCGCGACGTATCCCTCTTTCAGCTGCGCTCCCGAGGTCCGCAGCGCCTTGACCTCGGTGCCGGCTAGCTGGATCCCGCACTCCAGGCGCTCGAGCAGCTCGTAGCGGTAGGACGCGTAGCGGTTGCTCGCGACGTCTCCCGCGCCGACTTTGCGCTTGGCACCCTTCTTCTTGGACATCCACCGAGCCTAGCCGGCGCGCCGCCGCGACGGGCGCTTGCGCGCCGAACCCGGCGGCGTATCCTTGCGCGCCGCGCTTGACGAGGAGTCTTTGCGCGCGGATCCTGGCGACGGGGCGTTGCGAGGCGAAGCTGACATGGAGCCCTTGCCAGTCGTGCCTGAGGAACCATTGCGCGCCGGACCCGGCGCAGCGGCCTTATGGGCGGGGCGCGGTCCCGAGGCGCTCGGTGGCTCCCGAGCATCCGCCGGCGCGAGATCCACACGCCCGCGCGGCGCATCCACACGATCGACGCGCACCGCGATCGGGTCTCCCAGTCGCAGCGCCGCTCCGGAGCGCTCCCCGCTGAGGATCGTGCCCTCCTCGTTGAGCTCCCACCAATCGCGGCCTCCCGCGGGCACCGTGGTTGCCGCGGCCAGCACCCTCACGGGCAGCATGCCTTCGTAGTCGAACGCGGCCGCGGCAGCACTCCGGGTGGACTCCTCGCCAAACGCGACGAACGCTCCCGCGGAGATGAGCCCGACAATCTCACCGACGAAGGTTCGCTCGGCGTTCCCCGCGTAGAGCGCGCGCTCCAGCGCGAAGCAGCGCGCGACGTCGTCGGCACCGCGCTCGATCTTCATCGCGTCGCGCTCGCGTTCTGAGCACCACTCCCCCAGCTCCTGCATGCTGCCCGCGCGCGGCGCGCGCTCGGCGTAACCAAGACTCGCGAGCAGTGCGCGGTGGCACACGAGATCCGGATAGCGGCGGATCGGCGAGGTGAAGTGGCAGTAGCACTCTGACCCCAGCCCCGCGTGTCCGAGGTTGGCGGGCGCGTAGTACGCCTGGCGCAGCGCGCGCAGCACCAGCGCGGTCAGTGCGCGCCTGCCACCGGCTGGCGATGCCTTCGGGTCGCCTTGGCGGGCTCGCGCGACGGTGCGTCGCACGTGCTCCTCGACCCGTCGCGATATCTCCCCCACGAGCTCCGCGGCCTGTGTCCGCGAAAGCCCTTGCGGTACTGGCGGCGTGGGAACCTCGAGCGTCGCAAGCTGGTCGACGAGACGCTCCACGCCCTCCGGCAGTGGACGCTCGTGCACGCGATACAGGCATGGCGTTCCCTGCCGCTGCAGCCACCGCGCTACCGACTCGTTCGCGGCGATCATCAAATGCTCGATCAGGCGATGCGACTCGGTCTGCACACGCGCCACGATCGCGCGCACCTCACCGCGCTCGCCGAACTCGAACTCGGGCTCCGCGGAGTCGAGCGTCAACGCGCCCGCGCGCGCCGCGCGCGCCTCTCCCAGCACTCGCGCCGCCGCGCGCGCCGCGCGCAGCGGCTCTCCCCACGGATCATCCGCGGTCTCCTCGCCCGCAAAGATGCGATCGACGCGCTCGTAGTCCAGACGCTCGTCCGAGCGGATCAGCGAGCGATAGAAGCTCGGCTCGGTCGGCTGCTGGTCAATCGTCCGCGGCTGCGTCAGCTCGATCTCCATCTCCACCGTCACCGCCAGCCGGTCGCGACCGGGCACCAGCGAGCACGCATCGGCCGAGAGCGCCTGCGGCAGCATCGGCTCGACCGCACCCGGCACGTACACGCTCGTCGCGCGCATCCGCGCCTCGACGTCGACCGGCGAACCCTCGCGCACGTAGGCGCTGACGTCCGCGATGTGCACCCACACGCGCACCGCGCGACCGTCATCGAGCAACTCCGCGGAGATCGCGTCGTCGAAGTCGCGCGCCGAGACCGGGTCGATCGTGAACGTCGCCAGCTCTCGCAGGTCGCGTCGCCCGGGCCCGCGATCGCCGATGCCATCCACCACCCCGCGAGCAGCGGCCTTGCGTGCGGCGCGCTCAACCGCGCCCTCGAAGCCGCGCGCGAGACCGCGCTCGCGCATCAGGGCCTCGATCGCCTCGCGCGCGCTTTCGCGCCGCTGCGGCGGCCACACGACGCGTGCATCGCGCGGCTTGCGACGCCCGCGAGGCGGTCCCTTCACCGGACCTTCGCGGCGAGTGTGCTCAGCGCGACTTCCAAGCCGTGAGGCCCGTCGATGCCGTTCGCGACCCGCACTTCGGGGGTGATGCCGGCTCCCTCGCGCACGCCTCCGCCGCCGAGGTTGCGGCCGTTGGGAGTGAAGTACTCGCCGACGGTGATGTCCAGCGCGCCACCGTTTGAGAGTGGCTGCTCCTCTTGGAAGACGCCCTTGCCGAACGTATGCGTGCCGACGACCGTCGCGCGTCCGTGGTCCTGCAGGGCCGCGGTCACAATCTCCGAAGCCGAGGCGGTGTTGCGGTCGACGAGCACCACGACCGGCACCGAGGCCGGGATCGGGTTGCCCGCCGCGCGCAGCGTCTGCGTCGGCTGAGTGCGCCCGCGCGTAGTCACCACGACCGCTTCGCGCGGCAAGAAGATGCTCGCAATTAGGCGCGCCTCTTCGACCAGGCCGCCGCCGTTGCCGCGTAGGTCGAACACGATCCCGCGCGCGTACGCGTGGTGCAGCTCCTGTTCGACCGCTTCGCGCACTTCGGCGTGGGCTCCCTCGCTGAACGTCGCGAGCGCGACGATGCCCAGCTTGATGCCGTGCACGGTGCGCGTCAGCGACGCGACGACCGGCTCGGAGATCGTCGCGCGCGTGAGCGTTACGGTGGAGGTGCGCGTGCGAGCGCCCCGCTGCTCGCGGACACGCAACGTGACGTTGGTGTCCGCGCGTCCTTTGATGAGGTCCGTCGCCGCGTTCTCCGGCACGCCGGCGAGGCTGCGTCCGCCGACCGCGACGATCACATCTTCGCTCTGCAGGCCCGCGCCAGCAGCCGGTGAGGAGTTGAAGACGTGCACGATCCGCAGCCCCTTCGGATCGGGGGCCACCTCGACGCCGATCCCACTGAAGCTCGCGGGCTCGCCGAAGCTGTGGTATTCCGCCGGGTTCAGATAATGCGAGAAGCGGTCGCCGAGGCTCGCCACCGCACCCGCGATCGAGGCGTTCGCGAGCTGCGCTTCGCTGAGCGGGCGATAGTAGTCCTTCACCATCCTCCCCAGCGCTTCGTTGACCACACGCGTGTCGTGGTTGGCCACGAACGCGTTGCGCGCGAAGCCGGGCAGATCTTCCGGGTGGCCACCCAGCCAGATGCCGAAGACCAGCAGGATCGGGAGGGCGAGGCCCAGCACGGCGATCATCGGCTTGCGGCGGCTGGTCGTCACAGTCCCCAGCCTACGGATCCCGTCCTCGTGAAGCGACGCCACATATGGATAAGGTTGGACCCATGGCCCCGGTTTCCACTACCACCGTCTCCGCGAATGGGCTGCCGGTACATCGAATCGCGGTACCCGGAACGCGCGCGCTGACCGCCCTCGTCGCATTCGACGCCGGCGCGCGGACCGAGCGCGAGCAGGAGAACGGGATGGCGCACTTCCTCGAGCACCTCGTCTTCAAGGGGGGTGAGAAGTACCCGACCTATACCGATGTCAACGAGACCGCCGAGCGTCTCGGAGGGATGCTGAACGCGTACACGAGCCACGACCTCGTCGCGTTCCACATCACGGTCCGCGCGGAGTCCGCGCCGCAGGCGATCGACCTGCTCAGCGACTTCGTCGGACGGCCACGCATCGATGCGGAGGAGCTCGACCGCGAGCGCGGTGTCGTGATCCAGGAGATCAATCGCGCCTACGACCAGCCCTCGACAATCGCCGAGTACCTGATCGATCGTGCCGCCTTCGGTGAGCACCCACTGGGGCGCACCGTTCTCGGCCCCGAGGAGAACCTGCGCAGCTTCACCCGCGAGGCGATCGTCGCATTCCGCGAGCGCCGCTGGTCGGGCGCGCGCGGAGGCGCGTTCCTCGTCGGCAACCTCGACCATCTTCCCGCCGACGCACAACTACACGAGCTCTTCGGGCGCTTCCCCGCGCTATCGCAACCGGAGCCCTACGTGCCGGCGCCGGTCTTCGCACCGCAGCGCAAGGTCGAGCAGCGCGACACCAACCAGTCGCACCTGCGCATGATCTACCGACCCGCGATCGATGTCACAGAGCACTCCCAGCGCGCCGCGCTGGCGATCTACTCGACCCTGCTCGGCGGCTCGATGGGCTCGCGTCTGTTCGATGAGATCCGCGAGAAACGCGGGCTCTGCTATTCGGTGTACGCGATCGATCACTCCTTCGCGGACGTGCCGATTCTGCAGCTCGGCTCGGGACTTGACTCGAGCAAGTGCATCGAGGCCTACACGCGCATGCGCGAGATCGTCGACGAGTTGCGTCGCGATGGGCCCACCGAGGATGAGGTCGCTCGCGCACGTGCGTACGCCGCTGGCCGGCTGGTCCTGGCCTTCGAGAACACCAATGCCGTCGCGCGCTATGCCGCGGGCCAGTCAATCGTCTTCGGCGAGCAGATCGATCCCGACGCCGCAATCGACGCACTCGACGCCGTCACCTACGACGGGGTCCGCGAGATCGCCGCCGGCATCGCCGACGAGCTCGCAATCGCCTGCGTGGGGCCGCACACGGCCGACGAGTTCTAGCGCGCCTCTACCAGAGGACCGGCACCTCGTAGGCCGCGATCTGTGCGTCGCGCGTGGCCACGGTGAATCCTTCGCTCTGAGCCTGGGCGACGATCATCCGATCAAAGGGGTCGCGGTGATGTGGTGGCAACGCCCCGGCTGCGCGGGCGTGCGCAAAGGTGATCCCGAGCTCGATGAAGCTCACCCTTGCAATCTCATCCAGCAGTGTTGCGGGAGCCGTGAGCTTGCCGGCGGCTTGCTTGATGGCGATCTCCCAAATGCTCGCGGCACTGACATAGACCGGTATTTCGCCGCCGCTTAGTAGCTCGTGAACGGTGGGCGATAGCTGCTGCTCGTCGCCGACGCTCCACAGCAGTGCGTGAGTATCGAGCAGCAGCGGGTTCAATCGCGCGTGCCGAACTGGCGCTCGAGTTCCTCGTCGGGCTCGTCGAAGTCCTCGCTCATCCAAATCTGGCCGCGTAGCTCCCCCAGCCGACGACGAACGGGTGGGGGGTCGTAGCGGATCAGCTTGGCCACCGGCTGTTGACCCCGGCGAATCACGATCTCCTCGCCATCGGTGACACGCTCTATCAGGCTCGAGAGCTGGGTTTTTGCCTCGGTCACCGTCACAACCTTGAACACACCGCTATCCTACCAGACCTGGTTGACCTGGTCTGCTCGTTCGGGACGAGAGTCGGCGGCACAGCGCCGTTGCGTCCTCGACGACGAGAACTTCAGCCGATCGCGACCATGCGATCGATCGGCACCCGCGCGCGCTCGGCAATCTCGGCCGGCACGCGGACCTCGTACTTCATCTCACGCAGTGCGTCGCGCAGCTTGGGGAGCGTGATCATCTTCATGTAGACGCAGCTTGCCTCGGCGTTGGCGGGGATGAACTGGATATCGGGGGCCGCCATTTGCAGCGGGTGCAGCATCCCGATCTCGGTCGCGACGATCGCCTCGCGCCGGGCGGGCGACGCGTCCCCTGGGGCCTTTCCTCCTGCGGCTACGAGCTCGTTCGCGGCCTGCTCGGCGTATTTGAGCATCCCGCCGGTCGAGAGCATGTGCACGCCCTCGGGCGATACGTCGCCCGCGGCGACGTACTCCATGACGCTCGTCGTGCATCCGCACTCGGGGTGCACAAGGAAATCGGCCTCGGGGTGCGCGGCGCGCGTGGCCTCGATATCGGCGGGGCGGATTCCGGCGTGCACGTGACACTCACCGTCCCAGACGTGCATGCGTCGACCGATCCGCTTCTCGACGTACGCGCCGAGCCACATGTCGGGTCCGAACAGGATTTCGGTGTCGGCTCCGTGGGTTTCGTAGATGTGGCGCACGATCTGCTCGGCGTTGGCCGAGGTGCAGCAGTAGTCGGTCAGTGCCTTGACCTCGGCGGTGGTGTTGACGTACATCACGACCACGCCCTCCGGGTGCTCCGCCTTCCACGTCGTGAGCTGCTCCGCGTCGATCGAGGCCGCTAGCGAGCAGCCGGCGTCGAGGTCGGGGATCAAGACCCTCTTCTCAGGACACAGGATCGAGGCGGTCTCGGCCATGAAATGCACACCGCAGAAGACGATCACCTCGCCGTCAGCGGCAGCCGCCTGGCGCGAGAGACCGAGCGAATCACCGACATAATCGGCGACTTCCTGAACCTCAGGAACTTGGTAGTTGTGGGCCAGGATCACAGCGCCGCGTTCGTCGGCGAGCGCGCGCACCTCGGCCTGCATCGTGGCGATTGCCTCCGGGGCGAGCGGCGCGGCCTGCGATGGCGCCAGCGGCAGCGAGAGAGTCATGGCAGAGCCTCCAGGATCAGGGAGAGGTCCAGGGCGGGCGCCGAATGCGTGAGGCCGCCCATCGAGATCCATTCTACCCCCGTCTCGGCGCGTTCCCGGAGCGTGCCGAGCGTGACCCCTCCGCTGGCCTCCAGCTGCGCGCGACCGGCGACCTGCGCGACGGCGGCGCGAAGCTCGGTGTTGTCCATGTTGTCGAGCAGCAGGCGCGGCGCACGCGCGGCAAGCGCCTGCTCGACCTCGGCGGCGTTGCGCACCTCGACCTCGAGCGTCTCGGCCAACTCGGGGGCCGCCGCGCGGGCGCGTTCGATGGCCTGTGCGATCCCACCCGCGGCGGCGATGTGGTTCTCCTTGAGCAGAATCGCGTCGTAGAGCCCCGCGCGATGGTTCTGTGCGCCGCCCGCCGCGACGGCGGCCTTCTCCAACGCGCGCAGTCCGGGGGTCGTCTTACGGGTGTCGAGCACCCGCGCCCGCGTCCCCTCGACCGCACGTGCGGCGCGCGCGGCACTTGTCGCGACGCCGGAGAGATGACAGAGGAAGTTCAGCGCGGTGCGCTCCCCCGTGAGCAGTGCCCGCGCGAGACCGTCGACCGCGAGCACCGCGCCCCCCTGCTCGCGCCAGAGCCCCTCCTCGACGAGGCGCTCGCAACGCGCGGCGGGGTCGAGCAGCTCGAAGACTGCTTCGGCGGCCTCGAGGCCGTGGATGACACCGGGAGCCTTCTGCGTGATCGTCGCGCGCGCGCGCGCGTCGGCCGCGACCGTGGCGTTCGTCGTGACATCCCCCGCGCCGACGTCCTCCTCCAGCGCGCGACGAACGAGCGCAGTTAGCTCGGCAGCTCCCACTAGTCCGTGGCGGCTGCCTGCAGCAGATAGGCCCTGACGAACCCGTCGAGGTCACCGTCGAGCACGCGCTGCACGTCGCCCATCTCAAAGCCGGTGCGGTGATCCTTGACGAGCGTGTAGGGGTGCAGCACGTAGGAGCGGATCTGCGAGCCGAAGTTGACGTCCTGAGCCTCGCCCTTCTCGCGCGCGATCTCTTCCTGGCGTTCGCGCTCCTGGCGCTCGAGCAACTTCGCGCGCAGCATCGCCATCGCGGTCGCACGGTTGGAGGACTGCGAGCGCTCGTTCTGGCACTGCACGACGATTCCGCTGGGGCGATGTGTGATGCGCACCGCGGAGTCGGTCTTGTTGACGTGCTGCCCGCCGGCCCCCGAAGCGCGGTAGGTGTCCACCTGCAGATCGTCGTCGGAGATCTCGATCTCGCCAGTCTCGGCTACGACGGGCGCGACCTCTAGACCGGCGAAGCTCGTCTGCCGGCGATGCGCGGAGTCAAACGGCGAGAGCCGCACAAGCCGATGAACGCCGCGCTCGGCGCCGAACAGGCCGTAGGCGTTCTCACCGGACGCACGGAAAGTGGCGGACTTGATGCCGGCTTCCTCACCGGCGCTGGCCTCCAGCAGCTCGACGCGAAACCCCCGCGCTTCGGCCCAGCGCATCTCCATGCGCAGCACCATCTCGGCCCAATCCTGCGCGTCGGTACCGCCGGCGCCGGCGTTGACGCCGACGAGCGCGTCGCCGGCGTCGTAGGGGCCGGCGAACAGCCGCTGCTCCTCGAGCTCCGCCAGGCGCTCCTCGACGCCGGCGAACTGCTCGTCGATTTCCTCCTCCAGCGAGGTATCCTCGGCGGCCATCTCGACGAGCCCGTCGAGGTCGGCGACATCACGCTCGAGCGCCTGGAACATCTCTATGCGCCGCGCCACGCGCGCGTGCTCGGCCGACACCTTCGCGGCGCGTTCGGAGTCATCCCAGAACCCCGGGGCTTCCATCTCCCCCGCGAGCGTCCGCGCCCGCTCACTAAGCCCAGCCGGGTCAAAGATAGTCCGCGAGCAGCTTCAGCTGATCGCGAATCGCGGCAAGGCGCTGCGGCGTGGACTCTGGGGGAGCGTTTGTAGGCATGGGCCCACGCTATCAGTGCTAGGAGCCATGACACTTCTTGAACTTCTTACCCGACCCGCACCAGCACGGATCGTTGCGACCGACCTGGTGCTCGGTGTCGAGCACGCGCTGCTCGACGACGGGTATTGCGAGCTCGCCGTCCTCGCCGCCGTTGCCGGCGTACGCGGCCTGCGCAACCCCGGCCGGCCCGGCGGCCGCGGCAGCCGCGGCCATTGCGCCTGCCCCCATCGGGGCGTTGCCGCCTGAGTAGGAGACCCGCCCGGGACGGGTCGCGTTGCCGGCGGCGGCGAATGCCGGCGCCGGGGCGCCGCCTCCGTTCTGGCCCTCGACGACGACCTGGACGTTGAAGATCATGCGCGCGTAGTCGGCCCAGATGCTGTTGACGAGGTCACCGAAGAGCTCGTAGGCCTCGTTCTTGTACGCGATCAGTGGATCGAGCTGGGCGATGCCGCGCAGGCCGATGCCTTCGCGCAGGTAGTCCATGTCGTAAAGGTGCTCGCGCCAGCGTTCGTCGATCGTCTGCAGCAGCAGGTAGCGCTCGAGCTGGCCCATTAGCTCCTCGCCGAGCTCCTGCTCGCGGGCGTCGTAGCGCTCCATCGCGGCCGCCAGCACGCGTTCGCCGAGATGCGTGCGATCGAGCGCCTCGGGGTTGACGTCGCCGGCGGCGAGCTCAATCGGAAAGAACTGCGAGAGCGCTGTGAACAGGCCGTCGAGATCCCAGTCCTCGAGGTAGTCGCCCTGCGTGTACTCCTCGATCGTGCGCTCGATCACCTGCCCGATTTCGGTGCGCGCCTGATCGCCCATCGCCTGGCCCTCGAGCACCTGGTCGCGGTAGGCGTAGATCACGCGCCGCTGCTCGTTCATCACATCGTCGTACTCGAGCACGCGTTTGCGGATCAGGAAGTTCTGTTCCTCGACCTTCTTCTGTGCTTTCTCGATCTGCTTGGAGAGCATGCCGGCTTCGATCGGTTCCTCGTTGCCCTCGTCGTCGACGCCGCCGAGTTTGTCGAGGATGCGATAGATGCGATCGCCCGCGAACAGTCGCACGAGATCGTCCTCGGCGGAGAGGAAGAAGCGTGACTCGCCGGGGTCGCCTTGGCGGCCGGAGCGGCCGCGCAGCTGGTTGTCGATGCGTCGCGACTCGTGGCGCTCGGTGCCGCAGATGTAGAGGCCGCCGGCGGCCATCACGCGCTCGCGGTCCCCTGTGAGGCGCTCCTCGACACCGGGCAGCAGCTCGGCGAAGCGCTGCTCGTACTCCTCGGTCCCGGCCTCGAGCCCCTGCTTGGCGAGCTCCAGGCGTGTGAGGTGCTCGGCGTTGCCGCCGAGCTTGATGTCGACGCCGCGGCCGGCCATGTTCGTCGCGATCGTGACCGCGCCGGGCTGCCCGGCCTCCGCGACGATCTCGGCCTCGCGGGCGGCGTGCTCGGGCTTGGCGTTCAGCACGGTGTGCTTGATCCCGAGCTGCTTCAGGCGCTCGCCGAGCAACTCGGAGACCTCGACCGAGATTGTTCCGACGAGCACCGGCTGCCCGTTCTCGTGGCGCGCGGCGATCTCCCGCGCGACCGCGCTCCACTTGCCCTCCTTGGTCTTGTAGACCTGGTCGTTGCGATCGTCGCGCAACATTTTCACGTTCGTCGGGATTTGCACGACCGAGAGGTCATAGATCTTCATGAACTCCGTCGCCTCCGTCAGCGCCGTGCCGGTCATACCGGAGAGCTTGTCGTAGAGGCGGAAGAAGTTCTGGTAGGTGATCGTCGCGAGCGTCTGGTTCTCCTCCTGGACGCGCGCGCCCTCCTTCGCCTCGACCGCCTGGTGCAGTCCTTCCGACCAGCGGCGGCCGTCGAGGATGCGTCCGGTGAACTCGTCGATGATCTTGACCTCCCCGTCGATCACCGCGTAGTCAACGTCACGCTTGTAGAGGGACTCCGCGCGCAGCGCCTGAATCAGGTGGTTGACGAGGTGGCCGTTCTCGGCGCGGTAGAGGTGGTCGATGCCGAGGAAGCGCTCCGCCTTGGCGACGCCCTGCTCGGTGATCGAGACCGTCTTGTGCTTCTCCTCGAACTCGTAGTCGAAGTCGGCGATGTATTCCTTCTTCGAGCGCGGATCCATGCCTTCGGGCGTCTTGCCGGCCCTCATCCGCGGCGCGAGCTGAGCGAACTTCACGTACAGATCGGCCGCCTGTTCGGGCGCACCCGAGATGATCAGCGGCGTGCGCGCCTCGTCGATCAGGATGTTGTCGACCTCATCCACGATCGCAAACGGGTGGCCGCGCTGAACCTTTTCGGAGAGATCCTTGGCCATGTTGTCGCGCAGATAGTCGAAGCCGAGCTCGGAGTTGGTTCCGTAGACGACGTCGCAGGCATACGCGCGGTGCTTCTCCTCGTAGGGCTGCATGTTCTGCAGCACCCCCACCGTGACTCCCAGCGCGTTGTAGATCGGGCTCATCCATTCCGCGTCGCGTCGCGCGAGGTAGTCGTTGACGGTCACCACGTGCACGCCCTTGCGCTCGGGCGCCGGAAGCTTCCCGTTCGCCTCCGGCCGCTCCTCTGCCTGCGATCCACGCGCGGCGCCGCCGCCGTCCCGGACGGCGAGCGAGTTCAGCACGACCGCGAGCGTCGCGGTGAGCGTCTTGCCCTCGCCGGTCTTCATCTCCGCGATGCAGCCCTCGTGTAGCGCCATCCCACCGATCAGCTGGACGTCGAAGTGGCGCATGCCCATCGTGCGCTTGCCGGTCTCGCGCACAATCGCGAAGCACTCCGGGAGCAGAGCGTCAAGCGACTCGCCGTCGGCGGCGCGCTCGCGCAGCACGTCCATGCGCTCGCGCAGCTCGGCGTCGCTGTCGTGTTCGAGCTCGGCCTCGAAGGCTCCGATCAGCTCGACGCGCTTCTCGTACTGTTTGAACTTCTTCGCCTCACCGACGTTGAGTGCGCGATCCAGGAGGGACACGCCCCCAGGGTAGCGCCTGGCGGCGTGTCCGGGTTGAGGCGAATGGAGTCCTTATGGAACCGCCGGGAGACCGGTGTCGGGCGCCGCCGCCGGTTCGGAGACAGCCAGCGCACGCCGTGCGAGCGCCGCGCGCGTCTCGCGCCGGCGGCGGCGTCGGTCGCGATGACGCTTGACCTGGCGCGCGAGCTCGTCGACCACGAGATTGAGCGAGTGCAGCATCTGTGGCGAGGCGTCGCGAGCGCGCAAGGTGATCCCCTTCAGATAGAGCGTCGCCTCGACCACCTCGCTATCGGCGACGCGGGGATTGCGCTCCCGCAGGAGCTCGATCTCCAGGCGAGCGAGTGTCGAGACCTGCCGCGAGACCTTACGCAGGCGATCCTCGGCGTGCCTCCGCAAATCGTCGGGAACCGGAATGTTGCGGCCCTTCATCTCGATCTGCATTCGTGCCTCCTAATTCGTTCGGGGAGACTGTCCTCCACGATGCTACGCCCGACGGCGGCGAAAGTCCATCGGTTTTTTGCGGACCGACGTCGTGCATTTACCCAGCTCGAGCCGAGGCCATGCGTGCTCTCGGGAGCCGAGTGAGCGGCCCCGCGCAGAGGAGTTCAGCCGCGACGCGGCGGCATGCTCTGCAGGATCCCGGAGTGCCCGGCGATCGCGCCGATCAAGATCGCGCCGGCGGCGATCTCGGTGCCTGGAAAGACGATGCTCTCGCGCAGCTGCGCGCCCGCGCCGACGCGGGCGCCGTCGCCGAGGACGATCGGGCCCGTCAAGCGCACGCCGCTGCCGATCTGCACGTCGGCTCCCACCCACACCGCTCCGTCGGCCTCCAAGTCCTCCGGGAGGCTTGAGGCGCCGCCCGCGAGAACCACACCCGGTGCGACCTCGCGGCCGTCGATCTGCAGGCGCAGCTCCCCGCGCAGCGCGTCGAAGGTGCCCTGGCGCAGCTCGGCCAGCGAGCCGACGTCGTTCCAGTAGTCGCGCACCTCGTGAATATGGAACGGAACGTCGTGCTCGAGCAACGCGGGGAACACATCTTGCGCCCAGTCCGCGAAGGGGCGCTCGGGAAAATAGTCGAAGATCGCGGGATCGAAGATGTAGATGCCGCAGTTGCCGAGACTCGAAAGTGCCTCCTCGGGCGCGGGCTTCTCCTGGAAGCCCGTCACGCGTCCCTCGCGATCGTGCAGCACGACGCCGTACTCGCGGGTATCGCTGACTTGCTTGACCGCGAGCGTCGCGATTCCCCCGGCCTCGCGGTGGCGCGCTGCGAAGGCGCTGAGGTCGATGTCGGTCAGCGCGTCGCCGGAGATCACGAGGAAGGGCTCCTCGCCGAAGAACTCCGCGCAGCCGCGCACGCCGCCGGCGGTGCCGAGCAGCTCCGGCTCGTAGCGATAGGTGAGTCCGTCCCCTTCGCCGAAGTACGCGCGGATCGAGTCCGGGAAGTAGTGCAGGTTCGCGATCACCTCCTCGAAGCCGTGCCGCCCGAGAAGGTCGAGGATGTGCGCCATCACCGGCCGGTCCAGCACGGGCACCATGGGCTTGGTGATCTCGTAAGTCAGCGGGCGCAGGCGGGTACCGAGCCCCGCCGCGAGGACCATGGCCTTCATCGCGCGGCACGCTACACGAGCAGCGCCCTCGCCGGCCCCGCCATAGAGCCCGCCGCGCGCGCGTGGGTGCGTGCGTACGCGCGCGCGCGGCGGGGTCCGCAGAAGAAGACGGTGCGTCCACCATCCGGCCTGCAACGAACCCACACGCCCGCCCGGCCCCTACGCCCCCCACCACCACCGGGGAGACCGGCGCCCTACGGCCCAACGCCTCAACCGGCGAGACCGGCGCTCTAGGCTCCCTGCTCCCAAGCGTTGCGATAGACGCGCTGCTCGTCGGTCAGCTCATCGATCCGCACTCCCAGCGAATCGAGCTTCAGCCGCGCGACCTCGCTATCGATCGCCTCGGGCACTTGCAGCACGCGAGCTTCGAGCTCGCCGGCGTGCGCGACCAGATGCTCGACACAGAGCGCCTGCGCGGCGAACGAGACGTCCATTACCGACGCGGGGTGGCCTTCGCCGGCAGCGAGGTTCACGACGCGTCCCTGTGCGAGCAGGTTCAGGCGCCGGCCATCACCCAGCTTGTGCTGCTCGACGAGCGGCAGCACCTCGTGCTGACCGCCCACTGCGAGCGCGTGTAGATCCGCGAGCTTGAGCTCGACGTCGAAGTGCCCGGCGTTCGCGAGCACGGTGCCGTCCTTCATCCGCTCGAAGTGCTCGGCGCGCAACACGTCGCGACCGCCGGTGACCGTGACGAACACGTCGCCGCGCTCGGCGGCGACGAGCGCGGGCATCACCTCATAGCCCTCCATACGTGCCTCCAGCGCCCGCAGGGGATCGACCTCGCAGACGATTACCGAGGCGCCGGCGCCGCGCGCGCGCAGCGCAACCCCGCGACCGGTCCACCCGTATCCCAAGACGACGACGGTACGGCCGGCCAACAGCAGGTTCGTCGCCCGCAGGATGCCATCGATCGTCGACTGACCGGTACCGAAGCGGTCGTTGAACGCGCGCTCGGTGCGTGACTCGTTAACCGCAAGCACGGGGCAGGCAAGCGCGCCGCGTGACTCCAGCGCGCGCACGCGCAGTAGACCGGCGGTCGTCTCCTCGGTACCTCCCAGCAGCTCCGCGGCGCCATCGGGATTGGTTTCGTGGATTCGCCCGATCAGGTCGGCTCCGTCGTCGATCGTGACCTGCGGGAGATGCCGAACCAGCGTGTCGACGTGCGCTGCGTACTCCTCCGCGCTCTCCCCACGCTGGGCGTGCACGCGCGCACCGCCGCGACCTCCGAGTGCCGCGACGACGTCGTCTTGCGTGGAGAGTGGGTTTGCCGCGCACAGCCCCACCTTCGCGCCACCCGCGAGCAGCACCTCTACGAAGTTCGCGGTCTCAGCGGTCACGTGCAGACAGGCCGCAACCCGGACACCCTCCAGCGGCCGCTCGCGTGCGAAGCGCTCGCGCACCTGGATGAGGACGGGCATCTGGGTCTGCGCCCATTGGATCCGGGCCCGGCCGGCCGCGGCGCTCCGCGTGTCCTCACTGGGCACGCGCGAAGCGCCCCCCCGCTGGGCGTCCGCCGTGGCGGCTCCTAGTAGCGATAGTGGTCGGGCTTGTAGGGGCCCGCGACCGACACGCCGATGTAGGCGGCCTGATCCTCGCTGAGCTGCGTGAGGCGCACACCGAGCGCGTCGAGGTGCAGACGCGCGACCTTCTCGTCGAGGTGCTTGGGCAGCACATAGACGCGCTTCTGGTACTCGTCGTTCTTGGTGAACAGCTCGATCTGCGCGATCGTCTGGTTGGTGAACGAGTTGCTCATCACGAAGCTTGGATGACCGGTGGCGTTGCCAAGGTTCAGCAGGCGCCCCTCGGAGAGCAGGATGATGGCGTGGCCGTCGGGGAAGACCCACTCGTCGACCTGCGGCTTGATGTTGATCTTCTCGATCCCGGCGATTTTGGTCAGCCCGGCGATGTCGATCTCGTTGTCGAAGTGCCCGATGTTGCCGACGATCGCTTGGTGCTTCATGGCGGCCATGTGCTCGGCGCGAATAATGTCGCGGTTGCCGGTGCAGGTGACGAAGATGTCGCCCTCACCGACTACGTCCTCCAGCGTGCGCACGGCGTAGCCCTGCATCGCCGCCTGTAGCGCACAGATGGGGTCGATCTCGGTGACGACGACGCGCGCGCCCTGTCCGCGTAGCGATTCCGCGCAGCCCTTGCCGACGTCGCCGAAGCCGCAGATCACCGCGAGCTTGCCGGCGATCATCACGTCGGTCGCGCGGTTGATGCCGTCGACCAACGAGTGCCGGCAACCATAGAGATTGTCGAACTTGGACTTCGTGACGGAGTCGTTGACGTTGATCGCGGGGAACAGCAGCGTGCCTTCCTGGGTCATCTCATACAGGCGGTGCACGCCGGTGGTGGTCTCCTCGGTGACGCCTTTGATGCCCTGGCCGATCTTCGTCCAGCGCTGGGGATCCTCACCGAGTGAGCGCGTCAGCAGCGAGAGGATCACCTGGAACTCCTCGGAGTATGGATCCCCACCCGCCTCCCCGCCGGCGGGGTCGGGAACGGCGCCGGCGGCCTCGTACTCGGTGCCCTTGTGCACGAGCAGCGTAGCGTCGCCGCCGTCGTCGAGGATCATGTTGGGGCCGCAAGCACCCGGCGTGCCGTCCTCGCCGGGCCAGCGCAGAACCTGATCGGTGCACCACCAGTACTCCTCGAGCGTCTCGCCCTTCCACGCGTAGACGGGTACGCCCTGGGGGTTCTCAGGTGTGCCGTCGGGACCGACTGCGATCGCGGCGGCGGCGTGGTCTTGCGTGGAGAAGATGTTGCAGCTGCACCAGCGCACCTGCGCGCCGAGCGCGGTCAGTGTCTCGATCAGAACGGCGGTTTGGATCGTCATGTGCAGCGAGCCGGTGATCCGCGCACCCGCCAGTGGCTGCGAGGCCGCGAACTCCTTGCGAATCGACATCAGGCCGGGCATCTCGTGCTCGGCGAGACGGATCTCCTTGCGCCCGAACTCGGCGAGCGAGAGATCGGCGACCTTGAAGTCGGTGTCGGTGAGCGTGGCGGTGGGTGTCATGCGGCCTCCATGGTTCGGGGGGATGAGGTGGCGGGGGGTGGCGCGGCGACGGCGAGCAGCCGTTGGTGCTTCTCCTGCTCGAAGCGCAGCCAGTCGGCGGCAGCGACGTGCTCGGGTCGGGCGGGCTCGGCGTCGAGCCAATCCTCGACGGCGGCGCGCAGATGGGGCTCGTGGCGTAGGCGTACGGCGAAGCCGATCTCGGCGAGCTCGACCTGGAAGCGGTCGAGCAGCTCGCGCAGGGTCCGTAGCCGCTGCAACTGGGCGGGTCCGTACAGCCGGTAGCCCCCGGCGGAGCGCGTGGCCTCGACGAGCCCGATGCGCTCGACGTAGCGCAGCATGCGCGCCGTCCAACCGGTCGTCTCGGCGGCTTCGTTGATTGTCAGCGCATCCGGCGCCGCAGCCTGCATGCCGGCAACCTTAGCACGACTGTGTCAAGGTTCAACTGCCTCAGCGCGCGGCGAGCTCGCTCTTGAGCTGCTCGATGACCTCGACGGGCCCGGGGTCGACTCCGCGCAGCACGGCGAGGTAGAGCGAGACGAGGTCGCCGAGCAGCACGAGCGAGAAGACGCGCTCGATCGTGGTCTGCCCGCGGGTCTCGAGGTGCAGGGAGGCGGTGGCGTGGTCGGCGATCAGCTTCTCGGTGAGCTCCATGCGGGCCTTGACACGCGGGTGGGCGTCGCTGTCGTCGAGGAAGACGGCGGCGAAGCGCCCGACGCTCTCGGCGCCCTCCCAGCCGACGAGCTCGTTGTGATCGAGCTCGGGCAGTTCGTGCGCGAACGCGGGCAGCTTGGCGTTCTCGTTGATCTGTGTCTTCCAGCGATAGGCGATCGGCGCGGTGAGACCGGCGCCGGCGATCACGGGGGTGCTGCCGAGCAGCGCTCCGGCGATCTCCTTGGCCAGCGAGCCCTCGGCGGCATCGGGGCCCCACTCGGCGACGAGCTGCTCGGCGTGGGAGGCGGCGACGTCGATCTCGGAGGTGAGACGCGGCCCGGCGCCGCAGAGCGCGGCGACCTCGAGCGCGGCGACGGTCATGTAGGCGACGGCGGCGCGTGGCTGAAAGCCGCCGGGCAGCGGAATCACGGGAACGCGGTCGGCGCGCGCGAGCTCGGCGAGGCGCCCCCCGGTGGTGACGACGACGCGTTGCGCGCCGAGCGCGGCGGCGGACTCGTAGCAGGCGAGGGTCTCCTCGGTGTTGCCGGAGTAGCTGGCGCAGAGCACGGTGGTCTCGGGCGTGGTCCAGGGCGGCAGCCCGTAGGCGCGTGTGACGAAGATCGGTCGGGAGGCGTGATCACCGAGTGCGGCGCGCGCGAGCGCGCCGCCGATTGCGGAGCCGCCCATGCCGGCGACGACGAGCCCGCCGGGGGTGTCCCACTCGTTCATGATCGCGGACTCCACGCGCCATAGTGCGTCGCGTAGATGCTCGGGCAGCGCGAGCACGGCCCCGAGCTGGTCGGAGAGATCGATCCGGGCGATCGCCTCGCGGGAGAGCGCGTCCATGAGTACCTCTTCGGCCATCAGAATTTCAGCGCTCCGTCGGGCAGGGTCACGCCTGGGAAGATACGCGCACCGTGGGTCACCGTGTTGTGCGCCCCCAATGTGACCCCCTCGCCGAGGACGGCCCCGTCGGTGATCTGGCTGCCCTCGCCGATGCGTGCGCCGGCGGCGACGATGCAGTCGCGCAGCGTGCAGCCGGGCCCGATCTCGGCGCCGTTCATGATCACGGCGCGCTCGACGGTGCTGCCGGCGCCGATCGTGACGCCTTCGCCGAGCACGACGAGGCTGCCGACGTGCGCGCCCTCGGCGACGTGCACCCCGCGCTCGAGCACGGCGGGCGGAATCACGCGGCCGTCGATCTGAGAGTCGGGATCGACGGCGAGGTAGCCGTTGCCGAGGCGCTCGGCGACGGCGGTGCGGACGTTGCCCTCGATGATGTCGAAGGTGCCCTTGAGGTAGCGCGCGGGCGTCCCGATGTCGAGCCAGTAGCTCTCGGACGCGTAGCCGTAGAGGCCGTTGCCGACCAGCAGCGGCCAGACCTCGCGCTCGATCGAGACGTTGCGCTCGGGCGGCACGAGCTCGAGGATCTCGCGCTCGAGCACGTAGGCGCCGGCGCTGATCAGGTTGGTGTCGATGTTGTCGGAGCTGGGCTTCTCGACGAAGTCGCTGACGGAGCTGTCGGCGGCGAGGTGCACGAGACCGTAGGCGCTGGGATCCGCGACGGGGACCAGCGCGAGTGTGGCGCGCGCGCCGCTGCGCTCGTGCTGGGCGATCTGGGCGGTGAGGTCGATGTCGGTGAGGACGTCACCGTTGAGCATCAGGAAGCGCTCGTCGAGCATCGACTCGGCGAACTTCAGCGCACCGGCGGTTCCGCGCGGATCGGGCTCCTCGACGAAGCGCAGGCGGATACCGAGCCCGGAGCCGTCGCCGAGCACGTTGCGGACACTCGTCGCGAGGAAGCCGCAGGACATGATCACGTCCTCGATCCCGTGCTCGCGCAGCCATTCGAGCATGAACGAGATGAACGGCCGGTCGACGAGCGGCACGACGGGCTTGGGAATCGTCGAGGTCAGCGGCCGCAGCCGGGTGCCCTCTCCGCCGACGAGGATGACGGCCTGCATCTAACTCAGATCCTCGCGTCGGCGTCCGGTCGATGGTGCGGGGAACCCGCGGCCGATTCCCTCGTAGAGCAGCCCCGCGGCAGCCACCGCCTCGTGGTCGAGCGCGTTGCGCCCATCGATGATGACGCGTCCGCGCATCGCCGCGGCAACCTCGTGCCAGTCCAGGCCGGTGCACTGGGGCCACTCGGTGACGAGTACCACGGCGTCGGCATCCTGGACGGCCTCCAGCGCGGTGTCGGCGAGCTGCAGTCCGGCGAGCAGCTTGCGCGCCTCGTGCTCGGCGACGGGATCGTAGGCGCTGACGCTGGCCCCGTCGGCGTTGAGCCGCGCGGCGAGCACGAGCGAGGAGGCCTCGCGCATGTCGTCGGTATTGGGCTTGAACGCGAGGCCGAGCAGCGCGACGCGCTTGCCGACGAGGCTACCGAGGTGCTTGTGCAGCTTGCCGATCACGCGGCGCTTCTGCAGCTCGTTGACCTCGATCACGGCGGTCAGCAGCTGGAAGTGGTAGCCGGAGTTGCCGGCCAACTGTTTGAGCGCGTCGACATCCTTGGGGAAGCAGCTCCCGCCGTAGCCGATCCCGGCCTGCAGGAACTTCGGCCCGATGCGCACGTCGAGTCCCATCCCGCGGGCGACCTCGACGACGTCGGCGCCGGTCTCCTCGCAGACGTTGGCGATCTCGTTGATGAATGAGATCTTGGTGGCGAGGAAGGCGTTGGAGGCGAGCTTGACCATCTCGGCGCTGGCGACGTCGGTGCGCACGAGCGCGCCGGACCCGGCGCCACCGTGCTCGGCGTCGAGCAGCGGGCGGTAGAGCTCGACGACGGCGTCCCCGGCCCAGTCGCCGACGTCGCCGACGACGACGCGGTCGGGCTGCAAGAAGTCGGCTACCGCGGAGCCCTCCTTGAGAAACTCGGGGCAGGAGACGTAGCGCAGGCCGGGCTTGCCTTGCTCGCCAAAAACGCGCTGGATCGAGGCACCGGTCCCGCTGGGCACGGTGGACTTCATCACGAGCGCATGGCGGTCGGAGGCGGGGATCGCGTCGACGACGGCGTGCACGGCGGAGAGATCGGCGTCGCCGGAGTAGGTGGGGGGCGTGCCGACGGCGACGAACAGCAGCCGCGTGTGCTCGAGCGCGGGGGCGAGCTCGGTCGTGAAGTGCAGCCGCGCGGCGTGCCGGCGCAACAAGTCCTCCAGCCCGGGCTCGTAGATGGGAACCTCGGCGCGCTGCAGGCGCGCGATCTTGGCGGCGTCGATGTCGACGCACCAGACCTCGCTGCCGAGCTCGGCGAAGCCGGCAGCGGTGACCAGCCCAACGTAGCCGGTGCCGATCACCCCGATTGGCTCGCGCGCGGTACCCATCAGGCGGCGAAGGCTAGCTGTTGTGCGCGGCTGCGGGGGCGCAGGTGCGGCGTCCTCTCTAGTGGAGCCGAAACGCGGGATGCTTGGGAGCGGCGGCGCGCATCTCGGCCTCGGAGGAGTCGGGTCCGACCCCGTCGAAGAACACGCCGACCTCGAACTTCCAGCGCTTGAGGTAGGCGCGCAGCACGGGCGGCTTCTCCTCGTCGCGCAGCTCGGTGGCGGTGAAGTGCTCGCTGCGCGGCCCGACGAGTAGCCGGCCGGCGCCACTGGCACGCAGGTTGCGGGCCCATTGGGTGTCCCCGCGCGGGGCGACGAGGTAGCGCGCGCCGTCGAATGTGAGCACGTTCACGGGGGTGCGCCGCGGCACTCCTGAGCTCCTGCCGACGACCTCGAGCACACGCGAGCCGAACAGGCTGATCCCCATGCGTGTCAGGGCGGCGACGAACGGGTTGAAGATGTGGGCGGTGAACCACCCGGGCCGCTTGCGCTCGAAGTGGGCGGCGGCCGAGGCGTGGCCGGCGTCGTGGCCGGCGTTCTGCGGACCCTGATCGCCGACCACGGGCGCTATCCCTCGACCGCGAGGAACGCCTCGGAGCGCTTGGCATCGCGCAGCGCGCGTGCGCGCGCCTCGCTGCCCTCCGCGGCCTGCTCGGCGGCGGCGCGGGCCTCATCGAGGCGCGTCTGGATGCTGGCGCGATCGAGCGCACCGGGCGCGATGGCCTCCTCGACGAGCACGAGCGCGCGATTCTCGGCGAACTGCAGATAGCCCTCGGCCTGCGCGTAGCGCACGACGTCGGACTCGGAGCGGTAGAGGCGCAGCTCGGTGGGTTCGAGCATCGCGAGCACGGGCTCGTGCCCGGCGAGGATGCCGATCGACCCGACGGCGGTGCGCGTCGAGAGCATCTCGATCTCCTCGGAGAAGACCTCGCCTTCGGGCGTGAGGACTTCCACTGGGAACTTCGTGCGCGCCATCAGCAGGCGCCTGACGTTCGAGGACCAAGCAGCTCAAGGACGCAGCGAGCGAAGTGTGCTGCGCACATACCCCTTCGGGGCACAGGCGAGCAGCGAGGACGTAGAGATGCGCCGGTCATCGGGCGTCAGCGAGCACTTGCTCGATCGTGCCCTTAAGGAAGAAGGCGCGCTCGGGAACCTCGTCGTGCTTGCCTTCGATGATCTCCTCGAAGCCGCGGATGGTCTCGGCGATGGGGACGTACTCGCCGGGGGTGCCGGTGAACTGCTCGGCGACGTTGAACGGCTGGGAGAGGAAGCGCTCGATCTTGCGGGCGCGCTGGACGGTGAGCTTGTCCTCGTCGGAGAGCTCGTCGATGCCGAGGATCGCGATGATGTCCTGGAGCTCCTTGTAGCGCTGGAGGATCTCCTTGACGCGGTTGGCGACGCGGAAGTGGTCCTCGCCGAGGATGTCGGCCTTGAGGATCGTCGAGGTGGAGTCCAGCGGGTCGACGGCGGGATAGATGCCTTTTTCGGAGATCGCGCGCGAGAGCGCGGTGGTGGCGTTGAGGTGCGCGAACACGGAGGCGGGCGCGGGATCGGTGTAGTCGTCGGCGGGCACGTAGATCGCCTGGATCGAGGTGACGGAGCCATTCTTGGTGGAGGTGATGCGCTCCTGCAGCTGGCCCATCTCGGTCTCGAGCGTGGGCTGGTAGCCGACCTGGGAGGGCATGCGCCCGAGCAGCGCGGAGACCTCGGAGCCGGCCTGCACGAAGCGGAAGATGTTGTCGATGAACAGCAGCACGTCCTGGCCCTGGTCGCGGAAGTATTCGGCCATCGTGAGACCCGAGAGCGCGACGCGCATGCGCGCGCCGGGCGGCTCGTTCATCTGGCCGAAGACGAGCATCGTCTTGTCGATGACGCCGGACTCCTTCATCTCGAGCCACAGGTCGTTGCCCTCGCGCGAGCGCTCGCCGACGCCGCAGAACGCGGAGAGGCCGCCGTGCTCCTTGGCGAGGTTGTGGATGAGCTCTTGGATCAGCACGGTCTTGCCGACGCCGGCGCCGCCGAACAGCCCGACCTTGCCGCCCTTGGCGTAGGGGGCGAGCAGGTCGATGACCTTGATTCCGGTCTCGAACATTTCGGTGGTCGGCGTGAGATCCTCGGCGCGCGGGGCCTCTTGGTGGATCTGCCGGCGCGGCGTGTCGGCGGGCAGCTCCTCGCCGAGGTCGATCGGCTCGCCGAGCAGGTTGAAGATGCGCCCGAGCGTGACCTCGCCGACGGGCACGGTGATCGGGCTGCCGGTGTCGATCACCTCGGCGCCGCGGGCGAGACCGTCGGTGGTGTCCATCGCGACGGCGCGCACGCGATCATCGCCGAGGTGCTGCTGGACCTCGCAGACGAGCACGTCCTCGCCGGCTCCCGAGCTGATACCCGGAGCCTCCTCCTCGGCGGCCGCGGCGGGCCGCGCGACGGTAATGGCGTGGTTGATCTCGGGCAGCTTCTCGGGGAACACGGCCTCGATCACGACGCCCTGGATCTCCTCGATGCGTCCGACGTTGCGCGTGCTCGACGCATCCGCGGAGGCGCTCGTCGGCTTGGGGGCGGTGGTTGGCATGGTTCCTCGGGTCTCCTATCTCTCTATAGCTCTCGTACGTTGAAGATAATGGGGAATGGCTCCGCCCCAGAGGGGCTCCGCCCGGTGATTCGGCTTGTGGCACTCGCGGGCATCAGCTGAGTCCCTCTGCCCCCGCCACGACCTCCATGATCTCCTGCGTGATCTCGGCTTGGCGGGCGCGGTTCATTTGCAGCGTGAGGTCGGTGATGATCTCGCCGGCGTTCTCGGAGGCGCTGCGCATCGCGGTCATCTGCGCGCCGAAGAAGCCAGCGGAGGACTCGAGCAGGGCGCGGTAGATGGAGATCTCGACATAGTCGGGGATCAGGCGCTCGAGTATCTCTACGGGTCCGGGCTCGTACTCGACGAGCGCGTGGGGCCGGTGATCGCCCGGCGTCTCCTCACCCCCATCCTCCTCATCCTGGCCACCTGTGAGCGTCGCCTGCGAAAGCGGCAGCAGGGTCTCGCGCGTGATGACCTGGGTGAGCGGCGAGACGTAGGAGTTGTAGAGGATCTCGACGCGGTCGAGGCGGCCGTCGATGTAGTCGGCGACGAGCCGCGAGGCGATCTCGCGCGCGTCGGCGTAGGCGGGGCGATCGGTGAAGCCGGTGTAGCCGCCGCTGACCTCGCGTCCGCGGAAAGTCAGCGAGGAGACACCGCGGCGTCCGGCGGCGTACCAGACGGTCGCGAGCCCTTCCTCGCGCAGTTGCGTGTCGGTGCTCATCCCGGCGCGGATGACCTGCGAGTTGAAGCCGCCGGCGAGGCCGCGGTCACCGGTGACGAGCAGCAGTCCGACGCTGCTTTGCGCCTCGCCGCGCTGGCGCTCGGCGAGCAGCGCCAGCGAGGAGGCCTCGGCGCCGGCGTCGCGCGCGGCCTGGCGTGTCATCCGGCGGATCGCTTCGGCGTAGGGGCGCAGCGCGGCGATGCGCTGCTCGGCGCGGCGCAGGCGCGCGGCGGCGACCATCTCCATGGCGCGCGTGATCTTCTGGATGTTCTTGACCGAGGAGATTCGGTTCTTGACGTCGCGCTGCGATGCCATGGCTACGCCGCCTTGGCCTCCGGCGGGGCGCTCTCGTCGAGCGGCTGGCCTTCCTCGTCGAGTTCGTAGCCGAAGTCGGCAGCGAAGGCCTCGACGGCGGCGTGCACGGCCTTCTGCGTCTCCTCGGACCAGTCGCGGGCGGCGATCTGCTCGCGCACCTCGCCGTGCTGGGCGTGCATGCGTTCGGTGAGCTGGGTGAGGAACTCGGGGACGCGCTCGGCGTTGATGCGGTCGACGAAGCCGTTGGTGGCGGCGTATATCTGGACGACCTGATCCTGCACGGGCAGCGGCGCGCGCTCGCCCTGGTTGAGCGTCTTGACGAGCCGCTCGCCGCGCGCGAGCGTGCGCTGCGTGTCGGCGTCGAGGTCGGAGCCGAACTGCGCGAAGGCCTCGAGGTCGCGGAACTGGGAGAGCTCGAGCTTGATGCGCCCGGCGACCTTCTTCATGGGGCTGATCTGAGCGTTGCCGCCGACGCGCGAGACGGAGATGCCGACGTTGATCGCGGGCCGCACGCCGGAGTTGAACAGCTTGGGCTCGAGGAAGATCTGCCCGTCGGTGATCGAGATGACGTTGGTGGGGATGTACGCCGATACGTCGCCGGCCTGCGTCTCGATCACGGGCAGCGCGGTCAGCGAGCCGCCGCCGAGCTCGTCGTTGAGCTTGACCGCGCGCTCCAAGAGGCGCGAGTGCAGGTAGAAGACGTCGCCCGGGTAGGCCTCGCGACCGGGCGGGCGGCGCAGCAGCAGCGACATCTGCCGGTAGGCGTAGGCGTGCTTGGTGAGGTCGTCGTAGACGCACAGCGCGTGGCGACCGTTGTAGAGGAAGTGCTCGCCCATCGCGCAGCCGGCGTAGGGGGCCATGAACTTGATCGGCGCGGCCTCGTCGGCGGGCGCGGCAACGATGATCGTGTTCTCGAGCGCGCCGTGCTCGTCGAGCAGCTGCGCGAGCGCGACAACGGTGGACATGCGCTGGCCGATCGCGACGTAGATCGAGACGACGCCGCTGTCGCGATTGTTGATGATGGTGTCGATCGCGATCGCGGTCTTGCCGGTCTGGCGGTCGCCGATGATGAGCTCGCGCTGGCCGCGGCCGATCGGGATCATGGCGTCGATCGCCTTGATCCCGGTCTGCATCGGCTCGGTGACGGGCTGGCGTTGCACGACGCCGGGCGCCTTGAACTCGGCGGGCCGGGTCTCGGTGGTGTTGACCTCGCCCTTGCCGTCCAGGGGCCGGCCGAGCGGATCGACGATGCGCCCGAGCAGCGCCTCACCGACGGGGATCTCCAGCAGGCGACCGGTGCGCTTGACGGTGTCGCCCTCGGAGATGTGCTCCCACTCGCCGAACAGCACGGCGCCGACGTTGTCGGACTCGAGGTTGAGCGCGAGGCCGGTGACGCCGTGGGGCAGCTCGAGCATCTCGAGCGACATGCAGTTCTCCAGGCCGTGCAGACGCGCGATGCCGTCGGCGACGGAGAGCACGGTGCCGACCTCGGTGAGCTCGGCCTGCCCGGCGTCGAGCCCCTCGATGCGGCTCTTCAGGATGCTGGTTATCTCGTCGGGATTGATCTGCATGGCGGTCTCCTATTTGAGTGAAGAGGAACCCGGCTCGCCAACTTCGTCGGCTGCGCCACCTCTAGGTCGCTCCTTGGGCGACCTGCTTGCGCAGCCGCTCCAGTCGGTTACGGATGGAGGCGTCGAGGATCGCGTTTCCGACCCGTACGACGATGCCTCCGAGGATGTCGGGGTCGACGCGCGTGGAGAGCATGACCTTGTGCCCGGTGTTCGCACCGATCCGCTCGCCGACGCTGGCGGCGGTGGCCTTGTCGAGCTCGATCGCACTGGTGATCTCGACGGGCAGCACGTGGTTCTCCTGCTCCCACAGCCGCTCGTACTCGCGCCGCGCCCTGAAGATCACGGGCATCCGATGGTTCTCGATCAGCAGCTCGAGGAAGTTCACGAAGCGCTCGTCGGCGCCACTCAGCAGGCGTCCGAGCGCGTCCTGCTTCTCTTTGCTCGAGAAGTAGGGCGAGAAGAAGAAGACCCGCAGCTCGGAGTGCTCGGTGAGCGCATCGGCGAACTGGCCGAGCTGCTCGCGCAGCTCCTCCAGCAAACCATGCTCGCGAGCGATCTCGAATAGCGAGCGGGCATATACGCGGGCTAGCTCCTCCATCAGTTTTGGCTTGCTCCCTCGGAGAGCCCGGAGAAGTCGAGTTCGCTGAGGGCCTCCTCGACGAGGCGCTTTTGGTCGGCGCTGTCGAGCGACTTGCGCGTGACCTTCTCGGTGGCCATCACGGTGAGATCGGCGACCTCCTTGCGGAGCTCTTGCAGCGCGCGCTTGGTGGCGGCCTCGATGTCACGCTCGGCACGCGCGGAGGCCTCGGCGGCGAGCTCGCGCGCCTGTTCGCGAGCCTCACGATCGTGAGCCTCGGCGGTTGTGCGCGCGTGTTGCACGATCTCGTCGGCTTGCGCGCGCGCCTCCTGCAGGCGCTCGCGGTACTCGGCGAGGATCCGGTCGGCCTCCTCGCGCGTGCGCTCGGCGGTGTCGATCGAGTCTTCGATCGTCTTCTGGCGACGGTCGAGCGCGGCGGTGATCCGCGGGAACGCGAGGCGCGCGAGCAGGACCATCGTGATGCCGAAGACGAGCAGCGTCCAGACCATCAAGCCCACGCCGGGCTTGATCAGGAAGCTGCCGTTGGAAGCCGCGAACGGGATCATCGCGCTAGACGATGAACGCGGCGAGCAGCCCGGCCACGAGTCCGTAGAAGAAGCAGGCCTCGGTCAAGGCGAAGCCCAGCCACTGAATCTGGGTGATCTCGTCGCGCATCTCCGGCTGACGGGTGACGGCCTCGATGACCTTGCCGAAGATGATGCCAATACCGACTCCGGCGCCGACAGCGCCGAGACCGCCGCCGACCCCGAGGCCGATCGACTTGCCGGCCTTCGCGATTTCTTCGGTCACCGCGAAGACAGTGATGAGAGCTATGTGCACAGCGATTGACTCCTTTAGTGGTCTTCGGCGACGGCGCCGCCGAGGTAGATAGCGGTGAGGGTGGCGAAGATGAACGCCTGCAGAGCGGCCACCAGGGCGACCTCGAAGGCGAACAGCAGGACGGCGAACGGAATCGTGAACCAGCCCAGCGCGGCGATACCGAGCAGCACGGCGAGCGCGCCACCCATGAACAGAATGATCAGATGGCCGGCGAGGATGTTGGCGAACAGACGAATCGTCAGCGAGAGGATGCGCATCAGGTTGGAGAGCACCTCGAGAAAGAAGATCGCGACGGCCATGCCGCCGGTGACGCCACCGGGAACGAGGCCTTTGAGGTAGCCGATCGGTCCCTTGGCGCGGACGCCTTCGACGGTGAAGGAGACGAAGACCACGAGCGCCAGGACCAACGGGATCGAGAGGTTCGCGGTCGCGGCATACAGCGAGAAGGACGGGATGTGCGCACCGAAGATCGTGATCTCGTGCTCGGTGTTGGTCGGCAGCGGGATGTAGCCGATCAGGTTGGAGAACAGGATGAACAAAAACAGCGCACCGATGAACGGGAACCAGCGCGCGGCCATCTCCTGGTTCATGTTGCCCCCGGCGATATTGTCGCGCATTACCTGGTAGATGACCTCGACGGCGGTCTGCACGCGGTTCGGCCGCTGTTGCATGCGACGCGCGATGTAGATCATGCTCGTGCTGGTCAGCACGGCGGCGATTACGAGGTACATGACGGCCTTGTTGATCGAGAAGATCCCGAGGTTGACCCAGGTGTCGAGCTTGAACTCGTTCTGCGGCTTGAAGGTTTCGTTGCGCGTGCCGTGAGCACCGGTGAGGGCGATGATCACGATGAAGCCGACGATGTAGACGGCGAGCACGATCAGCAGCTTGCGCTTTGTGCTAATCCCGGACTTCTCCGGCGAGCCGGCGCCGCTGGGGGCTGTCTCGACTGTGCTCATGACGGGCTCGGCTTGCGGTGCAGGCCGGTGGGGTCGCGGTAGACGACGGCGAGCGCGAAGTAGACGGTGAAGGCGGCGAGCACGAGCGCGGCGGCCATGATCCCGTCGTCCTTGCCGCCGGCGTAGCGGGCGAGCAGGATCGCCAGCGCGATGATCCAGACGCGCCCGAGCATCACGCCGACTTGCAGCCCGGCGCGGGTGCGCGGGTCGCCGAGGCGCAGCGCACGCGCGTGCAGCGCGGCGGCACCCAGACGGGTCAGCAGCCACGCGGCGGCGCCGATGAGGTAACCGAGCAGGGGCATCCCGGCCGCGATCACGAAGGGCGCGGTGGCGAGCACTAGGCACACGTCGAGGTACCGAAAAATGGGTATCTCGGGCACGCTTAGGCTTCTTGGGTGTGGAGCTCTGGCATGGATGCGGCCAGCCTACAGACGCAAAAGCCCGCGCGCACTTTCGCGGCGGACTTCTCCCGGGCCTCCTCAGACCATCTGCAGCAGCCGCGTCGGAGTCTACCTGATCAGCGACTTCGTAACAAGTTTGTGACATGCGCCACGCGCAGCGGAAAGCTGCGGTCGCGGCGCCATCGTCCGAGCGACGTGACCAACAGAACGGCGAGCGCGGCGGTGGCGATGCCGGCGAGGACGTCGGCGAGGAAGTGGTTGCCGGTGGAGAGAACGGCGAGCGCGGTGAGGCAGGGGTAGAGGAGCGCGAGCGCTCTACCCGAGCGACGCGCGGAGAGGCGCCAGAGAACAAGCGAGCACCAGACGGCCCACGCCATATGCAGGGAGGGCATCGCGGCGAGCTGGTTCGCCGCCGAGGCTAGCGCCCCGGTGTGCCAGGAGCCGAAGGCGTGGGTGGAGGCGACGACGTCGCTGAAGCCGGCGCCGAGCAGCATCCGCGGCGGCGCGACGGGATAGAGCCAGAAGATGAGCAGCCCGAGCGCGTTGATCGCGACCAGTGCGTTGCGCAGTGGACGGTAGATGTCGGGGCGCTTGTACCAGAGCCAGCCGAGCAGCCCGAGTGTGACGATGAAGTGGGCGTTGTCGTAGTAGTCCGATACGGCGAGCCCCAAGGTGTGGTGTGTGGCCAGCCAGCGGTTGAGGGCCAGCTCGGGGTCGAGGTGCAGGGTGCGCTCGAGGTGCAGGACGCCGAGCGCGTGGGCGAGCGCGGCGTGCAGGCGCAGCGAGGCGAGGTTGGAGACCGCGTCGTAGACCCAGCAGAGCCAGCCGATGACCAGCGCCTCGACCCAGAGGGGCGTGCGCTTTATCGCAGCGGGGCTGCTCGTTGCCGGTGCACGCCCCACGATGACGTCGCCGAGCGGCGTCAGATCCAGAGCGCGGGGCGCCGGCTCGATCTCGGCGCGCGAGGACATCCGGCAATCCTAGCCAGCCGGCGGTCGGTGAACCGCACGAAAACCGCTGCGTCTACGGCGCGACGGCCCGCAGACCGCGCTCGTGAAGGGTCTCGAGCGCGCGTGGCAGGGCCGCGACGGTACGCCGCCAGGAGCTGGGGGAGCTGTAGTCATCGGCGTCGTGCAGCAGCAGCACGGAGTCCTCGCGGGCCCCGTCGGTGAGGAGCGCGGCGATCGACTGGGGGGTCGCGTGAGCGTCCCAGTCGCGACCCCAATGAGTCCACAGCAAGATACGCCAGCCGCGACGGCGGGCGATCGCGAGCGCGGCGGCGTTGAGCACGCCGTACGGAGGGCGGTAGAGCGTGGGCGTGCCGCCGCCGGCCTGTTCGATCGCCTCGCGCGCGCGGCGGATGTCCTCGTGGACCTGCCATGGCGCGAGGCGCAGCAGATTGCGGTGGCGGTCGCAGTGCAGCCCCACGTGGTGACCGGCGGCGCGAATCTCGCCGAGCAGTGCGGGGTTGCGCCGCACCTGCTCTCCGACGACGAAGAACGTCGCGGAGACTCCTGCGCGGGCGAGGATCTCGAGCACGGCGGGTGTCCCCTGCGGATGGGGACCGTCGTCGAAGGTAAGCGCATAACCGCGACCGCCGGCGGTGCGGTCCTCGACGCCGAGCGCGCCGCGCAGGGGCGCGGAGAGGTGAGCGAGCCCGGGGAGCAGATAGCCGATCCCGACCGTCGCGGCGGCAACGCCGGCGAGCGGCGCGAGTGCGGTGCTGCGATCATCGGTGGGAAGCATGCTTGAACTGGTCCTGGGAATCGCGGCCGCGGTGGGCGCTTCGACGCTGTACAGCCTAGGGGTCGCGTTGCAGGCGATGGACGCCAAGCAAACCCCGCATCGCGAGTATTTGCGCCTGAGCCTGGTCCGCAATCTCGTCAAACGCAGCCGCTGGCTGCTCGGCACGGGCCTGTCGCTGCTGGGCTGGCCGCTGCAGCTGCTGGCACTCTCGCTGGCGCCGTTGGTCGTGGTGCAGCCCGCGATGGCGGCGGGCCTGCTGGTGCTTTTGATGGTCGGCGAGCGGATGCTGGGCGAGCGCGCGGGACGCCGCGAGCACCTCGCGGTGAGCGCGATCGTGGTGGGCGTGATCGGCGCGGCGCTGTGCGCGCCACCGCACACGACGACGCAGGCCTCGAACACGGTGATCGCGATCGTGCTGAGCGTGCTGGGCGCGGCGAGCCTGCTGCCCTACGTCATGCTGCGCTTCTCGCGACGCCCGCCGGCGACGATCACGATGGCCAGCGCAGGGCTGGCCTACGGATGGAGCGGCGTGGCGACGAAGCTGGCGTCGGACAACCTCGAATACGGGTTCCTGTGGATCGCGGTGGCGTGGGGTCTGGCGACGGCGGCGATCTCGGCGATCGCGGCGCTCAGCGAGATGAGCTCGCTGCAGTCGCGGCCGGCGATCCAGGTGGCACCGGTGGTGTTCGTGATTCAGACGGCGATCCCGGTGGCCTTGGCACCGGTGCTGTTCGGGGAGCACTTCACCGAAACGCCACTGAGCGGCGTGCTGTTGGCGACGTCGCTGCTGGTGCTGATTGCGGGCGCTGCGGTGCTGGCGCGCTCATCGCTCCTGCTGGCCTTGATGGAAGGCGAGGGCGAGCGGGTCAGCGAGGAGAGCGACTCGGTCCCGAGTCTGTCGCACCCGAGTGAGAGCGCGATGCGCTCGACGCCGTGCACCGAGGCCGACGATCCGTCGACGACCACGACGACGACGTCTCCGGCGCGCAGCTGACGCTGAGGCAGGCGGCCGGTCGCGCTCATGCGGATCGCGCCGCGCACGGGCGTGGCGTCGGTGGTGCGGGCGAGCACCATCTGGCCGACGGTGAGGCCGCCGTTGGGTTCGAGGAAGTAGAAACGATGCCGCAGCCCCAGCGCTTGCGCCTGGGAGCGCAGTGCGCCGCGCGTGCGTACCCAGCGCAGCACGCTTTTGCCGGCGGGCACTTCGGGCAGGAGCTGATCGTCCAGCGCACGCAGCGCAGCGATCGTGGCGGGCGCATCGGCGCCGTCGTCGGCGAAGGAGACGTGGATGCCGCGCGCGGCGAGCTGCCGTGCAACACTCGCGACGTAGCGCGGCGGCGTGCGCAGGACGAGACCGACGTCGCGCTGGTCGGTCTCGACGCGCACGAGCGGGTGCACGTGCAGGATGATCGCGGCGAGCGCGCTGACCTCGTCGGTGGACATCGTCCAGGCGCCGACCCCGAGGAGCAGCATGAGCTGGATGGCGACCGCGGTCACCTTCAAGCGCCACGCGGGAATCGGGTGCACGCGACGGGGCGCACCGAGCACGATGTCGACGGCCTCGGGGTGCTCGCCTCGCTCACTCTGCGCAGGCGGAGACTCCGCGGCAACCAGATTGCGGAGGGCTCCGTCTAGGCCGGCGGTGCGCTCGGCGACGCCCTCGGCGAAGCTGGCCTGCACGTGCTCGCGCAGCTCGTCGGTGTCGTTGGCGAGTCGCAGCAGCTCAAGCTCGGCCATCGCGCGGGTGTTCAGGCGCGCGTGACCGACGGGCAGGCCGTAGGAGACGACCGGGGTGCCGGTGGCCTTGGCCTCCAGGCAGGTGACGCCGCCGGTGGAATGCACGAGCGCATCGGCGGCGGCGAGCAGTTGGGGCATCTGGTCGGTGAACCCGTAGACGTGCACACGCGACTCGGTGGCGAAGGCGGTGCTCAACCGCTCGTGCAGCTGCTCGTTGTAGCCCGCGAGGCAGACGATCGCGCTGACCTCGTTGACGCGGCAGAGCTCGCGCACGGCGCCCTCGACGTCGCCGACGCCCCAGCCGCCGCCGGAGACGACGACCAGACGTCCCTCCTCGGGCAGGCCGAGTGTGCGGCGTGCCTCCAGGGGACAGCGCGGCTGCAGGAACTCGGCCGAGATCAGCGGGCGCACGAGGCGCGCGCTGTCGCGCCCGGCGATGCGCTCGACGGAGGACATCGACTCTCCGTACATCACGAGGTGCATGTCGATCCCGGGCTGCGCCCAGAAGAACAGCCCGGTGAGGTCGGTAATCGTGGCGACTGTGGGGCAGCTCACAACCCCGGTGCGCCGCAGCCGCGCGAGCACGACGGTCACGGCGGGATAGGTGGAGACGATCACGTCGGGCTCGTGCTCGGCGATGCGCCGCGCGAGCGAGCGAGCGCCGAACAGGCAGAGCTGCCAGCGGGTCAGCCAGCGCACGGGCGCGACGCGCTCGAGCAGCCAGTACACCAGCGTGTAGCTCCAGGGAAAGAAGCGCAGCTGCACGCGGTAGCCGTCCTGCACGACTTGGCGCAGCACGCGGCCCATCGCGGCGAGGCCGTCGATCACGACCACCTCGGTGTCCTGCTCGGATGCGTGAACCTGCTGGGCCAGCGCGCGGGCGGCGGCGGCGTGGCCCTCGCCGACGTCGGCCGAGAGGATCAGAATTCGGCGTTTATCCCCATCGGGGCGCTCGCCGGGCGGTGGAGATTTGCGGTGGCTGCGTCGCATATAGCCTCAAGGAGCCGCCCGCCGCGTGCTGGCGGTGCGGCCGGGGTGCGCGTACGCGGGCTACAGACATGCAAAACCCGCCGCGGCGAACCGCGGGACATAGAGTATTGATCGCGCGGGACATTTGCACACGCGGCGGACGAACAAATCGAACGATAACGCGATCCCAATATTGCGGAGCGCGACCTCGCGCGCAGCACATGCGGGTTTGTCCTAGGAGGAGATTGTCTGGAACTCGCCGGTCTCGAGGTCGTCGGTGACGTCCTGCTCGATTTCGTGCGAGGAGGCATCGGGGCGCAGCCGGCGCAGGCGGATCGCATCGAGGCGGCGGAACTTGAGGATCTCAAGGACGTAGACCAGGTAGACGCTGGCGAGCGCGGCCAGCAGGCCGATCGCGGCGACGACGAGGGTCCAGCCGAGGTAGTAGTGGCCTTTGTGATCGCTGTAGGGCACGAAGCGCAGCGAGAGCGCGAGGCCGGCGAGCATCAGCGTCCAGGCGTAGAGGTAGGCAATGGTGCGCCGGCGCGAGAAGCCAATGCGGGCCATGCGGTGGTGGAAGTGCTCGCTGTCGGAGGCGTAGATCGGACGGCGGTACTTCAGGCGCTTGAGCACGACGAAGGTGGTGTCGAGGAACGGCACGGCGAGCAGGATCAGCGGCAGGACGAAGGAGAGCACGACTTCGGTCTTGACGGCGCCCTCGACGGCGAGACAGCCCATCAGCAGACCGAGGAGGTTGGCGCCGCAGTCCCCCATGAAGCTGGAGGCGGGCGGGAAGTTGTGCACGAGGAAGCCCAGCGAGGCGCCGGCGATCAGCGCGGCGAGCACCCCGGGCGCGTAGCGGTCGAGGCTGAAGGCAATCACGGCGAGCGTGGCGGCGATGATCGCGCAGACGCCCGCGGCGAGGCCGTCGACGCCGTCGGAGAAGTTGACGACGTTCATGATCGCGACGAGGCCGACGACGGTGATCGCGTCGCCGGCGTGGGGGAACGTGAGCAGTCCGAGGAACGGCAACCGGATGCGTTCGACGAGCACCCCGTAGTGCACGACGATCAGCGCGGCGAGCACCTGCCCGGCTAGCTTCGCGACGGGCGGCAGGTCGAAGCGATCGTCGAGCGCGCCGACGAGCGTGATCACAGCGGTGGCGATCAGCACGCCGTGCCAGGCACGTTCGTCGGGTAGCCAGATCAAGCCGGCGAGCAGCGCGCCGGCGAAGATCGCAAGACCCCCGAGCAGCGGCGTGGGCCGATCGGCGAGGCCGCGCTCGCGTGGCTGGTCCATCGCGCCGACGGTGCGCGCTAGGCGCATCGTCAGCGGCGTCAGCAGCGCCGTCACCGTGGCGGCCGCCAGGAAGGCGTACAGCGCGTCTAGCTCGGTCGGATGCATCGGCGCGCGCAAAGCATCGCAGGCGCGGCCGTCGAATGTGCGCCTACGCGTACGCGCGCGGCGAGCTCACCAGCGCGACCCTCAAATCCGGGGACGAATGTGACGTCCCGCGGCGCCCTCTACGCGGGCACGCGCGCGGCGAGCCCCTCGTAGAGCGGGTAGCGCTCGACGATCGCGCGCACGCGCGCGGCGAGCTCCTCGGCGCGCTCCTCGAAAGCGGGCGCGAGCGCGGCGGCGATGACGGCGCCGACCTCGAGGAAGTCCTCGCGCTGCAGCCCGCGGGTGGCGAGCGCGGGCGTGCCGATGCGCAAGCCGGAGGCTTCCATCGGCGGACGGGGGTCGAAGGGAACGGCGTTGCGGTTGACGGTGATCCCGATCTCGTGCAGGCGGTCCTCGGCCTGGCGGCCGCTCATCTCGGGGAGCAGCTCGCGCAGGTCGACGAGCACGAGGTGGACGTCGGTGCCGCCGGTGAGGAGCTTCACGCCGTCGGCTCCGACAAGGCTCTCGGCGAGTGCTTGGGCGCCTTCGATCGTGCGCTGCTGGCGCTCGCGGAAGAGCTCGCTTCCCGCGATCCGCAGCGCGACGGCCTTGGCGGCGATCACGTGCTCCAGCGGGCCGCCCTGCTGGCCGGGGAAGACGGCGGAGTCGATCTTTTTGGCGTACTCCTCCTTGCAGAGGATCAGCCCGGCGCGGGGCCCACCGATCGTCTTGTGCGTGGTAGTCGTAACGACGTCGGCGCCAAACGCGATTGGGTTGGGATGTAGGCCGGCGGCGACGAGCCCGGCGAAGTGGGCCATATCGACCATCAGCAGCGCGCCGACCTCGTCGGCGATCTCGCGGAAGCGGGCGAAGTCGAGCTGGCGCGGATAGGCGGACCAGCCGGCGAGCAGCAGCTTGGGACGGCGCTCGCGGGCGATGCGCGCGACCTCGTCCATGTCGATGCGGCTGCTCTCGCGGTCGACCTCGTAGGCGGCGATGTCGTACAGCCGCCCGGAGACGTTGATCTTCATGCCGTGCGTGAGGTGCCCGCCGTGCGCGAGCGAGAGCCCCATGATCGTGTCGCCGGGCTGCAGGAGGGCGTGGTAGACGGCGGTGTTGGCCTGTGCGCCGGAGTGCGGTTGGACGTTGGCGTGCTCGGCGCCGAACAGCTCCTTGGCGCGGTCGATGGCGAGCTGCTCGGAGACGTCGACCCACTCGCAGCCGCCGTAGTAGCGCCGGCCGGGGTAGCCCTCGGCGTACTTGTTGGTGAGTACGGAGCCCTGGCATTCGAGCACCGCGCGCGGCACGAAGTTCTCGGAGGCGATCATCTCCAGCGTGTCGCGCTGTCGCCCGAGCTCGCCGGTGAGCGCCGCGGCGACCTCGGGGTCGACCTCGGCGAGGGGGCGGTTGAAGTAATCGGAGGTCAACTCGACTACTGGCGCCTGCTTAGCGGCGGGGCTAGACGGCGATGTGGCGGTGCTGGACTCGGACATGGGCGCGCGCTCCTCGGTGAGTGAAAGCTGTGGTGCCCAGGCGCGCGGCTGTCCTGCCATGCTGCGACCCGTCGCTTCCCGGTGGTGCTCCACCTCATCCGGCGCCAGTCGCGCGAGCCAATTTCGAGGCTAGCACGCGCGGGGATCGGCTGCGAGAGCGAGACCCGAGACGCCTGGACGCCAACCCGGATGTACTCGCTTTCGCGTGCCTACCGTACTTCCACTTGGCTGCCGCCCACCGCAGACAACCGGCCAAACCCAATAGACGGACCACGGCGGGTTCTCAGAGACCCGCAGCATTGCGGCCGAGCGGATCCAACAACTCGCACACAGCTTGCTCCCCCAGCGGCCCCTCACGCACCACGCGCCAATGTCCCGCGGCCTCGAAGTCGCATAGATCGAGAACCGTCGAGGCAATGCCCGGAAGCTCGCCGCCGTCGAGAACCAAGTCGGCGCCTCCGAGCACCACCGGGTCGATGTCCGCCAGCCGCCGCGCCTCGACTCCGCCCGAGAGATTTGCACTGGACTGCAACACGGGTACGTCCAACCTTTCCAACGCCGCGAGACCGTGCGGCAGCCGCGGCACGCGCAACCCGAGCGCACCGGATCCGCACGCCAGCGGATATCGATTCCTTCGATTGGGCAACAAAACGGTCACCGGCCCCGGTAGCAGCGCCTTCAGCGCCGCGCACTCGAGCGAAGTGAGCTCGGGAAGTGCCTCCAGCGCGGCTCGCAGGGCGAAGAACATCACCGCTGCCGGCTGCCGCGCGGGCCGTCCCTTCAGCTCGTATAGCCGCCTGACGGCGTCCTCTTGCAGCGGATCGCAGGCCAGCCCGTAGACGGTGTCGGTAGGTATTACCACGACATCGCCGGCTTGCAGTTGAGCGCGCAGGTGGCTTATGCCCTCCGCATCCACTGGGCGGGAAGTACGCGCGCGCTCGTCGCCGCTCACTCGCTTCTCCCCCCCACGACGACGCGCTCGATCCCGGCGAGGTCGCGCTCGATCCGCACCTGTGCAAAGCGCGCGTGGCGCAGCAACTCGACCACCGCGCCGGCCTGCCCGGCGCCGACCTCGATCGCCGCAAAGCGCACGCGCGCGCGCGCGGCGAGCTGAGCGATCAGGAGTCGGATCGCATCGAGCCCGTCGGTCCCTGCAAACAGCGCGCCGGGCGGCTCGTGGCGAACAATCTCGGGGGCGAGCGCGGCGCGGCCGCTGTGGGCGACGTACGGCGGGTTGCAGAGCACGGCGTCGAACTCGTCGGGCACGCCGCGCAGCAGGTCGGCATGCAGCCACCGCACGGGCAGCCCCAACCGCTCGCCGTTCGCGCGCGCCAGCGCGAGCGCGGACTCACTGACGTCGCTGCCGGTGACGTGAAGATCGGGCCGCTCGTGCGCGAGCGCGAGCGCGACCGCGCCGCTGCCGGTCCCGACGTCGAGCACGCGCGCGCGCGGCGGCAGCGCGAGTGCGACTTCGACCAGCAGCTCGGTCTCGGGTCGGGGAATCAGCGCGCGCGCGTCGACGCGCAGCTCGATGTGGCGAAAACCGCGGCGGCCGGTGATGTAGGCGACGGGCTCGCGCTCGACCGCGCGCCGACGCACGGCGTCCTGAAAGGCGCGCACGTGGGGCCCGGCGACGGTGAGCTCGCGGTCGGTCAGCAGCCGCGCGCGGTCGACACCCAGAACCTCGGCGAGCAGCACTTCGGCGTCGAGCCTCGGCGTTTCGCAACCGGCGGCGCCAATCGCGGTGGCGGCGCCGTCCAGCGCGTCGCGCACGGAGGTACCGAAGCTAATCGGCGCGCTCATCGCCGCGCGCGCGACATCGCGCGTGCGATAGGCCATGCACCGCGCGCGAGCGTGGCGGTCTCCGGCCATGCGTCGCGCGCGCGTGGTCTTGGCGGCGACGGAATCCTCACCCTTCGGCCTGCGCCTCGAGCCGCCGGCGCTTCTCGTCGCTCTGCAGCGCCTCGGTGAACTCGTCGAGCTCGCCTTCGAGGATCTGGTCGAGGTTGTGCGTGGTGAGCTTGATGCGGTGGTCGGTGACGCGGCGCTCGCCGTAGTTGTAGGTGCGGATCTTCTCGGCGCGATCTCCCGTCCCGACCTGTGCGCGCCGATCGGCGGCGAGCTCGGCCTGCTGTTCGGCCAGCGCGCGCTCGTAGAGCCGCGCGCGCAGCACGCGCAGCGCCTTCTCGCGGTTTTGCAGCTGGGACTTCTCGTCTTGCATGGCGACGATGACGCCGGAGGGCTTGTGGGTGATGCGCACGGCGGAGTCGGTGGTGTTGACGGACTGCCCGCCGGGGCCGGTGGAGCGGTAGACGTCGATCTGCAGGTCGTTGGGGTCGATCTGGACGTCGACGTCCTCGGCCTCGGGCAGCACGGCGACAGTGGCGGTGGAGGTGTGGATGCGCCCTTGGGACTCGGTCTGGGGGATGCGCTGCACGCGATGCGTGCCGCCCTCGAACTTGAACACGGAGTACGCACCGTCCCCCTTGCCGGAGACTCCCTGTCCCTTGACGGCGAACGTGTACTTGCCGTCGCCGACCTCCAGCGACTCGGTCTGCAGACCGCGGCGTTCGGCGTAGCGGGTGAGCATGCGGAAGAGGTCACCGGCCCAGATCCCGGCCTCCTCGCCGCCGGCACCGCCCTGGATCTCGACGATCACGTTCTTCTCGTCGTTGGGGTCGCGCTCGACCATCGCGAGGCGGATCTCCTCCTCGACCTGCGCGATGCGCTCGCGCGCGTCGCGCAGCAGCTCGCGCAGCTCGGCGTCCTCGTCGCCCTCGGCGAGCATCTCCTCGGCACCGGCGGCGTCGTCGTGCGCGTGGCGCCACTGCGCGGCGAGCTTGGCGGCGGGCTCGAGCTGGCTGTAGGCGCGGCCGACCTCGGCGTAGCGTTCGCGGTCGCCGATCACGGCGGGATCGGTGAGCAATTGCCCGAGCTCGGCGAAGCGCGTCTCGATCTGCTTGACGAGGTCTTCGATCATCGAATCTTGCGGCATAACCTTTGAGTTATGATAGCTGTATGTCCGACCCTGCTGTGCTGCTGAGAGACTCGCGGCACCGCGCCGGGCTCACGCAGCGGCAGCTGGCGCTGCGTCTCGGCGTCACTCAGGCTGCGATCGCGAAGCTGGAGCGCGCGGGCGCGAATCCTACGTTCGAGACCCTCGCGGGAGCGCTCTGGGCTACCGGCCATCGACTGGAGCTCCAGGCTAGGGCGCGAGGGGGCGGCGTGGACGAGAGCCTCATACGCAAGCAGCTCGAGCTTTCACCCGCGGAGCGGCTGCGCGGCCTCGAAGAGATGCACGCGACGGCGCAGGCGCTCGCTCGAGCTGGCGCGCGGAGCCGTGGTGAGCGTGTCTGAGACCTCCTTGGACCAGCCGACATTCAGGCTCGGGAGCCTGCTTCGCCTCCTGAGTGACGCAGGCGTGGACTTCGTGGTCGTGGGCGGCGTAGCGGTAGTCCTGCAGGCGAGCCCGCGCTTCACCAGGGATCTCGACATCTGTTACGGGGCTGAGCCCGACAACCTGCAGCGACTTGGTGCGGTGCTTCTCGCCATCGGCGCGACGCTGCGCGGCGTCGAAGAGGATGTGCCCTTCGTGCCCGATGCGCGCGCGCTGCGGCGCACGCAAATGCTGACCCTGACGACCCGCGAAGGCGACCTTGACCTACTCGTGGACCCGATCGGATCGCCGGGCTACGCCGCGCTGCGCGCAAGGGCTGACCGCATGGACCTCGACGGTATCACTGTGGCGGTCGCATCGGTCGAGGATCTGATCGCAATGAAGCGCGCGGCGGGCAGACCGCAGGATCTGGTTGACCTCGAATCGCTGGAGGTCGCTCGCCGCCGGCGCGCGTGAGACTTCCGCGCTACGCGACGACCTCGACCCCGAGCAGATCCTCCGCGGAGGCCTCCCCGGGCGTCTCCAGCGCGAGCACGCCCTCGAGCGCGGCGATCGCGACGGCGAGCTGGTCGAGGTCGGGCTCGCGGGTGGTGAGCAGCTGCAGCTTGAGCCCGGGCCACATCAGCACGCGCACCCAGCCGCGGTTGCGGTTGCGCCCGGCGAACTTGATCAGCTCGAAGGAGATGCCGGCGATCACGGGCACGCCGAGGATGCGGGTGGCGACCAACCAGTACCAGGCGGGCAGCCCGATGGGAGCGAAGACGAAGATGGCGACGATCATGACGAGCAGCAGGAAGCTGGTGCCGCAGCGCGGGTGCAAGCGCGAGAAGCGCTGCGCGTTTTGCGGTGTGAGCGGCAGCTGGGCCTCGAAGCAGGAGATCGTCTTGTGCTCGGCGCCGTGGTACTCGAAGACGCGGCGCAGGTCGCGCAGACGCGAGAGCAGCAGCATGTAGCCGAGGAAGATCGCGGTGCGTACGAGCCCCTCGACGACCCAGAAGAGGACCGAGGAGTTGCTGAGCTGACCCTTGATCAGGCTGGTGATCCCGACGGGGATCAGGAAGAAGAGTCCGATCGCGAAGATCATGGCGAGGACGACGGTCCCGATCCAGACGCCGCTGGAGATTTCCTGGGGGGACTCCTCGGCCTCGCCGGGTGGCAGCTGGGCGTTGGCGGAGACGCCGAGCGCGCGAAAGCCGATCGCGAGCGACTCGCCGAGCGCAACGACGCCGCGGAGGATCGGCAGGCGCAGCAGACGGTGGCGGCGCAGCAGCGAGGTAATGGGGAAGCTCGAGACCTCGATCTTCCCCAGTGCGGCTTCCTCGGCCTCCAGTCCGCCGTGCGCGAGCTGCTCGTGGTTGGGCTTGCGCACGGCGATCGCCCAGTGGGCGATGCCGCGCATCATCACGCCCTCGAGCACGGCCTGACCGCCGAGCGGGGCGTCGCGCTGGGCGACCATCTGCTCGCGGTCGCGCGCGGCGGGGGCCGTCGCCGTGTCTCGGACGACGGCGGACGCGGCCATCGTCTACTCGGGCTGTGTCGGGCTCTGCGAGCCGCCGCCGGCGAGCGTACCGGCAGCGGACTGGGCGCCGGCGGGCTTGGCGTTGCCGGCCTGCGCCTGGCGCAAACGTCCCTTGGCCATGCGGCGCTGGAAGCGCTCGACGCGCCCGCCGGTGTCGACGAGCTTCTGACGGCCGGTGTAGAAGGGATGGCAGTTGGAGCAGACCTCGACGTGGATCTCCTCGCGCGTGGCGTGCGTGGTGAACTCGTTGCCGCAGGTGCAGCGGACGTGCGCCTCTACGTAGTCGGGGTGGATCGAGGTCTTCATGCTCAGCGCATTCTAGCGACAGTGGCGCTTGCTTCGGCGAGCGGGCAGGGCAATGTGTCCGACTCGCCGCCACCGGCGGCCTCGGCGACCTGATGCTGCGGGTCGAGGACGACTTCGATCGTGCTCCCGGGAGTGCAGCGGGGCGCTTGAGCTTGGAGCAGGGTCTTCGCGGTGGGGTCCAGCGAGGCGACCTCCAGCGGGGGCTGCGTGACGCCGTTGATGTTTAGGGTGACCGCGAACGGCCCGGCGGCGCTGCGTCCTTCGTTGCGCAAGACGACCTGGTAGCCGGCGAGTTGCGCCGCGCCAGAGGATGCGGGCAGCACGTGAATCTGGGCGACGACGAGCTTGGCGCGCTCGTCGGGTTGCTCGCAGACGGGGGTGCGCCGAGCGGCGCGCTTGATGACGCGCCCCTTTTCACCGAGCCAGCGAAACTCGACGACCGCGCGAAAGGCGCCGGGCGCGGGTAGGTCGGTGAACTGGCGAACGTACTTGTAGATCTTCACGCCGGCTTCCGAGCGCCGCCATCCTCCGGAGCCGGCGGCGGCGCTGAGCGTGTGAAATGTGGCTTCGCCGGCGGCCTGCTCCTCGACGAGGATCTGCATCGCCATCAGGCGAGTCCCGGGAACGGCGCTCATCTGACCGTTGAACGTGGCCGAGCGCGCGGTGGGATCGACGGCGGTGAGGCACTGTTCGAGTGTCGCGGAGGCGAGCGAGGGGGAGGTCGCAGTCGGAGTCGCCCCGCCGCCGGCCTGTCCCCCACCCTGTGCGATGCCGGTTGCGGCGCTCACCGAACGAGTGGTGCCCGCCGCGCGCGCGAGCGCGGCGGCACGCGCGGGCGCGGCGGGGGCCAGAAAGGCCAACCCGATCCCGAGCACACACGCGAGAAAGGCGACTAATCTGAAGATTGGAACCAACCTGGTGGGAGACATCGCGGCCATCGTCTCCCTAACACCCAGTACCCCCACCGGTTGCGCAGGGAGCAACTACGAGAGGGGCTCAGAGAATTTGGTACAGCGGCCCGTCGCCACCCTCGGGCGTGGTCAGCCGCCCACCCTTGGCGGTAATCGCACCGCACTGGACGCAGTTGGTGTAGTTGACGATCACGTCGACGGCGCCGTGCTCGGGTGCATCCTCGGGGATCTCGTAGACGCCGGCGGGGCACATCCAGCGCCAGGTCTCGGCAATCTCGCGGGGGACGTGCTTCTGAACGCGGATGTGGTTGGGGGCGTCGTCGCGGGTGGCGTTGCCGGTGATGAACACGGAGGAGAGCTTGTCGAAGGTGTATTTGCCGTCGGGCTTGACGTAGACGTCCTTGGTCTTGCCGATGAACATGGGCTTGGCATCGTTGCGGTGCCAGGCGGCGCGACCGGGGAGCTTGCCCTTGGTGATCTGCTGGATGCCGCTGAGCGGGCCGCCGAGCAGCAGGCCTTTCTGCAGGGGCTGGCGCGCGTTGCGCACCTCCCACATTTCGCGGCCGACGGAGGACTGGTCGATGACGTCCTCGTAGCTGGAGAAGTCGCGACTGCCGCGCTTGAGCGCGGCGTAGATGGTCTCGGCGGCGAGCTTGCCGGACTTGATGCAGTGGTGGACGCCCTTGAGTGCCATCGTGTCGACCATGCCGCCGGAGTCGCCGACGAGCAGGGCACCGGGCATGGAGAGCTTGGGCATCGACCAGTAGCCACCGCCGGGCAGCGCCTTGGCGCCCCAGGCGACGCGCTCGCCGCCCTCGAGGATCTTGCGCACGAGCGAGTGGGTCTTGAAGGTTTGCAGCAGGTCGTGCGCGGAGGTGGTGGCGTCGGCGTACTCGAGCTCGACGACGAAGCCGATCGAGACCATGTCCTCGCCGGTCTTCTCGTTCTTCATGGGGTAGATCCAGGTGCCGCCGATCTGCCCGTATTTGGTGGAGATCTTCAGCGGCCAGGGGCCCATCGTGTGGATCAGGCGGTCGAGCGGGCGGGGTACCTTCCAGACCTCCTTGACGCCGAGCTCCCAGACCTGCGGCTCGCGCCCGGCGGCGAGGTCGAACTCGCGGATGGCGGCGCCGGTGAGATGTCCCCAGCAGCCCTCGGCGAGCACGGTGGCCTGGGCCTTGATGTCGGTGCCGGGCTCGAAGTTGCCGAGTGGCTCGCCGTCCTTGCCGCGACCCTTGTCGCCGGAGCGCACGCCGACGACGCGGTCGTCGTCGACGACGAGCTGCGTGGCGGAGGTCTCGGTGAGGATGTAGGCGCCGGCCTCTTCGGCTTGGGCCTGCTGGAAGCGGGCGAGGGCGGAGACGGAGATGACCTCGTTGCCGTGGTTCTTGAAGGGCGGCGGCGTAGGGATGCGCAGGCTGAGCTTGGAGGTGGGCGTGAGGTAGACGGCCTCCTTCTTGACCTCGCCGAAGGCGAAGCCCTGCTTGCGCCAGTCCTCGCGCGTCATCTCGGGAAACAGCTCGAGCAGCGGCCCGGGTCGCATGACGGCGCCGGAGAGGTTGTGCCCGCCGCAGGTCTTGGCCTTCTCGACCACCGCGACGGGTACTTCGCCGAGGCGCTCCATCGTCTCGGGATCGTCGCCGAGCAGCTGCAGCAGGCGGTTGGCGCAGGCGAGACCGGCGGTGCCGCCGCCGACGATCGCGACGCCGACCTCGATCAGCTCGTCCTCGGGGTCGAGGCCGCGCTTGACGAACTCCTTCTGGGAGTCGACGGGCGGCGGAAAGGCCGCGGGGGCGACCTTTCCGTTGGGGGAGCCGTTGTGAGAGGACATGCTTGCGCTCCTTTCCGCGGGTGCCGACTAGCCGGCTTTCTTCGCCTTCACGGCCTCGGTGAGCTTGGGCAGGATCTTGTTGAGATCGCCGACGATGCCGAGGTCGGAGAATTCGAAGATCGGCGCGTTGGAGTCCTTGTTGATGGCGACGATATTCTCGGAGGCCTGCATGCCGACCTTGTGCTGAATCGCCCCGGAGATGCCGGCGGCGAGGTAGAGCTTGGGCGCGACGGTCTTGCCGGTCTGCCCGATCTGCGCGGCGTAGGGATACCACCCGGCATCGACGACGGCGCGCGTGGCGGCAACGGCGGTGTTGCCGCCGAAGGCGTCGGCGAGCTGCTGGCAGAGCTCGAAGCCCTCGGCCTTGCCGAGCCCGCGTCCGCCGGCGACGAGGATGCTGGCACCCTCGATGTCGACGTCGGCGCCACGTTGTTCGCCGCGCGTGAGCATCTTGGCCTGCGAGGCGTGGGCGCTGAGCTCGAAGGAGAGCTGCTCGACGGGCGCGTCGCCGGCTCCGGTCTCCTTGATCTCGAAGGCGTTGAGGCGGCCGATGATGATGCCGACGGGGGAGCGATATTTGATCTCGGAGATCGCGGAGTCGCCGAGGATGGGCCGCTCGGCGATCAGCTCGCCGCCGTCCCCTCCGGGGACGATGCGGCGCGGACACCGGTGACCTCCATCGCGACGCCGGCGCCGAGGCGCGCGGCGAGACCGGCGCCGATCTCGAAGCCGAGCAGACCGCCGCCGAACAGCGCGTACTTGTAGCCGCCGTCGGCGATGGCCTGGGCCATGGCGTCGACGAGTGGCTGCGCGAGTCCCTCGGGGCCCTCGGCGACGAGCACCTTCTTGGCGCCGTAGTTGCCGAGTGAGGCGGCGAGCTCCTGCGGGACGTTCTCGCCGAGCAGGATCGCGTGCGCCTCGCCGCCGAGCTCGGCGGCGAGCTTGGCGCCCTCGCTGACGGCACCGAGCGAGTTCTTGTTGATGGCGCCGTCGTAGTGCAGCGCGTATACGAGGATGTTTGCCATATCGATCAGTCCTTCCTAGATGAGCTTGCGCTCGTCGAGCCAGGCGACGATCTTCTCGACCGTCTCGGCGGTGTCCTCGTCCTCGATGATCTCCCCGGCGGCCTTCGCGGGCGGTGCCTTGGCGGCGACCCACTGCGCGGCGGAGTTATCGCCGCCGACTTTGGCGGCGTCGATGCCGACGTCGCTGACGCCGACGGCGTCGAGGGGCTTCTTCTTGGCACCCATGATGGCCTTCAGCGAGGGATAGCGGGGCTCGTTGATGGCGTCGCCGACGGAGATGACGGCGGGCAGCTGGATCTGGACGGTGTCGTAGCCGTACTCGGCCTGACGCTCGCAGCGCAGGGCGCCGTCGGCGACGTCCATCTTGATGACCTGCGTCAACGAGGGCATCCCGAGGTGCTCGGCGACGACGGCGCCGATCGTGTAGCACTCGCCGTCGTCGGACTGCTGGCCGAGCAGAACCAGATCGGGGCTCTCGCGCTCCAGCGTCTTGGCGAGGGCGTAGCCGGTGGCGGCGACGTCGGAGCCGGCGACGGCGGGGTCGGACAGGTGCACGGAGCGGTCGGCACCGAGCGAGACGGCCTTGTGCAGCGCGCGCACGGCGCTCTCGGGGCCCATGGTGACGGCGACGATCTCCTCGACGGGCACGGCGCCGCCCTCTTTGATCTGCATGGCGGCCTCTATGGCGTGCGTGTCGTAGGGGTTGAGGTTCTTCTCACCACTGCGGTCCATGCGCCCCGTCGATGGGTCGATGCGCTTCTCGACGGCGGCGTCAGGAACCTCCTTGACCAAGACGCATATCTTCATTCGGACAATCTCCTTGACGATCTGGACGAGCGAATCGTACCTTGTTTGGCGGTTGATTGACGAGTCAGTCAAGGTCGGGCGGGTTGGCCGCACCCGCACGCGTCGACCTTCCCGGCGACCTCTCGACTTTCGATCCCGCCGCGCGCGGGCGCGCGCGCACGCACACGCGCGCGGCGGGGCCCCCCAAAAAACAGCAACCCCAAGCCAATCCTCCCGCGACGCCCCGCCCAGAGCCCTCACGCGCGCGCGGCGGCCCCGCTGCGAATGAAGTCGACGATCGCCTGCGTGGGAGCACCGGGCGTGAACACCTCGGCGACCCCGAGGCGCTTGAGCTCGGGGATGTCCTCAGCGGGAATGGTCCCCCCAACGGTGACGAGCACGTCATCGACTCCCTGCTCGTGCAATAGCGCGACGACGCGCGGGACGAGCGTCATGTGGGCTCCGGAGAGGATCGAGAGTCCGACGGCGTCGGCGTCCTCCTGAATCACGGTCTCGACGATCTGCTCGGGGGTCTGGTGCAGGCCGGTGTAGATGACCTCCATACCGGCGTCGCGCAGCGCGCGGGCGATGATCTTGGCGCCGCGGTCGTGCCCGTCGAGCCCGGGCTTGGCGACGACGACGCGGATCTTGCCGTGCGGGGAGGTGGTAGGAGAGGACATGGCGGGAGATTATGACCTTTTCATAACCCTGCCCGCCCGCGCTCGCCGGCTCGTCCGTGCACGACGGTGCCGAGACCGCCGAGCGTGGCGGCGGCGCTAAGCGCGACGAACACCTTCAGGCGTCGCCCGAGGTGGTCGAGGCGCAGGATCTCCCAGCCCTCGACGGCGGCGATCCGCGCGAGGTCGGGATCGGGGTTGACGACGACGGGGTGCCCGACGAGGCGCAGCATCGGCAGGTCGGACTCGGAGTCGGAGTAGGCGTGGGAGGCGGCGAGGTCGATGCGCTGGCGTGCGGCGAGCTCGCGCAGCGAGTCGACCTTGCCCTCGCGATAGTTGAAGGGTCCGGCGGCGCGGCCGGTGTAGCGGCCTTCAACGACCTCCAGGCGCGAGCCGACGCCGCCGTCGAAGGCGAGTACGTAGGCGAGCAGATCGGCCATCTCCTGGGAGGCGGCGGTGACGATGTAGACGGGCTCGCCGGCGTCCTGGTGACGGTAGGCGCGCTCGAGCATCTGCGGGTAGAGGCGCGGCAGCACCCCGGCGAGCACGCGCGGAGACATGCGCTGCAGGTCGCGAACGGGCACGCCGGCGAGCATCTCCCCCACCCGGACCCGTACGGCGTCGGCCCAGTCGTCGGTGGAGCCGCGCAGGCGGAAGCGGAGGTTCTGGTAGAGGTCGCCGAGGAGCTGGGTGCGCGTGATCATCCCGGTCTCGAAGGCGGCGCGCGCAAAGAAGATGCCGGAGGAGCCGGCCATCAGCGTGCGGTCGAGATCGAAGAAGGCGGCGCCGCGAGCCTCGTGAGGCGAGTCTTGGGGATCGTCCACGCGAGTGAGCTCGCCACCGTGGTCGTGGGCGCGGGGCGTCGTGCCCCGCGCCGGCGCGTCGGGCTCGGACCGCGCCATGGACGTCCTCAGACGCGCACGATCAGCGCGTCGCCCTGCCCGCCGCCGGAGCAGATCGCGGCGCAGCCGAGGCCACCACCGCGGCGGCGCAGCTCGAGCACGAGGCTGCCGATGATGCGCGCACCGGAGGCGCCGATCGGGTGGCCGAGGGCGACGGCGCCGCCGTTGACGTTGACGCGGTCCTCGTCGATGCCGAGCATGCGGATCGAGTTGAGCGTGACGGAGGCGAAGGCCTCGTTAATCTCCCAGACGTCGATGTCGCCGGGCTGCAGGCCGGCCTTCTCGAGTGCCTTTTGGGCGGCGGTGGCGGGCGTCTTGGCGAGATAGGCGAAGTCGGTGGCGCTCTGGGCGTGGGCGAGGATCTCGGCGAGGGCCTCCTTGCCGTTGGCGGTGGCCCACTCCTCGGAGGAGAGCACGAGTGCGCCGCCGCCGTCGTTGACGCCGGGCGAGTTCCCGGCGGTGTGCGAGCCGTCCTTGCCGACGAGCCCGGGCAGCGCGGCGAGGCGCTCGAGGGAGGTGTCGCGGCGGGGGCCCTCGTCAATCTCCACGACGGTGTCGCCCTTCTTGCCCTTGACGGTGACGGAGACGATCTCTTCGGGCAGGCGCCCCTCGTCGGTGGCCTTCAGCGCGAGCTCATGCGAGCGCAGCGCCCAGCGGTCGAGGTCGGCGCGGGTGATCTCGAGCTCCTCGCCGACTTCGGTGGCCTCGACGAACATCTGCTTGCCGGAGAAGGGGTTAGTGAGGCCGTCGTGGACCATGGCGTCGAGCGTCTTGACGTCGCCCATGCGAAAGCCGAAGCGCGCGCCGGGGAGCAGATAGGGAGCCTGGGACATCGACTCCATGCCGCCGCCGACGCCGACCTGCATGTCCCCGGCGCGGATCGCCTGGTCGATGATCGCCGAGGCTCGCAGCCCGGAGGCGCAGACCTTGTTGATGGTCTCGGAGGAGACCTCCTTGGGGATCCCGGCCTTGATCTGGGCCTGGCGCGAGGGGATCTGTCCCTGGCCGGCCTGCAGCACTTGGCCCATGACGACGTGCTGGACCTGCTCGGGCTCGACACCGGCGCGCTCCAGCGCGGCCTCGATCGCGATGGCGCCGAGCTCGGTGGCGTCGAGCGTGGACAGGCCACCGCCCATCTTGCCGATGGGTGTGCGTGCGGCGCCGAGGATCACGGTCTTGGGCATCGGATGCAAACTCTCCTGGGTCGGGGCTGAGCTTGGGAGGGGTCGGCCGGTTTTGATCTCAAAACAGGCGACCGGATGCCGGCAATGCTAGCGAGGTGGATAAGGTTGCCGTTGATCGTGCGGGTATCAGCGACAACTGGGAGCCTCGGGGCGATCGCGGCGGACACGGTCGCGGTGGGCCTCTTCGACGGCGAGCGGCCGACGGTCGCGGGGTCGGTCGAGCTGCCGGCGGCGGCGAGCGAGCTGCTTGCTTCGGGCGAGGCGCGCGGCGCTTTCAAGGCGCTGGCGCTGGCGCACGCGGACGATCGGCGCTGGCTGCTGGTGGGACTCGGCAAGCAGGCGGATTTCACACCGGAGCGCGCCCGCGTGGCGGCGGCGGCGGCCCACGAGCGGGCGCTGGAGATCGGCACGGCGACGCTCTGCTGGGTGGCGCCGGATCTTGCGGTGAGCGCGGCGCTAGTGGAGGGCACGGCGCTGGCGGACTACCGCTTTGACCGCCACAAGTCGGCAACGGCGGAGCCTGCGGGCGCAGCGCCGAAGCACCTTCAGGAGATGATCGTCGCGGCGACAGATAGCGACGCGACGGAGCTCGAGCGCGGTGTCTCCGAGGCGGCGATCGTGGCGGAGGCGGTGAACGCGGCGCGCGACCTGCAGAACCGCCCGGCGAACGACCTGACACCGACGGCGCTGGTGGAGCACGCGCGGGCGCTGGCGGAGCAGATCGAGGGCCTATCCGTCGAGAGCGAGGGTCGCGAGGGCCTTTTGGCGCGTGGCATGGGCGCGTTCGCGGCGGTGGCGCAGGGCTCGGAGCAGGAGCCGGCGCTGATCACACTGCGCTACGAGCACGCGCAGGCGCGCGGCCCGGTGCTGGGCCTGGTGGGTAAGGCGGTGACGTTCGACAGCGGCGGCATCTCGTTGAAGCCGGGAGCGAAGATGTCGGAGATGAAGTTCGACATGTCGGGCGGCGCGGCGGTGATCGAGGCGGTGGGCGCGATCGCGCGGCTGGGTCTGCCGGTGAAGCTGGTGGGCGTGGTGGGTGCGACGGAGAACTTGCCGAGCGGCCGCGCGGTGAAGCCGGGCGACATCGTGACCTCGGCGGCGGGTAAGACGATCGAGGTCAACAACACCGACGCGGAGGGCCGGCTGGTGCTGGCGGACTGCCTGCACCATGCGGTCTCGCTGGGCGCGGAGCGGATCGTGGACCTGGCGACGCTGACGGGCGCGGTGATCGTGGCGCTGGGCTCGACCTACGCGGGTCTGCTGGCCAACGACGACGAGTTCGCTGCCCGCCTCGGCGCGGCGGGCGAGCGCAGCGGCGAGATCGTGTGGCGCTTGCCGCTGCACGCGGAGTACGACGAGCTGATCAAGGGCCGCTACGGCGATCTGAACAATGCTCCGGAGGAGCGCAAGGCGGGCACGATCGTCGGCGCGACGTTCCTGGCGAACTTCGTCGGGGAGACGCCGTGGGCGCACCTGGACATCGCGGGCTCGGCGTGGGATCTGGGTCGCGCGTATGCCCCGAAGAGCGCGTCGGGCTATGGCGTGCGCCTCCTGGTCGAGCTGGCGCGCTCCTATACCTAGCTAAGCGAACCTCTTCGCGACCGACCCGAACCTCTTGGCGACCGACCCGACCATTTTCTTCGCCGACCCGCCGAGGAGCTGACACGACATGGATTTCGACCTCTCCCCAGACCACGAGCTGATCCGCCGCACGGTGCGGGAATTCGCGGAGGGCGAGGTGGCGCCGGTGGCGGAGGAGCTGGACCGGACGAAGTCGTTCCCGTATGAGATCGTGGCGAAGCTGGGCGCGCTGAACCTGATGGGGATCCCGTTCCCGCAGGAGTACGGCGGGGCGGGCGCGGACACGCTGGCGTATGCGCTGGCGGTGGAGGAGCTGACGCGCGTGGACTCGTCGGTGGCGATCACGCTGTGCGCGCATACGTCGCTGGGGACGCAGCCGGTCTACCTGTTCGGCAGCGAGTCCCAGAAGCGCGAGTGGCTGCCGCGGCTGTGCGCGGGCGAACGGCTGGGCGCGTTCGGGTTGACTGAGCCGGAGGCGGGGTCGGACGCGGGCAACACGCGCACGCGCGCGCGGCGGGAGGACGGCGAGTGGGTGATCGACGGCTCCAAGCAGTTCATCACCAACGCGGGGACGCGAATCTCGGGCATGGTGTGCATCACGGCGGTGACGGGCGAGGCTGGCGCGGACCCGGCGGCCGCGAAGGAGATTTCGAACATCATCGTCGCGAACGGCACGCGTGGCTACGAGCAGGGCGAGCCGTACCGGAAGATGGGCTGGAACGCTTCGGATACGCGCCCGCTGACGTTCAGCGAGTGTCGCGTGCCGGAGGAGAACCTGCTGGGTCCGCGGGGGGCGGGTTTCAAGCAGTTCCTGCACATCCTCGACATCGGCCGGATCGGCGTGGCGGCGATGGGCGTGGGCCTGGCGCAGGGGGCGCTGGACGAGGCGCTGAAGTACGCAAAGGAGCGGCGGGCGTTCGGCAAGCCGATCTCGAAGTTTCAAGCGATCCAGGGCAAGCTGGCGGATATGTCGACGGAGATCGAGGCGGCGCGCCTACTGGTTTACAAGGCGGCGCGCGAGAAGGACGCGGGGCGCAACTTCACGCTGACGGCGGCGCAGGCGAAGCTCAAGACGGGCCGCCTGGCGGTGCGCTGCGCGGAGGAGGCGGTGCAGATCCACGGAGGCTATGGCTTCATCGAGGAGTACCCGGTGTGCCGCTTCTACCGCGACGCGAAGATCCTGACGATCGGCGAGGGTACGGACGAGGTGCAGCAGATGGTGATCGCGCGCGCGCTCGGCGCGTAGCTTCGAGCGGGCGCGCGGACTCCGCGTCGTGGGTGACGCGAACCGCGGCGCCCTTAGCCGCGCGAGACCCGGCGGCGGTGGACGGTGGGATTGCCGGTTGGCTGGATCTGTAGTAGCGAGGCGGTGCTGCTGTTGAGCGGGAGCCGCTGATAGGCGTCGATGTCGACGATGATTACGGGTGCCCCGAGACCGATCGGCTGCGCGGCGGGTGGCGCTTCGACGCGCACGCGGACGGGAGCGTCGGTAGCGGGGTTGACGTCGTATTCGACGGGCCACGGGGGATTGTGGCCGCGTGGCTGCGCGCCGAGCAGGCGTCGGACGGCGAGACCGTTCACGGTGCCGCGCCCGGCATCGTGCAGCTTGCCGGCGGCGAGCAGCGCGCGAACTGTGGCCACGGGTTCGACACCCAGCGGGCCGTGCGGTGCTGCGCGTGCGGCGGTGTCGCGCAGGCCGGTGGTGACTTCGAGTGTGTTGGGCTGCTGGGCGTAGAGCTCTTCGGTGCCGTGACTGTAGGAGAGCTGCATCGGCCCGGTGAGCAGCCCGTCGAGGTTGCGGACGGGCTTGCCGCCGGGAGTGGTGGTGGGAGTGGGGATGTAGTAGGCGACCCGCCAGCGGAGCGGATCGGAAGCGGACCACTGCTGGGATGTCGAAGTCGCTCCCCCTCCGGGATGTTTCGCGCTCTCAATATGAGTGGTGGTCACGAGGTGCAGGATCTGCCCGGGAGGTGCGAGAGCGGCGCGGGCCTGGGCGGCGAGGTCGAGCCGTGGACTGGAGCCAGCGCCAGCCAAGGCCAAAAGCGTGACGCCGGAGCCTGCGAGCACCAGCGCGGCGGCGCTCGCGCGGCGGCGAGCGCGGCGTGTGGCGGCGTGGCGCGCGGCGCCGGCAGCGAGCGCGTGCCCAAAGTCCTCCAGCAACCGGTCGTAGCTGGGGTGGCCGGTTGCGGTCATATCTCTAGTGCCTCCGTGATGGTGTGGGTGTCGAGTACGCGCGCGAGGGCGCGCAGTCCTCGCGAGACGCGCATGCGCGCGGCCTGCTCGGAGATCGCCAGACGGGCGGCGACATCGGGGTAGGAAAGCTCGTCGAGGATGCGCAGCCGGATCGCCTCGCGGGCGTCCTCGGGAAGGGTCGCAACGGCGGCGGCGAGCGCGTGGCGAAGATCGTGAAGCCCGGCGCGGCGGATGAGCGCGGCCTCGGTCTCGGGGTCGAGCTGGGGGCGCTCGATTCCGAGTCGCCGCATTGCCCGGCGCTCGGCGCTGCCGCGACGGTAGTAGCGCGCTAGCTGGCGGCGCGCGATCGAGAACAGCCAGGCGCCGGCCTCCTCGTGGGTGGCGCCGCGATAGCGCGAGCGACCGGCGAGCGCCTGCGCGAAGGTCTCACCCCATAGATCGAGTGCGACCTCGGTGTCGCTGGTGCGCCGCACGAGGAACACGAGCAGCTCGTCGCAGTGACGGGCGTAGAGCGCTGCGATGTCGAGTTCTCGCTTGGCCATGCACCTCCCAAAGTGCCACGAGCGGTGAAACTGTGACGAGAGGCGCTGCGCTCAGCTGAGTGCTTGCGTGATGCGCGCGGCGGTGTCGAGCACCTGCGGACCGAGCTGCTCGAGGAGCTGTTTGCGCGTGTAGGCGCTCTCGGGTACCGCCAGCTCGACCGCGGCGAGCGCGCGGCCCTGCTCGTCGAGGACGGTCGCGGCAAGCGCGCGGCGACCGCTCAGCAACTCCTCATCCTCGACCGCGAGCCCGTCCCCGGCGGCGATCGATTCGAGCTCGGCGCGCAGCGCGGCCTTGGTCGTAATCGTCTTGGGCGTGCGCCGCGTGAGGCGCAGCTTGGCGAGCAGCTCCCGCTGCTCCGCCGCGGGCAGGTGCGCGAGGAGCGCCTTGCCGGCGGCGGAGCAGTGTATGGGCAGGCGCGAGCCCAGCCCGACCCCCAAGTCGATTGCGTACTGCCCCCGGCGGGCGCCCTGCCAGCGGTCGATGTAGGAGACCTCGCTGTCGTCGAGGATCGCGAGACCGACGGTGCGCCCGGTGCTCGCGCGCAGGGCGCGTAGATGCTCGCGCGCGAGGCGCCGAACGACCATCGAATCGAGCAGCGAGAGGCCGAAGTCTGAGACGCGCGAGGAAAGGCGGTACTTGCGCGAGGGCCCTTGCTCGAGGTAGCCGAGAGTCACGAGCGTGGTCGCGTAGCGGTGGGTGGTGGAGCGACCGAGGTCCAAGGCATCGGCCATGTCGGCGATCCCGCGCACGGGATGCTCGGGCGTGAAGCAGGTCAGCATCGCCAACCCTGCGCACAGAGAGGAGGAAAATCTTCCGGGATGCTCTGGATCTAAAGGTTTGGCCATGACTGATTTTTGGATCTCGCGGTAAACCGCTTTAGCGAGAGTTCTCTGATTGTGCCCAAAGAACGCGCAAGACTAACGTCAACTCTCGTTGCGGAAAACATTTGTGGTCGCCAAAGACAGGATTCATCAAGGGATTGGATGGATAAGTCCCTATCGATACTGTTTCTGGCAGACACACGGTTGAGAATCATTCGCACAAGCCGACGCACGCTGGATGGTGCGACTGCGGGGGCGGCCTCGGAGGCCGCCGCTTCAGCTCGCGGCGCTGGCGCGCTCGAGCAACGAGGTGGCAGCGCTCGCGGGATCGAGCCGGCGCTGCACGACCTCGTCGAGGAGGCGTTGGAACTCGGGGTCTCCGTAGAGCTCCTCTTCTAGACGACGACGCATCCGCGCGCTCGCGAGCGCGAGCACCTCGTTGCGCAGGTTGCGTCGCCGGCGCTCCTGCAGCCGACCTTCGTCGAGGATCTGAGAGCGGTGCGCGTCGAGCTGCTCGACGAGATCCTCGATGCCGCGGCCGCGCTCGGCCTCGGTCTTGACGATGGGCACGCGCCACCTGTTCGCCTGATCGGCGGAGCGGTCGAGGTTCGCCAGCGACAGCACCCCGCGGATCTCGCGCACCATGGTGTCGGTCAGGGGATGGTCGGCCTTGTTGATCACGATCACATCGGGGATCTCCATGATCCCGGCCTTGAGCGCTTGGATGGAGTCGCCGGAGCCGGGCATCAGCACAAGGACGACGGTGTCGGCGTGGTCGATGATGTCGACCTCGGCTTGACCAACGCCGACGGTCTCCACGAAAACGTCTTCGCGCCCGGCGGCGTCGAGCAATAGCGCGGCCTGCAGCGCGGCCTCGGAGAGGCCTCCCAGCGCTCCGCGATTGGCCATCGAGCGGATGAAGACACCGGGATCGAGGAAGTGCTCGCCGAGGCGAATCCGATCGCCGAGCAGCGCGCCGTGTGTGAACGGCGAGGAGGGATCGATCGAGAGCACGCCGACGGTGCGCCCGGCGGCGCGTCGCGCGCGCGTGAGCGCGCCGATCAGGGTGGACTTGCCGACGCCGGGTGGACCGGTGAAGCCGACGACGGCGGCGCTGCCGGTATGGGGATAGACCTCGCGCACCAGCTCCCAGCCCTCGGGGCGATCGTCCTCGACGAGCGAGATCGCGCGCGCGAGCGCGCGGCGGTCTCCCGCGAGCAGACGCTGCGCCAATGTCCCGGACTCGCTCATCGCGGGCGCAATCATCGCAGGCCAATACGATTCACCGACGATGGACGCGCGCGACCTTCTGACGGAGCCCGCCGACGGCGAGTCACCCGGCAGCCGACCCGCGCCGCGCGCCGAGCAGCCCGCCAAACCCTCCGTCGATTCGCGCGCGCAGCCGACCGTCCACCTGCGCCCGCCCCCGCCGCCGCGCAGCGGCGGGCTCTTGACGCTGCTGCGCTTCATGCGCGCCAACCGCATGCTCTCGGCGGGCTACGCGCGCATGCTGGCGCGTCTGGCGCTACTCAAGCTGCGCCACCGCGGACGCCTGCGCACGGATGGGTTGTGCTTCATCTGCCCGGGGGTGGAGCTGGAGATCGGCCGCCACGCGACCCTGCACATCGGCCGCTGGGCCTGGATCGGGCACCGCACCAAGATCCGCGTGCATGAGGGCGAGGTGCGCATCGGCGCCAAGACGGTGATGGGCCAGGAGTGCACGATCTCGGCCTTCCAGCACGTGACGATCGGACGCGAGTGCATCGTCGCGGACCGTGTGATGCTGATCGACTTCGACCACGGTGTCGTGGAGGTGGAGCGGCCGATCCGGCTGCAGGGCATCTACAAGCGCGACGTGGATATCGCGCACAACGTATGGATCGGCTACGGCGCGTGCATTTTGCGCGGGGTGGCCGTGGGCGAGAACAGCGTGATCGGCACCAGCGCGGTGGTCACGCGCGACATCCCAGCCAACGCGGTCGCCGGCGGGATCCCGGCGCGCGTGATCCGCATGCGCGAGGCGCCGCGCTCGATGCGCTGGGGTTGAGGTCGGCGCGAGCACCGACTGTGTCTGCGGCATGCGGGCAGCGATGCACGGGCGCTGACAACCATGCCGGGCGCTGACAACCATGCCCGGCGCTGACAACAGTGCAGGGCGCGGACAGGGGTGCATGGCGCTGACAGCGATGCACCGCTCAGGGCGCGACCAGCACCGCGGGATCGGCGTAGGCGGCCAGCTTGCGTAGGTCTTCGAGGTTCGTCTGGGGCCCTTGCTCGAGCGCGCGCGTGTGGGCGGCGAGATGCCCGTCGAAGCGCTCCCGGGCATAGGGAACGGCGAGGCCGCGGGAGATCATGAAGGCCCAGTCGCTGGACTGCAAGGCCAGCAGCTCGCGCACGGCGGCGGGACCGGCGCGGCCGATCTCGGCGGCTTGGAGGGTGCGCAGCTCGGCGGCGCGGGCGGCGAACGCGAGCTCCGCGACGGCGGGGCCGGACCAGGTCGAGAGATCGCCGTCCTCGCCCCAACTGCTCGCCTCCTCTCCACCGTCTGGGATCGGCAACTGGAAGCTACTCGCGGGCGGGGGCGCAGGCGCGATTGCGGGCGCGGGCTCGACGACTGCGCGGATGTCGTCGAGGCGCACGAGCTCGAGCTCCTGGCGGGTGCACTCCTCGACGACGGCCTCCAACCAGACGAGGCCCTCGTACCACCAGTGACCGAGTAGCTCGGTGTCGAGTGCGCAGACGGCCAGGCCGCCTCCGGGTAGGCCCTCGCCGTCGCGCCGCAGGCGCGCGCGGGTGCGGGTGACGAAGTCCGCGGCGTGCTCGCGGGCGCGGGCGCGGGCGAGATCGTGGTCGTACTCGCCGCCGTCGTTGCGCCAGGGATTGTGGTGGTGGGTGGTGTGGCGGTGGTAGTCGCGGTAGGCGCCGTCGGCGGGGTAGCCGGCGTCGCTCCAGACGAGCGAGATGGTGGCGCGATCGATCCCGAAGAGGACGACGTCGTGCTCGCCGAGCAGCGGTTGTAGATGCTCGCGCGCGCCGAGGCCGAACCGGCGGGTGAGCTCGACGCAGGTGCTGCGTACGCCGGCGCTCGCGAGGAGTGGCTCGAGGGCGGGCGTGTGGGCGCACTCGGGCAGCCAGAACCCTCCGCGCCAGCCGCCGCGCGAGCCCGTCTCGTGTGCACCTGTTCGGTGGGTGGGCGGGAGCTCGGCGTGAGTACTCGTGCGCCCGCACTGGCGCCCGGCGAAGCGATCGACGTGCGAGGCGATCCCGGCCTGGATCTGCAGCTTCGCGCAGGCGTCGCTGGCAAGTAGTGGCAGCACCGCGTGGGTCGCCGCGGAGGTCCATTGCGCGTGGGGGGCGAGCGCCGCCAGCAGGTCGCCCCCGCGCCGCTCGAAGCTCTGTTGGGCGCACTCGTAGTCCTGCCAGGAGCGCTCGAGCTCGCGGGCGAGCGTCTCGTGACCGCCGCGGCGCAGCCCGAGCGTGTCTTCGTCGTGCGTGCGACGGCGTACCTCGGCGATGAAGCGCGTGAAGCGCTCGGCGACGCCGGGAGCTTCGAGCTGGTCGCAGAGCACGGGCGTCAGCGACAGGGTCAGCGGCGCGCCGCGCTCGAGCAGCTCGAGCAGCGGCAGGTAGCAGCTCGCCATCGCCTCCCATAGCCACTCCTCCCCGAACGGCCAGGTGCCGAAGCCCTCGACATAGGGCATGTGCGTGTGCAGGACGATCGCCAGGCGACCGTGAGGCTGGCGCGCGCGCGGCGGCGCGCCTGCGGCGACGCTCACGGGCGCGCTCGCGCGAGCCGCGTGGCGCTCACGCCCGGCAGACCGCGAGGAAATCGAGCGCGCGCTCCAGATCGGCCTGGCCGCGAGGGCGCAGCGCGAAGTCGGCGGTCGCGATCGCGGGCGTGAACCAGTCGTAGAAGCGTTTGGTGAGCCGGAGACGCGCGTGCACCGTGTCCCACCCGGCGCGCAGCGCGAGCTCGTGGGCGCGTAGCTTGCGCGCGTGGTAGAGCCCGAACAGCGCGACCGAGGCGAAGTGCTCGCGGCAGAGCTGCTCGAACTCGGCGGCGCGGTACTCGTGCACGTGCCAGGGGTTGTCGGAGCGTGCGGCCCCCTTGGGCGCGAGTGTGCGGACGTTGGGGGTTGACAGGTAGACGACACCCCCGGGGCCGACGAGCTGACGGAAATGCTCGAGTGCGGCACCGGGATCCTGCAGGTGCTCAATCGTCTGCAGGAACACAACCGCGTCGGCCTCCTGGGAGAAGGTTTCGATCAGGTCGCGCTCGTAGCGCAGGTTCGTCCGTCGGTAGCGCGCGCGGGCATGTGCGTGGGCGTCGGGGTTGGCGTCCACGCCGACGACGCTCGCGGCGTGCCGGGCGAGCACGTCGGAGCCGTAGCCCTCGCCGCATGCCATGTCGATGACGCGCAGACCGCCGACGCGCGCGGCGATCCAGTCGTAGACGACGAGATGGCGGCGAAACCAGTAGTTCTCCTCGGGCACGTCCGGGAGCGTGCGCTCGCCGGTGAGCTCGAGCGGGGGCACGCCGTCGGGCTGATCGAGCTGCACGTACGAGGGCGCCGACACGGGGCGCGAGTATATGAGCCCACGAACCGGCGCGGTCGTCTAAGGTGCCGACCCGTGCCGCCCGCCATGTCCGCCGAGGAGATCCGCGACGTCAACACGCGCTATCACGACGTTGCCGCCGACCACTACGACGCGAAGTGGGGAATCGACTTCGGCGACATCGGCCTCGAGCAGGTGGGCGTCAAGGTGCGCAAGGTGCTGGGTGCGGGACCGGGACGCTACGCGCGCTCGCTGGAGATCGGCGCGGGCACGGGGTATTTCACGCTGAACATGCTGCGGGCGGGCCTGATCGAAGAGGCGACTTGCACGGATATCTCCCAGGGCATGCTCGCAACGTTGAGCGCGAACGCGAAGCGGCTGGGGCTGGAGGTTGAGACCGTCGCCGCGGACGCCGAGCAACTGCCTTTCGCGGACGGGAGCTTCGACCTCGTGCTGGGCCATGCGGTGCTGCATCACATCCCGGACCTGCCGCGGGCTTTTGGCGAGTTTGCCCGGGTGCTGGCTCCGGGGGGCACTCTGCTGTTCGCGGGGGAGCCCTCGCGCTACGGCGATCGCTTGGCAAGGGTGCCCAAGCGCTTCGCGGGAACCGTGGCGCCGCTGTGGCGACGCGCGTTGCGCGCCCGGCCGGCACCACCGGCGGAGGGCGGCGCGCCCGACGCGGCGCTGGAGGGCGTCGTCGACGTGCACGCCTTCGCTCCGGGTGAGCTGCGGGCGTTCGCGCAAGGAGTGGACTTGCGGGACGTGCGCGTGATCGGCGAGGAGCTGCTGGCGAACTGGTTTGGGTGGACGAATCGCACGTTGGAGGCGACGGCGGACCCCGCGGACGTGCCGTGGGCGTGGCGCCAGTACGCGTATCGCGGCTACCTGGCTCTGCAGGAGCTCGACCGGCGGCTACTGGAGTCGCGGCTGCCGCCGGCGATCTTCTACAACTTGATGCTCTCGGCGCGCAAGGCTGGCTAGGAGAAGAGCGGCGCGCGCGTGTGTACAGCGCGCGTGGGCCAGGCCGTAGACTGTTCCACATGTCCGACCGGCTGCTTAAGGGCTTCCCGCTCTTCCCGCTCGGCATCGTCGCGCTTCCCACCGAGAGCGTTCCGCTGCACATCTTCGAGGATCGCTATCGCACGATGATCGAGCGCTGTTTGCGCGAGGAGCGGGAGTTCGGAATCGTGTGGCTGGCGGAGGACGAGCTCAAGCCGATCGGCTGCGCGTGCGCGATCGACGAGGTACTGGAGCGCTTGGAGGATGGGCGCATGAACATTCTCGCGCGCGGCACGCGTCCGTTCCGGCTACTGGAGCGCCAGGAGGATCTCCCCTACCCGGCGGGCGTCGTCGAGTTTCTTCCCGAGCAGGATGATGAGGTCGATCCGGAGGTCGCGCGCGTGACCCGCGAGCTCTACGCGGAGCTGGTCGAGCAGGCGACCGACAAGACGCTCTCGGCGGAGGAGCTCGCGGAGCTCGACTCCTACCGGATGGCGGCGACCGTCGAGTTCGGCACGGACGCCAAGCAGGAGTTGCTGGAGCTGCGCTCGGAGAGCGCGCGCCTGCAGCTGCTCACGATGCTCTTCCGTGCGGCGATCAAGCGCATGGAGCTGGTCGAGCGCGCCCAGACGCGGGCGCGCTCGAACGGAAAGGTGCGATTCGGCTAGCGCGGGCGCGCGCGAGTATTCATGCGCGACTTCGCGCGTGCCGATCATGAGCTGGTGGACGCTTCGGCCAACGCCTTCGCTTATGGCGTGCGCCGCACGCGGGGTGCGCTGCAAAGCTGGCGCGGGGGCGGCTGGCGAATCATGCTTCGCTGGGGCGCGGGCTCGACTTGTGCGGCGCTGGGCCTGCTGGCGGCGGTGCTCGTGATCTCGGCGGCGGTGGAGGTGGCGCCCGAAGCGATCCCCTCCGAACCGCCGTTCGCGGTGGGGGATGGCGCGGACGTGCGCAGCATTCTCGCCCATAACCTGCTGGTGCTGGCGCTGCACGCGATGGCGTGCGTCGCGGGCTTCATCGCGGGTAGCTCGCTGCCGCTGCAGGCGGCCTCACGCCGGGGCGTCTCGCGCTGGGTGCACGAACATGGGGGGCGTATCGCGATCGCGTTCGTGATTGGTGCGACGACTTTCTCGCTCTCCGCGCAGGCGTATCTGCTGGGTGACCGGCTGGCGGCCTTTGCGAGCTCTCTGCGAGTTGCGCCGGCGCTGTTGCTGCTGGCGGTGTTGCCGCACGCGCTGCCGGAGCTGATCGCGCTGTTCCTGCCGCTCGCGGCGTGGATCCTCGCGAGCCGCCGCGGTGAGTGGGATCAGCTGCTCGCGGCGACGTTCGTGACGGTCGCGGTGGCGCTGCCGTTGCTGCTGGCGGCGGCGCTGGTCGAGGTGTACCTCTCACCGCACTTCTTTCACGTGCTGCTCGGCGCGCGTGCCGCCGCGGCGGCTGCGGGTGGGTGACACGCGCTCACCCGGGCAGGTGGCACACGTGCTGCTCGACTTCGAGCACGAAGTACGCGAGATGGCGCAGCACGGAGGTCTGTCCGGCGGAGTTGTCGCTGAAGCGCACGGTGCCTTCGGCGTCGCGCACGTAGTAGCTGAATACGGACCCGGGCCGTGGTGAGAGCACGAGGTGCTTCGCGGAGGGGCTCTGCAGTTCTTCCTGGAGTCCGCGCGCCTGCACGATCTGCGCGTCGCTCAGCTGACGCGTGGGGCCACCGTTGCAGTGCACGGCGCCGCCTTCGTTGACGACCACGGTCAGCTTGGGAGCGGCTCCGGTGCGCTGCACGATGAAGAGATCGGGAAGTTCGACGCTCTCGCCGCAACCGGCGGCGGTGAATGCGAGCAGTAGCGTCGCGACGCCCGCGAGGGATCGTCGGGGGGCCGCCCGGCGCGCGTGTGCGGCCGCCCGGCGCGTGCGTGTGGTCGCGCGACGCGTGCGTGTAATCGCGCGGCGGCGAGCGCGCGCACGCGTCATGCCGCCACCGCGACACCGCCGCGGCGGGGGTCGCCTGCCCCGAGGAGGCTCCCGTCGCGGCATTGCACGGCCTGGACTCCGCCGAAGAATAGGTTGAGCTCGTGGAAGGCGACGACCTCGCGACCTTCCTCGAGGAGGGTGTGCACGTCGATGCCGGGCTCGGCGTAGACGACGGCGTCCTCGAGGTGCACGCGCGGGGCGCGCACGGCGCGCTCGGCGTCGAGACCGTGGTCGACGACCCCGACGATCGTCTGCAGCAGCGCGGAGCGGATGCGGTTGGAGCCGGCGCTGCCGAGCACCAGCTCGACTTCGCCGGCGCGCATCAGCACCGACGGGGCCATCATGCTGGGCATCCGGCGTCCAGCGGGATGGCGATGAAACCCCAGCGGATTCAGATCCTGCTCGCCCATGATGTTGTTGACGTGGATGCCGGTTCCGGGAACGACGACCCCGGAACCCTCGCCGTTGGTGCAGGTGACGCTGCACGCGCGGCCGTCGCGGTCGAGGACGGAGATGTGGGTGGTCGCTCCGAGGTGGCCCGCGGCGCCTCCGGGGGAGCGTTCGGGGGGGTCGCCCGAGTCGCGCAGGCGCGCGGCGAGGAACTGCTCGAGGAAGCCCTCCTGCGCCAGTCCCTCGACGAACTCGGCGGTGCGCTCGGCCTGTGCGGCCTCCATCGCGCCGACGAGCTCCCGCAGCGAGGGCGGTGCGGGGCGCGGATCGAGTAGACCGAGCGCATATGCGATCAGTGTCCCGCCGGCGGACGGCGGGGGATTGGTCAGCAGCACGCGGTCGCGGTAGCGCATCCGCACGGGCTCACGCAGGATGGAGCGGTACTCGCGAAGCGCGGAGCGGCTCACCGAGCCGCCGTGCGCGGTCAACCAGTCGCTGACCGCAGCCGCGAGATCGCCCTCGTAGAAGGGCTCGGCACCCTCGCGGCCGAGACGCTCGAGCGCATCGGCGAGCTCGGGGTTGCGGATGGTCTCGCCCTCGCGCAGCACGCGACCGCGCGGAGCCCACAGCGCGGCGCACTCGGGGGTGGAGACCAGTAGCTGCTCGAGAATCTCCGCGACGTAGGCCTGGCCGGTGTTGAGCGCCACGCCTTCGCGCGCGAGGCGCGCGGCGGGCTTGGCGAGCTCCTCCAGCGAGGCGGTTCCCCAGCGCGCGATCGCCTCGCAGGCGCCGGCGGGTGCTCCGTAGATTCCGCATGAGGCGGGGCCGATGTGAAAGACCTGCGCGGCGTCCCCGAAGGACACGTCGATCGCTACGAGCTCGGCCGCGGAGCCGTCGCTTGCGCGCAGGGGGGCCTCGACGAAGAAGTCCAGCAGCGCGGGCTGCCAGTCGCCGCCGGCCACCATCAGGTAGCCACCGGCGCCGAGGCCCGTCAGCAGCGGCTCGGCCGCGAAGGAGGTCAGCATCGCGGCGACGGCGGCGTCGACGGCGTTGCCGCCTTCGCGCAGCACCTGTGCTCCGGCCTGCGCGGTCAGGGGATGGCCCGCGGCGACGACGCCGCGGGCACCTCGATTGCTCAGACCCATCCGCGAAGGGTAGGGGGAGCGGGTGCTGTCCTTGGGTGTGCCCTCAGGGCGCGCTTGATAGTGGGCAGAATTTCCCACTATTCCTTTCTAGTGGGCTAAACTCCCACTATGGCCTACATCGTCCCGCATGGGGCCGGCAGATGGGAGATCCGCGAGTCGCATGCGACGCGTGAGGGGCCGCGGAGCACTACGCTCGCCTCCTTCCAAGTTCTTACCCCCGAGGTGGTCGAGCGTGCGCGGGTGCGATCCTCCAAACCGCTCGATGGCGAGGAGCTGCGCAGAGCGGCCGCGCGGGTGGGCGCCCCGATCGCACCGCAGGCCTCGGATCGGGCTTCGGGCGAGTTGCTCGTGGAGCTCGCCGCCGGTCGGCGTCCACGCGCGGTGCTGCGGCGCCTGCTGCTCGACCTGCTGCAAGACCGCGGTGGCGGCTCCTCTGACAGTGCGCTGGCTGCGAGCGCGTGGATCGGCGCGACGCCGCGACAGCGAGGGGATGCGCTGCGGGATCTGCTGCTGCTCGCCGACCGCCTGCCGGCGAGGAAGCGAGCGCCGCAGTCGCGCTTTCCCGGCCTCCAGCCGGCGCAGTCATGAGCGAGCCGTCGCTTCCCGACAAGATCCTCGCGGTGCACCGCGGCTTGACGGAAGGCAAGATCGCACACGCATTTGGCGGCGCGCTGGCCCTCGCGTACTATGCGGAGCCCCGCGCGACGATCGATATCGACATCAACGTGTTCGTCGCCCCGGCGGGGTATGCGACGGTGGAGGAGGCGCTCAGACCTTTGGGGATCCGGGCGCTGGATCCGATCGTCGCGCGGCGCGACGGTCAGTGCCGCACGTGGTGGGCAAGCACTCCGATCGATCTCCTTCTTCGCCTACGACGAGATCCACCGAGCGATGCAGCGCGCGCTGCGCACGGTGCCATTCGGAGAGGACCGCCTGCCGATCCTGGCGCCGGAGCATCTCGTGGTGTGCAAGAGCATCTTCGATCGTCCCAAGGACTGGCTTGACATCGAGCAGATCCTGGTCTGCGTGGAAGACCTCGACCTGCCAGCGATACGCGCATCGCTGGATCGGATCGTCGGAGCTGGGGATCCGCGCCGCGAGCGTTTCGAGCAGACGGTCGCGATGGTGCTCGACGCAGCAGTTTGAGCGGAGGCCGGCTTTTAGAGGTTCGGGATGAACTCGGGCACGTCGAGCTCATCTACGGCGAGCCCACCGCGGCGACCTTCGCGCTGGGAGGCGCCGCTGCCGCGCTGCACCCGGGGCTCCCCGGCGGGCTCCTGCAGGCGCCCGCGCCCGGAGGCGCGCGACTCCTGCTTGTCGTAGCCGGTGGCGACGACGGTGACCCAGACCTGCTCCTCGAGCTTCTCGTCGACCATCGCGCCGAAGATGATGTTGGCGTCCGGATGAGCGGCCTCGGCGACGGCCTTGGCGGCCTCGTTGACCTCCCACAGCGAAAGGTCGCGCCCGCCGGTGATCGACAGCAGGATCGAGCGCGCGCCCTCCATCGAGGTTTCCAGCAGTGGCGAGGAAACGGCCTGCATCGCGGCCTCGGTCGCGCGGTGCTCGCCGCCGGCGCCCATGCCGATTCCCAGCAGCGCGTTGCCGGCGCCGCTCATGATCGTGCGCACGTCGGCGAAGTCGAGGTTGATGAGGCCGGGCAGCGTGACGAGGTCGGAGATGCCCTGCACACCCTGACGCAGCACGTCGTCGGCGACGCGGAACGCGTCGACCATCGAGGTCTGCTTGTCGAGGACGGTCAGCAGGCGGTTGTTGGGCACGACGATCAGCGTGTCGACCTCCTCGGCGAGCGCGCGGACGCCCTGCTCGGCCTGCTCGGCGCGCCGTGAACCCTCGAACCCGAACGGCTTGGTGACGATCGCGACGGCGAGTGCGCCGACTTCGCGGGCGATGCGCGCGATGATCGGCGCGGCGCCGGTACCGGTGCCACCGCCGGCGCCGGCGGTGATGAAGATCATGTCGGAGCCCTTCAGCAGGGCCTTGGCGCGGTCGTAGTCGTCCATCGCGGCCTGACGCCCGAGGCTCATGTCCGAGCCCGAGCCGAGGCCGCGCGTGAGCTCGGCGCCGATGTGCAGCGTGATGTCGGCGGTGGACTGTTGCAGCGATTGCAGGTCGGTGTTGATCGCGAGGAACTCGACGCCGGCGACCTCGGCCTCGACCATGCGGTTGACGGCGTTGACACCGGCGCCGCCGACACCGACGACGCGAATCACGGGATGAAGGACCGGCACCCCGCCCCCCCCCGCCGCGGCGCCGAACGGTCGCGGCTCCTCGCGGGCGTAGACGTCGTAGGCGGGCGCCTCCGGCGTGGGCGGCTCGTCCCGCTTTGCGCGGGCCTCCCCAGCTGCCGACGCCGGCGCGACCGGCGGTTCCATGACGTTCGCGGGAATCTCCGAGGAGAACACATTGCGCAGCCGCTCGCGCGGGCTCGGCACGCGCTCCTCCTCCTCCTCGGCGGCGGCGCGCTCTGCGCTCTGCGCCGTGCGCCGTGCCTCACGCGCGCCACGCGCGCGCGCGGCGGGGTCGCCTCCCGAAGCGTTGCCCTCCACAGCGGCCCCTCCTGCCTCTGGGGCCGCTGCCTCTGGGGCCACTGCCTCTGGGGCCGGCGGCGCCTCGGGGGCCGGCGCCTCTGCCTTGGCGACCGGAGCCTTCGTCTCGGCGGTCGCGGCCTTCGTCGCGGCGGCGGGCGTGGGCTCCGCGGCCTTGGCTGCGGTCTCGCCCTGCTGCGCCGCGTCTTCCTCGGTTTTGCTGAACAGGGCCGCGAGCGGGCCTTCGCGCATGCTGGCGCGCTTATTGTGAGCCATGGGCGAGCACCTCCTGTGCGAGCTGACGGTAGGACTGCGCGGCGACCCCGTCGGGCTCGTACTTGAGGACCGACATCCCCTTCACGGGCGCCTCGGCGAAGCGCACGGTCTTGCGAATGCGGGAGGCGAATACGCGATCGCCGAAGTTCTCCTCGAGAATCTCGATCGCCTCCTTGGCGTGGATCGTGCGCGAGTCGACCAGCGTCGGCAGGATGCCCTCGATATCGACGTTCGGATTGAGGTTCTCGCGAATCATCGCGAGGGTGTTCTGCAGCTGGATCAAACCGCGCATTGACAAATACTCGCACTGCACGGGGACGATCACCTTGTCGGCGGCGGTGAGCGCGTTGATCGTCAGCAATCCGAGGCTGGGCGGGGTGTCGATGCAGATGAAGTCGTAGTCCTCGCGGATCGGCTCGAAGGCCTTCTGCAGCGAGCGCTCGCGGCCGATCATCGTGGACATCGCGATCTCGGCGCCGGCGAGATCGATCGAGGCGCAGGCGACGTCGACCTCGCGTCGGCGCACGACCTCGCGGATCGAGGTTTTGTAGACGAGCACGTCGTACATCGATTTCTGGAGGGTGTCGGGATCGATGCCTTGCGACATCGTGAGGTTGCCCTGGGGGTCCATGTCCACGCACAGCACGCGGTGGCCCTCCTCGGCGAACGCCGCGGCGAGGTTCAGTGTCGTCGTTGTCTTGGCCACGCCGCCCTTCTGGTTGGCGAAAGCGATGACCTTGGCCCTTCCTTGCACGGGATGCTCCGATGCTCGATTATTGGAAAGCCGTCGTCGTGAGTATTCGCAGGCGGGCTGACGATTCCTGCACGACTAGGATCCTCCGGTGCCAATCGATCGTGCTGAGCCGGGTGAGCGCGCGGCGGCCAAACGACGCGCGCGCAGCGGCGCGCGCTCGGCGGGGCGTGGCGCGACGGAGCGCGCACCGTCTCATCGACCTTTGGCGGAGCGGCTGGCGGGCAAGGACGTGTGTGTGCTCGCGGGGCCGGGCGGTGTCGGCAAGACGACGACCGCGGCGGCACTCGGGCTGGGGTTGGCGCGGCGCGGGCAGCGGGTCGTGGTGGTGACGATCGATCCGGCTAAGCGCCTCGCGAGCGCCCTCGGGGTGGAGGGTCTGGACAACGAGCCCCAGCGCGTGGCTGCGGAGTTGCTCGCGGCGCACGGCGTGGAGCCCCCGGGCGAGCTGTGGGCGACGATGCTGGATGCCAAGGTGACCTTCGATGCGCTGATCACGCGTCTGGCGCCGGACGAGCGCGCGCGCGAGGAGGCGCTCTCCAACCGCATCTATCAGGAGGTCTCCTCCTCGGTGGCGGGCACGCAGGAGTTCAGCGCGATCGCCAAGCTCTATGACCTGCATCGCGAGGGGAGCTTCGACACGATCGTGCTCGACACTCCGCCCTCGCGCAACGCGCTGGATTTCCTCGACGCGCCGACGCGCATGACGCGCTTCCTGGAGGGGCGCGCGCTGAAGATGTTCCTCGTCCCCAGCGGTCTCGCGGCGCGGGTGATGGGACGCGGAACGGGTCTCGTGCTGTCGATGTTCTCGCGCTTCACGGGCGTGGATCTGCTGAGCGATCTCTCGGCCTTCTTCGGCTCGCTCGCGGGCATGGTCGATGGCTTTCGCGAGCGCGCGCAGGCCGTGGAGGAGCTGCTGCGCGATCCGGCGAGCGCGTTCCTGCTGGTGACCTCGCCGGAGCCCGAGCAGACGCGCGAGACGATCTTCTTCGCCGAGCAACTCGTCGCGGCCGGCATGGAGCGCGCGGGTGTGATCGTCAATCGCGTGCACCGCGATGGCTTGCAGGGCCACACCGCGCGGGAGGTGCAGGCGCTGCTCACGAGCGAGCTAGGCGAGCGACTGGCGGGGCGGGTCGCTCACAACCTGGCGGATTTCGACGTGCTGATGCGGCGTGACCGGGCCAGCGTGGAGCGCCTCGAAGGGGCCTTGAGCGACCGTGAGCCGATCCTCATACCGCACCTAGATCAAGACGTCCATGATCTCGCCGGTCTCGCCCGGATCGCCGAGTACCTCTTCGCCTGAATGCTCGCGCTCGAGCGGAGCGGGCGAGGATGACTCGTGGGGCTCCGCGCGCTCGAGCAGCTCCTCCGCAAGCGCCACGAGATCGGGCTCGAGGTGCCCGCAGATGACGTCTCGCAGCAGCGCGCGCAGGTGGCTCGCGAGCTCGCGTACGAGCGTCGGGCCTCCGGCTTGCTCGGCGGCGGTCCCGGCGATCGCCGCGCGCTCGAGGACGAGCGCGCGTGCTACGCGACGCATCAGCTCGGGGCGCTCCTGGGGCAGCGCGCAGAGCGCGGAGAGGCGCTCGGCGAGCAGCACGCCGGGCGGCTCGCCGCCGGCGAGCTGCTCGGGCTCGAGCAGCGCGCGAAGGGCGAGCAGATAGTCGCTGAGCGCCTGGTACTCGCTGGCGCGTTCGCAGCCCATCTCAAAACGAGCGAGGGCCCAGGCGAGCTCCCCCTCCTGGGGTGCGCGGCGGGAGACGAGATTGCAGAAGGCGCGCAGCTCGTCCTCTTGCGCGGCACTGACGACGAGCATCCCGTGCGGCCGGCCACCGGTGCCGAGCGCGCGCGCGCTCCAGCCGCCTTCGCCGACGCGTACCCAGGCGATTCGGCCGAGCGTGACGCGGCCGTCGCCGAAGAGACGCAGGGCGCGCAGCAGCTCGCCGAGCACCGCGCGCGCGCGGGTGAGCGCGGCGAGCATGTCGGTGTCCTCGGAGGTGAAGGTGACGAGCAGGCGAGCGGCCTCCTCCCCGTGCGCGTCCCCCAGCGCGGGGGCCAGTGCCTGCTCGGGCGCGCCGTGCAGCGCGTCGGGGCGTGCGATGGTGAGCCCCGGCGCGAGCACGAGCTCGGGCGAGGAGATCGCGAGCCCGTGGAGACTGGCGAGCATGGTGAGCTCTTCGGGGCTGACGCGCGCGGCGCCGTCGAGTCGCTCGAGCGCGGCGTGCAGGCGTTCGTCGCGGACCTCGAAGGCGCTCTGTTCGGCGAAGACGTCCTCGATCACGGTGCGCAGCGCGGCCTCCGCGCGCGGCCCGCCGTGGCTCCGTCGAGGCGCGCGTCCGCGTGTGCCGAGCGGCGCCTCGCGGGCGAGCAGGTAGCGATCGAGGCCCTCGAAGCCCTCCAGCAGCGCAACGGCGGTGGCGTGGCTCGGCAAGCGCCGCAGCGGCGCCCAGTGCTCGCGGATGAACTCGGCGGTCTGCGGCTGATAGCAGTAGAGCTGAGGTCCGCGCATGCGCGCTGAGCTGCTACCAAGCTCGAAGGGGATCTCGGCGCCGGTGTCGAGGTCGGCCTGCAGCCGCGCGGCGGCCTCGCGAGCGAAGACCGCAATTGCTATCTCGAGTTGGCGCGATCGCATCACCGATCGACTTCGCCGGCGGTCGCGGAGTTCCTGCGCTGCGCAGCAGATTCTGCGAAGTCGCGGGGCGCCCTATGCGGCCGTGGTCGCCGCTCCGGTGAGCAGCACGGAGGCCACGCGATCCTCGCACTCTTCTCCGAGCCAGCGTTCCCCGTAGGCGCGCATGTCCTCGACGATCGGCAGCAGGTCGCGACCCTTGGCGGTCAGCGCGTACTCCACGCGCGGGGGCACCTCGGGGAAGGTGTGGCGCTCGAGCACGCCCTCGTCCTCGAGGGCGCGCAGACGCAGCGAGAGCGTGCGCGGGCTAATTCCCTCTAGCGAGCGCTCGAGCTCGCAAAAGCGCGAGCGGCCCGCGGCGAGGTCGCGGATCAAAAGCAGCGTCCACTTGCCGCATACGACTTCGGCGGTGCGACACACCGGACACGTGTCATCGATGGCCATTCCCTCACTTTACCAAATGAAGTTTTGATAATCGGGGGCGGTTGATGGCACGAGCGGGCGTGCAGCTGTGGGGCGCGGGGGTCGCGCAGCGCGGACAGCGGCGCTCGACGGTGGCACTGAACGGCGGCGCGCGGCCGACGGGGGGCTCGCTCAGGAGACGGGCAGGGGCGGCGCGCTCGCGGGCGCACCCGCTGGCACGGGGGGCGCGGGCGGCGTCAAGCCCCCGCTGCGCTGCGCCTCGGCGGAGGCGACGTCCTCCATCGTGGTGCCTTTGCGACCGTCGGCTTGCACGAGCAGCTTGAAATCGTGGGGACTGGAGGCGACGTGCATCGCATCCTCGAAGGTGACGCGCCCGGCCTTCAGGTGCCCGAAGAGCGCCTGGTCGAAGGTCTGCATGCCGTAGTAGCCGCCGGACTCGATCACTTCCATCAGCTTGCCGGTCTGGGCGGGGTCGACGATCATGTCGCGCGCGCGGCCGGTCATGCGCAGGATCTCGCAGACGGCGACGCGGCCGCCGTCGGCGCCGGGCACGAGACGCTGGGAAATGACGCCCTTGACGGTGCCGGCGATCATCGAGCGCGCCTGTCCGTGTTGGTGGGGCGGGAAGAAGTCGAGCATGCGGTTGATCGACTCCATCGCGTCGACGGTGTGGATCGTGGAGAGCACGAGGTGGCCGGTCTCCGCCGCGGAGAGCGCGGTCTGAACGGTCTCCTCGTCGCGCATCTCGCCGACGAGGATCACGTCGGGATCCTGGCGCAGCACGCGGCGCAGCGCGCGCTTGAAGGACACGGTGTCCATGCCGACCTCGCGCTGGTTGATGACCGAGCGCTTGTCGGTGTGCACGAACTCGATGGGATCCTCGATCGTGACGATGTGCTTGCTCATGGTCTCGTTCATGTGATCGATCATTGCGGCGAGCGTCGTGGACTTGCCCGAGCCGGTGGTGCCAGTGAGCAGCACGATGCCGCGCTCCTCCTCGGCGAGTTCGCTGATCACCGGCGGCAGCGAGAGCTCCGCGACGGTGCTGATCTTGTGCGGGATCGCGCGGCAGGCCAGCGAGATCACGCCGCGCTGGCGAAAGGCGTTGATGCGAAAGCGCGCGACGCCGGAGATTTCAAACGAGAAGTCGACCTCGTGCTCCTCGGAGAATTCGTGCAGCTTGGTCGCGTCGTGCAGCAGGTCGTGCAGCGCGCGCTCGGTGTCCTCGGCGCTCAGGATCTCGGCGCGGTCGTCCTTGCAGAGGTCGCCGTGCACGCGGTAGAGCGGCGCCGAGTCGACCTTCAGATGCAGGTCGGAGCCCTTGCGGGCGACCAGCTCACGCAGAGCTGACTGCACGTCGAACATGCGGAGCCCATCGGCACGCAGCGCAGCCGGCTTGAGCGCGGCAGGCGAGGGTGGACGGCACGGCCGCATGCGGCCGTGCCCCCCGCCGCGCATGCGCGGCGGGCTGGGTGGCGCATGCGCCACCCAGATGACGGGCTGCATGCAGCCCGTCACGGGGACCGAAGCCGGGGACACTCGCCTTCGGCGAGCATCCCCGTTTCGACCGGCATGTGCCCCCCGTGACCCGGCGCCGGCGCCGGGTGGGAATCAACCCCGTGATACCCCCGTGCGGGCGGCACCAGGCGTGGCACACCCGTGTGGCGCACCCCGTGCGGGGCGCGCACCCCGTGCGGGGCGCAGGCGGGCAGGCGAGCGAGAACGGCCGCCAGGGGATTCGAGTGCCACCTGTGCCCGGAACGGGGTATCAGGCGACGTCGCGGAGCTTCTGTGCCTCCGCGAGGGACTGCAGCTTCTTCAGCGACTGATTCTCGATCTGGCGGATACGCTCGCGCGTCACGTTGAACGTGCGCCCGACCTCGTCGAGCGTGCGCGGATGCTCGCCGCCGAGCCCATAGCGCAGCTCGAGCACGCGGCGTTCGCGGTAGGAGAGGTTCTCGAGCGCCTCGCGCAGCGCCTCCTTGGTGAGGATTTCGGCGGCGCGCTCGTAGGGCGACTCGGCGCGCTCGTCGGCGATGAACTGACCGAACTCGGACTCCTCCTCGTCGCCGACGGGCTTCTCCAGCGAGACGGGGGCCTGCGCGGAGCGCTTGATCGAGTCGACCTCTTCGGGATCGATCCCGGTGACCTCGGCGATCTCGTCGGCGGTCGGTTCGCGACCGAGCTCGGTGACCAGCTTGCGCTCGGCGCGCCCGATCTTGTTGAGCTTCTCGACGACGTGCACGGGGATGCGGATCGTGCGCGCCTTGTCGGCGAGCGCTCGCGCGATCGCCTGGCGGATCCACCAGGTGGCGTACGTGGAGAACTTGAAGCCCTTGCGGTAGTCGAACTTCTCCGCGGCGCGCACCAGGCCGAGCGTGCCCTCTTGGATCAGGTCGAGGAAGGGCAGTCCCTGGTTGCGGTAGTTCTTGGCGATCGAGACGACTAGGCGCAGGTTGGACTCGACCATCTTCTGCTTGGCATCGAGGTCGCCGCGCTCGATGCGCTTGGCGAGATCGACCTCCTCTTGAGCGGTCAACAGGCGCACCTTGCCGATGTCCTTGAGAAACAGCTGCAGCGAGTCGGTCGTCATGTCGGGCTTGAGATCGAGCGCCGCTTTCGCTTTGCGTCGACCGCGCTTGTCCGGCGCGCGCTCGACTTGCAGCGCGGCGGCCGTCGCGGGGTCGATGTCCTCGACGAGCTCGATCTCCGATTTCTCGAGGAAGCCGTGGAGCTCCTCGACATCGGTCTCGTCCAGATCCAGCTCGGAAGTCGCGGTGGAGATCTCCGCGAAAGTCAGCACCCCCACTTGCTGGCCCTTGGCCAGCAGGCCCTTTATCTCATCGAGCTCCTGCAATTCGACTACTGACATCGATGTCTTCCGTTTCCGTAGATGGAGATCTTCTGGGGGCGCTCGAGATAGAGCGGTCCCGCCGGATGCGACCAGAACCTGCCCCGCGCGAACATGGCCGAACGCGACCGAAGCCCGCCCGACATTACAACTCAACTTGGACCCTATGCTAACGCTTCGCGGCCCGTCTTCCTTATGCGCGATGATGCGCGCGCATGACTCCCACAGGCGACAGCGAGCAGCCGGCGGCCCCCGGCAAGGGCGCCACCGACCCCGGACGCGCGCGGTCCGCACGCGAGCGTCCCGCCAAGCAGCCGTCTTCGGAGGAGGCGGGCGCCGGCGAGCGCGGCATCCTGTCGAGCCTGCCGAGCACCCGGCCCCAGCGTCCCAGCGCGCGACGCGCCGCCGCCAAGCGCGCCGCCGCCAAACGCGCGAGCTCCGCCACCCCCAAACGCGCAAGCTCCGCCACCCCCAAACGCGCAAGCTCCGCCACCCCCCAACGCGCGAGCTCCACGACAGCCAAGCGCCGCGGCGCGGCCAACGATGCGGGCCCTAAGCCGACCAAGCGCCGCGGCGCGGCCAACGATGCGGGCCCTAAGCCGACCAAGCGTCCCGGCGCCGCCAAGCGCGCGCAACCCACCCCGACGGCACCTCCCGCGTCCATCGAGCGCCCGCGCGCGGTTTCGCCCAAGCGCGGCGAGGCTCTCAAACGCTCGCGGGCGGCGTCGGTCAAACGGGGCCGTGGCACCCGCGAGCCGCCGCTGGCGCCCCCGGTTCCCCCGCAGGGCTTCGAGACGGAGGACGAGATTGAGCTGGGCACGTCGGTCCACCCCCCCAGCCGTCCGGAGGTGGCGGGTGCGCTGGCGGAGCTGGTCGGCGAGCTCGCGCAGACTGGCCTCGCACGAGGTGGGCGCCTGCTCAAGGACGCCCTGGGCCGACTGCCGGGCGTCTGATCGGGCCACCGAGCGCGGTCCGCGGGATCTGTATACTGCCCGGCACGCCGAGCTCCTGCGATCCAGATCGCGGGGGACGGGGGACCCAATGTGAGCCGAGTAGATCGGCGCACTGGGGCGAATCGGTCCGTGCTGGACCGTAGCGCCAAGCAGGTGCGAGCCCGTCAGCTGACCCCGTAGGCGAAACCGATTCAGATGCACAACGCTTTCGTCAAGCACGTTCCGCGTGCCAACCTTGGTTCGTACGCCCTGCGCGCCGCCATGCTGGGCCTGTGGGCGGTGCTCGCGCTGCCCGCGAGCGCACAGGCGGCCACGAGCGGCGGGTCGGCGGCAAAAGCCGCGACGGTCGAACCGGAATCGAGCACGAGCTCGGCGACCGGCGGCACGGCAACTGCCGGCGCCACCGCGAGCGGCGGGGCGACGCCCGCGGCCTCGCAGGCAAGCAAGCCGACACTCGCGACCTGGTTCGGTCCGGGCTTCTACGGCAATCAGACGGCCTGCGGCCAGACGATGAGCCCGGCGCTCGTCGGTGTGGCCTCGCGGACGCTCCCCTGCGGAACGCTCGTGCAGATCGGCTACCGCGGGCACCATTTGACGGTGCCGGTCATCGACCGTGGCCCCTACGGGCATATCGGCGCGGTCTGGGATCTCACGGCCGGGACGGCACGGGCGCTGAAGATCAAGGAAACCGTGCGCGTCACCACCGCGATCGTCGGCAGCCTCCCCAATACGCCCGCACTGGGCCAACCGCAGGAATCGAGCCTGCCGGGCGCCGAACCGGCACCGGCAAGCTCCGGCACGACCTCCGCCGCCGCTTCGAGCACCGGCGGAGCGCCCGCCACAAGCTAAGCGGCTGCAACTCAGCGCCAACCGCGTTCCGCGGACCCGCGCACGGCCCCCGCGGAGACCGGCCTGGGGGCGGCTGTGGATAGCCTCCACAGAATGGCCGATGCGTCGATCACGAACCTGCGGGATACGACCTCGGTGGACCGCGAGACGGGGGCGGTGTGCTCGATCCAGACCGCGGACCTGCTGCTGAGCGAGGAGCGGCTCACGGAAATCTGGTCGCCGGTCTACCTGGAGCGCCTGGCGCGCACCTACTGGCGTTTCCTCACGCACGTGACGCTGGGCCTGGTGCGCGTGCGCTACACCGAGCGCGAGCGCTTCGTGGTGCTGCTCTTCCGGCCTTTGAAGCTGCTCACGTTCAAGGCGCCGGAATACCTCCTGGAGCCCGACCACGGCATCGTGCGCTGGCGCATCGAGCGGGGGCTGCTGGTCGCGCGTGCGGGGCGCGGCGGTGACGGGCACCTGCAGATCGACGTGCGCCGCGCGCCGAGCCCGGCAGCCGCGCGCGCGCGGCTGCACGTGGAGGTCGAGGTCGCCAACTTCTACCCCGCGATCTCATCGGGAATCAGCCGCTGGCTCTACAACGTCACGCAGTCGCGCATCCACGTGCTGGTCACGCACGGGTTCCTGCGCTCGCTCGCGCGCCTGGACCTGGCGCCCTCGCGCACGGGGCGCTTTGCGGAGTCGGCGATCGCTACGGCGAGGACGGCCGCGGCCGAGGATCGCCACGAGGAGCGCTGAGCGCAGCGCCCGGTGAAAGCCTCGCCCAGCGGAGCGCTAGGCGAAGCGCGCGTCGCCGTAGAGCGCGCGGAGCTTCGCGCGATCGTGGCGCGCGCTGACGCGACGCACGGTGCCGGAGCGGGTGCGCATGACCAGCGATTCGGTGCTCGCGCCGCCGGCACTGGGATAGCGCACGCCCTGCAGCACATCGCCGTCGGTGACACCGGTCGCGGAGAAGAAGACGTCCTCGCCGGAGACGAGGTCGTCGCGATCGAGCACGCGCTGCAGGTCGTAGCCGGCGTCCAGCGCGGCACTGCGCTCGTGCTCGTTGCGTGGCCACAGGCGCCCGAGCAGTTGGCCGCCGAGGCACTTGATCGCGGCGGCCGAGATGACGCCCTCGGGGGTTCCGCCGATGCCCCAGAGGAGGTCGACGGGCGAGCGCTCGGTGACGGCGAGCAGCGCCGCGGAAACGTCCCCGTGCGCGATCAGCCGCACGCGCGCGCCGGCCTCGCGGATCTCCTTGATCCCGTGCTGGTGGCGCGGGCGGTCGAGCACGACGACCATCACGTCGCCGATCTCGCAGCTCTTGCGATCGGCGATCAGCTGGAGCGTCTCGGGCAGCGGCCGGTCGAGATCGAGCAGGTCGGCGATCTCGGGGGAGCCGGCCATCTTTTCCATGTAGACGCAGGGCCCGGGGTCGAACATCGTGCCGCGGGCGGAGAGCGCGATCACGGCGAGCGCGCTCGGCATCCCATGCGCGGCGAGCGTGGTGCCCTCTAGCGGATCGACCGCGATGTCGACCTCGGGCGGGGAGCCGTCGCCGATGCGCTCGCCGTTGTAGAGCATCGGCGCCTCGTCCTTCTCGCCCTCGCCGATCACGACGACGCCGTCCATCTGCACGGAGTGCAGCGCGTAACGCATCCCATCTACCGCGGCCTGGTCGGCGGCCTCCTTGTCGCCTTTGCCGACTAGTCGCGCGGCGGCGAGCGCGGCGGCCTCAGTGACGCGCACGAGCTCGAGCGCGAGGTTGCGATCGGGGCGTTGGTCAGTGGGGTCGGGGCTCAAGTGAGTACCTTTGTTGCGTCCATGGGCGCGAAACCTACACCAGAGGAGGAGCTGTGACCCAGATCGGTTTCGTCGGACTCGGCAAGATGGGCGCCAACATGGTGCGCCGCATCTGCCGTGACTCCGACCACGAAGTGGTGGCGTTCGACTCCGACCGCGACGCGGTCAAGCGAGTGGTAAAGGACGGCGCGGTCGGGGCGGCGGCGCTGACCGATCTCGTCAAGGAGCTGCGCGGACCGCGCATCGTGTGGCTGATGCTACCGGCGGGCGAGGTGACGCAGCGCACGATCGATCGGCTCGCGAAACTGCTGCAGCGCGACGACACGATCGTGGACGGCGGCAACAGCAAGTGGACCGACGACAAGCGCCGCGCGGCGGAATTGAAAAAAGCCGGCATTCACTACGTGGACGTCGGCACCTCCGGCGGCGTGTGGGGTCTGGAAGTCGGCTACTGCATGATGGTGGGCGGTCCGAACAAGGCGGTCGCCCGCTTGGCGCCGATCCTCGACGTGCTGGCGCCCGAGACCAACGAGGTCAGCCGCGAGGCGATCGGGCCGCGCGGCTGGAGGCACTTCGGCCCGGCCGGCGCGGGGCATTTCGTGAAGATGGTGCACAACGGCGTCGAGTACGGCCTGATGCAGGCCTACGCGGAGGGCTTTGACCTGTTCGACAAGTGCGAGTACGAGCTCGACAACGCGAAGATCGCGCATCTCTGGGGCCAGGGCTCGGTCGTGCGCTCGTGGCTATGCGAACTGGCGGCGCGCGCGTTCGAAGCCGACGGCAATGACCTGCACGCGCTGACGGGCTACACGGAGGATTCCGGCGAGGGTCGCTGGACGATCGCGGAGGCGACCGACCGCGACGTGCCGACCCCAGTGATCACGGCGTCGCTGTACGCGCGTCTGTACTCGCGCGGCAACGGCGACTACACGCACCGCGTGTTGGCGGCGCTGCGCAACCAGTTCGGCGGGCACGCGGTGCAGAGCACGAGCGCCGCCAAAGCCGCGGCCAAACCCGCGCAATCCAAGGTGGCCGTCAAAGCCAAACCCGCGAAATCCAAGGTGGCCGGCAAGGTCAAGCCCGCCGTCAAAGCCCGCGGCGCGGCGGCCAAGGCGGACGCGGTGAAATCGCGGGCGAGGAAAGCGCCGGCGGCCCGGACCGGGAAAGGCCGCGCGGGTCGATGAGCGACGCGCCGGCGGCGGTGGCGCAGGAACCCGAGAACCCGCTCGTGGAGGGTCTCGAGCGGCTGCCGGTCAGCCCGACGACGCTCGTGATCTTCGGCGCGACCGGTGACCTCGCGCGGCGCAAGCTGCTGCCGGCGCTCTACAACCTCGCGCACGAGGGGGCGCTGCCGGAGCGCTTTCACCTGGTGGGCGTTTCGCGCAAAGAGATGGAGCACACCGACTACCGCGCGGAGTGCGAGGAGGCGATTCGCAGCTTCTCCAGGCGCACTCCCGACGAGCAGGTGCTCGCGGGGCTCCTGGAGGAGGTGCGCTACGTGGCGGGCACCTTCGACGAGGACTCCGTCTATGAGGAGCTGGAGAAGGTTCTCGGCGAGTTCGAGGAGCGCGCCGGCGAACCACTCAACCGCGCCTTCTACCTCTCGACGGCGCCGAGCTTCTTCCCGGTGATCGTGGAGGCGCTCGGACGGCAGGGACTCGCGGCGCACGAGGAGGCCGACGTGCGTGTGATCATCGAGAAGCCCTTCGGCACGTCCCTAGCGGAGGCCACCGAGCTCAACCGCGAGGTGCTGGCGGTGTTCGAGGAGGCCCAGGTGTTCCGCATCGACCACTACCTGGGCAAGGAGACCGTGCAGAACATGCTGGCGTTCCGCTTCGCCAACGGCATGTTTGAGCCGCTGTGGAACCGCAACTACATCGAGCACGTGCAGATCACCGCGGCGGAGGACATCGGCATCGGCAGCCGCGCGGGCTACTACGACCACGCCGGCGCGCTGCGCGACCTGATCCAGAATCACATGCTGCAGTTGCTGTGCCACGTTGCGATGGAGCCACCGGTCAACTTCACCTCCGAGGAGGTCCGCAACGAGAAGGTGAAGATCCTGCACGCGATTCACGCCCCCACCCCGCAGGACATCGCCGAGATGGCGGTGCGTGCGCAATACGCGGCGGGCCACGCGGGCGGCGAGGACGTGCCGGGCTACCTGCAAGAGGAGGGCGTGCGCGAGCACTCCAACACGGAGACCTTCGCGGCGCTGCGCCTGGAAGTCGACAACTGGCGCTGGGCGGGAGTGCCGTTTTACCTGCGCGCCGGCAAGCGCCTGGCGCGCAAGATCACGGAAATCGCGATCACGCTGAAGCCGGTCCCGCACCTCGCGTTCAACCAGGAGGGCTCGCTGGGGATCCGTCCCAACCAGCTGATCCTCACGCTGCAGCCCAACGAGGGCGTCTCGCTGCAGCTCGGCGCGAAGATCCCGGGCACGCGCATGATCATCCGCCCGGTGAACATGGAGTTCCTCTACGGCACGGCCTTCCTCTCGCAGTCCCCGGAGGCCTACGAGCGCCTGATCATGGACGCGATGCGCGGTGACCCGACGCTGTTCACGCGTAACGACGAGGTCGAGGCGCAGTGGCAGATCTGTGACCCGATCGTCAAAGCGTGGGAAGCTGCGCCGGGCCCGCTGGCGCAATATGAAGCGGGCTCGCAGGGGCCGCCGGAGGCCTCCGGCATCCTGCGCGAAGGCCACAGCTGGCGCGCGATCTGATGCCGGCCGTCAGCGACGCGGTCTGGAGCGAGCAGGGCACGACGCCTGACAAGATCGAGGCGGCATTGCGCGGCCTGCTGGCCGAGCGCCACGCGGAGAACGGCGGCTTCGTGCCGGCGCGCGCGCTGAACATGATCGCGTTCGTCGACCGCGAGTGGAGCGGCGAGATCGCCAATCGCCTGCGCGGCGTGGGGCGCTATCACGCCTCGCGCCTGGTCGTGCTCTCTTATGAGCCGGGTCGCGAACGTCTGGATGCGCGCGCGACGGTCGCCTCCGAGGGGGATCCGCGGCCGGGGGAACTCAGCCTGCTGCGTGAGACGGTGGTCGTCGAGCTCGGCGACCGTCACCTCGACGACCTCGCGACGATCGCGGATCCGCTGGTCGTAACGGACCTGCCGACGCTGTTGTGGTCCCCGCACGGTCACAACGAGATCATCGACGGGCTACTGGGACTCGCGCAGGCGGTGCTGCTGGACTCGGTCGACGAGCCGGACTTCTGCGCGGCGATCGAACGCGCTCGCGAGCTCTCCAAGCGAGCCTACGTGGTGGACCTCGCGTGGCTGCGCTCGACCCCGTGGCGTGAGCGGATCGCGACGACTTTCGATCCACCCGCGATGCGTCGCGAGCTGCGCACGATCGCGGACGTGGCGATCCGCCACCATCCGGAGTCGGCGATCGCGGCAATGCTGCTGGTGGGCTGGCTGGCCTCGCGCCTGCGATGGGAGGTGCAGCCACTGCGAGCCGACGGCCATGACCTCATCGGCGGGGCGCGCGCCGGTGGCGCGGATGACGGCGCAGCGCAAGACGTCGCGCTGCGCCTGCAGTCGGCGCCGGAGCTGCAGGTGCGCGGCCTCGCGGGTCTTGCATTGGAGACCGCCTCGGGGCGCACTCTGCGCTTGGATCGCGGCGCGGGCGGCCTGCACGCATATAGCCGCGATGAGCGGGGTAGGGAGCAGGAATGGACGATCCTGGGCGCTTCGCGCGGCGAGGCCGGCATCCTCGGCGAGGGCATCCGCCAGGCGTTGCTGCGCGACCCGACCTACACGCCCGCGCTCGTGGCCGCGACGCGACTGGCGCCGCGACATCGAGAGCCCGCGTGACCCAATGTGGCGAAAACGTCGTACATTGATTCAGCAGCACTCAGAGCCATGGCTCTCTCCATCCCTCAAGACACCGCGGCGCCCCCACTCGATGTCGCCGAGACCTTCCGCGACCTGAGCGAGGCGCGCGAGGAGACGCTGGCGCTCGTCGCGCACCTCGACGACGCGACCCTCGAGCGCACGCTGTCGCCGATCATGAGCCCGCTGGTGTGGGATCTTGCGCACATCGCGGCGTACGAGGATCTTTGGCTGGCCCACCGCCTCGCGGGCCTGCCGCTGCTGCGTCCCGACTTGGCCGCGCTCTACGACGCCTTCGAGACACCGCGCGCGGTGCGCGGCGAGATCGAACTGTTGGACGCGGCGGCGGCCCGTGTATATCTGCGCGATGTCCGCGAGCGTGTCCGCGCAGCGATCGCGCGGACTGGGGTCGGGGACGGTGTGCTGTGCGAGCTGGTGCTGCGCCACGAGCTCCAGCACACCGAGACGATGCGCCAGACGATGGCGCTCGCCGCCATCCTGCCGGCGGGCGAGCCTCCGCAGTCTGTCCGCAGCGCGAACGTCGCGGGTGGCGTGGATCGATCGGAGGACGCGGATCGGTCGAGCGGAGAAGAGCGCTGGGTGGAGATCCCAGGCGGCGGCTTTGCGATGGGTGCCTCAGCGGAGGGTTTCGCATACGACAACGAGCGCCCCCGGCACGACGTGGAGCTGTCGGCCTTTCGGATCGCGCACCATCCGGTGAGCAACGCGAGCTGGTTGAGCTTCAGCGAGGGCGGCGGCTACGAGCGACGCGAGTGGTGGAGCGACGAGGGCTGGGCGTGGAAGGAGGAGTACGACATCACGCATCACCCGTCGGTGGCAGCCGGCGATCCGCGGGCCCCGGCCTGTCACATCAGTTGGTTCGAGGCCGACGCCTTCGCCCGCGCGCACCGCGCGAGACTGCCGACGGAGGCGGAGTGGGAGCGGGCGGCGATCTCGAACCAGCTGGCGGGAATGCGACAGGTTTGGGAGTGGACGAGCAGCCGCTTCGACGGCTACCCGGGGTTTGTCGCGTATCCCTATCGCGAGTACTCCGAGGTCTTCTTCGGCAGGGATTTCATGGTTCTGCGCGGCGGGTCGTGGGCTACCAACGAGCGCGTGGCGAGCGCGACGTTTCGCAACTGGGACTATCCGCAGCGCCGCCAGATCTTCGCGGGTGTGCGGCTCGCGAGCGATATGGCGTAATGACGACAGCGAGACAGAGGGAGACGGCGTGATGGAGCCCGTTCAGGATCCGGCCGACGCGATCGCTATTCAGATCGACTCGCACCTCGGCGGTGCCGAGGAGCGCTCGCTCGCCGAGGATGTGCTGGACGGGCTCACGCGGCCGTTCAAGGAGCTGCCACCGAAGCACTTCTACGATGCGCGCGGCGCGGAGCTGTTCGATCGTATCTGCGAGCTGCCGGTGTACTACCCGACGCGCACCGAGCGCGCGATCCTCGACGCCGCCGCCGCGGATGTGGCCGCGCTCACGGGCGCCGTCGAGCTGGTCGAGCTGGGCTCGGGCACGGCCGCCAAGACGCGTGTGCTGCTCGATGCGCTGCATGAGGCGGGCACCCTCGCGCGCTACGTGCCGGTGGACGTCACGGAGAGCATGGTGCGCGACTGCGCGGAGGAGCTCACGCTCGAGTACCCGGGGCTGAGAGTCCACGGCGTGATCGGCGACTTCGAGCGCCACCTCGACCGCGTTCCGGCTCCCGACGGCCCGCGGCTGGTGGTGTTCCTGGGGGGCACCATCGGCAACTTCCCGCCGGGCAGCCGCCGCCGCTTCCTGCGCCAGATCGGCGGTCTGCTGGGAAGCAACGACCATCTACTGATGGGCACCGATCTGGTCAAGGATCCGCGCGTGCTGGAGGCCGCTTATGACGACCCCGAGGGAGTGACGGCGGAGTTCAACCGCAACCTCCTGCATGTCCTCAACCGGGAGCTCGACGCGGACTTCGACCCCGCGGACTTCGAGCATGTCGCACTTTTCGACGGCCGCCACGAGTGGATCGAGATGCGCCTGCGCGCGCGGCGGGACCACACTGTCATGGTGCGCGCACTGGAGCTGCCGGTGCACTTTGACGCGGGCGAGGAGATGCGCACGGAGATCAGCGCGAAGTTCACGCCGCGGCGCCTGGAGGGCGACCTCGAGGCGGCGGGCCTGGAGCTGGTGCGCTGGTTTGCCGATCCCGAGGATCTCTTCGCGCTGACGCTGTCGCGGCCGAAGACTTGAAGTAGGCTGCTGCGCGTGCAGATCGAGGGCAGCTCAGCGATCGTCGTCGGCGGAGCCTCGGGGCTGGGTGCGGCGACCGCCCACGAGCTGCACGCGCGCGGCGCGATTGTGACGATCGCGGACGTCAACGCTGAGAAGGGGAGCGAGCTCGCGAGCGAGCTCGGAGTCGAATTCGTCGTCTGCGACGTTCGCGAGGAGACACAGGTGCAGGAGGCCGTGGAGTGCGCGGCCGCCGTGACCGGCGGCTTGCGCATCGCGGTTTGCTGCGCCGGCACGGGTTGGGCGCAGAAGGTCACCGGCTCCAAGGGTCCGCATCCGCTGCTGCCGTTCGAGACGATCCTGCAGATCAACCTGATCGGCACCTTCAACGTGCTGCGCTTCGCGGCCAGCGCGATGATCGCTAACGATCCCGCAGGTGAGGACGGCGAGCGTGGTGTTTGCGTCAACACGGCCTCGATCGCGGCGTACGACGGGCAGATCGGACAGATTGCTTACGCGGCGTCCAAGGGCGGCGTCGTCGGGATGACGCTGCCCGCGGCACGCGACCTCGCGCAGTCCGCGATCCGCGTGTGCACGATCGCTCCGGGCCTGTTCGATACGCCGCTGCTGGCGGCGCTGCCGGAGGAGGCCCGCATGAAGCTCGGCGCCGGCGTCCCCTATCCCCCACGCCTCGGTCGCCCCGAGGAGTACGCGCAGCTGGCGGCGCACATCGTCGAGAATGGGATGCTCAACGGCGAGGTCATCCGGCTCGACGGGGCGCTGCGGATGCCGCCGCGGTAGCGGCGACGCGCGCACCGCATAACCAAAGGCAGTCGGTTGGCTAGGGGTACGACGGTTGCCTACGGGGTGACGGCGTTTGAATGCTCGGAGGCCGACCCTGCGCCAGCCGCGTTCGTGGCTGTGACGGTAAATGTGTAGCTGATGCCCGGGGTCAAGCCGTTGACCGTCGCCGTGGTTGGCGGCGGGGAGCCTTCGACGGGCGTCGGCGACTGGGCTTCAGCGCCGACGTAGGGGGTGATCGTGTAGGAGGTGATCGCGCCGCCGCCATCTGCGGGGGCCGTCCATGCCACTGTGACGCTCGCCCCATCGACGCTCGCGGTGACCCGCGCCGGCGCGGACGGTGTCCTCGGCACGCTGGGCCTCTTGGCAGCGGTGGCCGTGTTGGCTTCCTCAGAGGCTGACCCTGCGCCAGCCGAATTGTTAGTGGTGGTTCCCGTCGGCGCGGACGACGTGCTCGACCCCGAGCCCTGACCGGCGATGGCGGCTGTCGTGTTGTTGCTGGCTGTGTGCGCGGAGGTCATCTTCGACGGCGCTCCAGAGGCCGCCTGCGGGCTGCTGTGCGTCGAGTCGGCGCTGCCCGCGATGATGGCCCCGGCGACTCCTCCTACGACCAGCAGCAGTACCACCAAGAGGACGGCCGACAGCGGACTACCCAGCATCCGCTCGATCCAGCTCTTGGGCGAGGGGTCGGATCGTGGAGGGTGAAGCCCGGCCCGTAGCACCCGGCAGAGAGCCTGGAGATTACGTTCCGTTATCGCCAGGCCGTGCCGGTCACCGATCCGCGCTCGCAGATCGCGCGCCTTGCCGAGTAGCTCGTCGGCCTCGGCGTGGTTGCCGGCGACGAGCTGCCAGGTGCCCTGTTCGTGCAGCGCCCACGCCTTGCTGGCATCGTCCATGAGCCGCTCGGCGGCTCCCACGGCAATCTGCAGCGAGCGCAGCAGCTGAATCCATCGCCCGAGCAGCGCGAGCAGCATCGCCAGCGCACGTGCGACGCGCAGGGACTCCTCCCAGCGCCCGTCACGATCGAGTCGCTGCACCAGACTGCACAACGCGTCGACCTCGTCGCTGATCGACGCCGGATCCCGACGCCCTTCGGCGATCTCGGTGAAGAGACCGACGATGCGTTGCACCTTGCCGCTCACCTCCGAGGCATCCCCCGCGACGCTCTCGAGCGACCCAGCCGCCGTCCACAGCGGGTCGCGTTCTCGGCGCGCCTGCGCTAGCGCCTGTGCGAGCGGGAGTGGCCCCTCTCGGCTCGTGGCGGGCACAATTGGCTGCGCGAGCGGCGGCGGCAAATCCCCATCGTCGACGACCACGACCGCGGCCCCAGCTCGATCGCCGAGCGCGAGCGTGTAGCGACCGACCGCCAGCGCGCGCCGAACCGGTGGGTCGGGGATGTCTGTCGGCAAGAGCGGCGAACCTAAGCGAGATTCCTGACCGACATCGATGATGTGCCGTTCATTACACAGATACTAACTATCGGGTGCCAGGAATGGCGGTCCGAAGGCTATCGAGGGCCGCCGGTCGCCGAATGAGCCGAACAAGTATCCTCAGCTGATCGTGACTTAGCTCTCGAGGGGCGCGTGAAAGGCAGACGCGATTGGCATCCAATCGGATAGCGAGGACGGCGGCCCTGAGCCTGGCGGCGGTCTCACTCGGCGCCACCGGTGCCGGGATCGCGATTGCCTCGGGAGGATCGACGGGCGCGGTGAGCGCCAGTTTCCCGTCACCTGCTCAAACGATCACCGCCGGGCCGATCGCTCGTGTGCCGGGCACTCTGAGAGCGGGCCACACGGTTGGTGAGCGCGATCTAGGTCATCGCGTGTTCGTGGATGCCCTCCATGGATTCGCGCTCGCGAATGTCGGAGGAGCACAGTATCCAGCTGCGAGCGTCGACGCCGGCAGGACTTGGCGAGTGAGCGGCCCAGCCCTGCATCTCAACGCGGCGCAGGCACCGCTCGTCGTGTGTGAAGTCGGCGCCCTGAACCGTCGCATCTACTTCGCGGACGGGTGCGGCGGCGAAACGGTCGACACGACTAGCGATGGCGGCAAGCATTGGTGGAGGACTTTCTTTGGCGGCGGAGTGCAGGCTGTCCTCGGCAGCGGTGGACGACTGGTCGCATTCGTAGCTGTCAACAGCGCAAGCGGCTCGTCGGCTGCCACATGGGTGTACGTATCCAGCAACGGCGGCAGGCACTGGCGCTACGAAAACGGCCTCTGACAGCGGGGCCGGAGGCGTCGCCCGCACCGAGAACCGGCACGCGGCCGCTCGGCGAGCTGCCGCCGTGCCGAGCGTCGCGGCGTCGCGACGGTCGACGACTGACGGTGCGCCCATCGCGTAGTGTCTCCAGCCGATGGGGGGCCCGCGCGATATAGCTCAATCGTGGCGCGGACACATGCGTTGGGCTGTAGGCGTCCTATTGGCGTTGGTCGCGGTCGGGCTGATAGTCCTCCTCGCCGGTCGGTCGGGATCGAAGACACATGGTGAGACGGCGACCTCAAGCTGCGATGGCTCGGCAGCACTGTGCGGGCGACACTTGGACGAAATCGTCTTCCCGGGCACGCACAACTCCTACGCGGCCTCCGCGCAACCGGGTTGGCATTTCGCCAGTCAGCGCTACGGGATCTCGCGCCAGCTCGATGACGGCATCCGGGCGCTACTGCTCGATATCCACTTTGGGGTCTACGACGGGGGCACGGGTCGAGTGCGCACGGATCTGAGCGCGGAGGGCTCCGATCGCAACAAGGTCGCTAAGCAGGTTCCCGCGCGTGCCCTGCGTCTCGCGGATCGACTCGCGGGCCGCGTGGGCGTGGGGACGCTGACGGGCACGCCGGAGCTCTATCTATGCCACACCCTGTGCGAGCTGGGAGCGGACCCGCTGAACCGGGAATTGAAGGCAATCGGGAGCTTCCTGGCAGCGCACCCCGACCAGGTGCTGATCGTGATCGTCGAGGACTACGTTCCTCCCACGGCGGTCGAGCGCGCATTCGCCCAAGCGGGCTTGGAGCGCTATGTCGTGACCCTCACCCGTCACGAGCCGCTCCCGACGCTGGGCGAGTTGATCGACCGCGACCGCCGGCTGGTGGTCTTCGCGGAGCAGGAGGGCGGAACGCCGACGTGGTACATGCCGGCGTTCTCCTTCATTCAGGACACGCCACTGGGCGCGGTGCGACCGGACCAGCTGAGCTGCGAACGGTACCGTGGCGAAGCGGACAGCCCGCTGCTGCTCATCAACCACTGGATCCCGCCGTTCCCGCCGAGCCAGTCCTTGAACGCGGGCATCGGCCGCGCGGCATTTCTGCGAGCGCGCGTCAAGCGCTGCCTAGAGAAGCGCGGGTTCCGGGGCGCAATCGTGGCGGTCGACTTCTACCAGCGCACATCGGTCGTGGCCGTCGCCAAGGAGCTCAACAGCGCCAGCGGCTGAGCCGCACTCGTGCGCCACCCGACCGGGCACAGCGCACGAGCCAAAGCTCAACCGGAACTGACCGACTTCAGAGCGTCAGCTGAGGCGTTCGACGAGCATCGCCATGCCCATGCCGCCGGCGACGCACATCGACTCGATGCCGTAGGTGCCGTCGAGCGTCTGCAGATCGTTGATCAGCGTGGTCATGATGCGCGCGCCGGTCATCCCGAAGGGATGTCCGAGGGCGATCGCCCCGCCGAACGGGTTGAGCTTCTCGTCGTCGATGCCGAGGCGCTCTTTGCAGGGCACGATTTGCGCGGCGAACGCCTCGTTGATCTCGACGACGTCGATGTCGCTCATCGTCATACCGGTGTTCTTGAGCAGCAGCTCGATCGCGGGCACCGGGCCGAGGCCCATGATCTCGGGACGGATCGCGACTACGGTGGAGGCGAGGATCTTGACTTTCGGCTTGATGCCGAGCTCGTTGGCGCGCTCCTCGGAGGTCACAAGCAGCGCGGCGGCGCCGTCGTTGAGCGGACAGGCGTTGCCGGCGGTCACGGTGCCATCGGGCTTGAACGCGGGCTTGAGCTGGGAGAGCTTCTCCAGGGTGGTGCCGGCGCGGGGGCCGTCGTCCTTGGTGACGAGTTGCTCGGGGATGTCGATCTCGTTGCCTTCGCGGTCCTTGTCCTTGTGCGCGGGCGCGGTGACGGGGACGATCTCGACGTCGAAGTGCCCGGACTCCTGCGCGGCGACGGCGCGGCTCTGGGAGACGACGGCCCATTCGTCCTGGGCCTCGCGGCTGACGTTGCACTTCTCGGCGACGTTCTCGGCGGTGAGACCCATCGGGATGTAGACGTTGTAGAGCGAGCCCTCGGAGCCGTCGAGCTTGGGGTGGAAGTCGAATGCGCCGCCCTGCGTGGCGCGCGAAACGGCCTCGACGCCGCAAGCGACGTAAGTGTCGCCCTCGCCGGCCTTGATCGCGTGGAAGGCCATCCGCGTGGTCTGCAGCGAGGAGGCGCAGAAGCGGTTGACGGTGGTGCCGGGCACGTGGTGATCGATGCCGGCGAGCAGCGCGGCGTTGCGCCCGATGTTGTAGCCGGACTCGCCCTCGGCGAAGCCGCAGCCCATCATCACGTCCACGATCGAGCTCGACTCCAACTGCGGGTTGCGCTCCAGCAGCGCCTTCAGCGGCACCGCCGCGAGGTCGTCGGCGCGAACGGATTTGAGCGACCCCTTGACGGCGCGCCCGATGGGCGTGCGTATGGCGTCGACGATTACGGCGTCAGGCATCAGAAAGCTTTCTCCTTGGTCGTTCGTGCCCCGGCGCAGCAGCTGCCGCTCCCCTCGGGCGCGCATCTTATGCCACTTCGCACGAGCCGGCAGTCGCGCGAACGCCGGTGCCCTACAGATCGAGGCGGCTGACGCCGAGCTCGTCGAACCCGACGTGATGCGCGAGCTCGTGGCGTACGGTGCGCACGACCTGGTCGCGCAGTAGCTCGGGGTCGTGCCCGAAATCGCGCCGCAGCGTGTCGCGGAAGATGACGATGCGGTCGTGGTAGTTGTCGCGAGTGGCGCCATCGCCTTCGTACATCCCGTACGCGCCGGCGCGGCGGCCCTTGTCGGAGATCACGACCGCGACGTGGCGCAGCGCGTTGCGCAGCAGGTCGGGCAGGTCGTCCAGCGCGTCGCGCACGAGCTCCTCGAAGTCGTCGTCGTTGAGCGGATCGAGCTCCATGAACTCCGATTCGTCGGGGTCCGCCGCGAGGCCTTCGCGCCCGAGCTGCTCGGCACGGCGCACAATCTCTTCGAAGTCCTCCTCGGACTCGGGCTGCTGCCAACCGGCGAGACGCACCGCGATCGATGCCGCAATGGCGGTGAGGATCGCGATCGCGGCGATCCCGAGGAGGAGATCCTCGACGGCGCGCACGGCGCCATCGGAGCTGAAGCCCTCACCGACGACGATCACGACGAGGCCGAGCGACAGCGCGATGAGCGCCGCGAATCCGATCCGTCTGAGCTGGCCAAAGGCGCTGGGAGGCTTGGGTGCGCGCATCGCCAGAAGCTCCAGAGCCCGCCCGCCGGCGCTTATTTCAGCGTGCGGGCAATCACGAGCCGCTGGATCTCGTTCGTGCCCTCGTAGATCTGAGTGATCTTCGCGTCCCGCATCATGCGCTCCACCGGATACTCCTTGACGTAACCGTAGCCGCCGAGAACCTGGACGGCCTCGACTGTGACGGCCATTGCGGTATCCGAGCAGAATACCTTCGCCATCGAGGAGTACTTGGCGCGCAGTGGATCGCCGCGATCGGCCATCGCGCAGGCCTTGTAAAGGAGCTCCCGCGCGGCGGCGGTGCGTGTTTCCATATCGGCGAGCTTGAACTGGATCGCTTGGTGGTCGATGATCGGCTTGCCGAACTGGACGCGCTCGCGCGCGTAGCTCACGGCGTAGTCGGTGGCGCCCTGCGCGATGCCGACCGCCTGTGCGGCGGCGCCGAGGCGCGTGCGCTCGAGCGTCCCGAGCGCGACGGACAATCCGCGTCCGACCTCGCCGATGACGTTCGCCTGGGGAACGCGCACGTCCTCGAAGATCGGCTGGCCGGTCGGTGAGGCGCGGATCCCGAGCTTGTGCTCGAGCTTGCCGACGCTGAAGCCGGGCCGGTCGGCCTCGACGACGAACGCGGTGATGCGCCGGGTCTCGCGGTCGGTGACCGCGAAGCAGATGTAGAAGTCGGCGACCCCGAGGTTGGTGATCCAGTTCTTGGTGCCGTTGATGACCCAGTCGTCCCCATCTTTGACCGCGGTGGTCTTCATGCCGGCGGGATCCGATCCGGCCTCGGGCTCGGAGAGCGCGAACGCGGGGGTCCACTCGCCGCTGGCGCACTTGGGCAGGAAGCGCTCCTTGAGCTCCTCAGAGCCGAACAGCTGGAGCGGCAGCGTGCCGAGCTCCTGGACCATCAGGATCAGCGCGCAGGCGGCGTCGACCTTGGCGATCTCCTCGACGCCCATATTGAGCATCAGCGTGCCGGTGCCGGTGCCCCCGTACTCGGTCGGAAACGGCAGTCCGAGGATGTCCTGCTCGCCGAGCAGCTTACGGATGTCCCAGGGATATTCGGCGCGCTCGTCGATCTCGGCCGAGCGCGGCGCGATCTGCTCCTGGGCGATCTGGCGGATCGTGGCGCAGAAATCGAGGTGCTCTTGGGGAATTGTGTAGACGTCGCTGAGAGCCTCCATAGTCATCACCTGATCCTAGTGACCCGCGCGAGCGAATGGTGACTCCACCGTAAACGGCCGCTAGGCTGATCGCGATGACCGTGCCATCGGAGCCCGATCCCCCGGAGATCGACCTGGACCCAGCCGAGGTATCGGAGTGGCTCGCGCGCGACCCGCAGCTGCAGATCGTCGACGTGCGCGAGGTCTACGAGCGCGAGGCGGACACATCCCTGGCAGCCGCCATATCGAGCTCGTCCAGCTCTCCGCGCGCGCGGGCGAGCTGGACGGCGAGCGGCCCGTCGTCTTCTACTGCCGCGTGGGCGGCCGCTCGGAGATGGCGGCACAGGCATTTCGCGCTTCGGGCCGGCGGGCGCATTCGCTGCGTGGCGGCTTGGTGGAGTGGGCACGACAGGGGCGTCCGCTGGCGCCGGCAGGCGGAAGCGTCGCCGATCACTGACACCGAGAAACGAGAGGAATGGCATACATATGGAGGCATCTGCATCGGCGTATCCGAAGGTGAGGACCGGCGCGGGCTACGCCGGTCGGCTCGTTGGACGATCTCGGTGAGGGCCCGGGCTTTCGCAAGGTCCGTAAGGGTCTCGGCGTGACGGCGTTCGGCGTCAACGCGATCGTGATACCTCCGGGCATCCAGACGGGGTTTCACTCGCACGAGACCCAGGAGGAGCTGTACTTCGTGCACCGCGGCACGATCGAGATGGAGTTCGGCGACGGCTCAATACAGCGGCTCGCGGAGGGCTCGTTCGCGCGCGTGGACGCCCCCACCCTGCGCCGAATCCGCAACGTCGGCGACGTCGAGGCGATCTATCTGTGCGCGGGTGGCAAGGATGGCTATGTCGGGCGCGACGGGCGCGCGCCCGACGGTGAGCAACGCGTGGGGCCGATCGGCGGCGCCGGTGAGCGCAGCTGAGCACCCCGACCGGCTGCTCCCGATCACCCGGGAGCTCGCGATTCCCCTCGCGGAGATCGTCCTGCGCGCGAGCCGCTCCTCGGGCCCCGGCGGGCAACACGCGAACGTCACCGCGTCGCGCATCGAGGCCAGCTTCGACGTGCTCGCGTCGCGTTCGCTCAGTGAGCGTCAGCGTGAGCGCGTGCTGGCCCGGGTGGGTCCGCGCCTGGTCGCGGTCGCCCAAGACGAGCGCTCGCAGGCGCGCAACCGCGAGCTCGCGCTGCGCCGGCTCGCGGAGCGACTGGCGCGCGCACTAGTCGTGCCCCGCCCGCGTCGCGCGACGCGCCCGACGGCGGCCTCGCGCACGCGGCGTCTGGAGGCCAAGCGCCGCGCGAGCCAGCGCAAGCTCACCCGGCGCCCGCCCTCGGCGGGCGAGGACTGACCCGTGATTAGTTCAGGAGTTCTTTGACGTAGCGCTGGTGCAGTTCTCCCAGCGGGGTCTTGCTGGGGTGAAAGCCGAGCGCGCTGTCCATCGCGGTGGCGAGCGGCATCCACGTGAGGATCAGATAGGCACCCAACGCAAGCGCGGCTAGGCGTAGCTTGCGCGAGCGGGAGAGCGCGGCCATCGGCAGAGCCCACAGGATGTACCAGGGCAGCACCCAGGCGAGCGTCACCAGCAGTGCGATCGTGGCCCAGCCGGAGGCCGTGAGCGAGTCCCGCCAGCGCCACGCGAGGAATCCGCTGGCGAGCACCGAGCCGACGAGCGCGACGCTGAGCAGGGTGCGCATCATGTCGGTCTCCCCTCCCTGGCCGAGCGCGAGTCCCAGCAGGTTGGGCAGGCTCACCGAGATCACCAGGCGTCCCTGAGTTCCGAGATCGGGCAGATGGGGTCCAAAGGCGATCAGACTGAGGGCGCCGAGCGCGAGGCCCGCGAGCAGCATCCCGAGCAGCACGGCGAGCAGCCGCCGCGGTGCGCGCAGGAGGGCGGCGAGGACCACGGGGATCAGGATGCCGGCGGAGGCCTTCAGCGACATCGCGGTCACGAATGCGGCGCCGGCGGCGATATCCAGTGGCGCGAGCGGGGTGCAGCGCGCGCGCATACGATCGACCCACCCCGTGCGTGCGTGCGTGCGTGCGTGCGTGGCGGGCTCGGCAAGCGGGATCGTCGCGGACCCGGGCGGCTCGGTGGGCGGCGGCGCGTCGGACCTATGCGAGGACGCGTCGAGTGCTGGCGCGCGGCGCGCCGCGGCGACGACCTCCTCGACACCACCGCGCAGCAGCAGGTAGAAGCCGAGCACGATGCAGAACACGGTGAGGAAGTCGTTGTGGACGCCGCCCAGACCCCACATCAGCACGATCGGGTTGAGGCCGACGAACACGATCGCCTGCACGGGATCGCGGCCGAGCAGGCGGGCGCACTTCCATACGAGCAGCAGCGTCGCGAGGCTGGCACTCATCATCAGGAGCTTCAGGGCCCATAGCGACCCGGCGATCCCGAGCGGCACGACGGCGTAGGTGATCAGCGTGAAGGTCGGTCCGTAGGGGCTCAGCAGGCCGTGCCAGTTGCTGAGGTCGAAGCTGGGGTTGCTGTGCGGCTCGAGCGCGGGGATCGTCGTATAGGGGTTGAGGTGGTCCACGATCCCCATACGCCCGTAATTGATGTAGTTGAAGACGTCCGTCAGCGCTAGGGGGGGCGCGAGGACGAAGATGACGTGCGCCGCGAGCACGGTCGCGATTGCCCAGCGACCGCGCAGCAGCGGCACATACTTCAGCCCGACGAGATAAGCGACGTACATAACGACGATCGCGCCGGTGAACAGCGACTTCAGTACGGCGGGGCTGCGCGTGAAGCTCGGCCACAGACCCCCGAGCGGCCCGGCGAGCCAGTGCGGAAAGAAGCCGACGTGGCTGGGGGCGGAGAGGAAGCTCGGGCGGTCAGCGGCGCCGAGCACGATCACGGCGGCGCAGAGCAAGATGATGCTCAGCACCGCTACTGCGATCGCGGTATCCCGGCGCTCTCGCGGACACGCAGCGAGGCGTGACCCACGCGCGGCCCGCCGCTCGGACGGGATCGGCTTCCGACGCGGTGCGACCTCGGGCTCGCCTAGCAGTGGATCCCTGAGAGGGAATGTGGTCGCGTCGCTCGACATACCTTTGGGAACCCGGCCAGGCCGGGCCCTCAAAGGGTACTCAGACTAGATTGCGCTGACGTTGACTGCCTTCGGGCCCTTGTCGCCCTCCTCGGCGTCGTAGGAGACCTTGGTGCCCTCCTGCAGCGAGCGATATCCGTCGCCGTTGATTCCCGTGTGGTGGACGAACAGATCCTTATCGCCGTCATCGGGGGTGATGAAGCCGAATCCCTTGTCGTCGCTGAACCACTTCACTGTGCCGGTAGGCATGTGATATTTCCTCCACGATTCGTGCGTGCTGCTGCGCGGAGGATGCTTCGAGAGCTTCGACCTGCGAGAGCTTGCACTGCTTTCGCCGGCTTGTCAGCCGGCCATACAGGCACGACGGTAGCACGTGGACGGGGTCGGGTGTTCTCAAGTTGTTGCAATAGCCGGGCTCGCGCAAGCGCACCGGCACGCGGTGCGTCTCCGACTGAAAAGAGCATTGGCGGGGCCGCTGCCGAAGGCTGGCGGAACGGAGGTTCTAAGGTGGCCTCGTGAGCGCTCCTCCCCAGCAGGTCAAGCTCACGCGGCTATTGAGCGATCCGCACAGGAGCAACCGCAAGGACGCGCACGCAAGATCACCGACCGCGGCGGAGGCTGTAGAGGAGCTGCGGCTGTGGGAGGCGCCGGACGCCTCGCAAGCAGGTGGGCACCAAACGGAGCGCCCGTATCTCTTGCTGAACATGGCCAGCACGGTCGATGGCCGCGCGACGATCGGCGGTCGCTCGGGTCCGATCGGCGACCGCGCGGACCACGAGCTCTTTCATGCGCTGCGCACGACGGTCGACGCGGTACTAGTCGGGGCGGGCACGGTGCGCGCAGAACACTACGGTCGGCTGGTGCGCGCGGAGCCCGCACGCGAGCTGCGGCGCGCGCGGGGCCTGGCGGAGGAACCACTGGCGTGCATCGTCTCGGCAAGTCTGGCGCTGCCGGCGCAGGAGATTCCCCTGCTCGCGGATCCGGCGGCGCGGGTCGCGATCCTCACAGCGTCCCCGGCGAGCCTCGCGGAGTGCGCCGGCGAGGCTCGCTACGTGCGGGCGGCCCGCGAGGGGCGTCTGGATCTGCAAGCGGCGCTGAGCGAGTTGTGGCGCTTGGGCGTGCGCACGATCCTCTGCGAGGGCGGTCCGCACCTGAACGCGCAGCTGCTTGCGGAGGGACTGGTCGACGAGCTGTTTCTCTCGCTCGCGCCGAAGCTCGCGGGCGGCGATGCGGCCGGCGAGTCCCTGCGGATCGTCTCCGGCGACGAGCTGCGACCACCGGTCGAGCTCGAGCTGCTGGATGTACTCGAGAGCGAGGGCCAGCTGCTCCTGCGCTATCGCGCGCGACGCGCCGGCGAGCCGCGGGTCGAGCCAGCAGGAGGCGGCGGCGGGGCGGAACGCGAGGTCTCATCGGAGTCCCCGTCCGAGCCGCCGGAGCCCGCGGCGGGCTCCTTGACGGGACTCTTGTAGGTCCGCAGCGTGCCAGCCCCGGTGTAGACGGCCACGTTGAGCACAACACTGTTGGGCACGAGGATCGAACCCTCGTCGGTTGCGAACGTCGTGTAGAGGAGCCCGAGGGAGCTGGCGATCCCCTCGATCTGACCCGCGAGTGGGCCACCCTGCAGGCGCACGCGATCGCCAACGCGAAACGGCCCGGCGCTGAGCAGCAGTGTGCCGGCGATCAGATTTCCGAGCGTCTGCTGCGCGGCAAGTCCGAGGATCACGGCGGTGAAGGCGCCCCCAACGGCGAGTGTGCGGGTTTCGACTCCAGCGACGACGAGCGCGATCAGCAGTGCGACCGCGATCGTCACGAGCCGGATCAGGAAGCCGACGATGCCGGCGGTCGCGGGATCCAGGCGCCGAAATAGCGCGGGTCCGAGTGCGCGACCGGCGTCGCGGGCGATCGCCCAGCCGAGGATCAACAGCAGCACCGCAGTCGCGGCCTGCACGAGTCCTTTTACTTCGGAGGAGCTGTGCTTCAGACCGAGCTGAGCACGGTTGTCGTAGAGCAGCACAACGCCGACGAACAGCGGCACGAGCAGCAGCGCCTCCAGCCGCGCGCGTTTGACGGCGCCGGGGCTGACCTGGTGCACGAGACCGACCTCGCGCCAGGCCTGGCTGCGAGTCTCGAACATCTTCGGCGGGGTTTTGGGTAGTTGGGGCGTTCTGGGCACGGGTCTGTCGGGGGCCGACTCGGTCTAGCCGATAGCAGGCTCACATGATGGCGGCTGCTGGCGAGACTTCTGCACGCCGCCCTCCTACCCGCGATTCTCACACGCACACACGCATGCGCACGCGCGCGCGGCGGGGCACTTTTCTTTCAACAAGTCATGCGCCAGGAGTCTCGCGCAGGAACTCGCGCATGCAAGCGATGAGCTGCGCGGGCTGGTCCTCCATGATCAGCGTGTAGGAGTCGGGAATCTCGACGAGCCGCCCGTGCGGCAGCAGCTCGGCGAGGCGCCGTCCGTGCGCCCGGGGCATCATGCGGTTCTCGCTGGCCCACGCGACCAGCGTGGGGCCCTGGAAGGCACGCATGGTGCCGGCGGCGGCGAGCAGGTCGCGACGGCCCTGGGCGGAGCTACGAACGTACTTGGCGGCGTCGCGACGGATGGCGCGCTGGGCGATCGCGGGTCCGAACCACCGATCCATGACCTCGCGTGGGACGGGCTGCTTGCTGAGCGCGCCGTAGGTGACGGGCAGGCGGCGCAGTGCATCGAAGCGAAACGGGAAGACGACGGCGGCGATGCCGCCGGGCAGGCGCGCGATGTAGGGCAGCGCCTTGGCGGTGCCCTTGGGCGGGACGTTCTCGAAGGCCTCGCAGGAGCAGATCACGAGGCGGGTGATGCGCTCCTGGTAGCGACTGCCGATCAGCAGCTGAGGTCCGCCCCAATCGCTCATCGCGAGCGTGACCTCGCAGCTCGAGATGCTCGAGCAGCTCGCCGAGCAGCGTGGCGATGCCGCGCATCGAGAGGTCGGCGTCGGGGCGCATCGGGTGGCGATGAGCGCCCAGCGGCAGCGTGGGCAGCACGCAGCGGTAGTCGCGGCGCAGGTCGGCGACGACGTGGCGCCACTGGGAGCCGTCCATGAACAAGCCGTGCGAGAAGACGATCGCGGGGCCCTCGCCACCGGTGTCTTCGTACTCGATCGTTCCGGCTGAGAGCTCCAACTTGGGCATCGTGCGCGCTCCTATCTGTCGACCGCTATTTGATAGATCGCTCTAGCTAGGCGAAGCGTATCATTGCGCCATCCAACAAGGGCCCCGCCGCGCGCGTACGCACGCGCATACGCGCGCGCGGCGGGGCCTTCAATCGAAGGAGGATCAAGCGATGGCAGGCAGGGACACAAGGGAGCGCATCGTGGACTCCAGCGCTGAGCTCTTCCGCCGCCAGGGCTACACGGGGACGGGCGTGAAGCAAATCGTGGCTGAGGCGAACGCGCCGTTCGGCTCGCTCTACCACTTCTTCCCGGGTGGCAAGGAGCAGCTGGGAGCGGAGGTGATCCGCACCTCGGGGAGGCTCTACGCGGAGCTGTTCGCGGGCATCGCACTGGCGGCGCCGGACGTGCTGAGCGCGGTGAGCGAGTTCTTCAGCGGCGCGGCACGGACGCTGGCCGAAACGGACTACGCGGACGCGTGCCCGATCGCGACGGTGGCGCTGGAGGTGGCGAGCACGAACGAGCCGCTGCGCGAAGCGACGGCGGAGGTCTTCGAGAGCTGGATTTCAGGCGCGAGCGAGTTCTTTGCGGCCGCCGGAATCCCGCGGGAGACGGCGCGCGAGCTGGCGCTGACGATGCTCTCGCTATTGGAGGGCGCGTTTCTCTTCAGCCGCGCCCTGCGCACGACGGAGCCGATGGAGATCGCGGGCGCGAGCGCGGTCGCGGCGGTCCGCGCGGCGCTCGCGACTTGGTCGTAGCGGCTTCGCAAAGGAGTAGCCTCGGTGGACACCATTGGAAGTGCGCCGGTCGGAACGGCCCGAGCGCGCGGCCGGGAAGGGGTTCGTCATGGCCCCCACACAGACAGGCAGTGAGACGCGCGCGATCGTCGGGGGGCAGGTCGCCGCGGAGCAAGAGCAGCACGCGGGTGCGGGCATGGTCGCGGGCGCGATCGGCGAGGACATGGTGGTGGGTGAGCACGAGACGCTCGACCGGCTCGCGAACCTAACGGTGACGGTACTGCCGTTGGCGTTCCTGGGCCTGGCGTCGTGGCTGGCGTGGGGCGGGGTGCTGCAGTGGCAGGATCTGGTCGTGCTGGCGGTGACATATGTGCTGACGGGCCTGGGAGTGACGGTGGGCTATCACCGGCTGTTCACGCATCGGAGCTTCAAGACGAGCGCGCCGCTGCGCATCCTGTTCGGCGCGCTGGGCTCGGCGGCGATCGAGGGACCGGTGATCGAGTGGGTCTCGACACATCGACAGCACCATCGCTTCTCGGACGAACCGGGCGATCCGCACAGCCCGCACACGGAGCACGGCGCAGGCTTCGGCGGCGCGCTGCGCGGCCTTTACCACGCGCACGTGGGCTGGACCTTCGGCCCGGCGGGCAGCGGCCGGGCGAGCTCGGAGCGCTATGCGAAGGATCTGCTGGCGGACCGGGCGACGCGCTTCGTGGACCGAGCGTTCCTGCTGTGGGTGGTGCTAGGGATGGCGTTCCCGTTCGGTCTGGGAGTAGCCCTGACAGGAACCCTCGTGGGTGGCCTGACGGGCCTGCTGTGGGGCGGCGCGGTGCGCGTGCTGTTCCTGCACCACGCGACGTTCTCGATCAACTCGCTGTGTCACTTCTTCGGCCGCCGGCGCTTCGCGACGGGCGACGAGTCGCGCAACCTGCTGTGGCTGGCCCTGCCGACGATGGGCGAGTCGTGGCACAACAATCACCACGCATTTCCGACCTCGGCGCGGCACGGCCTGCGCTGGTGGCAGCTGGACCCATCGGCGTGGTTGATCGGAGGGCTGGAGCGCGTGGGGCTGGTTTGGGACGTGGTGCGGATCTCGCCGGAGCGACAGCGAGCGAAGGCCGCCGGTAGCTGACCGCGGAGCGGACGGGTACCAAGAGCAGTCTGGCAGCTGCTCTTACACGATGATACGATGCGCGTATGAAGCGAGCGACGATCAGCTTGTCGGAGGAGCTTGCCCGGGAGGTGGAGCGCGAGGCGCATACGCGGCGTGTTTCAGTCTCGGAGGTCGCGCGGGAGGCGCTGCGCGAGCACCTCGATCGACGCGCGGAGGACAGCCTCCCGTTCATCGGCATCGGACGCAGCGGCGAGCACGACACGGCGCGGTGCGCGGAGGAGATCCTGGCTCGCGAGTGGGGCGATGCTCGCGGTCGTTGACACGGGCCCGCTCTATGCCGCGCTCGACCTAGACGATGACGATCACAAGGCATGTGCGGCGGCGCTACGCCGCTCGGATCTGCGCTTGGCGATCCCGGCGCTGGTCATCGCGGAGGTAACCTATCTCGCGGCGACGCGTCTCGGGACGGAGGTCGAGGCGACCTTCGTCGAGGCGCTCGCTGCGCTCGACGTCGACGCGCCTCCACCGCAGGAGTGGACGAGGATCGCCGAGTTGATTCGCCAATACGCGGATTTCCCCCTCGGCGCGACCGACGCTTCGGTCGTCGCGCTCGCGGAGCGACTCGGAACCCCCTACGTCGTGACACTCGACCGCCGTCACTTTCACGCCATCAGACCGCGACATTGCGAGACGCTGCAGCTGCTGCCGGAGTGAGCGGACGACATTTCGCCGCGACCGTCTCGGCTCACACCCCTGGCAGTCCCCAGACTTCCTGGTCCTCCTCCCCCAGCCGCCAGACCCCACTGGCGAGCCCAAACCGCTGCGCGACGCGCAGGCACTGTGAGATCGCGTGAGCGTCGAGGTACCAAACATGGTGGGAGACCCCGGAGCGGGCATAGGCGAAGGTCATCTCCCCAGAGGCCGGGTCGCGCACGGGCGTGGCCCCCACGGAGCGCGCGAGCGCGATGACCTCGGCGTATTGCAGCGCAGTCGCGGGATGTGGGGCGCCGCCTCGGGCGGCCCAGTCGAGCCCGTACATGGGCACGCCGAGCACAAAGCGCCGCGCGTGCGGCAGCCGCGAGAGGCGTCGAGCGACGCCCTCCACGTAGGCCAGCGGCGCGATCGGCCCGGGCGTGGAGCGTTCCCAGTGGACGCCCCAGGCCATCACGAAGACGGTGTCGGCGGCAGCGGCGAGCGCGCGATCGTCGTAGAGATAGGTTTGCCGCCGCGGGTCTTCGCTCAGGACGCCGTCGACATCGACGGCAAGCTTGCGCCCGGCAGCGTGCAGGCGGGCGGCGAGCGTGGCGACGAACGAGTTGAGCGCATCGCGGTCGTGGGCGCCGTCGTTCTCGAGGTCGAGGTTCAGGCCGGCGTACCCGGCGCCCGGCGCGGCTCCGACCGCTCCGAGGCCCTCGACGAGTGCGACCAGCCGCGCGAGCGTGCTTGCGCGCAGACGAGGGTCGGTGAGGATGTGGTGCACGGTGGCGCCATCCTGGCAGTTGAAGCGCGGCAGCTCGGCGAGCCGATGGGCGGTGGCGTAGGCGTCGACTTCTGGGTTCTCGGAGCTCTGCACGGCCCCGTTGGGAACGGCGCACTGAAAGTACGTGGGATAGATGACGCCGATGGCGCCAACGTGGGCCTGGAGGTCGGCGAACGAGTCGGGGGCGCTCGTGAGGAGGAATGCTTGGAGCGGTCGAGCGAGGGATGTGTGGATGCGTGCTCCCTCGTCGGGGGTGGCGCGGCCGGCGGCGACCGCGGGGGCTCCGAGGGCGAGTGCGAGGATCGCGCAGACCGCGAGCGCGCGTCTGCAGCGGCGAGTCTTCATGCGAAGCGGCTCAGCCGCTGCCGCCGAGCCCGGGTAGTTCCCAAATCGACTGGTCCTCACTCCCGAGGTGCCACAGCCCGACCCCCAGTCCGAGCGATTCGGCGAGCGCGACGCGGGTGACAATCGACTGTTGATCGGAGTACCAAACGCTGTGCTGGACACCATTCCCGTCGACGTAGGAGAAGTGCGGATCGGCCGCGGCGGGTTCCCATTCGGGCGTGGCACCGTAGAGGCTGGCGAGCGCCATGATGCTGTTGAACTCCAGCGGCGTACCGGGGTTGGCACCGCCGCCGCCGTCGGGCCAGTCGATCCCGTACATCGGCATCCCCAGCACATACTTACCTTTTTCGGGCAGTGTGGCGGTGTATTCGGCGACGCGCTTGAACCAGGGCAGTTCGTCCATTCCACCGGGCGCGGAGGTGGTCCAGTGCAGACCCCAATCGAGCACGAACATGTAGTCGGAGGCTTTGGAAAGGGCGGCGTCGTTGTACATCGCGGCGCGACCGCTCATGACGTTGTAGTACTTCGCGGTGACGACAGTCGAGAGTTTGTCGCCCTGGGAGTGCAGCCGTTCGGCGAGCGCGGTGATGAACGCGGTGAACGGTTCGCGCTCGGCGGGCGCGGCGCCCTCGAAGTCGACCTGGATGCCTTGGTATCCGTAGCTCGCGCACAGCGCGGCGAGCTGTTCGATCATGTGCTGACGAGCGTTCGGTTCGTTGAGGATTTCGTTCTCGTCGGTCGGGTTCTGGCAGTTTAAGCGTGGCATCACGGCGACCTGGCGCGCCTCGGCCCAGCCGGTGACGAGCGGGTCGTTGTTGCCGGTGACGGCACCGGCGGGGCCGCAGTTGAAGTAAGTCGGATAGACGACGCCAATCTGCTGGTAGTGAGCCTCGAGGTCGTCGAAGCTCTGATCGGTGGAGGCGAGCAGGAAGGCCTGCACGTGACCGTGGGTGGGCGTGGGGTCGGAGGTTTCAAAGGACAGCGGAGCGGTGGGCGCGCTGATCGCGCCGAGCGAGTCGACGGCGACGACCGTAATCTTGTAGGCGCTTGACGGTGCGAGGCTGGCGAGCGTCATGCCGGTGCTCGAGGTCTGCCCGACGGGGATTTCGTTGCGAAACACGCGATAGCCGACGATCGCGCCACTGACGGGTTTGCTCGGTGACCAGCTCAGCGCGGCGGAGCTCGCGGTGACTTCGCCGGCGCTGAGGTTCGCGGGCGTGGAGGGCGGCGTGTGCGTGGTCACCACGGTGAGATTCGGCGCGGGCGCGCTGAGGTAACCGTAGGAGTCAAGCGCGCGCACGGTGAAGGTGTAGTGACGCTCGGAGGCAAGTGTGACGGTTGTGGTCTGGGCGCTGACGACGCGCTTGGGCTGCCCGTCCTGGAAGAGCAGGTAGCCGACGAGCCGACCGCTGTTGGCGGCGCCGGCCTGCCAGGAGAGCGAGGCGGAGGTGTCGGTGACGCGCAGTGCGGAGATCAGCGCGGGGCCCTGGGGGGCGGTGTGGGTGGTGGTCAGCGCGAGCGCGGGCGTGTGCGGCCCCTCGCGGTGGTTGGCGTCGACGGCGGCGACTTCGATTTTGTAGGTGCGCGTGGAGGAGAGATGCGTGAGACGCAGCGAGTCGCTGGTGCTCTGTCCGACGAGGCCGCTGTCGCGATAGACGCGGTAGCCGATGACCCGCACGGTGCCGGCCCGCGCGGGGGTCCACCAAACGGTGGCGGCGGAGTCGGCGACTTCGGAGATGCTGAGACCGCCGGGCGCCCCGGGCAGCACGACGCCGGCGGCGGCCCGTTGGGGCGTGCTGCGCGGCCGCGCAGCGATCCGCAGGGCGCGGCTGAGCGGACCGAGGTGTCCGCGCGTGTCGACAGCGGCGACGGCGATCCGGTGGGCACTGGCGGCGCTCAGCTTGAGTGTGAAACTGCGCGCGCGGGTCTGCGCGACGACGGCGCCGTCGCGCAGGACGCGGTAGCCGGCGATCGGCGCGTCGCCGGACTGGGCGCGGCGCCAGCCGATGCGTACGCCGGTGGCGGTCTGCTTGAGGATGCGCAGCCCCGAGACGCGGGCGGGTGCGCGCAGCGCGAGCCGACTCTGGATGCTTGCCGCGCAGACCGGTGGCGCCTGGGCGTAGCGGGCCTGGACGGTGAACGTGGTGCGCCGTCCGAGCACTACGGCGAGCACCATCGAGGTGCCGGTGGTCTGCCCGACGGTGCGCCGGGCGCGCAGAACGCGATAGCCGGTGGGCACGGGCGCACCGCTGGGCGCGCGCCAGCTGAGCCGCACGTGCGGCCCATGCAGGCGCGTGAGGCGGACCGCCGTGGGCGTACGGCCGGAGCAGCCGGCAGCGGCAGCGGCGAGAGCGACCGACGCGGGCCGACCAGCAGTGAGCGGCGATGCGAGCCGGTTCGCATCGAGCAACTGGAGCGGGGCATCGGCGCTCGCGAGCTGCACCGGCGCGATCACGGTGAGCACCGCGGCGGAGATCGCGGCGAGGGGCAGCGGGAGGCGTGTCATCGCGTGCGCGGCGCTCTCGGGGTGGGGACGTACAGCGGCTGTCCGGAGGCGGTGGTGAGTTCGCGCCCGCGTGCGATCAGGATGCTCGGCGTGCGGCTCCCTTCCAGCGCGGCGGCGCCCTGCGCGGCCCATTCGGGTTCGGCGAGTGGCGAGTAGCCGACTTTCGGCGTGAGCGCGCCGGCGTAGCCGGCTTCGAGCACGTCGAGCTCCAGGCGGGCGGGCCCGACAAGGTAGTAGCGCGGGCCGGACGCTACGTGGTGGTGGACCTTGCGGGGGTGCGCGGGCGCGAGCGCGTGCGCGGTGTGACGCCAGAGGGTGGCGGGCGCGCGTACAAGCGAAGGCGCGAGCAGCAGCACGGGGACCAACGAGATTGGCAGCAGCAGCGCGGCAAGCACGCGCCGCAGCAGCGGCTCGCGCAGGCTCACGGTCCACCCCCGTCGCCGCCGGCGGCGGTGCCGGCGGTCGCAGGCCGCGTGCCCCAGGCGGCGGTGCGGCAGGTGAAGATCGCGTAGTAGGTCTGCCACAGCATGAAGCCGAGGTAGAAGAAGACGAACAAGATGCCGTACAGCCAAAGCACGTTGTAGCGATCTTGGAAGAGCAGGAAGTAGAAGGAGTAGACGAGCGCGAGCGCGTAGATCCCGGCGAGGTAGGTGAGCGGCAGCACGCCGTGGTGGGTGAGCGGCGCCCAGACGAGGGAGTGCAGCGCGGCGATCGGCGCGAGCAGCGGCAGGAGGATGCTCATGTAGGTGAAGAAGGCGGCGATGGGGTGCTTGCGCCAGATGAACTTGGCGACGAGCAGCGACTCGCGCGTCCAGGAGCGCTTCCAGCGGGTCTGCTGGACGATGAAGGCGCGTAGCGTGGTGGGGACGATCGTGTGGGAGACGGCGCGCCGTTCGTAGAGGATGCGCCAGTCGCGCAGCACGCAGTTGGTGAGCGAGCGGTCGTCGCCGAAGGTGGACTCGATGCCGAGGAAGGTTTGGCTCTCCCACCACTCAAGGCGCGGCAGGATCGCCTCGCGGCGGTAGGCGGAGAAGCAGCCGGAGCAGCAGGTGACGGCGCCGAAGACGGATTCGGCGGCCTTGACGACGCGGAAGGCGACGAAGTAGCGGACGGCCTGCATGCGGGTGATCCAGGTCTCGCGGACGTTGAGCACGTCGGCGTGGCCGCAGACGGCCCCGACGCGGGGGTCGGCGAGCGGCTGGACGAGCAGTTTGAGCGCGTCGGGCTCGACGGAGGAGTCGGAGTCGACGAACACGATGACCTCGGCGGAGGTGGCGCGGATGCCGGCGGCCATCGCGGCGCGCTTGCCGCGGTTCTGTGGGAAGTTGATGACGCTGACGCGCCCCTGACAGTCGGTGGCGACGCGCTGCATCTCGGCGAGGGTGTTGTCGGTGGAGCCGTCGTTGACGGCGACGAGCTCGAGCTTCTCCTCGGGGTAGTTAAGCGCGAGCAGCGAGCGCAGCGACTGGGCGATGGCCTCCTCCTCGTTGAAGCCGGGCATCACGATCGCGATGTGAGGCTCCAGTCCGGCGTCGGGCCGGCCGCGGTAGAAGAGGCTGAAGAGGAAGCGCGAGACGATGTAGGTGGCGACGCAGATGCTGTAGACGCCGAAGAAGACGTTCGAGAACAGCAGCCCGGCGAACGCGGCCTTGTAGGCCATCACGGCGGCGAGCAGCGCGACCAGGTAGAGGCCGGCGAGAACCTTCAGGATGCGATGGACGCTCAGGCTGCGGGTGGGCTGGGGGCTCATGAGCTCACGGCAGGAAGCGTCGCTGTCCGGCGTCGGGCCGGCGGTAGGTGCAGTCGAGCACGGCGGGGCAGCGCGCGAGCCAGTCATAGTCGTGGTCGGGGTGCAGGGTGGCGAGGATCGCGAGGTCGTACTCCTCGGGAACCAGCGCGCCGTCGGCGCCGCTTTCGGGCAAGGCGTTGGGAGCGTCTACCCCGGAGATGATCTCTCCGGCGACGGCGAGGCTGGGCACGAGCGGGTCGTGGTAGTCGACGTGAGCGCCCTCGGAGCGCAGGCGGGCGATGATCTCAAGCGCGGGCGCCTCGCGGGTGTCGGCGACGCCGGGCTTGTAGGAGGCACCGACGAGCAGCACGCGGGCCTCGGGGAGCGGGCGGCCGAGCTCGACGAGCGCTTCGTGGGCACGCCAGGCGACGTGGCGGGGGCGGCCGGAGACCTTGCGCAGGGCCTCCTCGGCCATCGTGGCGGGGCGCCCGCGCTCGCGCAGGTCGTGCAGCAGGTAGTAGGGATCGACGGCGATGCAGTGGCCGCCGACGCCGGCGGAGGGGTAGTGCGCGAGAAAGCCGTAGGGCTTGCTGGCGGCGCCTTCGGTGACCTCGATCGGGTCGAGCCCGTGTGTGCCGCAGGCTTCGGCGAGCTCGAAGGCGAGCGCGATGTTGACGGCGCGGAAGGTGTTCTCGTAGAGCTTGACGAGCTCGGCGGCCTCGGGTGAGGAGACGTGGTGCAGGTGCTGGCAGGTGTGGCGCAGCACGGCGGCGGCGCGCTCGGTGCACTCGGGGGTGCTGCCGCCGAGCACGCGCGGCGTCTTCAGCTGCGCGTGGTCGCTCACGCCGGGGTCGATGCGCTCGGGGGCAAAGGCGACGAAGACGTCCTTGCCGACGCGAAACCCGCGCTCGGCGAGCGGCTGCATGAGCAACTCGCGGGTGGTCCCGACGTAGGTCGTGGAGGTGAGCACGAGCGTCTGTCCGGGACGGGCGTGGCGCACGACCTCGGCGCAGGCGTCGCGCAGAATTTGCAGGTCGGGTCGCAGCTGCTCGTCGACGGGCGTGGGCACGCAGATCAGCACGAGGTCGGCGGCGTCGAGGGCCTTGATGCGGTTGGTGAGCACGAACCCGTCGCTCTGGAGGTGCGCGGCGAGGTCGCGCTGTTCGGAGTCGAGCAGCTCGGCGCGACCGCCGCGGATCGTGCTGAGACGCGCCCCGGAGATGTCGATTCCGACGATGCGGCAGCCGGCGTTGCGTAGGGCGATTGCGGTGGGCAGGCCGACGTAGCCGAGTCCGACGACGGCGACGACGGTGTGACCGGTCTGCTTGGCGCGGCGCTTGCTGCGGCGTGGCGCGGGTGTTGTGCTGCGGGATGCGGGGGCGGTGGTGGGAACTTCGACAGCGAGCTGGGGGGTCACGGGATCACCCGAACCTGGGATGCGGTGAGCATGGCGGTAGGTCTCCTGACTCGACGTTGTCGTCCTGGCTTGTCAAGGCGGGGGACAGCGGCCACGAGCTCGCAAATTGGGACTCCTGCGCCCCTCGCGCGAATCGGGTCGACCCCCCTGTACTGCGGTCGTGGCCGTGCAGGATGGATGGTTGGGAGCCGTCTTTCACGCGACCTGGACGATCGATGTAAGTCCGTCACCAAAAGCCCTACATGGATGTCGTCCTATCCGTCCGGGCGGCCGTCCGGGACGGGCAGCGACCTGTCGGTCGAGCCAGCGGCTGCGTGAAGACCGGTGAACATTTACACGAGCGTGTCAAGGTTGCGCGCACCATTGCTAGGATCCGAGAATGCGCGATTTTCTGCAGGCGCTGGCGAGCCGCGTGGTGCTCTACGACGGCGGCATGGGCGCGACACTCGAGCAGTTCGACCTGACGCAGGAGGACTACGGGGGCCTGCAGGGCAAGTGCCACGAGGCACTGGTGCTCAACCGCCCGGACGTGATCGAGGGGGTGCACGCCTCGATGCTCGACGCGGGCGCGGAGGTGCTGGAGACGGACACCTTCCAGGCCTCGCGCCTGAAGCTCGAGGAGTGGGGCCTGGCGGACTACACGGTCGAGATCAACACGAAGGCGGCGGAAATCGCGCGCAAAGCGGCAGGCGAGAACCGCTTTGTGGCGGGCTCGATCGGACCGACGGGCTTCCTCCCGGCCTCCGATGATCCGACGCTCGGCCAAATCCGTTTTCGCGACCTGGTGGAGGTCTTCGAGGAGCAGGCGGCGGGCCTGATCGACGGTGGCGCGGACCTGCTGATCATCGAGACGGCACAGGACATCCTCGAGGTCAAGGCGGCGATCTTCGGCGCGCGTGCGGCGTTCAAGAGCACGGGCCGCGCGTTGCCGATCCACACCTCGGTCTCGCTGCTGCCCAACGGCGGCAAGATGCTGCTCGGGACGGACATCGCGGCGGTCTTGACGACATTGGCGGCCCTGGGCGTCGACGTGATCGGCCTGAACTGCTCGACGGGCCCGGAGGACATGCGCGACGCGATCCGCTTCCTCGGCGAACACAGCGCGCTGCCGGTTGCGTGCATCCCCAACGCGGGCCTGCCACTGCAGGGGCCGGATGGCGAGACGATCTTCCCGGAGAAGCCGCAGCCGCTGGCGCAGGCGCTGGGCGAGTTCGTGGAGCGCTACGGCGTGAACATCGTCGGCGGCTGCTGTGGCACAACCCCGGAGCACATCCGTGCGATCAAGGAGAGGATTGGCGGGCTGACGCCCGCCCCGCGGGATCGCGCTGCGCGACCCCCCCTCCTTTCCTCGATGATGACCGCAACCCCGCTCGTGCAGGAGCCGCACCCGACGATGGTCGGCGAGCGCGTTAACTCGCAGGGCTCGCGCAAGGCGAAGGAGCTGCTGCTGGCCGATGATTACGACGGCCTGGCGCAGATCGCGGAGGACCAGGTGACGGGCGGGGCGCACGTGCTCGACGTGTGCGTGGCGCTGACGGAGCGCGCGGATGAGGACGAGCAGATGCGCCAGGTGGTCAAGCGCATCTCGCTGACGCAGCCGGCGCCGATTCAGATCGACTCGACGGAGCCGGAGGTGATCGAGACGGCCCTGGAGCAGATCCCGGGTCGGGCGATCGTCAACTCGGTGAACCTGGAGGCGGGCCGCGAGAAGCTCGACCGCGTGGTACCGCTGGCGCTGGCGCACGGCGCGGCGCTGATCGCGCTGACGATTGACGAGGTCGGGATGGCGAAGACGGCGCAGCGCAAGGTGGAGATTGCGCAGCGCATCCGCGAGTTGTGCTGCGAGGAGCACGGTCTGGACCCGGAGCTGCTGATCTTCGATTGCCTGACGTTCACGCTGACGACGGGCGATGAGGAGTGGCGCCCGTCGGCGGTGGAGACGATCGCGGGCATCAAGCGGATCAAGGAGGAGATCCCGCACGTGAAGACCTCGCTGGGAGTCTCGAACGTGTCCTTCGGCGTCTCGCCGGGCGCGCGCGCGGTGCTGAACTCGGTGTTCCTGCACCACTGCGTGCAGGCGGGCTTGGACCTGGCGATGGTCAACCCGAACCACATCACGCCGTACTCGGAGATCCCGGACACCGAGCGGGAGCTGGCGGACGACCTGGTGTACAACCGCCGCGAGGACGCGCTGGAGCGCTTCATCGAGCACTTCGAGACCAAGGGCGACGACGAGGGGCCGCAAGGCGCGGCGGACCCGACGGAGGGCATGGAGCCGGAGGAGGCGCTGCACTTCCACATCCTGCGCCGCCGCAAGGAGGGCGTGGAGGTGTGGATTGACCGCGCGGTGGAGAAGCTTGGCGCGGTGCCGACGCTCAACGAGGTGCTGCTGCCGGCGATGAAAGAGGTGGGCGACAAGTTCGGCGCGGGCGAGCTGATCCTGCCGTTCGTGCTGCAGTCGGCGGAGGTGATGAAGCGTGCGGTGGCGCAGCTGGAGAAATACCTGGACAAGATCGAGGGCTACACCAAGGGAACCGTGGTGCTGGCGACGGTCTTCGGCGACGTGCACGACATCGGCAAGTCGCTGGTGAACACGATCCTGACGAACAACGGTTATACGGTGGTGGACCTCGGCAAGCAGGTGCCGATCCAGAGGATCCTCGACGCGGCGCAGGAGCATGAGGCGACGGCGATCGGCCTCTCGGCGCTGCTGGTCTCGACCTCGAAGCAGATGCCGGCGTGCATCCAGGAGCTGCACGCCAAGCGGCTGGAGTACCCGGTGCTGATCGGCGGCGCGGCGATCAACCGGGCGTTTAGCTTCCGTGCGCTGTACCCGGGCGGCAAGGAGTCTGACGAGGTCTATGACCCGGGCGTCTTCTACTGCAAGGATGCTTTCGAGGGCCTGGCGGTGATGGACCAGCTCATCGATGCCGACGCGCACGCGGCGCTGGTTGAGAAGCTGCGCGCCGACGCGACGGCCTTTCGCGCCAAGGGCGAGGCACCGGTGGAGGAGCTGAACTTCGCGGATGACTCGGTGCGCTCGGCGGCGCGCACCGACGCGCGGGGCCCGACCCCCCCGTTCTGGGGCGTGCGCGAGATCCCGGTGGACCTCGACGCGGTGTACAGCCACCTCGACACGCACGTGCTCTTCAAGCTGCACTGGGGCGGGCGGGGCGTCAAAGGCGAGGCGTGGCGCAAGCTGCTCGACGAGGACTTCCAGCCGCGCCTGGAGCGGATGTGGCGCGAGCAGGACTATCTGCACCCGCGCGCGCTGCTGGGCTTTTTCCCGTGCTACGCGCAGGGCAACGACATCGTCGTTTTGGACCCCGCCGCGCACACGTACGCACGTACGCACGCGCGCGGCGGGGCCTCCAGCGGAGCACTCGATCCCCCCGACCTCGATCCCCCCGACCTCGATCCCGCCGACCTCGACCCCGCGGGTGGGCGGGCTCCCTATACGGAGCTCACGCGCTTCGTGTGCCCGCGCCAACCGAAGGGCGACCGCATCTGCCTCGCGGACTTCTTCCGCCCGGCGAAGCCGGACGGCTCGCCGCCGGACGAGCTCGACGTGATCGCGGTCCAGGCGGTGACGGTGGGCGCGGAGGTCACGGAGCTGATGGCCAAGCTGGAGGCGGACGGCGAGTTCGCGGAGCAGCTGTTCGTGCACGGCCTCGGCGTGCAGACGGCGGAGGGCCTGGCGGAGTGGCTGCACGCGGAGGCGCGCGCGATGCTCGGCATCCCCGCGACCCAGGGCCGACGCTACTCCTGGGGCTACCCGGCGGTGCCGGAGCAGTCCGAGCACCTCAAGGTCGAGAAGCTACTCGGCCTCGGGGACATCGGCATGCGGATCACCGAGGGCTACGCCCCAGAACCCGAGCAGTCCACGCTCGCGCTGATAGCGCACCATCCGCAGGCGATTTACTTCGGCACGCGCCAGGGGCGACTGTTGCCAAACGGCTCGCCGGATGACCTGATCAAGGGCTCCTACCGCGACCCCTCGCTGTTCGGCCGAGACGCGGACGGCCCGGCGCTCGGTGACGAGGATCCGCCGGATGGCGCGGTGGAAGAAGAGGATGAGCCGGCGATGGCCGGCTGAGAGACAAGTCGACGTCCCTATCCGAGCGATCGGTCGGATGAAGGGTATGTGGCTAAGAAGGTCCAGGAGGTAATCGCAATCCTCGAAGCGTGCGGCTGGAGAGAGGTGAGGCAGCGCGGCAGTCACCGCCAATACCGGCACCCAAACAGCTCGCTCAGACTCACTGTCTCCGGAAGCGAAGCGATACCATGACGGTCGGCCAACTAGCAGACATCAGACGTAAATCCGGAATCGAGGAGCTGCGATGACTGAGTACCTGGTCATATATGAAACCGCCGAGGATGGCGGCTGGGGTGCCTACTCTCCAGACCTGCCGGGCTGCTACGCCACTGGCAAGTCTCAGCCCGAGGTCGAACAGCTAATGCGCGAGGCCGTTCCCCTACACATTGAGGCAATGCGTGAGGCAGGCGAGACACTCCCGGAGTCGCATCGTCTGATCGGCCTCGTCGCCGCCTAAATTCACTCAGTGAGTGTCAGACCTAAGAGCGCCAGCTTCTCAGCTCGATCGAGTCGTTTTATCCGCGCCTCCTCGCAGCGCGCCGCGGTGCGATCGGGCATCGCTAGCACCAGGACGAGCTCGACGGGCAGTCGGCTGGCGGTATAGCGACTGGCTTTCCCCGCGCGGTGGCGCACCAGCCGCCGGTCCAAGTCGGTCGTCCAGCCTGTGTAGAGCGAGCCGTCGCGACAGCGCAGCATGTAGACCCAAGCATCGCCGGCTGCGTCGCCGACATCGGACCCCCCTCTCACCATGCCGGCGGCGCCGCCGGCATGGGACTCCTCGCTCACCTGGCGCGCACTCGGGCCACCGCTCAGCGCTCGGCCAGCGCGCCGCGCGGCTGGCCCCGCTCAGCGCGCTCGGGCAGCGGCGGCAATTTGACGGGTGCGGCGTGCATCGTGCGCAGGCGGACTTCTTTCCAGGAGAGCCCCTCCTTGACCAGCGCGGGCATCCCCATCAGCACGGCGGTGGCGACCTCGACGGCCTGCAGGATGATCCCGTAGGCGATCGCGTCGGGGGTGGAGACGTGGTAGGCGCCGGTGAGCACGGCGACGCAGGCGGCCTGGAAGACGCCGACGTTGGCGGGCGTGGCGGGAATCACGGCGGTGACGTTGACGGCGAACAGCACCCCGGCGGCACCGGCAAACCCCACGCGATGGTCGAGGCCGAGCGCCATCAACAGCAGCCAGCAGGAGGCGCATTGCAGTCCCCACGCGGCGAGCTGCACGGACGTCGCGAGCGCCGCCTGGCGGGGGTGGCGAAAGACGCGTAGACCCTCGCGCACGCGCAGCAGCGCGCTGCGCAGACCGCTGAGGAGCGCGTGCAGACGCGCCGAGCGGGAGACGGCGGCGGGCGGCAGCAGCACGGGCGCGAGCAGTACGACGGCGAGCGCCGCGAGCGGTACCAGCGCGGCGAGCGCGAGCGCGCCGTCGTGTCCGCGTAGCAGCGGAACGCCGGAGAGCATCGCGAGGCCGAGCAGCGTCAGCGCGAGCAGGTTGAGCAGCGTCTGGGAGACCATCGTGCCGAGCACTATGGGCAGCGTCTCGCGGGCGCGGCCGATGCGCCGCGCGACGATCAGCGCGCGTGAGGGCTCACCGAGGCGCGCGGGCAGCGTGGCGGACATCAGCACCCCGATGAAGGTGCCTTGCAGCGCGTCGCGGCGGCGTGCCTTGCGCCAGGTCGGCGCGGCGCTGAGGATTGCGTGCCAGGCGAGCCCGCGGACGACCATCGAGAGGCACATCAGCGCGAAGCCGGCGGCGATCAACCCGGGGCTGGAGGCTACGAGGCTCGCGGCGACGCGGCCGAAGCCGATGCGCTGCAGCGCGGTCAACGCGAGGCCGAGGCCGGCGAGCGAGACGGCGGCGAGTGCGCCGCGACGAGCGACGCGTAGAGCGCCGCGGGTGCGCGCGCCGGCGGGTGCGGGCTCGGGGCTGGGCAGCCGCTGCGCGGGCACGCGCGGGAGTAAGTCGGCGGGCGCGAGGCCGCCGCGCACGGCGAGGCGCCGCGCGTGCGTGGTGGCGCGGCCGACGGCGCGAGCGCGCTCGTAGACCTCGAGTACCTCGGCTGCGGTGTGCGGCCAGGCGAAGCGCTCGGCGCGCTGGCGCGCCGCGAGTGACATCTCGGCGCGTCGCTGCGGTTCGAGCGCGAGACACCGCAGCACCTCGGCCAGCGCCTGCGCGTCGCCGCGCGGGGTGAGCACGCCGTCGACTCCGTCGCGCACGACGTCGCGATAGCCGGCGATATCCGATGCAACGACGGGGGTGCCGGCGGCGAAGGCCTCGGTGAGCACCATGCCGAAGCTCTCCCCTCCGAGCGAGGGCGCGCAGAGCACGTCGGCGCGGGCGAGCTCGGCGGCCTTGCGCTCCTCGGAGACCTTGCCGAGCGCGTGCACGCCGCGGTCGTCGAGCAGCAGCGGCGCGATCTCCTCGGGCCCGGCCCCGACCAGCGTGAGCGTCGCGGGCACGTGCTCGCGCAGTGCCTCGAAGGCGCGCAGCAGGATCGGCAGCCCCTTGCGCTCGACGGCCTGGCCAATGCAGAGGATGCGCAGCTGCTGCGGATCGGCGCCAGCGCGGGCGGCGACCGGCTCCTCGCCGCCATCGGCGTCAGCCGGGCGCAGGTGCACACCGTTGGGCACGATCGTGTAGCGGCCCCCGAAGAAGCGCTGCGCGGTCCACGCAGCGGCCTCGGAGACCGCGATCCGCGCGTGCAGGCGGTTGATGTGCCGCCGTGCCCCGAGCGCGTTGCCGATGCCGTTCGTGAAGGTGTTCTCGGAGAACGAGTGGAAGGTGCCCACCAGCGGAATGTCGCCGGCGCAGCTCGCGGCGTAGCGGCCGACGAGCGGCACGACGGGCTCGTGGACGTGCACGAGGTCGTAGCCCCCCATCGCGAGCTCGCGCCACAGGGCGAGCACGGCGTCGACGGTCGGCGCGAGGTTCGAGATAGCGCCGTTGGCGGGGAACCCTGCGGTCCGCCCCAGTGGTACTAGCCGCTGCGGCATCTCCATCGGCTGCGGGCGCGCGCCGCGATGCATGCGTCGTGCGAGCGCGTCGTCGGGGTCGTACGGCGCGAGCACGCGGGCCTCGTGGCCAACCGCCTCGAGCTCGTCGGCGAGCGCCTCGATGTGGCGCGTGACACCGCCGGGGTAGGTCCACGAGTACGGCGAGACGAGCGCGATCCGCACACGCAAACTGTAGCCTCTGTGTTGGATATGAGCGAGCGCCACTTCGTCAAGTACACGTTCTTGAAGATGGACTGCGCGTGGCGTCGGACCGAGCCTGAGCGGCGCGCACAGGACAAGCGCGAGTTCCTCGCGGCCTGTGAGGACTTCGCGGACGGCCATCTGCTGCAGTCCTTCTCGCTCGTGGGAACCCGCGGGGATGCGGAGCTGCTGTTGATCTCCGAGGCGGAGAACCTCGATCGCATCCATGAGTTCCACGTGGTGCTCGCGCAGAGCGGCTTGATGCGCTGGGCGCAGACGCCGTACTCGTTCCTGGGGATGCGCAAGAGCTCGGAGTACTCCGACGATCTGCGCACGACGCCGCGGGGCTTTCGCGGCAAGTACGTGTTCGTCTACCCGTTCGTGAAGTCGCGCGAGTGGTACGCGCTGCCGGCGGAGGAGCGCTGGCGCATCATGCAGGGCCACATCGCGGTCGGTCGCGAATACCCGGGGGTCGACAACCACACGACGTACTCGTTCGGCCTCGATGACCAGGAGTTCGTGGTCGCGTTCGACACCGATGACGTGGGCACGTTCCTCGATTCTCGTGCAGCGCCTGCGCACGACGGAGGCTTCGCGCTACACGATCCGTGACACGCCGAGCTTCACTTGCCTGGCGGCCTCGCTGCCGCGTGCACTGAACGCGCTCGACGGCGAGCCGGTGGCACTCGAGACGACGGCGCTGCCCTCTGCCTGAGCGCATCTCAAGTCCCGCGCGGCGCGCTTCGCGCCCCCGCGGACTAGCGCACCTGCTGCGCTCGGACCCGGTGTTGGCGGCGGTGATCGAGTCCGTTGGCCGCAAGCTTCCCGACGCGCGCGAGGGTCGCCCCGCCGACCATTACGGCGCACTGGTGCGCGCGATCGTGGGCCAGCAGCTCTCGACGAAGGCGGCACGCAGCATCTTCGTGCGCCTCACCGAGCGCTTCGAGGGGCGCACGCCGACGCCGCAGGAGGTACTGGCGGACGAGCCCGAAGAGCTGCGCGCCGCGGCGGGCCTCTCGCGCGCGAAGGTCAGCTACCTGCGCTCGCTGGCCGAACATTCGCTCTCGGGCGAACTCGAGCTCGAGCGCCTGGACGAGCTGCCCGACGAGCAGGTGATCTCCGAGCTGGTGGCCGTCAAGGGCATCGGCGTGTGGAGCGCGCACATGTTCTTGATGTTCCACCTGCAGCGTCCCGACGTGCTGCCGGTCGGCGACCTCGGCATCCGTCACGCAATCGAGCGCGCCTACGACTTGTCGGAGATCCCCGACGCGGCGACGATGGAGCGGATCGCGGCGCCGTGGCGTCCGCACCGCACGCTGGCCTGCCGCTACTTGTGGCGCTCGCTCGATAACGAGCCGGCGTAGTCGCGGGCACCTCCGCGTTTGGCGCCGGCCGGAGCGGAGGGCGGCGGGACGATCGGTCCGATGTCCCCGTCCGGCGCGGCGTCCAGATCGACGATCACGGGGGCGTGATCGCTGGGCCCTTTGCCCTTGCGTGCCTGCCGATCGACCCATGCGGCTCGGACTCGGCCGGTGACCGTCGGCGTGGCCAGTACTAAATCGATGCGCATCCCGAGGTCGCGGTGGAACATGCCGGCGCGGTAGTCCCAGTAGGTGAACACCCGCTCGGTCGGCCAGCGCTCGCGCACCACGTCGCGCAAGCCGAGCCCCGACTGGAGCTCGGCGAGCGCGGCGCGCTCGGGGGGCGTGACGTGTGTCTGGCCGACGTAGGCCGCGGGGTCGAACACGTCGATGTCGGCCGGCGCGATGTTCATGTCGCCGCACACAACCACGTCCCGCGGCGCGTCGCCGAGCATCGTTTGCAGCGCGGCGAGCCAGGCGAGCTTGTAGTGGTAGTGCTCGGAGTCGGGTGTGCGCCCGTTGGGCACATAAACCGAGACCACGCGGATCCCACCGCAGGTCGCCGATACCGCGCGCGCCTCCGCGTGCGGGAAGCCGGGCGCCCCGGGAACGCCGACCACAACGTCCTCGAGGCCCACGCGGGAGAGGATGGCGACTCCGTTCCACGCGGCCTCGCCGTGGCGCGCGACGGCGTAGCCGCGAGCGGCGAGCTCCTCACCGAGCAGCTCGTCGAACGCGTCGTCGGTGAGCTTCGTCTCCTGTAGGCAGACGACATCCGGTCGGCGCTCGTCGAGCCAGGGGAACAGGCGGGGAACCCGCTGCTTGGCGGAGTTGACGTTCCACGTCGCGATACGCACGGGGCGTACGCTAGCCGGACGGCTAGATATTCTGCGGTCCGTCGTGATCGCCGCCCTGCCCTTCACTACCTCCCACGCGGAATGGCTCGGTCTCGTCGTGGGCGTCGTGAGCCTGATCGGGATCGGCGGCATCGTGTCGAGCCTCATCTGCCACCAGAGTGGGTGCTTCCGACGTGGGCGCTTCCGCCACGGCCACTACCGGCTGTGCCAAGTCCACCATCCGCACGTGCCCTCGGATGGGAAAATCACTGCCGAGCACATCGCCGCGGTGAGGCTCCCTGGCGAAGCGGCGGGCACAAACGGAGCGGCATCCGTCAGCACGGACGCCGCATCGTCAAACGGCTGAGACCTGCTCCTCCTCGGCCACCCGGAATGAGGAGCCGCAGCCGCAGGCGGCGACGACGTTGGGGTTGTTGACCTTGAAGCCGGCTCCCTGGAGACTTTCCTCGTAGTCGATCACGGCGCCTCGCACGTATGGGAGGCTCTCGTTGTCGACCAGCAGCTTCAGCCCGTGACTCTCAAAGACGGCATCGCTCTCGCGCTGCTCGTCGAAGGCGAGCTGATACTGGAAGCCTGAGCAGCCACCGCCGCGCACTCCTACGCGTAGCCCGGCGAGCGCCACGTCGGCGTCCTGGGCGGCGAGAAACTCGCGAACCTTCTCGGCACCCTTGTCGCTGAAGGAGATCATCACTATCGAAAGTGTAGCGCTGTACGACCCCGGCTATCCTAAGGCCCTAGATGCCGACCCCCGAGGAAATCAAACAGCGCATCGAAGCGGCGATTCCGGGTGCGCGCGCCGACGTCGAGGACTACACCGGCGGCGGCGATCACTTCCGCGCAACCGTTACCGCGGAAGCGTTCGCGGGACGCAGCCGCATCGAGCAACACCGGCTCGTCTACGACGTCTTCGGCGCGGAGATCGGCGGCCCGATCCATGCGCTGTCGCTCAAGACCGAGGTTGGCTGAGTCCCACCCACCGAGCACTCCTCCCCCACCCCACCCGTCCGACACGACCCGCACAACCCGCACAACCCGCAAGACCCGCACGACCCGCACGACCCGCACGACCCGCACGACCGAGCATCCCACGACACCGCGCCGCACCCGAGCACCGCGCGAGAACCCAAGGAGCCCTCATGCACAGCATCGATCCGATCACGGCCCCCTCAGAGGGCGCAACCAACCCGATCCGCGCCGCGATCGAGCAGGCGATCGCGGAGAACCCGGTGATTCTCTTCATGAAGGGCACCCCGGAGGCGCCCGCGTGCGGCTTTTCGCGTGCGACGGTGGGCGCCCTGCAGGCGCTCGACGCGCGCTTCGCGGCGGTCGACATCCTGCCCGATCCGCGCATCCGCCAGGAGCTCTCGGCGCTCTCGAACTGGCCGACGATCCCGCAGCTGTTCGTGGACGGCGAGTTGATCGGCGGCTGCGACATCGTGACCGAGATGTACGAGTCGGGGGAGCTCGCGCAGGTGCTCGGCGTGGAGGGCTCCCCCTCGGCGGAGGTGCTCGCCGCGGAGGGCGCGAGCGGCCTGCAGATCGAGAATCGGCTCGGCTAGAGCCCGAGGCCGCGCAGTACGCCGCTGGCTTGGCGCAGCGCGAAGCCCGCAAGGCGCAGACCGGGGGGCTGACGGGCGCCTGGCGCGGCGAGCCGTGCTTCGTGCTCGCGAAACCATTCGATCGTGCTCGCGAGCGGATCCTCGTGGTGCCCGGGGTCGTAGCCGAGCTCGCGCTTGGCCTTGGCGCTGCTGAAGGCCCACCACAGCGAGCCGGCGCGTACCTCGGCGGTGGTGACGGGCGGCGTGCCCGGCATGCCCTCAGCGAGGCGCGCCAGCGCGAGCGCGGCGTGCCGGGGCAGCTTGAGGACCGGCGGCTGGACTCCGGAAAGGCGACCTAGGTCGGCGAATAGGCGATCGAGGGTGAAGTTGCGATTGCCGAGAATGTAGCGCTCGCCGACCTGGCCGCGCGCGTCGGCGAGCAGGTGTCCGTGGGCGACGTCGCCGACGTCGACAACGTTCAGCGCGCCATCGACGTATGCGTTGATCTCGCGCCGCAGAAAGCGCCGCACGAGCTCGGTGGAGGAGTTGCCGAAGTCGCCGGCGCCGAGCACGAACGCGGGATTGACGATCACAACGGGCAGCCCGCGCGCGGCGAGTCGCAGCGCCTGTACCTCGGCCTCGCGCTTGGCGTCCACATAAGGAATCGCGCAGCCGCCTGCGGGGAACAGCTGGCGCTCGTCGGCGACGGCGCCGCGCGGTGCGGGTCCGATAGCGGCGACCGACGAGGTGTACACGACGCGTTGTACGCCGGCGCGCAGTGCCTCCTCCAAGACGATCCGTGTGCCCTCCGCGTTGACCCGGAAGACCTCGCGCGCGGGTGCGCGCAGGCTCGTGAGACCGGCGACATGAAAGACGCGATCGACGTCGCGCAGCGCGCGACGCACGGCTTGACGATCGAGGATGTCGCAGCGCGCGGTCTCGAACTCGAAGTCGAGGTTGTCTAAGCGCGTGTGCTCGCGCACGGTGAGGCGCAGCTCGTCTCCTCGTCGCGCCAGCAGGCGCGCCACCCGCGAGCCGACCAGGCCCGCTCCGCCGGTCACGAGTGTCTTGGCCACCGCGCCGCAGTGTAGAGGGCCGGCGATCAATCTCTGGCGGTATCGTCGGCGCGCCGACACCGACCGCAGGAAAAGTCAGCGCCGGACGCGACCGGCGCTAGCCTTCCGATAGGGTCCGCGCGCCATGCAATCCGTCGCGATCGTCACCGACACCACGCACTATCTTCCGCGCGCCCTCGCGGACAGTCAGGGGATCCACCAGGTCAGCTTGTACGTGGGCTGGGATCGCGATGGGTCGGATGTGGGCCTGCAGCGCGAGAGCGACATGCCCAACTTCGACGAGTTCTACAAGCGGCTGGGCTCCGATCGCGAGCTGCCGACCACTTCGCAGCCTTCGATCGGAGACTTTCTCGCGGTCTGGGAGCCGCTGCTGGAGGCGGGCTCGGACATCGTCTCGATCCACCTCGCGGGTGGCATCTCGGGCACCTGCGACGCGGCGCGCCAGGCGCACGGGCTGCTCGTGGAGCGCGGTCTCGGTGAGCGCGTGGAGGTGATCGACAGCGAAACGGCCTGCGGGGGCATGGGCATGCTGGTGCTCGTGGGCGCTGCCGCGGCTCGGGCGGGGGCCGGCAAGGAGGAGGTCGCCACGCGGGTGCGGGAGGGGCGCAGGGCGCTGAAAATCTGGTTCTGCATCGACACGCTCGAGTATCTGCGCCGCGGCGGGCGCGTCGGTCGCGCGCAGGCGTGGCTCGGTGGGACGCTGAAGATCAAGCCAATCCTCTCCCTCGAGTACGAGATCACGCCGGTCGAGCGCGTGCGCACGGCGGGACGTGCATTCGAGCGCATGGTGCAGTACATGCACGAGCTGCGCGAGGCGGGCTCGGACGCGTGGGTGGTGCAGCACATCCAGGCCACCGAGCAGGCTCAGCGCCTGATCGAGCGCGGCCGCGAGATCTATGGCTCGGAGCCGCTGTTCTCCTCGGAGGTCGGACCCGTGATCGGCACTTATGTCGGTCCCGGCCTGATCGGCGTCGGGGGGATTCCCCGCGCGCTGCTCGCTTAGCGGGCGCCCCGGTGAAGGGCGCAGGCCGTTAGCGGCGCCGCCGGCGACGCAACCCGCGCGCACCGAGCGCGAAGCCGACTACCGCAGCTCCGATCAGGATCTCGCGGCGATGGCGCGCGACGTGCGCGCGCCAGTCGGTGAGCTGGGTGACCTCGCCGCGCAGGCGCTGCAGCGATAGCTCCAGCTGGGCGCGGTTGGCCTCCATCGAGTCGCGGATCTCCGCGGGCGAGCGCTGTGCCATCGCTAGTGCACCTCTCCGGGGCCGGAGGCGCTGACGCTCTCGCGGATTTTGCGGGCCTCGTCGATCGCCATGTTTGGTACCGGCGGCGATCCTTTTTTGACGACTTTCGCGGCGATCAGGCCGGCGAGCGCGCCGAGCACGATCAGGATCAGCGCCATCGCGAAGAAGCCCCAGAAGTACGCGAAGGCGTTGACGGGAAACACGTAATAGAGCAAGAACGCGAGGCCGATCAACACGAAGAACAGCGCGGTCACGAGGAACACGCCGGCGGCGACGGCGACGATCGCGCCCTTGGCGAGCTTGGTGGTCTTCTCGGTGACCTCGGCCTTGGCGAGCTCGATCTCCTCGCGGATCAGGACTGTGAAGCGCTCGGAAACCTCTGTGATCGCTGTGGCGATGTTCTGCGGGCCGCCCTCCCGCTGGTCGGCGCGACGCCCGTTGCGGGGCGGGTCGCTCACTCGGGTGGCTCCTCGTCGAAGAGCTTGCGCCAGACCAGCGCGGCACCGCGTTGCGTGGCGATGCTGGCGAGCGCACCGAAAGCGGTGAGCAGGCCGGACCACATCAGTCGCTTGACCATCTCGTTCTCAATCATCCGGGGAGTGTATTCCCCACGGTGGTCGTCTCCAATCCACCGCAGACGGTCTCCACCACGAGCCACTTGGCGTGCTCGAAATGCTCGGCCTCGTGCGGCAGTAGTCCGAAGATCCAGCCGGTGAGCATCTGCTCGATGGCGCCGTAGAAGGCCATCGCGGCGAACTCGGCGTCGATATCGGCCTTGAAGGCGCCTTCGGCCTGCGCAGCGGTGACGATCGCGGCGATCAGATCGTAGGCCTCGCGGATCTGCGCGAGATGGGTTTGCCCGAAGGAGTTCGCGGCGCGTGTGACCTCGACGATGATGACCTTCATCAGGTCGGGGTCGTGGCTGTAGCTGTCGACGATGAAGGATGCGATCGCGTGCAGCTTTGCGCGCGGGAGCGTCTCCTCGGCGTCGACCTGGCGGATCGTCGCCAGCAGCACGGCCCAGCGCTCGAGGAAGAGCGTGTCGAGCACCTCGTCCTTGGAGGCGAAGTAGTGGTAGACGAGGCCGTAGGCGACACCGGCCTCATCGGCGATGTCGGAGACGCGGCAGGCATGAAAGCCCTGATTGGCGAACACGCGCACGGCGGCGTCGAGGATCATGCGGCGCTTGTCGGGGCCGCTCTTGGCGCGCGCGGCGGGGGGTCGCGAGGCGCTCAAGCGAGCGCTCCTCCGGCCCGCTGCGCGGCGGTCTGCGCGTGGCCGTAGACGTCGCCGCGACGGTGCGCCAGCACGGGCAGCTGCGCGCGGATCTGCTGCTGGCGATCGAGGTCGAGCTCGGCCGCGATCCAGCCCTCCTGGTCCTCGGCGCGGGCTAGGATGACGCCCCACGGGTCGACGATCAGCGAGTGCCCACCGGAGCGGTTCCCGCCGGGGTGCTCGCCGACCTGGTTTGCGGCGATGAGGAAGACCTCGTTCTCGATCGCGCGGGCGCGCACGAGAATCTCCCAGTGGTCGCGCGTGGTGGGCAGCGTGAATGCGGCGGGCAGCACGACCACGCGAGCGCCGCGCCGCGCGAGCGCGCCGAAAAGCTCGGGGAAGCGCAGGTCGTAGCAGATCGCGAGTCCGAGCTCGAGACCGTCGGCGGTGGCGCTCGAGACGATCTCGCCGCCGGGCTCGGTGACGGCGGACTCGCGGTAGGTGCGGCCGGAGACCTCGACGTCGAACATGTGCAGCTTGCGGTAGACCGCGCGCAGACTCGCCGTGCGCATCGACGTGCACGGAGGCGTTGGCGAGCAGCGGGCTGCCATCGCGCCGCTCGACGATCGATCCCGCGATGAGCTCGACGCGGAGCTCACGCGCGAGCTCGCGCGCCCACGTGATGGCGGGTCCATCGAGCGTCTGCGCGCCGGCGCGCAGATCCTCGTCGCGCCCCAACACGGTCCACTTCTCCGGGAGTACGATCAGACGTGCGCCGTCGGCGGCCGCGGCGCGCGTCAGGCGATCCGCCGCGGCCATGTTCGCGGCGATATCGGCGGTGGAGTTCAGCTGGACTGCCGCGACCTTCAAAAGCGCGTTTCCTCCCGTGAGCGTCCCTTCACAGAATAGATTGACTAGTCAGTCAACAGTAGGAAGCATAGCGCCGGCAAGCGTCGCGACCGACCCCGCCGCGCGCGTGACGCGCGCCCGCGCGGCGGGGTTCTCGCCGGTTCCTCCCGACCACATGCCGCTGCTGCGTGGCACGCGTCCGCTCAAGCGCTGGCGCTACGTTGCGATCTTCTGCGAGGAGCTGATGGCCTGTGCGGCGACTGTGCAGGTGGGGCCGGCGCGACAGACGTTTTGGGCGGTGTTGCTGCGCAATCGAGAGCCCGGCGAGGGAGCGCCGCATGTGTGGGGGTCACCGTCGCAGGTGGGCCTGCACGAGCGCACGCGTCTGCGGCCGCGCCGTGGTGCGGTCGAACTGACCGCGGGGCGGCTGCGAGTAGACGATCGGAGTACGGGGCGTCACGCAAGCGCGCTGCGGCTCGATCTGGCGCTCGAGGAAGACGGCGGTATCGCGACGGTGTGCGCGCACGGTGGCAGCTATGTCTGGACGCGCAAGCAGGCGGGCGTGGCGGCGCGGGGTGTAATCGCGATCGATGGCGGCGCACCACGTGCGATCGAGGCGCGAGCGGTGATCGATGACACAGCCGGCTACCACGCGCGGCGAACGGAGTGGTACTGGGCGGCGGGCGTGGGTACCGGCGCGGACGGAGCGCCGCTCGCGTTCAATCTCGTGGAGGGTGTGAACGACCCGCCGAGCGGTAGCGAGCGCGCGGTCTGGAGCGCGGGCGAGCCGCGCGAGGTGGCACCGGTCAGCTTCGCCGCGGACCTCACGCGGATTAGCGCGACGGACGGGTCGCAGCTGCACTTCGACGCGGAGGCCCAGCGCGAGCGGCGCGAGAACCTGCTGCTGGTGCGCAGCGAATACCGCGCGCCGTTTGGCACCTTCAGCGGAGCGCTGCCGGGGGGAATCGCACTGACACAGGGACTGGGGGTCGTCGAGCACCACGTCGCGCGGTGGTAGCCGTGCGAAGCAGCGGTGACCGTGCCTGGGCCCGCGAGGCTGGGCGGTGCTCAGGCCGGGACGGGCTGCCGCTCGCGGCGCGGTTGCGCGACGCGCGTGGCGGCGCGCACGCGGGTGCCGTTGCGCGGTGAGAACGTGACGTTGCGGCGCGTGACGCGCTCGGCGTGAGCGCTCGCCGGCTCCAGTGTGCGCTCGCGCAGCACGGTTTCCAAGACGACTCGCATCTCAAATTCAGCGAACGAGGCTCCCAGGCAGCGGCGGACACCACCGCCGAAGGGAATCCAGCCGTAGGTCTGCGGCGCGCTCTCCAGGAACCGCTCGGGGCGGAAGGCGTAGGGCTCGGGGTATAGGTCCGAGCGCGTGTGCGTGAGCCAGATCGCGGGCGTGACGTCGGTGCCGACCGCGAGCGTCATGTCGTTGAGCTCGAGCTCGCTCGCCAGGCGCCGGCCCGCGAGCGGCACGACGGGGCGCAGCCGCAGCGACTCAGAAACGACGGCGCGCAGGTACTCGTCGTCCTCCCCCGCGTCGACCTCGGCGGTCAGCCGCGCGAGCGTGGCGGGGTTGCGCAGCAGCAGGTCGAATGTCCACGCGAGTGCCGTCGCGGTGGTCTCGTGCCCGGCGAGCAGCAGCGTCAGCAGCTGGTCGCGCAGGTCGCGGTCCTCCATCGCGCTGCCGTCCTCGAAGCGAGCGGCCATCAGCAGCGAGAGGATGTCCTCGCGGCCGGCCGAGTCGCCCTCGGTGCGGCGTTCGGCGATCTCCGCGAACAACAGCTCGTCGATCCCCGCGAGCATGCGCTTCAGATCTTTGAGGGGATCGGTGCGGGTGAGCCGCGGGGCGAGCAGCATCCTCAGCTGTAGTGCCGCGGAGGCGGTCTCCCCTAGAAGCTGGGGCAGGCGCTCGCTGAGCTGGGCGTGCCGCTGTGGGTCGGTGACGCCGAAGACCGCGCGCAGGATGACCTCGAGCGTGATCGCCTGCATGCACGGATGGATCGCGAACTCCTCGCCCTCGCGCCAATCGACGAGCTCGCGCTGCACGGCCTCGCGCATGATGAGCTCGTAGGAGCGCATCCGCTCACCGTGAAACGGCGGCAGCATCAGGCGCCGGCGCGCGAGGTGCTCACGGCGCTCCAGCAGCAGCACCGAATCCGCGCCGAGGATCGGCAACAGCGATACCGTCCTCCCCGGCGGCAGCCCGTTGCTGGGCTCGGTGTAGAGCGCGCGGATCGCCTGGGGGTCGCTGAGGATCACCATCGGGCGCTGGAACCCGACGAAGTTCACGCTGAAGGTCTCGCCGAAGCGCCGCCGGCAGGACTCCATGAAGGCGATCGGCCGTGTGAGCCAGCGCAGCGTTTGCACCAGCGGCGGCTCGGAGGGTCCAGCGGGAAGGGCGCCCATCCACACAGGGTAGGGATTCTGACGCGCGCCGAAGCGCGCTTGCGTCAGTCGATCGATCCCGGCTCGGCGACCCACACGCTCTCGATTCCGAGAACGCGACAGAGCGAATCGAAGTGGCGGTCGTAGTGGAGGACGCCCGCACCGCGTTCGGCGGCCGCGGCGGCGATCAGGTAGTCGGCGGCCGGAATACGCCGCTCGCCGCGTAATTCGCGCGAGACACCGAGAGCAGCCACGCCCGCGCCGCGGGTAACGGGCGCCGCCGGGATAGCAGCGAGAGTGCGATCGAGCTCGTCGAAGGCGAGCTCGTCGCGGGCGCCCGCGAGCAGCTCGAGCGTCACGACGGGGCACGCGGCAAGCCGATTGGAGCGAGCCGTGGCCAGCCAGCGGGGTAGGACGGCGGGGTCTCGCTGGCGATTCCAGGCCGAGGTGTCGAATACGAGCAGTCCGCCCGAGCCGTAGGGCTCAGCGGGCGGCATGCAGGCGCTCGGAGACCGCGAAGTCGTAGCGATCGTCCTCACCGGCGGCGATCCGCGCGAGATGCGTCTGAGCCTCGCGCTCGGCCGCTCGTTCCGCACGAAGGGCCTCCGCGCCGCGCAGCGCCAGATCGCGTACGGCCCGAGAACGGGGCTCGGCGCCACCGAATTCGGCCACCGCAGCGGCCAGCTCGGCGTCGAGCGTGACCTGGATGCGCGACTTCGTTGGCGGCACCACCAAAGTGTACCACGCAGCTGGTACACCTGCTGAAACGGAGCCGCCGAGCTCACGCTCTGAACGTCGCGCCCTGAATGTCGGCGCTCGCCGGCCCCGCGACCGCGCCGGCCTCCAGTAGCGCCGCGATCTCCTCAGAGGAGAATCCGGCCTCGGCGAGCGCCTGCTCGGTGTGCTCACCCAGCGCCGGTCCGGGCAGCCGCGCGTGGTCGCCAGGCGTGCGCGCGAGCTTCACCGGAATCCCAAGCTGGCGCACACCGCCCGCAACCCCGGGCTGGTCGAGCTCGACGACCATCTCGCGGGTGCGCACGAGCTCGGAGTGCAGCGCCTCGTCCAGTTCGAGCACGGGCTCCAGGCAGCAGTCATGCTGCGCGGCGAACTCCTGCCACTGTGCCCGCGTGCGCGCCTTGAAGATCTGCACGACCTGCGTGTGCGCGTCGGAGCCGGGGCCTTCGAACTGGCGCTCGACCAGATCCTCGCGCTCGACGCCGCGACACCAGGCCTGCCAGAACTTCGGCTCGAGCGCGCCCAGCGTGACCCAGCCATCGGCGCACTCGTAGGGCCGGTAGCAGATCAGCGAGCCCGCGAGCGGCAGTCCGCCGCGGCGCGGGACGTTCCCGTCGGCGAAGTACGCGCCGGCAACCATCGCCAGCCAGGAGAGCGCACCGTCGGCCATCGAGACGTCAACGACCTGTCCCTCGCCGGATCCGGGGTGCGCGGGGCGCCCGCTGCGGGGCTGCGCCGGCGCGCCGTCGCGCTCGCGCAGCGCGGCGAGGATGCCGAACGCACCCATCAGCGCGCCGCCGCCGAGATCGGCGATCTGGCCGGCGGATTGAATGGGATGCCCGCCCGCCTCGTCGCGCTCGCCGGTGAGCCCGAGCAGGCCGATGAGCCCGAGGTAGTTCATGTCGTGCCCGGCGGCATCGCGCTTGGGACCGGTCTGGCCGTAGCCGGAGATCGCGCAGTAGACGATCCCGGGATTGACCTCGCGCATGCGCTCGTAGCCGACACCGAGGCGATCGAGGACGCCGGGACGGAAGGACTCGAGCACAACGTCGTGCTCGGCCACCAGGCGCAGGAGCACCTCGCGCCCGCCCTCGTGCTTGAGGTCGATGCGAATCGAGCGCTTGTTGCGGTTCAGCGCAAGGAACAGCGCGGACTTGGCGCTGTCCTCGGCGCCCTCGATGTAGGGCGGGGACCAGCGGATGTAGTCGCCCATGCCGGTGTCCTCGACCTTGAGCACCTCGGCGCCGAGGTCGGCGAGCAGCAGCGAGCAGAAGCCGCCGGGCAGCAGGCGCGAGAGGTCGAGGACACGGATGCCCTCCAGCGGCAGGCTCACGAGTCCGCGACTCGCTTCTCGTCCGGCCAGCGCTGCGGCTCTACCACCTCGAGCCCGGGTACGCGTGTGAAGTGACGCATGTTGCGGGTCACGAGTGGAGCGCGGGCCTCGAGACAGATGCCAGCCTGCATGGCGTCGCGGATTCCGATCCCTGTGCCTGCTGCACGCAGTTCGCGCAGCAGGTTCCCGCCGCGTAGCGCGGCCTCGCGCGTCAGCACCAAACTCGGCGCCGATAGAAGCGCGTCGGCAGGAGCGGGATCATGCCCGTAGTCGCGCCCGAGCGCCAGCTCGAAGGCGGTAACCGAGGTGACCAGGTATCCGGAGGTGGCGGCGAGTCGATCTACCAGCTCTCTCCCTGGACCGGCGTCGCGCAGATGGTCAATCAGGACGTCGGAGTCTAGGACGGGGGCGATGTCCACGTGGCCCACGCCTCGTCGCGTTCGCGCTCCCATTGCGCGACATCCATCCCGCTCCAGGCACCTCTGGCCGCGGCGATCGCTTCTGCGCCACGATTGCGCCTGAGCTGCGACTGGAAATACTCGCTCAGCGCCTCCTCGACTATCGGAGAGAAGCCGCGCATACCCCGGTCGACGGCGGCGGCCTTCAGGCGACGGTATACCGGAGTGGACAGCTCGACGGTCGTGCGCATGCATGCATTCTAATGCATCTACCCGGTTAAGCTGAGATTCCCAGCAACTGCCGCGCCTCCCCCACCGTGGCGGGCCGACGACCGATGTCTTCGGTCATCTGCCGCGCCTTGGCGATCAGCTCGCCGTTGGAGCGTGCCATCGCGCCATCGGGCAGGTAGAGGTTGTCCTCAAGACCCACTCGAATCGAACCACCAAGTGTCAGCGCGGCGGCGACGAGCTCCCACTGCTTGCGCGAGATCCCGATCACGGCCCAGTGCGAGCGAGCGTGGACGCCCGCGCTCGGACCGCCCTCGGCGCCGGGAATATTGGCGACCATCGCGGCGAGGTTGCGCGCGCCGGGCGGCACGCCGCCGACGATGCCCATGATGCAGTCGACGTGCAGCGGCGGCTTCAGGACGCCCATGTCGATCAACGGCTCCAGGCTGCCGACGTGGCCGAGGTCGAAGCACTCGTGCTCGGGTTTGATGCCGAGCTCATTCATCGCGCGCAAGAGCTCGACAATCTCCTCGAAGGGGTTGGCGAAGACCATCTTGAAGACGAAGTCTTTGCGCGAGCGCGAGTACTTGGCGTAGTTCATCGAGCCCATGTTCAGCGCGGCGACTTCGGGGCGGCACTCGCGCAGGTAGGCGACGCGCTTCTCCACCGAGATACCGACGGCGCCGGTGGAGAAATTGATGATCGCGGCGTCCCCGACCTCGGCGCGGATTGCGTCGCCGATCGCCTTGTAGTCCTCGACCTCGAAGCTCGGCGAGCCGTCGGGTTTGCGGGCGTGGATGTGGATCATCGTGCCGCCCTCGTCGACGATCCGCCGCGCCTCGGCGGCGTACTCGGCGGGGGTGTAGGGGATCGCGGGGCACTGCTCGCGGTTGGCGAGCACGCCGGAGATCGCGCAGGTGATTACTACGGGGTCATCGACGCTCATGGCGGGGAAGTATCCCAGCCTGGCGCGCTCCCGGCCTGCGCTCGGGCCGCTCGACACGACGTAACCGGGCAGGCAGCATCAGACGTGCTTGGAGCTGCGCTTCTTGACGACCGGACTACTGAGGGAGACCGACCGCTCCACCGTCCTGCCCCCACTGACGGAGATGACCGCCTCGGCCGCGAGCCGGTGGTTGGGCACCGCAGCCAGCGCGCTCGTCCCGGCCGCAGTCAGGCGCACCGCAATCGATGCCCCGGCACCCGCGGCAAGCGAGTAGGAGCCCTTAGCCAGGACCAGCGTCTCCTGCTTGCCTGTGGGGCGTTTGCCTCTGCGGCGCTTGATGACCTTCACCCGCTCGGTGAGCTCGATCGTCCCCGCGCAGGGGACGCCTGTGCACTTCAGGGGCATGGAGGCCGAGTGTCCGGACACCGAGATTCTCGCCGCGGAGAGCGAGATCGCGGGCACGACTGTCGCCGCGGACGGCAGCGCGGAACCGCCCGCCGTCGGTGCGGGCACCGTCACGGTGTTGCTGATCGCGCTCGCACTCGCGAGTTCGTTGGTCGCGGTAACCTCGCACGCCAGACCGTGACCGACATCGCCTGCCTGCACGACATAGGTGGCGGTGGTGGCGCCAGCGATCGCGGTTCCGTCGCGCAGCCACTGCTCGGCGTAGACGAGTTTGGGAATGCCGGTCCAGGATCCGATCGCACATTGCAACGTCTGCCCCGTCGCGGGTGTCCCTGTCACGACGGGCGCAATTGCGTTGGCGGGTTCCCTGCGCACGATCGCGGCATCGATACCGCTCGTCGCGACCCCCGCGGTCACCTCCACGGGAGTCCCCTCGAGCAATAGTTCACCGAGCCCTTTGAGTTCTTCGGGAAAGAGGCGGTCGCTGTAGAGCTGAGGGAGGTACAGCAGCTGGTCTTCTTTGGTGTCGAGAACAAACGCGACGATCACCGAGCCGCTGCCCATACCGGTAAGCGTGTAACCGCCGTTTGCGTCGGTGACGGCCGCCGAGATCGGCAACGAATTGCCGGCGGCGACCGCGTACACGACGATCCCGGCGAGCGGTTGGTGGGTCGAAGCATCGGTGACCGTCCCCGAGATTGAGCCACCCTTTAGCAGCCTCGCGTTGAAATCCTTGTGTTCTGCTTCGCCCAGCGTGATCGTCGTGGCTTCCCCAAACCTCGCGCTTTCCCGGTAGAACTGCGGCGCATAGTTGAGGCCGCTTTCGAGGGCGGGCCTAAAACCGAGCACGTATTCTCCTTGCGGGAGACCCTGCAGTTCGTATTTGCCAAACGCATTGGTGTCGGCCGTCTTGACGGCATCGTTGGGCGCCTGGGCTTCGTAGGCCGTCACTTCGATGTCAGCCAGTTCAGCGTCCGAGGCGGCGCTCGTCACGGTGCCCGAAATCGAGTTGCCCCTGCTCAGTTCGGCGCTGACCGCCATTTTCGCGCCTTCTGCCACGGTGACCCGGTCGGCGACAGACGAGCTGAGCTTTTCTTTGTAGTACTGAACGGCATAGCCCGAGCTGGACGGCGGAACGAACTCGACCGTGTATTCGCCCGAGGCAATCACGCCGCTGTAGTTGCCACCGCTACCGGTTTCGAGTTTGTAAAATTCACCGTCGGAGCTGCCGGCTTTGTAGTAGAGCACTTCGACGTGTTCGATAGCGGCGTGCGAGGACGCGCTGGTGACTTTGCCGGAGACTTCGCCATTACCGGCCAGCGCGACAGGCGCAGCGAGGAACAGGACAGTGCAGGCCAACAGCGCGGCGCGTCCAAAGCGGCGTCCAAACTCTCGCCAGGCACCCATTGGACGGAGCGTAACTCAATCGGCGCTGCAGCGATCCGCTCGAATCGCGCGTGAGACCTAGACCGGCACGACCCCGTGCCGCTTCCACGGCCGCTCGACGCGCTTGCCCTCGGCCATCTCCAGCGCTCGGCAGATCGTGACCCGCGTCTCGCGCGGGTCGATCACGTCGTCGATCAAGTCGTTGCCGGCGGCGATGTAGACATCGAACATCTTGCGGAAATTCTCGACCAGCTCGGCCTTCTTGGCGGCGGGATCCTCGGCTTCGTCGACGACCTTGCGAAACGCGATCTCGACGACCCCCTCGGCCCCCATCACCGAAATCTCGGCACTAGGCCAGGCGACGATTAGGTCGGGCTCGTACGCGCGCCCGTTCATCACGTAGTAGCCGGCGCCGTAGGCCTTGCGCGTGATCACGGTGAGCTTGGGCACGGTCGCGTTGGCGACGGCGTAGAGCATCTTGGCCCCGTGGCGGATGATCCCTTCGGCCTCGACCTTGGTGCCGACCATGAAACCGGGGACGTCCTGCAGGAAGACGAGCGGGATCGCGAAGGCGTTGCAGAGGTTGACGAAGCGCGCGGCCTTGTCGGCGGAGTCGTTGTCGAGGATCCCGCCGAGCTGCTTGGGCTGGTTGGCGACGATCCCGACGGGCCGCCCGCCGAAGCGCGCGAAGCAGGTGATGATCGTCTTGGCCCACTGGCGCTTGATGTCGAGGTAATCGCCGTCGTCGACGATCAGCTTGATGACGTCGTACATGTCGTAGGGCTTGCGGTTGGACTCGGGCAGCACGTCGAGCAGCGCCTCCTCGGCACGCTCGATGGGATCGCTCACCGGCCGCGGCGACGGAGGCTGCTCGCAGTTCTGGGGCATATAGGAGAGGTACTCCTTGATCCGCGCGATGCACTCCTCGTCATCGGCGACCTCCATGTCCCCCACTCCGGACTTGCGGCAGTGCACGCGCGAGCCGCCGAGCTCCTCCTGGGTGACGTCCTCGCCGATCGCGGCGCGCACGAGGTGCGGCCCGGCGAGCGCCATCGAGCCGCGCCCCTTGACCATCGGCACGAAGTCGGCGAGGCCGGGGATGTAGGCGGTACCGGCGGCGCAGGGCCCCATCAGCGCGGCAACCTGGGGGATCACGCCGCTCATCACGACCTCCTCGCGGAACAGGTGCCCGGAGCCGGCGAACATCGCGCCGGCGGCCTCCTGTACGCGCGCGCCGGCGGAGTCGAGCAGCCAGACGAACGGGATGCGCTTGGTCAGCGCGAGCTCGCGCAGGCGCGTGACCTTGATCTCGCCGGTCATCCCCATCGAGCCGGCCATCACGGTGAAGTCGTACGCGCAGACCGCTGCGAGGCGCCCGTCGATCTTGCCGTAGCCGGTGATCACGCCGTCGGCGGGCGCCTGCACGCCGTCCATCGCGCGCTGGGCGAAGTGCGGGCGCCCGTGGATGCCGAGCTCGACGAACGTGCTGCGCCCGCTGTGGGGGTCGTCGTCGATCAGCAACGCGATGCGCTCGCGCGCGGTGAGCTTGCCGCGCGCGTGCTGCTTGGCGATCTTCTCGGCACCGCCGCCGAGCAGTGCGGTGGCGCGCCGCGCGGCGAGATCCTCGACGAGGGGACGGAGGAGGCTTGTCTGTGCGGGAGGGGTGGCCACAGTGAGAGGCCATCCTAACTGCGCCAGCCGGAGACGGACACGACGCGGGGAGCCGGGGACTACCGCTCGGTCCGGCTGTGCGTGCGGGGGGCCACAGGTGGGATGTTCAAGCCGAGAGTCAGCGCGAGCGCGCGCTCGACCTCGGCGAGCGTCGCCGGCTTGAGCGTTCCGAGCGGGCGTAAGAGGCGCGAGCGAGCGACACCTCGGACGGCTCCGCAGATGGCGCTACTCGGGCGCTCAACTCCCTCGACACCTGCTATCGCGGGGCGCAGCGCTGAAGGTGGCGCGGAGCTGGACAGCGGCACAACCACGATCGGCTCGCGCGTGGTCCCGGCGAGAATCCGATCCGCCGAGATGACGATCGCGGGGCGATTCTTGCCAAGCTCGCCGGGGCGGGCGGCACCGAAAACGGCGAGCCACACCTCGCCGCGGCGGGGCTCAATCGCTGCTGAGGCCATCGTCGAAGTCGATGCCGTCTTCGAGGGTGGACTCCCAGAGACGCATCTCCTCTTCCACTGCGGGGTCGCCATCCTCGGCCAGACGGGCGCGGCGCTCGGAGGCAAAGATCTCCTCCAGCTCCTGCTCGCGCGCCATCTCGGCCAGCAGCGCCGCCAGCGACACACCGCGCTGCCTGGCTTGAGCCGCCAGCAGATCGCGGGTATCGCGGGTCACGCGGATCGTCGCCGTATCGACGGCCATGGCTCCTCAGGATAGCGCTACATCGAAGCGCCGCAGAATCGCCACGCCGCGGGGGGGGGCAGGCCCATCGCCGGTCCGCCCTCGCTACCTCTACCGCCCTTTCCACTGCGGCTCGCGCTTTTCGAAGAAGGCGCTGACGCCCTCGACGACGTCCTCGGTGGAGAGCGCGAGCGAAAGCTGGGCGCGCAGGTAGTCGAGCGCGTCCTCGAGCGGCATGTCGAGCTGGCGGCGCATGGCTTCCTTGCCGAGGCGCATGATCAGGGGCGACTTCGCGGCGAGCTTGCCGGCCCAGTCGGCGACGGCGGCGTCGAACTCGGCGTCGGGGACGACCTTGTTGACGATCCCCGCGGCGAGCGCCTGCTGAGCGCTCTGGCGCTCGCCGAGCAGCAGCAGCTCGTTGACCTTCTTGCGCGGGACGTTGCGGTAGATCAGCGCCATGATCATGAAGGGGAACACGCCCACGTTGATCTCGGGCGTGCCGAACGTGGCCTGCTCGGAGGCGAGGACGAGATCGCACGCGAGCGCGATGCCGAGCGCGCCGGCGAGCACGTGCCCGCGCGCGGCGCAGATCGTGGGCTTGGGAAACGCGCCGATCAGCTTCAGCAGCCCGAGCAGCCCGTCGGTGGCGAAGTGCTTGTGCACGAGCGGCACGTCGACGGAGAAGCCGCCGAGGTTGGCGCCGGAGGAGAAGACCTTCTCGTGCGAGGAGGCCAGCACGACGCAGCGCACGGAGTCGTCCTCGCGCGCGCGGCGCAGGCCGTCGAGCAAACCGCTGACCAGCTCGGCGGAGAGCGAGTTGCGCGTAGCGGGATCGTTGAGCGTGAGCGTCGCGACGCCACTCGCGACGCCGTAGAGCACCGGCCCCTCCGACCGATCCGACTCGGGCGCTGGCTGCTGGGGCACGGGCTGCTCGGAGGCGGGTTGCTCGGACACGCTCGGCATCCTAACTGCCGGGCGCGCTCTCCCTCCTACCGAAGGGCACTCCTTTTTGCGTTGCCTCGTCGGCGCTTCGCGTTGCCCTTGCGCTTGGCCTTCACCTTCTTGGCCTTGGCGCAGCCGGTGACGGCAAGTGGCGTGCTTTGTTTGAGTTCGGCGCCGTTTTGGGCGACGAAGTCGGTGGGCATGGAGAGTTTGCTCTTGCAGAGGTTGCCGTTGGCGGCGAGCGCGGAGTAGGGGCCCTCGGGGAGGTTCAGTTCGAAGCTGGCGATCGGGACGTCGGGTACTTGCTTGAAGGTGCTGCTGGTGATCCCCTGCTTGCTGATGAACGTGTCGCCGACCAGGTGCACGGTCACCCCATACCCCTGCAATACGACGATTAGGTTGGGGAACGATTCGTTGCCGTTCGATACGAAGTACGCCGGACCCGTCAACGGCACGGGCAGCACGGGTGTGATCGCGGTGGCGTGCCCGACGACCGACCCGGCGGGGCACCCGGCGGGGTTGGCGTTGAACTGCGCCGCGGTGCAGGCCTTCTGCAGCGTGGTCAGCCGCGAGGGCAGCTTCTTGGGGAGTTCGACTTTGATGCTCTGAATGTTCGACTGGCTGCTGGCCTGGTTGGCTCCGAGCGGGCCGGTGGGGTAGAGGAGTTTCACGTCGAGGCCGGCCCCATTCGCACGGGAGGTATGCCCGGGCGTGCTGGCTTTGAGGTTGGGCTTGAATGTCAGCGCTCGACAGGAGCCCATCTGGAAGTGACTTCCGATCGGCGTCTGGGCGCCTTCGGTGCCGTACGCGGTGCCGCTGAACGCGCGCGGGCTGCACCCGGTCGGGTTGAACATGAACCCGGGCCGGTCGATCACGGCGTTGATCGTGCGCAGGTCGGTCGGAACCCCGGCTACGTACTGCGGCAGCGGGTCGGTCGTGACCGTCAACTGCGCCGTCAGCTCGTCGACTTCGATCTTCGCGCGCACCCGTTGCGTGGGCAGCGTAAACGGGCCGACCTGAATCGGGACGACGATCGACAGGCCGTAGGGAGCGCCCTCGTAGCCTTCGGTTAGGTAGATCGGTGCCGCGGGCTTGCCGGGTTCGGGGATCACGAGCGGATACGGGCCCGGACCGGAGGCGACCACCGTGTGCCCGATCTGCGACGCCGCGGGACACGCGTTCGCTTCGGCCTGCGCGTTCGTGCACAGCGGCACCCGGGAGATCATCCCGAGCAGCCCCTCGGGCGTCTTGAACTGCAACCGGCTGGTGCGCTGTTGGTCGTCGGGCGCCTGCAGCAGCAGACTGAAGGCGGTGTACCCGCCGGCCTGGTCGGTAGTGGACCCGGCGATCAGCTGCGGCGTGTAGGGCAGCGTCGAGGGGGGGCATGGCGCACCATCGGTGCCGCTGGCGATTGCGAATTCGGCGTTCGCGAAGGTGTCCCCGGTGAACGGGCTGCTCCATGGCGTGAAGTCCGCGCTGAACCCCTGCGCGGGACCGTAGATCCCGCACTTGGTGGGTGTCGCGAGCGCGGCCTGCGCGCCGCCGCTGAAGGACAGCTTGAAGTCCGTGAACGGCAACCCCGGCGTTTCCGCGAACGTCGCGGTCAACTGGCCTGTCAGTTCGTTGAGGTGCACGCTCCCGACGAGCTTGATGTTCACGCCTTCCGCGGAGGCCGCGACCAGCAGCTTGAGTTCGGGCGGATTGGAGGGCAGCAGGTAGACGTCGCCCTGCAGCGGCTTGGTCAACAGCGGCGTCACGATTTCATCGGTGCCGACTTTCGAGGCATTCGGGCACGAGGGCGGACCGTTGTCTTCGGTGCCGTCGGGCAGCCGTTCCAGCCCATCCTCAGAGGCCGGACATGCTTCCAAACCCGCGGCCTGCCCGGGATTGATTGCCACTCCCTGCGGCAACGTGACAGTGGTGTTCTTGACATCCGCGGTGGAGAGCCCTTCGGGGCTGGAGAGGCCGCCCACCGGCGGCTTGACCTCCACGGTCAGACCCGCCGGTGTGTCGGCACTCGTGGTGTCGGGCTCGGTGGTGATTGTGGGGCCGAACGACATGTCTTCGCATCCCGTGAGCCCGGTGGGTGTACCGGCGGCGTTGTGCAGCTGCACGCTCTTTTCCGCGGTGAGGACCGGTTCCTGCCAGGTTTCCGCGCGGATCGTGAACGTCGGCGGCGCGCCGCACGACGTCGGCAGCGTGAGGAACGGCTTGTCCTCGCCGCTGACACTCGGACATTCGCTCGTGCCGAGTTCGGTGCCCGTGCAGCCGCCACCGCCGAACTGCCCGGCGACGCGACGCCAGCTGTTGTGGCTTGGATCGCCGGGGACTCCCCACAGTGTCAGCACGGTCTCGATGATGTTCTTTTCGGTGATGTCGCCGATGTGAGTGGTCAAGCCGTAGTCGCTGCCCGACCGCACACCGGTATCGAGCTTCGTCTCGACGCCTTCCCCGGCCGTGCCAAAGGTGAAGCCGATCTCATCGGGCGCGTTTGCGGGCGGCACAATGTTGTAAACCGGCATCTGCAGGGTGGCTCCGCCGATGACGACGACCGTGATCTCGCCGAGCTGGCTGGCCGCCGGACAGGCACTCGCGTCGAGCTGTTGGCGCGTGCACATCGGCAGCGCGTGGGGATCGCCGACAAGACCGGCCGGCAGCCGCGTTTCGATATTCCTCGCCTGCACCGGGGAGAGCTTCGGATCGGCGCCGGTCGGCGACCAGCCGAAGCTGAAGCTTTCGTTCAGGTAGCTGTTGAGGTCGAAGCTGAAGGTGATCTCGTAGGGGTGCGAGCCGGCCTGGGTGTCGATCGTCCCGTTCGCGTTGCTCGCCCACACGTCCCAGCCGGCGAAGCCGAACGGCGCGGCTTTGGAGGTGATGGTGATCGGGTCGGAGGTGCTCGCGGGCGTCGGTGCGCCACCGCCGGCGATCGTCACGTGATTGCTCTCCGCTGCTTCGTCCGCAGGAAGCTTGACGTCGATCGCCACCTGCGGGATCGGATTGGCTCCTCTGGCGGAGCCCGGATTACCACCACCGCCGGGGATGCTGGGCAGGTTCTTGGTGTCGTTGACACACCTGACCACTGTGGCGCCGGCGACTGCACCTTCTGGACCGTTGCCCGAACAGTCCCAGTAAGAATGCCCAATTTCAGTGGAATTTCCACCGAAACTGGCGAAGTGCGTGAGCTCACCGGCTTCCTGGGCGGTCACTCCGGGCGGCAGCGTGTCGGTGACGGTCTCTGTGCCCGCGCTGGCGGCGGCGCCGATGTTCATAATGTTGACGACGATCACGCCGGTCCCACCGGGCGGCAGCGCCGTGGGATAGGCGTTGGCGGTCAGCATCCAGCCCGACCCGGCTCCCGAGCTGGCCGCGGCGCTCGCGCCAAGCGGCCCGCAGGAGCACGCGAGCAGCAACCCGAGCGCGGCCGCCAGCGGGAGGACTTTGTGGGTTCGACGGATCATCGCTTCCTCTCATTCGCAGAACGCCTACCGGACTTCTCGAGCTTCCCGACCTTCTTCTTCACACACTTGCCGTGCTTGGCGACCGAGCGGCGCTTGCATTTGACGGGCTGCTTCTTGCGTTTGGTCGCTACCTTCGCGGGCGCCGGTTCGAAATTGCCGACGCCGTTGAAAGTCACACTCGACGGAGTCGCGAAGATCGGCGACGCGGGCGGCACTCCTTGGCAGCCGGTGCCGGCGCAGGCCGTCTTCAGCACGGGGAAGCCCCCGTCGACGCGCGCGTCGTACATCGCCACGTTTTCATCGCCCGCTTCCGGGGTCAGTTTTCCGCGGCTGGTGAAGAAGACGTTGTTGCCTTCGGCGTCGGCGTCCGCGAAGTAGGAGTTGTCCACGCTCTGTCCCCCGGACAGCAGGTACACGCATCCGCGTTCGCTCCCACTTGCTGGCGCAGTCGCGCACGAGCCGGCGCCGTTGCGCTCCCACTCGTAGACGTCCAGGCGGCCGTTGGTGTCCTGCGGCACGAGTGGCTGGAAGGACTCGAAGAACACGCGATTGCCGTCATCGGCAATCCAGCGCTGCATGTACTCCTCCATCCGCTGCCCACCATTGCCGGGTACGGGCAACGATAAGCTGCCAAAGCTACTCTGCGTGGGAGCGGCGCCGCTCGGATTGCACGAGGCGCAATCGGTGCGGCCGTTCAACGCATCGTAGACGAAGACCTCGGGCTGGAGATTGCCTTCGGGGGTCCGATTGTCGTATCCCGTGACGCTGTTTTGGGACTCGAAGACCATACCCTTACCGCTGGGTGTCACCTCAGCGGTGCGGTTGCCGGGGGCATAGCTCAGGTTGCTGGCGGATTCGTTCCACACCAGACCTTGACTGTCAGATCGCGACAGCGACGCGATGAAAGTCGTGACGCCGCCATGACTCACGTAGAGGTTTGCTTCTCCAGCGATCGGTTCTTTGCCTTCGACATTCGGCGCCTGCGTGAGAATGCCGTCGGCGGCGAAGTAGATGTAAGAACCGTCTTCGCCCGCGCCGATGACGCCCTGCACGTCGGCGTGCGCGCCTTCCTTGTCGACCGTGAGATCTCGCAGCGTGCCGGGCTTACCGGTTTCACCGTTTACTTCGTACTCGTATAGATCCGGTTCGCCGGCGGCCGCGGTGGAATCAATGGTCAGACGCTTTTCATCGGTGAAGAACACCTTGGAATCGTCTCCGGTCGCAGTCCAGAACCGACCGCCGCCGCTTCCGCATTTTCCTTCGGCGACGCACCGCGCTTCGCCGGCGTCGACCTGCACTGTGCAGGCGTCGGAGGACACCGTGCATTCGTTGCCGACGCCCAACGGGCTCTGCGGCTGGGTGTCATTCTCGCGCAGGTAGAGAGCCTGCTGCGCGACGCCGGTCCAGAAAATCCGCGAGCCGTCGGCCGAGACGGCGTTGCTGTAGTTAGCGGACGTGTAGGCCCCCGGCGGAGGACCGCCGAGCCAGGCGCGCGGTTGCTGTTCGGGTCGGCCGTCGGGTAGCACGTTCACCTGATAGAGCCGGCCGTCGACGGAGTCGTAGAGGTTCTCGCCACCGTTCAAGTCGGTTGCGTCTCCCGCTGCGCCTTCTTCGGCCCCGGCGGTCAGTGCGGCTTCGTCGCCGAAGAGCAGGTGAGCGCCATTCGCAGACGCGTCGACCCCGACCGGCGTGCCGCACGTGTCCCCGCGACCGGGCTGGGCGATGAGCGCGTGCAAGCCGCCATCGGAGCTGCGCGCGTATATCTCTTCCCTACAACCAGGCGAGGAGGGCGAGGCGACGATGCTGGCTCCGTTGTCCGCAAAGAGGAACCCGACCGAGAGGTCGTTCGAGAAGAAAACGAACTGGGCATCCGCGTCGGTGCCGGGCGGGCTGATGTCGCTGGAGCTCCAGCCCGTCGCGCCACGAGTTGCGATCAGCTCGTTGCTGGCGCCGCCGCCGCCGAAGGCGCCACTGCCACCGGTGAGCGTGGGGTTGGCGGCGTAGACCAGCGAGTCGCCGTCGTTCGCGGCGCGAAAAGACTGCTCGGAGGCTTCGTCTTCGCTGGGCATGAAGACGCCGTGATCGCCACCGGCGAGACTCTCGATCGTCTGATTTTCGGTGGCGGAGGAGACGAGCTCATACATGCGGCTGTCGGGCAGAACGGAGGTGGATTCACCCAGCGACGAGCCGGTGGTGAAGCTGGCGTCTTCGCCTTCGCCTTTTCCCAGTTCGTTGCTCGCGACGAACCTGAAGTGATATTCCACACCGGGTTCGAGGCCGCTCAGCCGTACCCGCACGGGAGTCCCGCCGCCGCCCCCGGCGCCAGCGCTCACTTCGGGCGTGCTGGAGCCATAGGCGGCGGTCCTGCCGTATTCGACGCGGTAGCTCGTAGGCAGCCCGTCGGGCGCGATGCGCGCGGCGACCGTGACTTCGCTCGACCCGACCGCGAGTACCCGCTGTTCACTGACGCGCGCGGCAGCCGATGGGGTAGTGAATGTCTCGGGCGAGCTGCTGGTTTCCTGGCCCGAGCCGTTGGATGCGACGAGGCAGAACGTGTACGTAGTTCCGGGCGAGAGTTCGGTCATCGTTGCGGCTACGGCTTCCCCCTGCTTGCCTTCTGCCGCACCGCCGCCTGGACTTTCGTACGTGTAGCGGCCTGCTTCGAATTCACGCTCACATTCGCTCGCCGAGACTTGGTAGCGGAATGAGTAGCTTCCGGGTTCGCCGGCCTGTTTGGGGTTGAGAATCCCGTGCAGGGCAGCGGTGGCGGTTGTGATGGATTCCGCTCGGAATATTTCTGGCGCTTCGGGTGCCGCCGCGAGAGCAGACGCGCCCGTAAATGCGAGGACACCGACCAGGGCGCACAGCGCGAACAGAACGACCGCGAGCGACTTGCGAATACTTACAGGCATTTCTCCTCCTCCAGGGACAGAGGGGGACGCCCCTCGATCGAACGACGACGTTGGCACGAGCAGGCTCATGCGGCTTCTCGGCGGTTGCGGGCGTGACTGTTCAGTCGCAGGGCGACCTGCGCCCCGAGGGGCGTGAGCTGCCAAGCGTTGGGCTCGCCTTTGACGTGTCCCTCGCCGCGGTTTTCGGCCAGGCCGAGGCGCTGCAGGCGGGCGAGTAGCTTGGAGATCTGGCCCTGGTCGGTGATACCGGCATGGTTGGCGACGGCGCGGTTTGAGATACCGGGTCGCTCGGCCACGCATTCCAGGACGCGGGCCGTGCGATAGGTCAGGCGCATCGGCAGGCCCGCGAGCGGATCTTGCGGGGCGGCGGAGGGCAGTTGACTGCGCGACGCGTGCGATGCCGGCGGCGGCTCGGCCGGCCGGGTCTGTTCGCGGCGGGCAGCGGCCGGCCCGAGGTAGGGCAGCACGATCAGACTCATCAGCTCGCCGAGCAGGCCGCTGAGCGGTTGGCGGTCGCTGCGCAGCAGCCGCGCGTGGACGATCGCGAGCGTGGCACCGACGAGACCCTCGGCTGTCAGTGCGGTGCACTCCGCGGGGCGGGAACCGGCGCCGCGACCTTCATCGAGGATCCCCGCCAGCCGCGCGAGGATCGCGTCGCGACCTTCGAGCACACCGGCACCACCGTGCAGGGCCTGCACGACACAGACACGCGCGAGGGTGGGCTCGCGATCGAAGAACGCGAGCAGCACTACCAGCCCGCCTCGGACTCGCTCGCGCCACGGCAGCGCCTTCAGGTTTGCGGCGGCAATCTCGTCCTCGATCGACGCGACGACGTCCTCGATGAGCGCCGAGAGGCACGCGTCGCGGTTGTCGAAAAGCTCGTAGAAGGTGCGCCGGGAAACCCGCGCGCGAGCGGTGATGTGCGCGACAGTGGTACCCGCGTAGCCGTGCTCCTCGATCGCGCCGACGGCGCCGGTCAAGAGCCGCGCGCGCTGCATCTCGGCGACGTGCGCCTGCAGGTGCTCCCCGCGCGCGACGATTCGTGCGGGACGCCGCGCTCGAGCCGCCCCGGAACGCGTGGCAGCGGCATTGACGCGCATGCGCGGCTGGCGCGCCGCGCCTGTGCGCCGCGCTGTGGCGGGCTGCTCGGCGCGTGCCACTACACCGCCCCCCCGCGGGCGTGTGACGGGCGAGGCCCGACGTCTAGCCTAGAAAGGCAAGAGAGAGAGAGAGAGAGAGAGATGTGTCAGCGAGAAGCTGACGCATCTAGTTACAGCGTCAGCATCAGCCGCGCACATTCCCGGCACGTATTTCTCTGCAGAAACCACGCTAAACAAACTCCCTCATCGGAAAATTGACCCGGCCCCTCCCCAACAATCCCCATCAGCGCTAGCAAAGGTCAACCACAAAAGATTGACCCAAACCAGATCCTATGTCTGTCACTGGCGAACCCCTCACCAAGGACAGGAGGATCATAACCACAACCGTCACGTCATGTCAAGTGGCCTGCCGGTGGCGCTTGCTCTCCCGCCGGTCCAGCCGCGCCTGGGTGATCGTGCGGTCGGCGGGTGGGGGCGCGACGTGGAGGGGCACTTCGAGGCCGAGCACGTCCTCCTGGATGGCGACACCTTCCGCACCGGCGCCGAGCTCGACGGCGGTGCGCACCGGCAGGCCGCTGGGCGCGATGAATAGTTCGAGCGCGGCGGTCTTTTCGTCGGGCTTGGCGCTGGCGAGCAGCCGCCGCAGCTGCTGGGGAGAGACGTGCGGAGCGAGCAGGCTGGCTACGGGGATGGAGGCGGTGAACCCGGAGACGGGCTGGCCGTCGATCGTGAGGGGAGTCAGGGAGGCGATTTGGTGGATGCTCTGGGCGGCGCGGAAATCGGCGCCCAAGCCGGCGAACGTTCCGCTGGCACCCGGCTGCGGGACGGTTGCGAGCGCGGGGGTAAGCGCGCTGAAGGCCGCGGTGAGCGGTTCGCCTTCGCCGCCGTCTTGGGGCTTTGCGGTGAGCTGCTCCTCGCTGCGAACCCACGGACGTCCGCCGTCGGAGCGCGCGAGCGCAGGGATGTCGACGTAGAGGCTCCGCCCGATCAGTCGCTCGGTGACCTGCCGGTGGATCGCGTGCTTGCCAAATGCACCGTCGAGCGTGCTTGTCGCGGTGAGCGCGCGCGGCGAGTAGCTGAGCGTGGTGCTCGTGGTGGTGATCAGGCGGTTAGAGCCGCGATCCCCGGCGGCAAGTTCACCGCTAATAACGGGAGTGAAATCGCCGAACACGGAGCGCACGGAAACGTGCGCGGTGTTGAAGTGAATCAGGGCCATCTTCTGCTGGAGCGCCTGCAGAGTGGGTGGAATGACCACCGGCGCTGGTGTCGGCGCCGGCGCCGGCGCACCTTCGCTGGCAAGTGCCGGGGTGACCGTGCAGCCCGCGATCAGTGCTACCCACAACGGCACGCGGGCGCGCTTGAGCATCGCAATCGCGGCGCACCCGCGGCGGTGAATCCGCTGGCGCACCTCAGCCGAACCCTTGTTTGACGCAGGCCTGCGCGCGGCGAGGGCGGCGGCGTATGCAGCGGCTGATCGCCTTCGCGTTGCGCTGCTCGATCTTGGTCCAGCGCGCCTGGCTGATCGTCTGATCGGCGGGCGGCGCGTGCACGAGCACGGGCACTTCGAGACCGAGGATGTCCTCCTGTGAGCTGAATTCTTCGCCGCGGGTGCGGTTTGTCGTCGTGGTGCGCACCGGCAGACCGCTCGGCGCAAGCCAAAGCTCGAGCGTGAAGTCGGTGTTGGGCGGCCGTTTGCCTTCGAGGAGGCTGCGCCGCTCCTTGCCGGAGAAGGCCCGTTCGAGCAGCCGCGCAGTTGAGAGCGTGGCGGTGAAGGCGAGGGTCTGCTGACCGTCGACGGTGGCGGGGCCGGCTTCCTGGATGCTCAGCGCCTGGCCCAGCAATTCGAGCAGCGGGGCGAATGGGCCGGTCGAGCTCACCGCGGGTTGCTCGAGTCCCGCCAGGGCGGGATCGAGGGCGTCGGTGATCGGGGCGAGCTTGGCGGCGAGCCGCTCCTCGCTGCGCGAGCGCGTGCTGCGGATCCAGGGACGCCCGCCGTCGCGGCGCGCCGCGAAGGGGTCATACAGATAGGTGGTCGCGCCGATCCGTCGTTCCCGCCGTGAGACCCCGCCGAGCGCTTCCCTGGGGCCGGGCCCTTCGGTGGTGCTCGTGCTCGACAGCAGCAGCGGCGAGAGACTGAAGACGCCGGTCGTGGAGACGATCAGCCGGTGGGCGCGCGCGGCGGAGATCGAGATGCCGCTCGAGCTAGGGGAGTCCTGAACTCCGAGGTCGAGCCGCGTGGAGAAACTGAGCGAGTGGAACCGGATCTGCGCCAGCTTCTGCTCGAGTGCCGGCAGCGCGGGAGGCACGACGGTCGGGGGCGGCGCGGGCGCGGGCGGCGTCGAAGCAGCGTCGGCGAGCGCCGCGGGCGCGATCGCGCCGGCGCCCAGCGCGACGAAGAGCAGCGCACATGTCCTCTTCACCTGGGCCCCCTCGATTCGGTTGATCGCAACGCGTCGGGCGGAAGGATACCGCCAGCGTGGCGCGTGTCGATCGCGCTTTCCTTTCCCCGCGCGAAGCGCTAGTTTCTTGGCCAGACAACCAGTCCAGAGAAGGAGCCGACCCGATGGCGACCGCCGAGAGCAAAGTCCTCAAGCCCGACTTCGACGCGAAGCGCAAACACTTCCTGTTCACCGACGAGCACGAAGCGCTGCGCGAGTCGATCCGCAACTTTGCGATCAAGGAGCTGGCGCCGCACGCGGAGGAGTGGGAGGAGACGACGTTCCCGGACTCGGTCTTCCATCGCATGGGCGAGCTGGGCTTCCTGGGCCTGGACAAGCCGGAGGAGTACGGCGGGCAAGGCGGGGACTACTACAGCGCGCTGGTGTTGGCGGAGGAGATCGGACACGCGAACAGCGGTGGCCTGGCGATGGGCGTGGCGGTGCAGACGGATATGGCGATGCCGCCGATCCTGGCGTTCGGCACTGAGGAGCAGAAGCGCGAGTGGGCGCAACCGGCGATCGAAGGCAAGAAGATCCTGTGCCTGGGCATCACCGAGCCGGACGCGGGCTCGGATGTCGCGGGGATCAAGACGCGCGCGGTGAAAGACGGCGATGAATACGTGATCAACGGCTCGAAGACGTACATCACCAACGGCCACCGCGCGGACGTGATCGTGCTGGTGACGAAGACCGACCCGGACGTGGGCTACGACGGCTTCACGCTGTTCCTGGTGCCGATGGACGCGCCGGGCGTGATCCGCGAGCAGAAGCTCAAGAAGCTCGGCATGCACGCCTCGGACACGGCGCTGCTGGCCTTCCAGGACGTGCGCGTGCCGGAGTCCGCCGTGCTCGGCCAGGTGGGCCGCGGCTTCTACCACATCATGTGGGAGCTCCAGGGCGAGCGCCTGATCGGCGCGGCGGGCTCGGTGGCGGGCGCGCAGCGCGTGTTCGAGCGGACCCTGACATATGCAAAAGAGCGCAAGGCGTTCGGCCGCGAAATCGGCAAATTCCAAGTGATCCGCCACAAGTTCGCGGAGATGGCGACGAAGATCGAGACGGCGCGTCAGATGGTCTACATGACGGCGTGGCGCCAGCAGAACGGCGACTACCCGGTGCGCGAGATATCGATGGCCAAGCTCTACGCGTCGCGAATCGCGGTGGAGGTCGCGGACGAGTGCATCCAGATCCACGGCGGCGCGGGCTACATGCGCGAGTACGGCGTCGAGCGCGCGTGGCGCGACCTGCGCCTGAACCGCATCGGCGCGGGCACCGACGAGATCATGCTCGAGGTCATCGGGCGCTCGTACGGGCTCTAAATCGAGGGACGGGAGGGCCGCATGCGGCCCTCCCCCGGAGGGTGCATGCACCCTCCGGCCGGCAGGCGCATGCGCCTGCCGGTACAGCAGGGAGAGCGAGTCGCGGCGCGCGGCCGTCCTGCCATTGCCGCCCAACGCGCGGCTTGCGCTTACATCTTGACGCAGTCGTCCCCTATACGTACCGGCTCGGACGGGGCGGACCGCGACAGATACCAGCGGTGCTGCTCGCGCGGCAGGCGCTCGACGACTCGCTGCACGGCCGCGGGATCGGCGGCGCCCTGCTGGCCGACGCCCTGCGGCGGGTGCTCGCGGCCACGGAAGTCGTGGCGCGCGGGGAGGTTCAGCTCGAAGCTCGCGATCGGGACGCGCACGCGCGGGCCGGGCAACCTCAGCGGCGCACGTGGCGGCGTGTGCGCTTGGCCTTTCTATGCGCGGCTTTCTTCTGCTTGGCCTTCTTGCACCCGGTGACTGCGATCGGCGTGTTCTGCTTGAGTTCGGCGCCGTTCTGCGCAATGAAGCGCGTCGGCATCGTGAGCTTGCCTTTGCAGGGGTTGCCGTTCGCGGTGAGCGCCGAGTAGGGGCCCTCGGGGAGGGTCAGTTCGAAGCTCTGGATCGGCACGTCGGGAACCTGCTTGAAGGTGCTGCTGGTGATCCCCTTCTTGCTGATGAACGTGTCCGCGACGAGGTGCACGGTGACGCCGTACCCCTGGAGCACGACGATCAGGTTCGGGAACGCTTCGCCGCCGTTGGACACGAAGTATGCCGGGCCGCTGAGAGGGACGGGCAGCACCGGCGTGACGGCAGTGGCGTGCCCGACGATCGACTGCGCGGGACACCCGGCGGGATTGCTGTCGAACTGTGTCGCGGTGCACGCCTTCTGCAGCGTCGTCAGCCGCGAGGGCAGCCGCTTGGGCAGTTCGACCTTGACGTAGTGGACGTTAGACTGGCTGCTCGCCTGGTTGTGGCCGAGGTTGCCCGCCGGGTAGACGATCTTCGCTGTCAGGCTCTCGCCGTCGGCGCGGGAGGTTCTGCCGGAGACCGACACTTTGAAGTTGGGCTGGAACTTCAGCGCACGACAGGAGCCCATCTGGAAGTGGCTCGAGATCGGCGCCGCGGCGCCTTCGCTGCCATAGGCCGTGCCGGCGAACTGCTCGGGTTCGCAACCCGTGGGGTTGAAGATGAATTCCGGATGGTCGATCACGGTGTCGATCGTGCGCAGATCGGTCGGGATCCCCGCCACGTACTGCGGCAGTGGATCCGTCGTGATCGTGATTTCGGTCGTGATCGGGTTGATTTCGACCTTCGCGCGCACGACCTGTGTTTTCAAGGTAAACGGCCCGACGTGGATCGGGACCACGACCGACAGGCCGAACGGCGCGCCCTTGTAGCCTTCGGTCAGGTAGATCGGCGCCGGCGGCTGGCCGGGCTGGGGCACCACGAGCGGATATTGCCCGGGCCCGGACTGCACGGTTGCGTGCCCGATCTGCGACGCTTGCGAGCAGGTGCCTTCGTTGGCCTGCTGTTCGTGGCAGAGCGGGATCTTGGCGATCATCCCTGCAAGCCCCTCGGGGATTTTGAACTGCAGCGAGGAGGTCCGCTGCTGGTCGTCGGGCACTCTCAGCAGCAGGCTGAAGTCGCTGAAGCCGCCAGCTTGGTCGGTCGTGGAGCCCGCGATCATTTCCGGCGTGTAGGGCAGCGGCGAGGGTGGGCAGGGACCGCCGTCCACACCGTGTTCGATCGCGATGATGCTCGCGGGGAAGTTCGCCGGCACGAACGGCGAGGCCCACGGCACCGATTCTCCTTCGGCCGCGTAGATCCCGCACTGCGTCGGACCCGAGACCGCCGCCTGCGGGCCGCCACTGAACGAGGCGCGGAAGTTGGTCACGGGAGCCTGTGGCAACAGCAGGTGCCCTTTCAGTTCTTTCAAGGTCGGGTCTTCGGCTTCTTCCTGCGGCGTGATCGGTTCGCCGAAGTTGGCGGTCAGCTGACCGTCTGCTTCGTTCATTTCCACGCGCGCGATGAGCTTCGCGCTGACTCCTTCTCCGGAGAGCGCGAACAGCAGCAGCAGATGCGGCGGCTCGGAGGGCAGCACATAGATGTTCCCCCGCAGCGGATGCGCGAGGACCGGCAGTTCGGCTTCGTCGGTCCCGACTTTGGAGGCGTTCGGGCAGCGCGGTTCGCCCTTGAGTGGTTCTTCGATCGTGTCTTCGACGCCGATCCCGCTCTGCGCGAACGAGCAGGCTTCGAGCCCCGCGCCCTGCCCCGGGTTGATCGCGAACCCGGGAGGCAGCTTGAAGGTCACATGCTTGAGGTAGGTGTTCGCCAACCCTTCCGGGTTTTCGATCGCGCCGACCCTCGATTCGATTCCCGCGCTCACGCCACCGGGCGTATCGGCGTCGGCGGTGTCCGGTTCGGTGAACAACGTCTGGTTGAACCCGAGCGACCCGCAGCCCGTGAAGCCGATCGGTTCGTCATTCTGGTCGTGCGTCAGGAAGCTAGCGCTTGCGACTTCGCTCGGGTGTTCCCACGAGTTCAAGCTCGCCGTGATCTCCTGGGGCACTTCGCACGAGGTCGGCAGCGTCAGGAACGGCTTTTCTGGGAGGTTTGTCGACAGGCCGCCGATGCGCCACCGATTGTGGCTCGGATTGCCGGGCTCCCCCCACACCGTCAGCACATTGCTGGTCACCGCCTTCTGCGGGATGTTGAGCGCCTCGCTTTTCAGGGCGTAGTTGCCGCCACTGCTGACAAAGGTTCCAATGTCTGTCGGTATCGCGGCAATCTGGAACCCGAGCTGCGCCGGCTCGCCCGGCGGCGGCACCAGATTGAAAACCGGCGTGACACGTTCGAGGTTTTCGTAACCGAGGAAAAAATCGCCCGGCGCTTCTGCGCTCAGCAGCCCAATCTGCGAGTCGGCCGGGCACCGTTCCTCATTGAATTGGACTTGCGTGCACCGTACAAGCGCGTACGGGTCTCCGATCAATCCCGGCGGCAGGTTGATCGTCAGGTTCCGTGGTTCACCGCCGGCGTCAGCGACGGCACCGATGACCCTTTCGGTGCGTGTGTTGTAGTCGAGCGCGAACGTGGCCTCGTACGGGTGTGAGCCGGCTTGCGTGTCGACGGTGCCGTTTTCGTTGGTGAACCATGCGTCCACCGTGAACCCGAACGGAGCCGGTTCCGCGCTGACGACTACTGGATCCTTCGTGCTCGTGGTCGCCGGCGCGCCGCCGCCGGCGATCGTCACCCTGTTGGGCTGTCCAAGCGTGCCTGCCACGGCCGGCGCTCGCACACCGATCTCGATCTCAGGAGTCGCGTCGGTGCCGCCGCCGCCTTCGATGCTCGGCAGCTTCGCCGGATTGTTCACGCAGCTGACGACGTGAGCGCCGGCGACCGCTCCATCGGTGCCATCGCCCGAGCACTGCCATTCGTCGGTGAGCTGAGGGAGAGCTTCTCCGACCGGCTCACCTTCCGTGAGTGCGCTGCCGGCGCCCGCGACCGTGGCGGTCATGCCCGGCGGCAGCACATCGGTCACGGTGACCGACCCGCTGCTGCCAGTCGGGCCGTTGTTGATCGGCCTGATCAGGATCACGCCGAGGCCGCCCGGCCGCAGGTAGCTCGGTCGCGTGAGCGCGTTCAAGCCCCAGCCCGGGGCGGCCCACGCCGACGTCGACGCACACGCGAGACACAGCGCCACCGTCACCAACGAAATCGACAGCTTGAGCATACGCATTATCGCACCCCTCCTTTACGCGAGCTGTGGCTAGAGCGCTTTTTACGGCCGGCGCCTCTGCGACGCCGGCAGCGCGCCTGGGCCCGCCGCTTCCCTTTTGTGCACCGCACGGCCTTCTTCGGTTTGGTCTTCGGTTTCGGCTTGGGTGCGGTTTGCGGCGCCGGTTCGAAGTTCCCGACACCGTTGAAGGTGGCGCTGGCGGGCGTCGCGAAGATCGGCAGCGACGGGGGCGCGCCCTGACATCCCGTCCCCGAGCACGTCGTCGAAGGTTCCAGGAATCCGCCATCGACACGCGCATCGTAGACCTTCAACCGTTCGCCCTCGCCGCTGCGCGTCAGCGCCGACGCAGTGGTGAAGAACACGTCGCGACCATCCACGGCGGTGTCGATGAGATACGCGTTGCTCGACTGTTCCGCCGTCGAGAGCAGGGAGTCGCATCCCGCCGCCTGCGCACAGCCATCGGACCCGTCGCTACGCCACTCGTAGACGTCCTGCAACCCATTCGTGTCACTGGCCACCAGTGGTTGCGCTGTCATGAAGTACACCTGCGTCCCATCGCGATCCGCCACCCACTGCGCCATGTATGCTCCTTGATTGCTTGTCGGGACGGTCGCGCCGGGAAGGCTCACCCTGCCGGCAAGCGGCACCGCCGGCGCACCTGTCGGACTGCATGACGCACATGTGATTCTCCCCGTGCTCGTCTGAAAGACGAACAGCTCGGGCACGTCACTCTTGTAGCCGGTGAGTTCCAGTCGCGAGACGAACGCGACACCACTCCCACTCGGAGCGACCTCGGCCGAGCGCATACCGGGATCGAATCGCCACGAGCCGACCGCGACATCAGCGTCGACGGCCTGCTCGATTTCATCGTCGCTGGGCGATAGCGTCGTCACGAAGATCGTCGTGCCGTCGTGCCACTCGTAGAGATTTGGCTGGCCGGCCGCCGGTGTCTCGCCTTCGACGTTGCTCCCGGCGAGCACGCCGTGAGCAACGAAATACACGTACGATCCATCTTCGCTCGCTCCAACCACGCCTTGCACATCGGCCCCCAGCGGATCCTGGGGCGCGTGATCCACGGTCAGGTCGCTGAGGCGCTCGCCGATCGGCTTGTCGAAGTCGTATTCATATAGGTCGCTTCCGGTGAGCGACGGTTGCTCGTATTGCGCTTCTCTGTGTGTACAGGCTGCTTCTGGATGCGCCGTCGATCCTTCTGTCAGCCTCTGGCAATCCGTGAAGAAGACCCTTGCGCCATTGTCGGCCGCGGCCCAAAAGAGCCCTTCGCCACCGCTTCCCGAGCCGCCTTGCGGGGCATCCAGCTGCACCGTGCAGGCGTCGCTCGGGTCGGTGCATCGCCCGCCGACCACCGGGCTCTGTTGCTGGGTGTCGTTTTCACGGACGTAGAGGGCCTTGGGGCGGACTTCAGCGCCCTGCCCTTGGAGCTGCGTCCAGATGATGCGCGACCCGTCGGAATTCGTATCGCCGAGCCGGTCGACGGTTCCTGCCGTCGAGAATCTACCGCTTTCGAGGTTGACCCCAAAGGTCGCCGTCGGCTCATTTTCCAGTTCCCCATCGGGCTGAACATTCACCTGATGGACGACCCCTTTCACCGAGTCGTAGAGATTGCCGCCCATATTTTCCATTTGCTCCGGCTTTGCTTCGGGTGTGTAGGCTCCGGTGGATTCGAAGAGGATGTGTTCATCGTTGGCGATGTCCGCCGGTTCTCCTCCACACGCGCTTGATCCGTGGTTCATCGTGACCAATGGGCGCAGCCCGCTTGCGTCCTGCGAGTAGATCGTCGCGCGACAAGCTGCGATGTTCGGCGGTACGCCTTCCACCGGCTGTGATGCACTCAGCACTTGCACCGACAAGTCCTTGGAAGCCCCCGTGAATTCGACGACGCCTTCCTCCGCATTGGTCGGAAGCGAGATGTCCTTCGCGGTCCAGCCATGAGCGCCACGGGTCGCCAGATATTGGTTTCCGTTGCCGTTGCTCGTCGCACCGCTACCGCCTACGCCTGAATCAGATTCCCCTCCCACGTACAGCAGCCCTTCACCGGTATCGGCGGCCCTGATGGGGGCGTAGCTGGGGCCAACCAGTTCTCCGGTGCCGTTGCCATAGGAGCCGGGCTCGTCGTAGAGGGGCAAATAGGCTTCGTCGATCGGATTGGACACGAGTTCGTATGCACGACAGTCGGGCAGCGCCGTGTTGAAGCCCGAGTACGTTCTGTTGGGACACGTCGAGCCCCCCGGCGCTTCGCTGACGACCTGTGCTTTGTTGGTCGTAAAGGAGACCTCTTCGCCGGTGCTGACACCGGACCGGTTCGAGGCGAGCACGCGAGCGTGGTAGGAGACGCCGGCTTCAAGACCGGTCAGCTCGACGGCCACATCGACCGGCGCGCGTGCGGAGCCCGCGCTGACTTCCGGTGTCGAGTGTTCTTCGACGCTGCTCGTTCCATACTGCACGCGATAGCTGGCGGGCTCGCCGCCTGGAGATATTTCCGCGCTGACGCTCGCTTCGTTCGCACCGACACCTTGGACGATCTCGTGTTCCACCGCGGGACGGCCGAACGTGTAGAACGCTTCGTTGCCGCCGTGCGCCGCTCCATGCCCGTCCGCCGCCCGCAGGCGGAAGTCGTAGGCCGTACGTGCCTGTAGACCCGAAATTTCGGCACTCACCGCGACCGGCGTCGTCCCGCCTTTGCTGGCCGCGTTGATTTCGCCAGCCGTCTGCGTGCACGGCACGCTTTGCCCATAGGACGTTTCGGTCCCGAATTCGAATGCGCATTCGGTGATCGCTTCGCCTTCCGGCGTGATCGTCCCGCTCGCCGACACCGCGGTTTCGCTCACCTGTGCCGCGCGTTCGGTACGGACCGTGGGCAGCAGCAAATAGTCGAACACCGCCACATCGCCCGCGCCGGCCCGGCTGACGTACACGGTATGCGTCGCGCTGTTCACCGCGATGCCGTGCGATCCCCGCAGCCCTTCTTCGCTTTCACCGGGGAACCTCTGCACGGGGTTCAAAGGCGGTTCGCCGTAGGGTCCATACAGTTCGACGACGTTTTCCCTGTCTACCAGCACGTCATTCGAGGAGCGGTCCACCGCGAACGCGCTCACGCCGGCGCCTTCGGCGATCTTCACCCCTTCGCCGGCGGGCGTCCGCTTGAGGAAGCCTTCGGGACCGGCGACTCTCCCGACCGCGTAGACGTCACCGGCGGAATCGGCCGCCAGGCCACTGGGACTCGGCGCTTCCACATAGAACGAACGTCCCAAGAAGCTGCCGGTGTCGCTGAATTCGTAAACGGAGATCGCGGCGTCTTCCAGCACCAGGAGATTCCCGGCGGAGTCGACCGCGATGCCGCCGATCGACTGGAACCGAGATCCATTCCCTTCGGTTAGCTGCGCCAGGTATTCGCCGTTGGCAGCGAACTTGTCGATCGCCTTGTGTTCGGCGTCTACCACATAGACCTCGCCGACCGAGGGATCTTCCAAGGTCGGCTTGCCCGAATCGTCGACGGCGATGAACGCCGGGCCGCCGAGCCGCCCGGTCGGCGCCGGCGTGCCTTTGACCGTTTTGCCTTCCGCTTCGAACGTGCCGCTGCCGTCGAAGCTCCCGAGATAGGCGCCGGCGGCGCTGAAGCGCTCCACGCGACTGTTGCCCTTGTCGGCGACGTACACGTCTCCCGCGCTGGGCACGATTTCAGTCGAGTCGTTCACCGCCACGCCGGCGGGTTCGATGAGCTGGCCGTTGCCGGAGCCTTCGCTTGCGAACGTCCCGGCGGGGACATATTCGGCGCTCGCCCACGCCGACGCAAGCGGCATGACGAACAGGCCCGCGAGGGCGCACAGCACGAGCAGGCCGAGCGCGAGCGGCGTGTGACTGGCGAGGATCAGGGGCTTTTGATTTCTCAAGGACATTTCGCTTCCTCCAAAGCAGAGGGGAGCGGCCCCTCGATCAGGTGACGATGACGGGACACAAAGCTCATGGTTGGCTGGCCTTTGGACGTGGGCCGGGGCCGCGTAGGCGGCGGGTGACTTGGCTGCCGAGCGGTGTCAGCTCCCAGGCGTTGGGCTCGCCTTTGGCGTGCCCAACGCTGCGGTTGGCAGCCAGACCGAGGCGCTCGAGGCGCGCGAGCAGCTTTGAGATCTGCCCCTGGTCGGAGACCCCGGCGCGGTCGGCGACCCCGCGGTTTGAGACGCCGGGCTGCTCGGCGATGCACTCCAGCACCCGTGCGGTGCGATACGTGACGCGCATCGGCAGGTCCGCCAGCGGATCGCGCACCGCACCCTGCGCCAAGGGGTACACGGCAACGTTGGGTGGGAGTAGCTCGCGTGCTCGGGCCTGCTCGTGGCGCGCGGCGGCGGCGCCGAGGTAGGGCAGTACGATCAACCCCATCAGCTCGCCCAGCAGGCCGATCAGCGGCTCAGGCTCGTGGCGCTGCAGCCGGGCGTGCACGATCCCGAACGTCGCGCCGACCAGCGCCTCGGCCGTCAAGCTGCTGATCTGCGCGCCGCGCGCGCCGTGATCGCGGCCCTCGTTCAGAACGCCGGCCAGACACGCAAGGATCGCCTCGCGACGCTCGAGCACACCGGGGCCGCCACGCAGCGCCTGCACGACACACACGCGCGCGAGCGCGGGCTCGCGGTCGAAGAACCCAAGAATCACCAGCAGGCCGCCGCGCACGCGCTCGAGCCACGGCAAGCTGTCCAGGGCCGCTGCGAGGAGCTCCTCCCCGACCAGTCCGACGACTTCATCGATCAACGCCTCCAGACACTCATCGCGGTTGTCGAAGAGCTCGTAGAACGTGCGCCTTGAGACCCGTGCTCGCGAGGTGATGTCGGCGACCGTCGTGCGTGTATAGCCGTGCTCCTCGATCGCACTGACCGCACCCGCCAACAACCGCGAGCGCTGAATCTCCGCGACCCGCTCGGGCAACACGCCCCCGCGGGCAGCAGCACGTCCGGGGCGCCGCTGCTCATCCGCGCGCGCGCCGGTCGCGCCAACCCGCACCCGGGACTGGCCGGCTGCGGGCGCCTCGCGCGCCACCCGATGCTGCGCGGCGCGCACCACTAGCCCCATCCCCACGACGCGCACAGATCGGCGGTCCGACATACCGCGGACAGCGGCGTGTGCAAAGCGTATTCACGCGCCGACCCGGCGCGCGCACCGCGCCACATACGCGGCGCCGCAGCGCCGCGACGCGGAGATCTAGCGGCTAGCCGGCGAGGCCAAGAGAGAGAGAGAGAGAGAGAGATGCGTCAGGCTGCTGACGCATCTAGATACACGGCCCTCCCGAGCCGCGCACATCCCCATAACGCATCTCTCTGCAGAAACCACGCTAACCAAACTCCCTCATCGGAAAAACGACCCGGCCCTCTCCCAACTATCCCCATCAGCACTCGCAAAGGTCGACCACGAAGATTGACCCAAACCAGACCCTATGTCTGCCACTAGCATGACTCTCAGCTAGGGCAGGATCATCATAACCACAGCTGTCACGTCATGTCAAGCGATAGACGAACACGTCGAGCTCTCGGCGCGCTAGCCTCACCCACTCCGATGCCCGACCCACCCTTCACCGCCGAGCACGACGAGCTGCGCGAATCGATCCGCGGCTTCCTCGACCGCGAGCTCGCGCCGTACTCACAACAGTGGGAGGACGCGGAATGGTTCCCCAACGAGGTCTTCCCGCAGCTCGCGGCGCAGGGCCTGCTGGGCCTGAAGTACCCGACCGAGTACGGCGGGCAGGGCGGGGACTACCTGCACGAGGCGGTGCTCGTCGAGGAGCTCGCGCGGATCGGCTCGGGCGGCACCGCGGCGGGAATCGGCGCGCACGTCAACATCGCGACACCGCCGATCTGGAAGTTCGGCAGCGAGGAGCACAAGCAGCGCTATCTCGTGCCGGCGATCCGCGGCGAGCGGATCGGGGCGCTGGCGATCACCGAGCCCGACGCGGGCTCGGACGTCGCGGCGCTGCGCACGCGCGCGAGCGCGGTCGACGGCGGCTGGGTGCTCAACGGCGAGAAGACCTACATCACCAACGGCGTCCGCGCGCACTTCATCGTGACCGCCGTCAAGACGACCGAAGAGGGCGGCCACCACGGGATCTCGTTCCTGATCGTCGAGCGCGGCGAGGGCGTCAGCTCGGCGAAGCTCAAGAAGATGGGCTGGAACGCGTCGGACACCGCGACGATCGCCTTCGAGGAGGTCTTCGTCCCGCGCGAGAACCTGCTCGGCGCCGAGCACGAGGGCTTCAGGCTGATCATGGCCAACTTCCAGTGGGAGCGCCTGGCGATGGCGCTCGGCGCGGTCGGCGCGATGCGCCTCGCGTGGGAGCGCACGGCGGAGTTCGCGCGCGAGCGCCAGACCTTCGGGCGCCCGCTCTCAAAGCACCAGGCGATCCGCCATAAGCTCGCGGACCTCGCGACCAGCGCGTACACGGCGCGCTGCGTGACCTACGACGCGCTGCGCCGCTTCGTCGCGGGCGAGGAACCGCTGAAGGAGGTCACGATGGCGAAGCTGCTCACGCAGCGAGCGTCCTTCGAGCTGATGGACGCGTGCCTGCAGATCCATGGCGGCGCGGGCTACATGCAGGAGTACTGGATCGAGCGCGCCGCACGCGACTCGCGCCTGGGCCCGATCGGCGGCGGCAGCGACGAGATCATGCGCGAGATCCTCGGGCGCCTGCTGGCGCTATAGAGACCGCCGCGTGGCGCGCTTCGGTTACACACTGATGTGCGAGCAATCGCGGCCCGACCAGCTGGTGGGAGACGCGCGCATCGCCGAGGCGGCGGGCTTCGAGTTCGCGACGATCTCCGACCACTTCCAGCCGTGGCTCGCCGCGCAGGGCCACTCGCCCTACGCGTGGGCGGTGCTCGGCGCGGTCGCGCAGGCGACGGAGCGGATCGAGCTGATGACGACGGTGACGTGCCCGATCCTGCGCTACCACCCGGTCGTCGTGGCGCAGAAGGCGGCGACGGTGCAAATCCTCTCGGGCAACCGCTTTCGTCTCGGATTGGGCGCGGGCGAGTGCCTCAACGAGCACGTCATCGGCCGCGGCTGGCCGTCGGTCGGGACACGCCATCGGATGTTCGCGGAGGCCGTGCAGATCATCCGCGCACTGCTCGACGGCGAGTGCGTCAACTTCCACGGCAGCCACTTCGACGTCGACTCCGCGCGGCTGTGGGATCTGCCCGACGAGCGCGTCGCGATCGGAATCGCGGCCTCGGGCCCGGATGCGTGCCGGCTGGCGGGGCGCTACGCGGATGTGCTCGTCGCCGACGAGCCCAAGCCGGAGCTGGGGAAGCTGTTCGACGCGGCCGGCGGCGCCGGCAAGCCGCGCGTGGGCCTCGTCGCGCTGGCCTACGACGAGGACCGCGAGCGCGCGGTGCGCCGCGCGCACGAGCAATTCCGCTGGGCCGGACTGGGCTGGAAGGTCAACGCCGACCTGCCCAACCCCAACGCCTTCGAAGGGGCCACCGAGACGGTCGCACCGGCGCGGGTCGCCGAGTGGATCGCCTGCGGGCCGGACGTCGCGGAGCACGTCGCGAAGATCCGCGCGTTCCTGGACGCCGACTTCGACGAGATCGCGCTGCTGCAGATCGGCGCCGATCAGCAGGAACAGTTCATCGGGTGGGCCGAGCGCGAGCTGCTGCCGGCGCTGCGCGCGTTGTAGGCGCGGCCTACGCGCCGGCCGCGGTCTGCGCCGCGCGCCGCACGAGCGCCACGGCCACGGCAAAGACGAGCCGCGTCGTGTCGCGCACGGTTCCGTAGTCGAGGTTCTCGGGCACGTCGCTGGGCAGGTGGTAGTTGGCGGGCGCGCGCCAGTCGGTCATCGAGACGAGCGTCGCGATCGGGTAGCCGGCGCGGTGCGGGATCACGCTGTCGGTCGAGGCCCGCGCGCGGTAGCCCCGCCAGAGCTCGACGCCGAGCTGCGCGGCGCACTCGGCGAGGAGGTCGCGCAGCCAGGGGCCGGCGTAGTACTCCATCCGCACCGGTCCCTCGGCCTCGAGCAGCACGAGGTGCGGCGAGCCGACGGTGTCGAGGTTCACGAACCAGGTGCGCTCGGGCGCGAGCTCCTCGCGGTGCGTCGCCATGAATGCGCGGATGCCGTCCTGGAGGGTCTCCTCGGCGCCGCAGGAGACGAGCAGCACCCGCAAACCCGGGATCGGCTCGGCGGCGAGCAGCTCGGCGAGCGCAACCTGCGCGGCGACGCCGGAGAGGTTGTCGTTGGCGCCCGCGACGGTCGGGCTGCGCCACATGTCGGCCAGCAGCGCCGTGCCGACCGCTCCGATCGCAAAGCCCGCGCGCGCGAGCGCGCGGCGGCCCCCGATCGCCCCCGCCAGCGTCGCGAGTGGCCCGGAGAGACCGAACCACCACTGCGGCGGCGGCGTCTTGAAGTGTTCGATCAGCCGCGGCGCGCGCTCGTAGAGGCGTCGTTGCAGCGTCTGGTCGAACAGGCGCCCGGTCTTGGGCGCGTCGTGATGGGCGAGCACGACGAGCGTTGCCGCCGCCTCGGGGTCACCGGCGCGTGCGATCAGGTTGACGGTCGTGCGCCGGCGGCGCACAAAGCGCCGCAGGATGCGCGGCCCGTTGTCGGCCTCGTCGAGGATGCCCGCGAGCGTCGCCGCCGCGAGCAGCCCGCCGCGCGCGCGGCGGCCACGCAAGACGAGCGCGGCGGCGAGCATCCCCGCGACGCCGAGTCCGGTCAGCGTCGGTTGGAAGATCCCCCACGAGGGCTCGTCCTCGAGCGCGACAGCGACCCCCTCGACTTGGCGCAAGCGCTCGGCGAGCCACTCGGCAGCCTCGCGCTCGCCGGGCGAGCAGGGTGTGCGCTCGATCGGGGCGAGCGCCTCCACGACCTCGCGCAGGGTGGCCTCGATAGCGGCGTCTGTCGGTGATGAGGTAACGCTCAAGTAGGCGTAGATCGTAGTGTTCGCTCACGCGCGCCGCGAGCCGCACGATGTCTGCACGGTGAGCTCGCCGTGGCTGCCCGCGGGGTGCATCCGCGATGGCCGCTGCACCGTCGCTTGCAGAGCAGGCCCCAGTCGCAAACGCCTGCCGATAGGTGATTTGCCACCGCGGGCCACGCGATAACTACGCGACCTCGCGCGTGAGCGGCAAACATGTCCAAACCTGAGCGTCACCACTCAGGTTCACCTCTATTAGCGCCGATGCAGCAGTCGTGGCAAGAGCCCGTACCGCAACGTCGCGCGCTGTGGCCGTCCTGCTGAGTTGCACGATCGTCCTCCTGGTAGCGCAAGTCTCGCCGTCCGCGGCCAAGCCGGCGACGATCGCGAGCGCGGCACCCTCAGCCCAGGCGTCCGCGGTGCGCGCGCGTGCCGCAAGCGCCTGCCCCAACGCGGGCCTGACGCCTCAGCCGGGCAACCTCGGCTTGATCCGCGCGGCGATCCTCTGCCTGATCAACCAGGAACGCGAAGCGCACGGCGAGAGCGCCCTGCAACCAAATGCGAAGCTCGCACACGCCGCGCAGAGCCACAGTGAAGACATGGCCAGCGAGGACTACTTCTCGCACATCGCCCCCAACGGCCAGTCGCCGCTGGATCGGATTCGTGCGAGCGGCTACATCTACAGCGCGCGCGTGGGGTACGAAGTCGGCGAGAACATCGCCTGGGGCACGCTGTGGCTGGCGAGCCCGCAGTCGATCGTGAACGCCTGGATGGCCTCTCCGGGCCACCGCGCGAACATCCTCGACGCGCGCTATCGCGAAACCGGCGTCGGTGTCTCGCCGCACCCACCCGCCACGCTGGCCGAAGGACAGGCCGGCGGGCTCTACACGCAGGACTTCGGCACGATCATCGCGACCGGCCACGCCGCCCGTCACCTCGCCGGGCGCCCCGGGCCCACCACCTCGGTCCTGAGGGGCACCGCGCGACGCTCGTCGAAACACGCGCGGCGCGGTGACTCCGCGAGGCGCTCGCGCGCGCACCACGCGAGCCAGCGCCGCTCCTCCGGACGGTCGCGACGGATAACCTCCGGCGCGCGAACCACCGAAAGGAGCCACAAAAACCATGGGAGTACTCGACGGCAAGTCCGCCATCGTCACCGGGTCCGCGCGCGGCATCGGGCGCGCCACCGCAGAACTGCTCACCGAGCACGGCGCGCAGGTGCTCATCAACGATCTCGACGGAGACATCGCCAAGCAGGCCGCTGAGGAGATAGCGGGCGAGACCGCGGTCTTCGCCGGCGACCTTACGAAGCCCGGCGTGCCCGACCAGCTCGTCCAGACCGCCGTCGATGCCTTCGGCAAGATCGACATCATCGTCAACAACGCCGGCTACACGCTGGACGCGCCGATTCACAAGATGACCGACGAGCACTTCCAGGCGATGCTCGACATTCACACGGTCGTGCCCTTCCGCGTGCTGCGCGCCGCCGCGCCGCACCTGCGCGAGCCCGCGAAGGCCGAGCGCGACGAGGGCCGGGAGGTGTTCCGCAAGGTCGTCAATGTCTCCTCGACCTCGGGTACCTTCGGCAACCCCGGCCAGGCCAACTACTCGGCCGCGAAGGCCGGCGTGGTGGGCCTCACCAAGACGCTCGCCAAGGAGTGGGGCCAGTTCAAGATCAACGTCAACGCGGTCGCCTTCGGCTTCATCGACACGCGCCTGACGCAGTCCAAGGACGACGCCAACACGATGGAGAAGGACGGCGAGAAAATCCAGCTCGGGATCCCCGATCAGCTGCGCCAGATGGCCTCGATGCTGATCCCGCTTGGGCGTCCGGCGAGTCCCGAGGAGGCCGCCGGCGGCGTCTTCTTCCTCTGCAGCCCGTGGTCGAACTACGTGCACGGCCAGACGCTGCACATCACCGGTGGGATGTTCGGGGGGATGACCGGCTGAGCGCCTCGCCTCCGCTGGGGGCTCCGATGCAGTGGCTGTCGGAGTCCCCGGTCGGAGGTGCCGGTGGAGGTGCCGGCCTGCTCGACCCGACGGCGGGCCGGCCTTCTAGCTATGTGCGGCGCCGCCCAAATCGAGTAGGCAGCCCGAGAAGTACGCACCGGCGGGCGACGCGAGGTAGGCGACGAGTGCCGCCGCATCCTGCGCAGAGGTGGTGACGCCGGGAGCGATCGCGACTGTAGTGATCTGGTAGCGCGCCCACTCCGTCGAGAGCGTGCGTGCGAGGTTCTCGAAGCCCGCGCACGCGGCCGACGCGTGCTCGCCGGCATTGGGCGCCGGAGCTAGATATACAACGCGCCCGCGCGGCTCGGGCGCCTGCAGGAACGCCTGGTTGACGGCCGCGTGTGTCGCACTCCAGGCAACGTCCATGCAAGCGCGCAGCGCGGCGTGCCCATTCCCACTCTGCGCGAGCGCTTCGGCGTAGAGTCCCGCGCCGTCGACCACGAGCAGGTCGAGCCCACCCTGCTCACCGACAGCAGCGATAACGGCGTCGAGCGCGGCTTCGCCGTCGGCCTCTAGCGGACCGGTGCCGAGCGTGCAGCTGGAGACCAATGCTCCGAGCATGGCGCAGGTCTTGCGCACCTCCGCTGCCAGCACCCCACCGAGCGGTGTTCCGCAGGCGCCGGCGACGAGCACCGCAACGCCCTGCAGGAGATCGGCGCGCAGCAGCGGGGCGGCGGATGTCTCAGGCGAGCTCACGCGGTCCGCACCCTATCGCCCCCACCCGGACACCCGGCGCGAGCTACGCCGCCATCGACATCGGCGTCGTTGGGCTTCCGAGCTAGCTGACATAATTTTCCGAGTTAGCGGATGCTATTCTCCGAGTTATCGCCATTAATTTTCCGGATTTGCAGACGTAAATGCCCTAGATGACACTGATTAATCGCGGTCTCGCGGACTCCGTTGTGGATGCGATGCAGGACTCGCGGGCCGTCGCGCTGCTCGGCCCGCGCCAGGCCGGCAAGAGCACACTCGCGCGCATGCTCGCCGCCGACCGACTTCCAGCCGACTATCTCACGCTCGACGACGAGCCCACCCGCTCGCTCGCGGTTGGCGACCCGCGGGGCTTCATCGCTGGACTAGGGCGACGCACGGTCATTGATGAGATTCAGCGCGCACCGGAGCTGCTGCTTGCAATCAAGTCGCGTCTCGACGGCGACACGACACCCGGTCAGTTCCTACTGACTGGCTCTGCGAATCTACGTCGCATCCCGACCGTCGCGGACGCGCTGCCCGGCCGTGTCGACTACCTCACGCTCTGGCCCTTCACCCAGGGCGAGATCGCAGGTCGGCGCGAGGACTTCCTCACCCGACTGTTCGCGAGCGAGATCCCGCGAGTCCTCGGCGCACCGACAGGGCGCGACACATACTCCGAGATGCTGCTTGCGGGCGGCTTCCCGGAGGCACGCCAGCGGGCTCCGGCATCCCGTGTCAGGTTCTTCGAGAGCTACCTCACATCGATCGTCGAGCGGGACGTAGTCGACACCTCACGTGTGCACGACCCGGCGTCAGTCGGGACTCTGCTTCGACTTCTGGCGGCCCGCTCGGGATCGCTAGCCCGCTATGACGCACTAGCGCGCGACGCTGGGATCGACGGCAAGACAGCCAAGGCGCACCTCAGCGTACTCGAGCGTCTGTTCCTAATCCGTATCCGTCAGCCGTGGCATGTCAACCTTGGTCAACGTCAGATCAAGGCGCCGAAGCTCTATCTCTCCGACCCCGGGTTGCTCGCGGCTCTGGTAGGTGCGGACGCGAAGCGCATGCACGAGGACGACGGCCTCGCGGGCGCCCTGTTCGAGACATTCGTCGCGACTGAGCTCGAGCGACAGGCATCGTGGTCATCCGAACCGCTGAGCTTCTGGCACTATCGCGAAGGCGAACGCGAGGTCGATGTCATCGTCGAGCGTCCGTCCGGCGAGATCGCCGGTGTAGAGGTCAAGGCAAGCGCAACCGTCCGAGCGCAGGACTTTCGCGGGCTGGCACACCTTCGCGAACGCGTCGGCAAACGTCTGCGCAGCGGCGTGATCCTCTACGCGGGTGAGCGGACGCTTCCATTCGGCGACAACCTTTGGGCGGTCCCACTGCAGGCCCTGGGGATGAGCTAGCCGTCTACCGTCACGGTGCCGCCGGTGGAAACCCGCCGGCCTGGAACGGGCCCGAGGGGTCCGGCTCGGGTGTCTCCGTCGCGGGGCTTCCGCGCAGCTGGAAGTAGAGCACCGCCTGCGCCAGCGAGGAGATCGGGGCGGTGAGGATCCCGACGACGACTCTCGCAACGAGACCGACCCCGGTTCCGGCCGAGTTGGCGACGGCCTCGATGATGAAGCTCAGAACCCCTACGAGGATCACGAGCAGCAGGATCACGGCGAAGACATTCCAGCCGTTGCCTTTGACCAGCTCGCGGCTGCGTCCCAGCGCGCGCAGGCCGCCGGGGCGCTCGAGCACGACCACCGGGGCCGCGACCGACCAGATAGTGATCAGGATCAGGCCGGGGATGATGATCAGGATGAAACCGATCACGATCCCGATGCCGGCCACGATTCCCACCAGGATCAGGTTGCCGATCACCGGCGTCGCCGCGCGCAGGAGCTGCCCGGGCGTCGCGTCGCGCTTGCCGTCTTGGACATCCGCGACCAGCTCCACGACCATGCCGGTGAAGAGCGTGCTCGCGACGATGCTGACGATGAACGCGACGATCGCCAGCGCGGGCGAGGCCGCGATCAGCAGGACACCGAAGATCCCGCTGATCACGAACACGACCGCGGCCGCGGGCATCAGCACCGAAGCCTGGTCGACGTAGATCTCGAACGTGCGACGCACGACCGCACCGACGTCTACTTGTCTACCCACGCTTGCCTCCCTGTACGGCGAGTTGAAGTTGGATGGGTGTACCCGACCACCGCGGTGCTCGTAACCATACGCACCAGTCCCGACGCTTCGCTCGCGCGCGCACGCGCGGCGGACCATCGAACGAAGGTCGCTCACGGCACGCTCCACCCGCGAGCGCCGAGCAGCCCGCGCTGCAAATGCGGCCGTGAACGCTCAGCGGCCTGGACGCTCAGCGGCGGTCTACGCTCAGCGGACGCGACGCTCAGGTCGCCGCGGCGGCGTTGGCGCGGCGTTGCGCGCGCACACGTCTGAGTACGCCCTTGCGGCCGTGCTCCTCCAGACCCGCGTACAGCCGCCGGATCTCCGTCAGGATCTCGTCGGCGACGGCCTGCTGCTGCTCGCGGGTCGGCTCGGCGATGGGCTTCCACCGCAGCGGCTGCCCGTACTGGACGGTGACCTTGGGAAAGCGCAGACGCTTCCAGTTGCGGATGCGCGAGGAGCCGTGGATCGCGATCGGCACGACCGGCGCGCCGGTCTCCAGCGCCAGGCGGCCGATGCCGCGCTTGGCCTGCTCGGCGAGTTTGCCGGTGCGCGATCGCCCGCCCTCGCAGTACATCGTGATCGCGCCGCCGCGACCGAGGATCGTTCGGGCCGTCGTGAAGACCTCTTCGTCGCGCGCGCCGCGGCGCACCGGAAAGACACCGCCGTGGGTGTAGATGAACTGCATCGGCGGCTTGAACAGCTGCGACTTGGCCATGAAGCGAACCTTGCGGCGGATGTAGCAACCCATCAGGAAGTGGTCCATGAACGAGAAGTGGTTCGGCGCGAGGATCACCGCGCCGCGGCCGGGCACCTGCTCGGAGGAGATCGAGCGCACGCGCAGCAGCGTGTACGCGTAGAGCGAGGTCAGCAGCCGCGTGAGCTCATAGGCCCAGTCCGGTTCGCGCGTGCGAGCGCGCTCGTGGAAGCGGTCGAAATGCTCCTTGGGGCGCGGGTCGGTGTAGACCTGTTCGCGCATCGGCGCCAGGTCGCTCATCGCGTGGCTCCCCGCCCCGTCGTATGTCTCGCTCGCGCGTTGCGCACCCTGACTTCACTACGCCGCATGGACGCCAAAGGTTACGCGCGAGCGCCGCGCGCTGCTCGCCGGGCGTGCCTCACACCTTCACTTTCTATCGACCGCTAGCGGTCAGCGTCCGCTTCACCGCTTCCTGCCAGCCCGCAAACAGCTCAGCACGCTCCTCCTCCCCCATCTGCGGCTCGAAACGCACCCGCTCGCGCCACCCGGCCGCGACATCGCTCACGCTCCACAGCCCCACTCCCACCCCAGCGAGGTACGCGGCGCCCAGCGCGGTCGTCTCGGTCACCTCGGGCAGCACGACCGGCGCACCCGAGCACGTCGGCCTGGAACTGCATCAGCCAGCGGTTCGCGCTCGCGCCTCCGTCAGCGCGCAGCTCGCGCAGCGGCTCGCTCGACCCCGACTCCATCGCGCGCACGGCGTCCACCGTCTGGTAGGCGATCGCCTCCAGCGTCGCGCGCGCCAGGTGCGCCTTGCCGCTGCCCCGGGTGAGGCCGACGATCGTCCCGCGCGCGTGCGGATCCCAATGCGGCGAGCCGAGGCCGGTCAGCGCCGGCACGAAGTACACGCCCTCGTTGGAGTCAAGCGACGCCGCGAGTGCCTCGCTCTCGGCCGCGTGCGCGATGATTCCCAGACCGTCGCGCAGCCACTGCACCGCGGCGCCCGTCACGAAGATCGAAGCCTCCAGCGCATAAGTGCGCGAGCCGCCGATGCCCCACGCCACCGTTCCCAGCAGGCCCGGGCTGGCGCGGGGGTGGTGTGGCCGCAGTTGAGCAGCACGAAGGAGCCCGTGCCGTAGGTGTTCTTGCCCATGCCCGGGATCAGTGCACGCCTGGCCGAAGAGCGCGGCCTGCTGATCGCCCGCGACCCCCGCCACGGGCACCGCGTGCCCGTGCAGCGCCGCCGGCGCGGTGCGACCGAACTCGCCCGCGCTCGGGCATACCTGCGGCAGCGAGCGCTCCGGCACGCCGAAGAGCTCCAGCAGATCCGCGTCCCAGCGGCCGGCGCCGATGTCGTAAGCATCGTGCGCGAGGCGTTGGAGACGTCGGTCAGATGTTCCCCGGTGAGCTTGTAGATCAGCCACGAGTCGACGGTCCCAAACAGCGCGCGGCCCGCCAGCGCGCGCTCGCGCAAGCCCTCGACGTGCTCGAGCAGCCACTCGATCTTGCTCGCCGAGAAGTACGGGTCGAGCACCAGCCCGGTGCGCTCGCGGACCAGCGCCTCGTGCCCGGCCTCGCGCAGCTCGTCGCAGCGGGCGGCGGTGCGCCGGTCCTGCCAGACGATCGCGCGGTGCAGCGGCTCGCCCGTCGTGGGATCCCAGACGCACACGGTCTCGCGCTGGTTGGTGATCCCGACCGCCGCGAGCTCGCCGGCGCGCACGCCGGCGTCAACGAGCGCCTCGCCCGCGACCGTCCGCGTGACCTCCCAGATCTCTGCCGGCATCGTGCTCGACCCAACCGGGCTTGGGGAAGTGCTGGGTGAACTCGCGATAGGCCGCGGCCGACGCGGCTCCGCGCGCTCGTCGAAGACCAGACAGGTGCTTCCCCGTCGTCCCCTGGTCGATCGCGAGGATCATCGCGTCGGCGATCGTTTCTGGCCGCCGCCGGAGCCGCCCGGACGTGCTCCGGGATGAAGGCTTTGCAACCTCGAGGAGAGTAGGATTGACCTCATTGGGAGACTGGGGCGAGGGGCCGGGCAGGGGTGCGCGGCGGACCGTTCGCCGGAGGCACTACAGGGGAGCAGGTCGCATGCAACCGCTGGTCTTTCACGAGCCGCTCGCAGAGACTCTCTTCTGGCTGAGTGTGGCGCTGTGGGGAGCCGTCGAATGTTGGGTGATCGTACACTCGGGCTCCGCCGGCAGCGCCGCCCGCGACTGGACGTCCTCGTTTCTCGTGCTGATGCTGCTGGCGAGCGTCGTGAGCTCGATTCTCCTCGCGGGCCATCGACTCGCGCCGCTTCCGGGGCCGGATTGGTGGCCGGTAGCTGCCGGCTTGACGCTGGCGTGGGCGGGCATCGCCTTCAGGCTGTGGGCCGTGCTCACGCTTGGCAGCTTCTTCAAGACGCTCGTCGTGATCCAGGATGGCCACAAGGTCGTTGACCGTGGGCCGTATCGCTGGCTGCGCCATCCGAGCTACTCCGGCATGCTGGCCGCCACCGTCGGCCTAGGCCTGGCGGAGGGCGACTGGATCAGCTTCGCGATCATGTTCTTTGGCCCGCTGATCGGTCTGCTGGTGCGCATCCACGTCGAGGAGCGTGCGCTGCTACGCGCGCTGGGTCGCGAATATGCCGACTACGCGCAACGCACCGCGCGGCTCGTGCCAGGCGTCTTCTGAGCGCGTGCATAGCGCCGCGATGGTGTTGATACGGTTCGCGCGGCAGTCCGGACGACATCTTGGGGAGGTTCTTGCGTGGCTCAAGTAGAGGCTCACATCACCGGAACGGTGTGGAAGATCGAGTGCGCCGTCGGCGACCGGATCGAGGAGGGCGACACCGTGGCGATTCTCGAGTCGATGAAGATGGAGATGCCGGTCGAGGCCGAGGACGCCGGGACCGTTCGCGAGATCCTCTGCGAGGAGGGCCAGGCCGTCAACGAGGGAGACGCGCTGCCTCGTGCTCGAGTAGGGCCGGCAGGTCGCGAGCAACAGCTCCAGCAGCACCGCCAGCGGTCGAGTTCAAACAAGGGTCGGCGTCGACCCACTAGCCTTCCGCTCAATGGCTTCCAACTCCTCCGTGCGCGAGCTCGCCGACGGCAAGCTCCGCGTCGACCGACCGGCCGAGCACGTCGCTCGTCTGACGATCGCAAATCCGGCCAAGCGCAACGCGCTCGACCATCCGATCCTCGACGCGATCACCACGACGCTTGCCGAGCTGCGATCGGACGTGCGCTGCCTGATCGTGACCGGCTCCGACGGCATGTTCTCGGCGGGCTACGAGATCGGTGATATCGGCGAGCAAAGCAACCAGGAAGCGGCCGAGCGGCTCGTCGCGCATCCCTTCCTCGAGGCGATGCAGGCGCTCGCCGACTACCCCTACCCGACGCTCGCCGTGCTGCCCGGGCACGCCATCGGCGGCGGGCTCGAGCTGGCGCTCTCCTGCGACCTGCGCGTCGCGGCGGCCGGCATCAAGCTCGGTATGCCGCCCGCCAAGCTCGGGTTGGTCTACTCGCACACCGGCCTGCGACGCTTCATCGACACGATCGGCGCCGCGCGTACGCGCGAGCTGTTCCTGCTCGGGAGCTACATCGATCCCGATACGGCGCTCAGCTGGGGCCTGGTCAACCGCGTCGTCCCCGGCGCGGAGCTCGAGCAGGCCGCGCGGAATCTCGCCGGCGAGCTGGCGGGCAACGCGCCGCTCTCCCAGAGCGGCAACAAGCGCGTCATCGATGCCCTGCTGCATGCGCAGGGCGAGCTCTCCGAAGAGATGGAGCGAGAGCTGCTCGAGCTACGCCGGGCGTCGTTCGACTCGCACGACATGCGCGAGGGGATGAGCGCCTTCGCCGAGAAGCGCGCGCCGCGCTGGCGCGGGGAATAGCGCCCACCGCGGCGCGGGCGAACAGTGCCCCGCTGGGCGACCAGCGCCCCGGTGAGCGAACAGCGCGCGACGCGACCCTCAGGCGAACTCGCGGAACAGCCTCAGTCGCTCCTCGCCGATCGAGGCACGCAGCTCGGGATCCTCAATGCCGAGGCCCTCGTGCTCGGCGATGCAGAGCACGCCGATCTTGCCGATGTGACGGTTGAGCTGCACTTCGCGAGCTGCTTCGCCGACCTGCTCCATCGGAAAGACCTTTGAGAGCGCCGGCAGGATCCGGCCCTGTGCGATCAGCCGATTCGCCTCGAAGGACTCCTGCTGGTTGGCGATGTGGCTGCCGACCACGCGCTTGAGCCGCATCCATAAGCGGCGGTTGTCGTATTCGTGCCTGTAGCCGGTGCTCGATCCGCACGTGACGACGACGCCGCCGCGGCGGACCAGATAGATCGACGCTCCGAACGTGCGCTGCCCGACGTACTCGAAGACGATGTGCGGATCCTCGCCCAGGTGGCGGCGGATCTCGGCGCCCACGCGCTTGCCCATCTCGACTTCGCCGAGCCCGTCCAGTTCCAGCTCGTCGCGCCGCAGCACGAGGTCGCAGCCCAGCCGCCGCAGCAACTCGGCCCGCTCCGCGGAGCTCACGACTCCGACCGCGATCCCGCCGCCGTTGCGGATGAATTGGATCGCATAGCTCCCCAATCCGCCCGTGGCGCCCCATACGAGCACGATGTCTCCCTGCTTGAACTGCACCGCGCGCGGGCTGACAAGCATCCGGTAGGCGCTCGTCGCGCACGCCAGGTTGCAGGCCGCCTCCTCCCACGTTAGGTGCCGGGGCTTGCGCAGCAGCTGGTTGGCCTTGACGATCGTGTAGTGCGCGAGGCCGCCGAAGTTCGTCTCAAAACCCCACGCCCGCAGATCCTCGGCGAGCATGCCGTCGACCTGGGAGATCGGATCCTCGCTATCGATCACCGCCGCGCAGGCAACCACGCGGTCGCCGATCGACCACCTTCGCACGGCCGCGCCGGTGCGCACCACCACGCCCGCGGCATCGGTCCCCAGCACGTGATAAGGCTGGTCGTGACGCGCATCCCAGCCTCCACGGCGTCCCAGCTGCTCGAGGAAACCGAAACGTGGGAATCGGCTCGAAGGTCGCCGACCACACGGTGTTGTAGTTAATCGAGCTCGCCATCACCGCGACCAGCACCTCGTCCGGTGCCAGCTCCGGCATCGGCACCTCACCAACTCGCAGCGATCTACTGACGTCCTTATCCGCGACCCCCGCGAACATGTTCTCGTCCTCACGCAAGACGTGAGTCGCTAGGTATGTGGACGGCAGCTCGCAAGCCAGTAACTGCTCGGCGTTCGCTTCAGCGGCAACCAGCCGCGTCATGCTTGGCGTGTCTGCAAGCCGAGCCTCCTCGAGGGCCGGAGCACTCGTGCCTCCGCCGCTAGGGATATCCACTACCTCGCCCTCGAGGTCACCGCGAGAATTATGTATGTGTGAATCCAACATCGAATTGCACCCCTACTTGTCGAATGTCGTCGCTAACCAGTCACGCAGCACCCCCGCCGTTGCGGCGGCGTGATCTTCCAGCATCGTGAAGTGATCTCCCTGCACATCGATCGCCTCGTCGCAGGCCTCCCAAATTGACCTTCCAGCAAGTTGGGGCGAGGAGCCGGCCATGCTCTCCTCAGCCCGCAGCAGCAGCGTCGGCGCAGCTACCGCGCTCGCGCGCCAGCCGGCGAACAGCTGCAGGTACACACCCATTGCGGTCAGTCGCACATCGCTGATCGATACCGCCGCAGCCTCTCGCTCGAGCATGGCGTCGATCACCTGGCGCAGAACATCGGCCGAGCCGGCCTCGATCTCATAAGAGTCGATCAAGACGACCCCCGCCGGCGGCGCCACGCCCGTGCTTTCGAGATGGCCCGCAAGCGCGTACGCAAGTACACCGCCGGCCGAGTGTCCGACAAGCACGAAGGGGGTATCGTCGGCCACCCGGCGGACAGCCTCGGCGTGGAGCACGAGCAGTGCGTGCATATCCTCGGGCACCAGCTCGCCGTCGGTAAATCCAGGCAGCGGCAACGCCGCCACGTCGCGATCGCCGCGGAACGGCGCCGCGAGTCTCACATACTGATGCGGACCGGAGATTGCCAGCACAGAGGGAATGAAGATCAGCGTCGGACGCGCGGCGCCTTCGGCCAGCCGAATCGGCTCGACCGCCGGGCCAGCACCGACCTCTCCGCCAAAGGTCGGGCGGAACTTGGAGACGGCCATCAACAGGCCCGTGAACTCCTCGACCGCTCCGCGATCGCGCGCCGCGCGCAGCAGCCCGCCGATGGTGCCCATCGGCTCCCCGGACACACTCGGATGCTCGGGCGAGCACTGTGCCGCGCTCTCCACCGCTGGATCATTCCCAGCCGCACCCCCCAGCCGCAGCAGTAGATAATCGCCCAGCGCCACCGTGTCGGGATGGTCGAGCACGACGGTGGCCGGCAACTGCAAGCCGGTGGCGCCGCTCAAGCGGCTGCGTAGCTCGATCGCCATCAGCGAGTCGAACCCCAGCTCGATGAATGGACGGCGCGCCATCACCTCATCGGAGGATGTATGCCCGAGCACATCCGCCACTTCGCCGCGCACGAGCTCCAGCACCAACTGCTTCCGCTCGGCCTCCGACGCATCGGCCCAGAGCCGTTTGAACGACCGGCCCGCCGCTCCGTCCCCAGGCAAGCTCGGCTGTCTCCCGAGAGCTTTCTCTACCTCCGGCAGACCGCCAATCAGCGGGCTGGGGCGCGCAAACGTAAACGTCGGCGCGTAGCGCTCCCAGTCGACGTCGGCAATCACCACATTGCCCTCATCGTGATCGAGCACCTGCTGCAAGGCACCCAGTGCGAGCTCGGGAGACATTGCCCGCACTCCGCGTCTACGCAGATGCTCGCCGGCCGTGCTGGCCGTCTCCTCCCCGTCCGCGGCCACCGGCCCGGTAGCCGCCGCCATCCCCATCCCCTCTCCAGCCCACGCGCCCCAGGCGACGGCGGTCGCCGCCAAGCCTTGCGCGCGCCGGTATTCGGCCAGAGCATCCATGAACGCGTTTCCCGCCGCATAAACGCCGAGGTTCGCGCCGCCCAGTGCCGCGGCGAGCGAGGAGAACATGACGAACGCCTGCAGCTCGATGCCCTCGGTCAACTCGTGAAGATGGAGGGAAGCATCGAGCTTGGCCCGCAGCTCGCCTGCGAGCTGTCCCGGGGCGAGTGAGCCGATCAGGCCGCCTTCGGCGACACCGGCCGCGTGAAATACCGCCCTCAGCGGACTCCCGTCGGGTACCAGCCTCAGCAGCTCCGCCAGCTGCTCACGGTCGGCCACATCACACGCCTTCACACTCACCCGGGCTCCCAACCCGACCAGATCGTGTTCGAGCTCGCCGACACCCGGCGCCTGCGGGCCGCGCCGGCTCACCAGCAGCAGATGCTCCGCGCCGGCGCGCGCCAGCCAACGCGCTACGCCCGCCCCCAGCCCTCCTGTGCCACCGGTGATCAACACGGTGCCGGTCGGCTTCCACGGCTTCGCCGGGCGCGACCGCAGTGGCGCGCGTACTAGCCGCCGCACGAAAACCCCCGCCGAGCGGACCGCGAGCTGATCCTCGCAGCCCACGCCGGCGAGCACCCTGCACAGCCTCGCCGCGCCCCGCTCATCGAGCTCCGCGGGCAGATCGACCAAGCCTCCCCAGCGTCGGGGCTCCTCCAAGCCCACCACGCGACCCAGACCCCAAACCATTCCCTGCAGGGGGTGCTCGACCCGATCGGAATGCTCCGCCGCCACCGCACCGCGAGTTGCGAGCCACAGCGGCCCCTCGACCCCGACATCCTCCAGTGCCTGCACCAATGCCAGTGAACTGGCCAAACCTCGCGGGACGCCGCTCGCACCCTCGCGCGCTTCGTCCAGCCCGGTGAGCGAGAACACCCCGGAGACTGCCAGGCGGTCCACCTGCGGCTCGCTCGCCGGTTGCTCCCCGGCGGCGGACCCATCCTCCAGCGCCTGCCGCAACCGCGCGGCCAGCACATCGCGCGCCACGCAGCTCGCATCCAACTCGACCACTATCACCCGTGCAGCCTGTCCTGCCAGGGCCGCTGTCACCGAAGCCGCCCACTCGTCCTCGGCCCACCCGGCACCAAGCACCACCAGCCACACGCCCGAGATCCTTCCGGTTCCGATATCGGCCAGCGGCTCCCAGCCAATCCGATAGCGCCACCCGTCAGTGGTAAGGGCGGCAGCTCGATTGCGCCGCCACGTCGACAGCTTCGGCAGCACCGCGGTCAGCGATGACCTCCCCTCCTCGCCCTCGATCCCAAGCGCCGCTGCCAGCCCGTTCAAATCGCCATCCTCAACCGCCTCCCAGAAATCGCCATCGACCTCGGCTTCCGCCGGCGCCGCAACCGCCTGCGCCGCGGCAGCTCCGAGCCAGTAGTGATCGCGCTGGAACGCATACCTCGGAAGGCCGACAACTTTCGCGCCCGATCCCGCGAATGTCTTATCCCACTCGACATTCACACCCCGAATCCACATCTGAGCCAAGGCGGAGAGCAGCGTGTGAGACTCCGCTTGCCCGGCGCGCAGCGCGGGCGCCGCCACCACGCCGCTCTCCTCACGCGCCGACTCTCGACACATCGCGCTCAGCACGCCGTCGGGCCCCAGCTCGAGGAAGCTCGACACCCCCTGGGCGCCGAGCCAAGCCAGGCCGTCGGCGAAGCGCACCGTCCCGCGGGCGTGCTCGGCCCAGTATCCCGCGTCGCACATGCGCTCGGCCGCCACCGGCGCTCCGGTCACGTTCGAGACGACTGGGATCAGCGGCGCCGCGAACGACAGGCTCCCGGCGACCTGTGAGAGCTCCCCCGCAATCCCATCCATGTGCGGGGAGTGAAACGCGTGCGAGACCTTCAGCCGCTTGGTCTTTCGCCCACGCTCCTGCCATATGTTGGCGAGCTCGAGGACGGCATCCTCATCCCCGGAGAGCACCACCGCCGCCGGACCGTTCACCGCCGCCAACGCGACCCGTCCCTCCAGTCCCGCCAGGCTCTCGAGCGCCTCCTGCTCGGAGGCCTGCACCGACACCATCGCCCCCGGCGAGCTCACTGCGCCCATCAACCGGCCCCGCGCCGCCACCAGTGTGCACGCATCCTCGAGCGACAGCGCGCCAGCCACGTGCGTTGCGACGAGCTCGCCGATCGAATGACCCATCAGATAAGCCGGCTCGACGCCCCAGTGCTCGATCAGCCTGAACAGGGAAACCTCCAAGGCAAACAGCCCCGCCTGGGCATACATCGTGCGGTCGAGCAGCCCAGCTTCGCTCGGCTCCGCGCCGCTCCCGAGCACGAGCTCCTTCACCGAGTGATCGAGGTGGCCGTCGAGCTGCGCGCACACCTCGTCAAACGCTCGACCGAATACCGAGAACGTCTCGTAGAGCTCCCTGCCCATGCCAACGCGCTGGGCGCCTTGACCGGTGAATAGGAGGGCGAGTCGCCCGCCCTCGAAACCAACCCTCCCCCTGATCGCACCGCGCGGCCCCTGCTCGCCCCGAGTCAAGGACTTCAATCCCTCCAGCAGACCTGCGCGCTCGCTTCCCAGCACGACAGCGCGGTTCTCGAAGGCCGAGCGGGAGACGGACAGTGAGTACCCCACATCCACGTCATCGAGTCCCGCATCATCGACAACCCACTCCAGCAGGCGAGCGGCCTGTGCCCTCAGCGCATCCTCGCCGCGAGCCGACAACACCCACGGGAGGACGCCGGCGCCTCGCATCCCGGGCTCGCTCGCTAGCGTTTGCCCCAGCGACGGTGCCTGTTCCAGAATCAGATGCGCGTTGGTACCGCTTATCCCAAATGAAGATATCCCGGCTCGACGGGGATGCTCCCCATTTAGCCACGGCCGCGATTCGGTTAGTAGCGAGGCCGCCCCGGCCGACCAATCCACCTGCCGCGATGGGGCGTCCACATGCAACGTCCTCGGCAGCACACCGTGTCGCATCGCCATCACCATCTTGATCACGCCTGCCACCCCGGCGGCGGCCTGGGTATGACCGATATTCGACTTCAGCGATCCCAGCCACAGCGGCCGATCCTCCAGGCGGTCCTGACCGTAGGTGGCCAGCAGCGCCTGCGCCTCGATCGGGTCGCCGAGTGTGGTGCCCGTGCCATGGGCCTCGACCACGTCGACGTCGCGCGGCGCGAGCCCGGCGTTGGCAAGTGCCTGGCGGATCACGCGCTGCTGCGACGGTCCATTTGGCGCCGTCAAGCCATTGCTCGCGCCGTCCTGATTCACTGCGCTGCCTCGCACCACGCCCAACACTCGATGTCCCAGACGACGTGCGTCAGTCAGGCGCTCCAGCAAGAGCATCCCGACGCCCTCCGACATACCGGTGCCGTCCGCGGCATCCGCAAAGGGCTTGCACCGACCATCCTTCGCCAAACCTCCTTGCTGGGAGAACGCCAGGAACACGTGCGGCTGTGCGATCACAGTCACACCACCGGCCAGCGCGAGTGAGCACTCCCCTCCGCGTAGCGCGCCACATGCCAGATGCAACGTCACCAGTGAGGAGGAACATGCCGTGTCGACCGTCACCGCCGGGCCCTCGAGGCCAAATACGTAAGAGATCCGACCCGACGCCACACTGCCGGCGTTGCCGGTGCCCAGGTGCCCCCAGACTCCCTCCGGCACCCCATCCATGCCGGTGAAGTAATCGTGACTCATCATTCCCGCGTAAACACCGGTCATGCTCCCGCGCAGCAGCCTCGGGTCCACGCCGGCGTCCTCGCAGGCCTCCCAACAGGCTTCCAGTAGCAGCCGCTGCTGGGGATCCATCGCCAGCGCCTCGCGTGGGCTGATTCCGAAAAATGCCGCATCGAACTTCCCAGCGTCATAAACGAACCCGCCTTCCATCACAAACTCACTCTCCCCCTCGCGCGAGCTCAGCCCATCCATCCACGACAGATCCCAGCCCCGGTCGGCAGGGAAGCTGGAGATCCCATCGCCGCCACTGGCGACCAGCTGCCACAGATCCTCCGGCGAGGAGATCCCACCCGGATAGCGGCAACTCATACCGATGATCGCGATCGGCTCGTCCGCTGCGCGAGCCGCGGTCACACCGACCGTCTCGGTTCGCACCTCGTGGGAGAGCTCACTCAACAGGTAGGCGGTCAGCTTGGCTGGGGTGGGGTAGTCGAACACCAGCGTGGCGGGCAGCCGCAACCCGGTTCTGGCGCCCAGCCGGTTGCGCAGGTCGACTGCCATCAGTGAATCGAACCCGACGTCTTTGAACACGCGTTGCGTCTCGACAGCGCTTGCCGCGGTCAAGCCGAGTACCTCGGCGGTCTCCTTGCACACCACCTCGAGCACTGCTCGCTCGCGCTCACCGTCACTTAGACCTGCCAGCAGTCGGACCAGCGAGCCATCCCGTCGCGCGGCACGTCTGCGCGGTGCGCGTACGAGGCTCCGCAGCAGCGGAGGCACCCATCCCGCTCCCGCATAGGCGCCCAAGGCGCGCATGTCGAGCGGCAGCGCAATCGACAGCGCCTGCTGGCTGTTGCCGGCGAGGTCGAACAGCTCCAGCGCCTCGTCGGTCGCGAGGGCACGCGCGCCCATGCGCTCGATCCGCGCGCGATCGGTCTCCTCGAGCTTCGCGGTCGCCTCACTGACTTGTTCCCAAAGACCCCAGGCGATCGAGACCCCCGGCAGTCCCCGCGAGCGGCGATCCTGTGCCAGCGCATCCAGGAATGCGTTCCCAGCGGCGTAGTTGCCCTGCCCCGGCCCGCCGAACACGCCGGCGGCGGAGGAGAACAGGACGAAGTGCTCCAGCTCCAGCTGCGCGGTCAACTCGTGCAAGTACCAAGCCGCATCGACCTTTGGCGCGAGCACACGATCGAGTCGCTCCGCGTTCAGCGAGCCGATCACGCCGTCATCCAACACCGCCGCCGCGTGCACGACCCCTCGTAGGGGCGCCAGTGCACCCGCCTCCTCGATCGCCGACGCCAGCTCGCCCCGATCGCTCACGTCGCAAGCGACGATCCGGACCTGCGCGCCAAGCTCGATCAACTCGGCTTCGAGCTCCGATGCACCAGGCGCCTCGCTCCCGCGCCGACTCGCCAAAACCAGGCTCCGTACGCCGTGCTCGCGCACCAGATGCCTTGCGACCACGCCGCCCAGGCCGCCGGTCCCTCCCGTGATCAGGACCGTGCCCTCGACGTCGAACACCGACCCCTGCGCCGGCGCCTGCGCTTTGACGAGACGCAGCGCGAACACGCTACCGTCGCGCACAACGAGTTGCTCCTCATCCTCCTGCGCAAGTGCCGTGGCAAGTCCATCCGCGGCTGCCTCGCCATCGCCGGTGTCGAGCAGCGCAAACCTGCCTGGGTGCTCTGACTGAGCCGAGCGCACCAGGCCCCATACCGGCGCCTGAGCGAGACCCGCGAGCGCCTCTCCGTCAACCGCAACCGCGCCGCTGGTCATGAAGACCAAGCGCGACTCCGCGAAGCGCTCGTCCTCCAGCCACGCCTGCGCGAGCCGCAGCGCACGTCCAGTCACCGCATGCGCGAGCGCGACCACCTCGCCGCCGGCTTCGACGAGCGACGCTCCGAGCCCCTCGCGAGCCTCGGCGACCCACTCGGCGCAATCCGCAAGGACCACCCCTGGCGACTCGCGGCCTGCTTCCATGCTCGAGAGCAGGTCGTCCAGGCTCGCATGAACCTCCACATCCGCCGCGCCATCGCGCCTGAGCGCCTGGACCAGAGCGCTCCCGCCCTCACTCAGGATCACTGGGCCACCGCCGGTGGCTGCGCCATCCAAATCGGACGCCTTTGGCGTGTCGAGCGCCGCCCACTCCAAGCCGAACAGAGAGTTCTGCAGCCGCCCCTCGTTGCCCGCCAGATCTCCGGATAACTGACGCGCCTTCACCTCGCTCAGCCCCATGACCAGCGCTCCCGTCTCATCGGCCGCCGTCAGCGAGATTCCACCATCGACGCGCGACAGGCACACGCGCAGTCGCGACGCACCGCTCGCGAGCAGCGCGACCCCGCCCCAGGAGAATGGCAGCCAGGGGCTCTCACCATCCGCGGCGCTGCCCTGATCCTCGCGCGGCAGTGCCAGCGCGGCGTGCAACGCGCTATCCAGCAATGCCGGATGCACGCCGTAGGAGCCCGCCTGCGCTTCGCTCTCACGATCGAGTGCCACCTCGGCGAAGACCTCCGCTCCACGCCGCCACACACTGCGCAAGCCCTGGAACGCGGGCCCGTAGTCGGCGCCCATCTCCGCTAGACGCTCATACCAGCCCTCGATCGGCACCTCGACCGCGCCCTCGGGAGGCCAGGTGCCGCCCACCGACGCCGCGCCGCCCTGGAACATCCGCTCCAATTCCCCGCCACTTGCAGCGAGCACGCCGCTCGCATGCGAGGTCCAGCGTCCCTCGCCGGCCGCCTCCTGCTCAGGCCGCGAGAAGACGCTCAAGGGCCGGCAGCCGTCCTCGTCCAGGCCGCCAACCGTCACCTGAAGTTGCACCCCGCCGTGCTCCGGCAGTATCAGCGGCGCCTCCAGCACCAGCTCCCGCAGTACGTCGGACCCGGCGCGGGCTCCCGCGTGCAATCCCAGCTCCACGAAGGCCGTGCCCGGGAGCAGTGCCACGCCCATCACCGCGTGGTCCTCGAGCCAGACGTGCGTCTGTCGCGACAGACGCCCGGTGAACACCCAGCTCTCGCCGTCGGCGACCGCGATCTCGGCGCCAAGCAGTGGGTGTCCCGCAGCGGCCTGACCCACCGAAACCGGATCCCCCTGTCCCCCCAACGAGCCCTCCAACCAGTAGCGATCGCGCTGAAACGCATACGTCGGCAGCTCCACATGCTCGCGCCCTCCCTCCTCGAAGAGCGCGCCCCATCGCACCTGCGCACCGTCCACCCACGCTTCGCTCAGCGATCGCAGAAAGCAGCGCGGCCCGTCCTCGTTTCTGCGCAAGCTGCCGATGGCCGCGATGTCGGCCTCGCCGAGCGGCGAGTCCTCCGCGGTTTCCTGCACCGCCAGCGTCACCACCGGATGCGGACTGATCTCTACGAACCGGCGATAGCCATCCGCCAGCAGGCTGCGCACGGCCTGCTCGAACTGCACGGGCTGGCGGAGATTGCGGTACCAGTAGTCGCTGTCCAGCGCTTCCGTGTCGAGCGGCCCGCCAGTCACCGTCGAGTAGAAGGGAACCTCTCCCGCCTGCGGCTCGGTCGAGGACAGCATGTCCAGGAGCTCCTCGCGCATCCACTCGACGTGCGGCGCATGTGAGGCGACCGTCGCGGGGATCTCACGCACGCGGATCGCCTCCCGAGCGCACCCATCCAGGAACTCCCGCATCGGTCCACGCTCGCCGCAGATCGCCACCGACCGCGGCCCGCTGATACCTGCCACCACGAGCTGTCCGTCCCATCTCGCAAGCCGCGCACGCGCATCCTCAGCGCCGAGCGCCGCCGAGACGATCTGGGTATCGCCTCGCTGCCGGGCCAACATCCCGCTGCGCAACGCGACGATCCGCGCGGCGTCTGCCAGCGAGAGTCCGCCCGCGATGTGGGCCGCCGGGATCTCCCCCTGCGAGTGGCCGACGACCGCCGCGGGCCGCACGCCGCACTCCATCCACAACCTCGCCAGCGACACCGTGATGCAAAACAGCACCGGCTGGACGACCTCTACGCGCTGCAGCGAGGGTGCACCGTCAACGCCGCGTACCACGTCCTCGACGCGCCAGTCGATGAACTGCGCCAACGCCGCTTCGCACTCGCGCATCCGCGCCGCGAAGAACGGCGAGGCATCCAATAGGTCGCGCGCCATTCCCTCCCACTGCGAGCCCTGGCCGGGAAAGGTGAACACGACGCTTCCCTCGCCGTCGGCAACGCCCTCGATCAGACCTGCCGCGGGTTCGCCGCGGGCTAGCGACCCCAGGCCCGCCAGCAACTCCTCCCGCTTTGCGCCCACGATTACCGCACGTCGCTCCAGGGCCGGCCGCCGCGTCAACGCAAGTCCGACCTCCTGCGCACCCAGGTCACGATCGGCGGTCCATTCGGCAAGCCGCACCGCCTGCCCCTGGAGGCCAGCCTCGCCTCGACCCGACAGGACCCAGGCCATCGAGCCGCAATCGCCAAGCGCGCTCCCCACGACCGCGGGTCCATCTACCGCGCTCGCCTCGCCTTCGACTTCGTCCTCTGCTGAGGGTGCCTCCTCGAGGATGATGTGCGCATTCGTGCCGCTGATCCCGAACGAGGACACCGCGGCGCAGCGAGGCCCCTCCCGGCGCTCCCACTCCGTCGCGCTTGTCAACAACGAGACGGCGCCCGTCTCCCAGTCGACCTGCGAGGTTGGCTCGCCGACGTTCAATGACGGCGGCATGACGCCGTGGCGCATCGCCATCACCATCTTGATCACGCCCGCGATCCCGGCAGCAGCTTGCGTGTGACCAAAATTTGACTTGATCGAACCCAACCGCAGCGGACGCCCATCGCGCCCCTGCCCGTAGGTCGCCAGCAGCGCCTGCGCCTCGATCGGGTCGCCGAGCATCGTGCCGGTTCCGTGTCCCTCGACCACATCGACCGCGTTCGCTGGCAGCCTCGCATTGGCGAGCGCCTGCTGGATGACGCGCTGCTGGGAGGGACCGTTGGGAGCCGTCAAGCCGTTGCTCGCGCCATCCTGGTTGACCGCGCTGCCGCGGATCAGGCCCAGTACGCGGTGGCCGTTGCGCTGCGCGTCCGATAGGCGCTCCAGCAGCGCGACCCCGACACCCTCGCTCCAGCCGACCCCGTCGGCGGCATCGGAGTAAGACTTGCAACGACCGTTCTTCGCCAAGCCACCCTGCAGATCGAACGCTAGGAACGAGATCGGCTTGGTCATGACCGTGGCGCCCCCCGCCAGCGCCAGCGAGCACTCGCCGGCGCGCAGCGCGCCACACGCCAGGTGGAGCGCCACCAGCGAGGAGGAGCAGCCGGTGTCGAGCGTCACCGCCGGCCCCTCCAATCCAAACGTGTAGGACACCCGACCCGATGCGACGCTCCCCGCGTTGCCGGTGCTCAGGTGCCCGCGCACGCTCTCCGGCACGGACTGCAGATCGGAGATGTAGTCGGAGCTCATCAAACCGGCGAACACGCCGGTGCGACTGCCACGCAGCAGCAACGGATCGACCCCGGCATCTTCAAAGGCCTCCCAACAGACCTCCAGTAGCAGACGCTGCTGCGGGTCCATCGCCAGCGCCTCTCTGGGTGAAATTCCGAAGAACGCTGGATCGAAGTCGCCCGCGTCGTAGAGAAAGCCGCCTTCCTGCACGAATGAGGTGTTCGCGCCATCCAGCCAGCCGAGTTGCCACCCGCGGTCCACGGGGAACGGCGCGATCCCGTCGCCGCCGGCGAGCACCAACTGCCACAGCTCCTCGGGAGAGGCGATACCCCCCGGATAGCGGCAGCCCATGCCGATCAGCGCGATCGGCTCTTCCTCCTGCTCTTCGGCCGCCCGCAGGCGTAGGCGAGTCTTGTGCAGATCGATCGTCACGCGCTTGAGGTACTCGCGCAGCTTGCCGTCGTCGCTCATGGCGTTCCTTCCCGATCCGGGTGCGAGTGCCTCACAGCGACCCAAGCTCCTCGTCGATGAACCCGAAGATCTCCTCATCCGAGGCCGACTGCAGCTTGTCGGCGACGGCGACACTGCCATCCTCAGAGTGCACTTCCACCATCGCCAGCAGCGACCGCAGACGCGCTGCCGCATCCGCGCGCTGGCCCTCGTCTTCCAGCGCCGCGGCGATCGGCTCCAGCCGGCCGAGCTCGACGGCCAGGGCCTGCGCGGCGCTCTGGCCCCCGCCGAGGCTCTCCAGGACATAGCCCGCCACGGCCGCCGGCGTGGCGTAATCGAAGATGAGCGTCGAGGGCAGCGCGAGGCCGCTCGCGGCGCTCAACTGGTTGCGGAACTCGATCGCCATCAGCGAATCGAAGCCGAGGTCTTTGAACGCACGCTGAGGCTCGACCGCCGCGGGATTGGCGACGCCCAGCACTGCCGCTGCCTCGCCGCGCACGAGCTCGAGGACCACTCGCTCGCGCCCACTCTCGCTAGCCCCCGCCAGACGCTGCGCTAGCAGGCTCGCGCCCTGAGGGGCGCGCCTCGCTGGTGCACGCACCAAGCTGCCCAGCATCGGCGGCAACAGCCCGCTTCCGGCGTGGGCGCGCAGCGCGCGGACGTCCAGTCGCATCGGCAGGAGCAGCGCCTGCCCCAGGGTATTGGCCGCATCGAACAGTCCCAGGCCCTGCGTGGAGGACAGCACCCGCGCGCCCATCCGCTCCACCCGCGCGCGATCTGTCTCGCTGAGATGCGCGGTCATCTCGCTGGCCTGCTCCCACGCTCCCCACGCCAGGGAGATGCCCGCCAGACCGCGAGCGCTGCGATACAGCGCCAGGGCGTCGAGGAACGTGTTGGCCGCGGCGTAGCTCCCCTGCCCTGGACTACCGAGCACACCGGCCGCGGAGGAGAACAGCACAAATGCCTCCAGCTCCAGATGCTCAGTCAGCTCGTGCAGGTGCCACGCCGCGTCGAGCTTCGGGGCCAACACCGCGTCGAGCCGCTCGCCGGTCAGCGAGTCGATCACGCCGTCGTCCACCACTCCGGCCGCGTGGACGATTCCTCGCAGCGGCGTCTGTGCACTGTCGATCGCGGCGGCGAGCTGATCGCGCTCGCTCACATCGCACGCCACGATCGCGACGCGGGCACCGAGCATCGTCAACTCGTCTTCGAGCTGCGCCGCACCCGCAGCCGCCAAGCCTCGGCGGCTGGCCAGCAGGAGACTCCGCACCCCATGCTCGCGCACGAGGTGCCTGGCGAGCAGCGCACCCAATCCTCCTGTGCCACCGGTGATCAAGACGGTGCCCGTTGTTCCGAACGCCGTCCCGCCGGTCACGGCGCCCGCATCCTCGTCCTTGCCACCCGGCAGCGCCGTCCTGACGAGTCGCGGCGCAAAGACCCGGTCCTCGCGCACCGCCAGCTGTCCCTCTTCCTCCGCGGCAAGCGCCTGCGCGAGCATGCCTAAGGCGGCCTGTCCGCCGTCGACGTCGGCTAGCGCAAAGCGACCTGGGTGCTCGGACTGGGCCGAGCGCACTAGGCCCCACACGGGCGCCTGCATCAGACCCTCGACCTGTTCCTTGTCGGCCACGGCTACCGCGCTCGCCGTCACGAAGACCAGCCGCGACTTCGCGAACCGCTCGTCGGCAAGCCAATCCTGCATCAACCTCAGGACGCGCCTGGACAGCTCATGAGCGCAGGCAACCAGCTCGCCGTCGCCGCGCCTTGGGGCGATCTCGACAGGCGAGGTCCGGCCGCCCCCAGCGATTGCTTCCGCCGAGCAATCGACCAGCACGAAACGCGGCACCTCGCCCCCCAGCTCCAGCGCCGCTCCCAGCGCCGCCAGATCGACGTGTACCTCCGTGGCGCCGGAATTCCCTTCCAGCGCGGCTGCCATTCCGCCTCGCCTGTCGCCCAGGACCGCCAGCGCAGCGTCGTCGACTCGATCGATACGCGAGCCACCGGGCAACTCGATCCACTCCAGCCCGAACAGCGATTTCCGCAGATCCTCACTCTCGCCGCCGAGCTTTCCGGAGAGCTGGCGCAACGCCACCCTGCTCACTCCCACAGCTGGCGTCCCCAGCTCATCGACGGCCGTCAACGAGACGCCGCCGCCAACGCGCGACAGACACACTCGCAAGGTCGAAGCGCCGGCTCTGAACAGCCCAACTCCCTGCCACGAGAACGGCATCCATGGTCCGCGACCGTCGCCGTCGGTTGCCCCGGGGGCGCCCTGACCGTCCTCGAACAGCCAGAGCAACGCCCGCGCAGCGCCATCGAGCAAGGCGGGATGCACGCCGAACGCGCCAGCCTCGGCCTGTTCATCGAGCGAAGCCTCAGCGAACACCTCCTCGCCTCGTCGCCACACGCTTTGCAGACACTGAAAGAGCGGCCCGTAGTCCACTCCGCTCTCAGCCAAGCGGTCATACAGACCGTCGACTTCCAGCTGCTCGGCGCCCTCCGGAGGCCAGGCTCCTCCCAACGCCGCGATCCCCCCATCGAAACGATGCTCGCTCTCGGCGTCGCTGGGCTCGAGCATCCCGCTCGCGTGACGGACCCATGCCTTACCGCTCGGAGCGTCCTCCTCTGTGCCTTCCAGCCGCGCGAAGATCTCAACCGAGCGACGCCCCGACTCCGCGGGAGCGCCGATCGATACTTGCAGCTGCACACCGCCACGCTCGGGGATTACCAACGGTGCCTCCAGCGTCAGCTCTTGGACCATCTCGCAGTCGCTGCGAGCGCCCGCGTGCAGCGCGAGCTCCAGGAACGCCGTGCCCGGCAAAACGACGACACCCGTCACCGCGTGATCTGCGAGCCAGGGATGCGAGTCCAGTGAGAGGCGACTCGTAAACAGCCGACCCTCGCCGCCGGCCAGGACCAGCTCTGCTCCCAGCAGCGGATTGCCGGCCGGCCGCAGCCCGGCGGCGGTCATGTCGCCCGCTCCCGCGAGGGGGCTCCGCAGCCAGTAGCGCTCGCGCTGAAAGGCATAGGTAGGCAATGGCACGCGACTCGCGCCCGCCTCCTCGAGCATGCGACCCCACCCGACCTGAACCCCATGCGCCCACAGCTCCGCCAGCGCACCCATCAGCGTTCGGCGCTCCTCACGCTTGCCGCGCAGCGCCGGTACGGCCGTGGTCGTAAGCCCGTCCGCGATGCACTCCTGCGCCATCGCGCAGAGGACGCCGCCGGGGCCGAGCTCCAGGAAGCGCCTCACGCCGTGCCCGTTCAGCCACCGCACTCCGTCGGCGAACCTGACCGTCTCGCGCACATGACGCACCCAGTACTGCGGGTCACACAACTCCCCCGGCGCAACGAGCTCTCCGGTGAGATTGGAGACGATCGGAATCGACGGCTCCGTGAAGGACACACCGCGAGCGACCTCGGCGAACTCCGCCAGCATCCCCTCCATCTGGGGGGAGTGAAACGCGTGCGAGACGCGCAGCCGCTTGGTCTTGCGCCCACGCTGCTCCCATGCGCCCGCCAGCTCCAGCACCGCGTCTTCATCGCCTGAGAACACCACCGCCGATGGGCCGTTGACCGCCGCCAACCCGACACGCGCCTCCAGGCCGCCGAGTGACTCCCGCGCCTCCTCCTCGCTCGCCGCGACCGCGACCATCGCCCCCCCGGCGGGCAGCTCTCCCATCAAGCGACCTCGAGCGGCCACTAGACGACAGCCGTCCGCCAGCGAGAACACTCCCGCCGCACACGCCGCCGCGAGCTCGCCGACCGAGTGGCCGAGCAGGTATGCGGGGCTCACGCCCCAGCTTGTGAGCTGCCTAAACAGCGCCAGCTCGAGCGCGAACAGGGCGGCCTGCGCAATCGACGTGTGGTGTAGCGAATCGGCCGGGATGCCGTCCGCCGTGTCTTCTGCGGGCCGCTGGCGATCCGCGTCCGAGCCGAGCATCGCATCGCGCAGCGAGAACCTCAGCAATCCGTCGAAGCCCTCCCACACCTCCTCCAGGGCGCTGGCGAACACACCGCCGGCCGCATACAGCTCGCCGCCCATCCCCGCGCGCTGCTCGCCCTGTCCCGAGAACAGGAACGCCACACTGCCCCCACTCAGAGCCGTTCCCTCGATCAGGTTGGGGGCACGCTTGCCGACCGCGAGCGCGCGCAGCCCGGCCTCCAGCGCCTCGCGATCCTCTCCGAGAACCAACGCGCGGCACTCAAACGCAGTTCTGGTGCTCGCGAGCGAGAGCCCCACGTCGCTCGGGGCCAACCCTGGGTTCTCCTCTATGTGCTCCAGCAGGCGACGAGCCTGCCCACGCAGACCCTCAGGACTCTTGCCGGAGAGCAGCCACGGCACCAGCCCCCCGGCTGGGGCGAGCTCGGCCGCGACGCTCGCGGCTCCCTCACCATCCGCATATCGCTCATCCTCTGGCGCATCGGCCGCAACGGTGGCCCTCATGGGCTCCGCAGGCGGCGCCTCTTCGAGCACCACATGCGCATTCGTGCCGCTAATCCCGAATGAGGAGATGCCGGCGCGGCGGGGTCTGCCGTTGGCCTCCCACGCGACCTCCTCACGCAACAGCGACACCGCGCCCGCCGACCAATCGACCTGCCGCGAAGGCTCCTGCACATGCAACGTCCGCGGCAACACCCCATGACGCATCGCCATCACCATCTTGATCACACCCGCCACACCCGCCGCGGCCTGCGTATGACCAATATTCGACTTCGCCGAACCCAACCACAACGGACGCCCCACCTCACGCCCCTGCCCATAAGTCGCGATCACCGCCTGCGCCTCAATCGGATCGCCCAACATCGTGCCCGTCCCATGCGCCTCCACCGCATCGACATCACCCGCCGCCAAACCCGCATTCGCCAGCGCCTGCACAATCACCCGCTGCTGCGCCGGACCATTCGGAGCCGTCAACCCATTACTCGCCCCATCCTGGTTAATCGCACTCCCCCGCACCACCGCCAACACCCCATGCCCCAACCGCCGCGCATCCGACAAACGCTCCAACAACACCACACCCACACCCTCGGAGATGTTCGTCCCATCGGCTTCGTTTGCAAAGGACTTGCAGCGCCCGTCGAACGACAGGCCTCGCTGGCGACTGAATTCGACGAAGATCCCCGGCGTGGAGAGCACGGTGGCGCCTCCCGCCAGCACCAGCGAGCACTCGCCGCTACGCAACGCCCCGCACGCGAGGTGCATCGCGACCAGCGAGGACGAGCACGCCGTATCGACCGTCACCGCCGGACCCTCCAACCCAAACGTATACGCCACCCGACCCGACGTCACACTCCCCGCACCACCAATTCCCAGGTGCCCCTCGACACCCTCCGGCAGCGAGCCTTGCGCGCCTCCTCGCTGGCTATAGGCATATTCCTGTGAACAGACTCCAGCGAAGATTCCGGTCTGGCTGCCGCGTAGTGTCGCGGGATCGATCCCGGCGTCCTCGATCGCCTCCCAACACGTTTCCAGCAGCAAACGCTGCTGCGGATCCATCGCCAACGCCTCCCGCGGACTGATCCCGAAGAACCCCGCATCGAACTCCGCCGCGTTCTCCACAAACCCACCCTCACGCACATAACTCGTGCCCGCACGATCCGGATCAGGGTCATACAACCCCTCCAAATCCCACCCCCGATCCACCGGCAACCCCGAAATCGCATCCCCACCCGCTGCCAGCAGCTCCCACAGCTCGCGCGGCGAGTACACCCCGCCGGGATAGCGGCAGCTCATTCCCACAATCGCGATCGGCTCCTCGCTGCGCGCACGGAGGGCGACCGTCGCGGGCCGCGAGCGCGCACCGGCGACCTCTTCGAGCAGGAAGCTCGTCAGCGCCGCTGGGTTGGGGTAGTCGAATACGAGCGTCGCCGGTAGCTGCAAACCGGTCGCGGTGTTCAAGCGATTGCGCAACTCGACCGCCAACAGCGAATCGAACCCCAACTCCTTAAACGCACGCTGCGCATCGACCGCACCCACCGAGGCATGACCCAACACCGCCGCCGTCTCACCCCGCACCAACTCCAACACCACCCGCTCACGCTCACCCCCCTCCAAACCAGCCAACCGCCCCGCCAGCGAACCCCCACCCACACGCCGCGCCGGCGAGCGCACCAACCCCCGCAACAACACCGGCGTCGACCCCACCCGCACACCCGCACGCAACGCCACAAAATCCAAGCCAACCGCCACCACCAGCGGGTGCTTCTGCACGACGGCTGCGTCCAGCAGCGCCAAGCCTTCCTCAACGGTGAACTCGCGCAGGCCTGAGCGCTGCATCCGCATGCGCTGCAGCTCGCCGATGCGACTGTCGGTGCCGCTCTCCTGCGCCCACCAGCCCCATGCGATCGAGACACCTGCCAACCCCCGCGCCCGCCGATACGCCGCCAACGCATCCAAAAACACATTCCCCGCCGCATAACTCGCCTGCCCCGGATTCCCAAACACACCCGCAGCCGACGAAAACAACACAAACAACTCCAAATCCAACCCACACGTCAACTCATGCAAAAACCACGCCGCATCCACCTTCGGCGCCAACACCCCACCCAAACGCTCACCCGACAACGAACCAATCACACCATCATCCAAAACCGCCGCCGCATGCACCACACCCCGCAACGGAAACTCCTCCGACACCCCCCCAATCACCTCAGCAAGCGCCCCCCGATCACTCACATCACACGCCACAACCTCCACCCGCGCACCCAACCCCTCCAACTCACCCACAAGCCCCCCAACACCCGGAGCCCCCAACCCCCTACGACTCACCAACACCAAACTACGCACCCCATACGCCACCACCAAATGCCGCGCCACCAACGCACCCAACCCACCCGTACCACCCGTCACCAACACCGAACCGCCGGCCAAATCGGGGCGGCCGCCCTGCGCGGCCTCAACACCCGCGCCAGCTGAGTCGCCGACGGCGGCGCGTGCGAGGCGCGCGGCGCGCACGACGCCCTCGCGGATCGCCAGCTGCGGCTCGCCGCAGCCGAGCGCGTCGATCAGGGCCTGCCAGGAGGGCTCGCAGCCGTCCACGTCAACCAGCACAAGGCGCCCCGGGCTCTCTCCCTGAGCGGAGCGCACGAGCCCCCAGACCGGCGCCGTCAGCAGACCCTGCACTCGCTCGCCGGGCGCGGCCGCGACCGCGCCGGCGGTCACGAGCACGAGCCGGCCCGCGAAGCGCTCATCGGCAAGCCACCTCTGCACCAGCTCGAGCGCTCCGCGCGCAACCCGGTGCAGGGCCCCCAAGACGTCCTCAGCCGACCCCTCCCTCGCAAACGCTTCATCCTCGCCGCCGGCGTTCGCCTGCCCGTCGGCGTTCAGCTCCCCTTCGGCATCAAGACGGACCGCGGAGTCGGTCAAATCGACGAGCACGCTCGCCGCGGCCGACACCTCGCCCCGCTCCAGCGCCTGTGCCAACACGGCAAGGTCGTCAAATCTTCCAATTTGCTCTCCGGCGACGCCTCCAGCTATGAGCGCCCCCGCCAGCGCGTCCCCTTCGGTGCCCAACACGACCCACGCGCACCCGCCTTCCGGCTCGACCTCGGCCACAATGACCTCGGCCGCGATGACTTCGGCCGCGATGACCTCGCCTGCCGGCGGTCTCGCCCTGCCGCCGTCCTCGACCGCGACCCAATCGACACAGAACAGCGCGTCGCGCGAGCCGCCGCGCACACGCGCGAGCTGCTCTCCCGAGACCGCGCGCGCCACCAGCGAGCCCGCCCTCGCGATCGGCCTTCCCGCCTCGTCGGCGACGAGCACCGTCACGGCATCCCCGCCGGTGTGTGAGAGGCGCCCGCGCAAGATGCTCGCGCCACTCGCGAAGAGCTCCACATCGCTCCACGAGAAGGGCAGGCGCAACTCGCCCGGCTCACCGTCGAGACCTCCCCCGACGATCAGTCCGTGCAGCACCGCATCGAGCAACGCGGGGTGCACGCCGAAGGCGCCCGCCTGCCCCCGCCCCGCCTCCGGAAGAGCAGCTTCGACCAGTACCTCCTCGCCCAGGCGCCACGCCCCCCGCAGTCCCTGGAATGCCGGCCCGTACTCCAGGCCGCGATCGGCCAGCTGCTCGTAGAGCCTCTCGATGTCGACCGCCACCGCCTCCCGCGGCGGCCACTCGCTTGCGCTCAGGCCGGCGTCCCAATCGACCGCCCCGTCCGTGCCCTCTGCGGCGAGCACGCCAGCCACATGCCGCGTCCACTCACCCATGCCGCCGTCGCCGGCCTCCTCGAGCCTCGAGTAGATCTCCAGCGAACGGCACCCTTCCTCATCTGGCTCCCCTGCCACAACCCGCAGCTGCACGCCGCCGGCCTCAGGCAGAGCCAGCGGCGCCTGCAGCGTCAACTCCCGCACCACGCCCGCGCCGACGCGTCCGCCGACGAACAGCGCGATATCCAAGAACGCGGTTCCCGGCAGCAGCGGGACACCCATCAACGCATGGTCGCCCAGCCATTCCTGATCGGCCAATGACAGCCGCCCGGTGAACGACCACTCTCCGCCTCCCACCGGTACGAGCTCAGCGCCGAGCAGGGGGTGCTCCACGGAGACCTGTCCCATGCCGGCGGCATCACCCGTGCCGGCGCCCCCGCTCCGCAGCCAGAATCGCTCGCGCTGAAACGCGTACGCGGGCAACCCGACGCGCTGCGCGTCGCACTCGCCGAACAACCCGCGCCAGTTCACCTCGACGCCACGCACCCACACCTCGCCCAGTGCGCCCAGGAAGCGTCCGGCGCTACCCTCTCTGCGCCGCAGCGAGCCAACCGTGACCGCCTCGACGCCGGGGCCGGCCGCGTCGATCGATTCCTGCACCGCCATCGACAGCGTCGGGTGCGCGCTCACCTCGACGAAGGTGCAGCGCCCGAGCGCCAGCAGAGCGCGCACGCTCTGCGCAAACTGCACCGGCTCGCGCGCATTGCGATACCAGTAACCGCCATCCAGGCCGTCGGTGTCGAGCACGTCGCCGGTAACGGTCGAATAGAACGCAACCTCCCCTTCGCGCGGAGCGACAGCAGCACACGCATCCAGGAGATCCTCACGCAGCGACTCCACCCGCGGCGAGTGGCCAGCACTGACGGCCCCCTTGATCTCGCGCACACGCACGCCTTCCTCGGTGCACTCCCGCAGCAGCTCTCCCAATGCCTCCGGTTCACCTGAGACCGCTACCGCGGACGGTCCATTCACCGCGGCGATCACCAGTCGCTCCTCCCACCGACGCAGCCGCGGCGCAAGCTCCTCGACACCGAGTGCGATCGAGGCCATCGCGCCCGCGACGCGCGTCAGGATCTGGCTGCGCAGCGCCACGACCCTCGCCGCGTCCGCGAGCGAGAGCCCTCCCGCGACGTAGGCGGCCGATATCTCTCCCTGCGAGTGACCCACCACGGCATCGGGCCGCACCCCGCACGCCTGCCACAGCGCCGCCAGCGAGGTCATCATCGTGAACAGGACCGGCTGGACCACGTCGAGTCGCTCCAGCGGCGGCGCCTGCGGCACACCACGCAGCACGTCCATCACCGACCAGTCGAGCAGCGGTGCGAATGCCCGCTCACAGGCCTGCGCGTGCTGCGCGAACACCGGCGATCGCTCGAGCAGCTCGTGCGCCATCTCGGGCCATTGCGAACCCTGGCCGGGGAACACGAACACCACCTTGCCGTCCTGCCCGCGGGGGGCTCGACCCTGCACGAGTCCCGCGTCCGAGCTCCCCTCAGCGAGCGCCCGCAGACCTCTCAGCAGCTCATCCCGGTCGCCTCCGAGGAGCATCGCCCGATCCTCCAGCTGTGAGCGCTCCACGAGCGAGCGCCCGATGTCGAGCGCCCGCGCGCTCGGATGCTCCTCAGCCCAAGTGACGAGCCGCCGTGCCTGTGCATACAGCCCTCGCGTCCCGCGCGCGGAGACGATCCACGGCAGCTCATCGCCTGTGAGCAGACCCATCTCGGTCTCCGTGCGATTTACCTCGTCGGGACGCTCGGGCGCCGCCGGCTCCTCGAGGATCACATGCGCGTTCGTGCCGCTCGCGCCGAATGAGGAGATGCCGGCGCGGCGGGGTCTGCCGTTGGCCTCCCACGCGACCTCCTCACGCAACAGCGACACCGCGCCCGCCGACCAATCGACCTGCCGCGAAGGCTCCTGCACATGCAACGTCCGCGGCAACACCCCATGACGCATCGCCATCACCATCTTGATCACACCCGCCACACCCGCCGCGGCCTGCGTATGACCAATATTCGACTTCGCCGAACCCAACCACAACGGACGCCCCACCTCACGCCCCTGCCCATAAGTCGCGATCACCGCCTGCGCCTCAATCGGATCGCCCAACATCGTGCCCGTCCCATGCGCCTCCACCGCATCGACATCACCCGCCGCCAAACCCGCATTCGCCAGCGCCTGCACAATCACCCGCTGCTGCGCCGGACCATTCGGAGCCGTCAACCCATTACTCGCCCCATCCTGGTTAATCGCACTCCCCCGCACCACCGCCAACACCCCATGCCCCAACCGCCGCGCATCCGACAAACGCTCCAACAACACCACACCCACACCCTCGGACAGACCCGTGCCGTCGGCGGCGTCCGCAAACGCCTTGCAGCGCCCGTCCGCGGCCAAGCCTCGGTGACGGCTGAAGGCCACGAACACACCGGGCGTGGAGAGCACCGTCACGCCTCCCGCCAGCACCATTGAGCACTCGCCGCTGCGCAACGCTCCGCACGCGAGGTGCATCGCGACCAGCGAGGACGAGCACGCCGTATCGACCGTCACCGCCGGACCCTCCAACCCAAACGTATACGCCACCCGACCCGACGTCACACTCCCCGCACCACCAATTCCCAGGTGCCCCTCGACATCCTCCGGCAGCGAGGCGCCGTGACCGAAGCCCGGGCCGTAATCCTGCGAGCTGATCCCCGCGAAGATTCCGGTCTGGCTGCCGCGTAGTGTCGCGGGGTCGATCCCGGCGTCCTCGATCGCCTCCCAACACGTTTCCAGCAGCAAACGCTGCTGCGGATCCATCGCCAACGCCTCCCGCGGGCTGATCCCGAAGAACCCCGCATCGAACTCCGCCGCGTTCTCCACAAACCCACCCTCACGCACATAACTCGTGCCCGCACGATCCGGATCAGGGTCATACAACCCCTCCAAATCCCACCCCCGATCCACCGGCAACCCCGAAATCGCATCCCCACCACCACTGAGCAACTCCCAAAACTCCTCAACCGAGGTGGCCGAGCCGGGATACCGGCAGCTCATTCCCACAATCGCGATCGGCTCCTCGCTAGCGGCACTCCGTCGCGCGCGTGCCACCGGCACTCGCGGTTGCACGCCAGCCACCTCGCCCAGCAGATGGGCGCTCAGCGCCGCTGGGTTGGGGTAGTCGAATACGAGCGTCGCCGGTAGCTGCAAACCGGTCGCGGTGTTCAAGCGATTGCGCAACTCGACCGCCAACAGCGAATCGAACCCCAACTCCTTAAACGCACGCTGCGCATCGACCGCACCCACCGAGGCATGACCCAACACCGCCGCCGTCTCACCCCGCACCAACTCCAACACCACCCGCTCACGCTCACCCCCCTCCAAACCAGCCAACCGCCCCGCCAGCGAACCCCCACCCACACGCCGCGCCGGCGAGCGCACCAACCCCCGCAACAACACCGGCGTCGACCCCACCCGCACACCCGCACGCAACGCCACAAAATCCAAGCCAACCGCCACCACCAGCGACTCCGGACCCCTCCATACGGCGTCGAGCAGGTCGAGTCCCTCCTCGGTCGAGAAGGCGCGCAAGCCCGCCCGCTCCATCCGCGCGCGCTGTGAGTCATCGACGTTTCCGATCAGCTCGGTCTCCTGAGCCCAGCGGCCCCATGCGATCGAGACACCCGCCAACCCCCGCGCCCGCCGATACGCCGCCAACGCATCCAAAAACACATTCCCCGCCGCATAACTCGCCTGCCCCGGATTCCCAAACACACCCGCAGCCGACGAAAACAACACAAACAACTCCAAATCCAACCCACACGTCAACTCATGCAAAAACCACGCCGCATCCACCTTCGGCGCCAACACCCCACCCAAACGCTCACCCGACAACGAACCAATCACACCATCATCCAAAACCGCCGCCGCATGCACCACACCCCGCAACGGAAACTCCTCCGACACCCCCCCAATCACCTCAGCAAGCGCCCCCCGATCACTCACATCACACGCCACAACCTCCACCCGCGCACCCAACCCCTCCAACTCACCCACAAGCCCCCCAACACCCGGAGCCCCCAACCCCCTACGACTCACCAACACCAAACTACGCACCCCATACGCCACCACCAAATGCCGCGCCACCAACGCACCCAACCCACCCGTACCACCCGTCACCAACACCGAACCCTGCGGATCGATGGTCGGCGCCGGCAGCGTCAGCACGAGCTTGCCGACGTGTCGTGCCTGACTCATGAAGCGGAACGCCTCGGGCGCGTGGCGCATGTCCCACGCCCTGATCGGCAGGGGCGTGAGCACGCCAGCCGCGAACAGGGACAGGATCTCTTCGAGCATCTCGCGGATGCGCTCCGGGCCGGCCTGCAGCATCTCGAACGCGTCGTAGCTCACGCCCGGGTGCGCACTGGCGATGTCCTGCGCGTCGCGCACATCGGCCTTACCCATCTCGACGAACCGGCCGCCGCCTTCCAGCAGTCCGAGCGAGGCGTCCACGAACTCGCCCGCCAAGGAGTTCAGAACCACGTCCACCCCGTGCCCCTGCGTAACCTCCAGGAACCGCTCACGAAATGCCAAATCGCGCGAGGATGCGATGTGCGTCTCATCCAAGCCCAACGATTCGAGGATGCCCCACTTGCCGGCGCTCGCCGTCGCGAAGACCTCGACACCCAGATGGCGGGCCAGCTGCAACGCGGCCATTCCCACTCCGCCGGCGGCCGCGTGCACTAGCAGCGACTCGCCGCTCTGCAGCTTCGCCAGGTCGACCAGCGCGTAGTAGGCCGTGAGGAACACGCACGGCACCGCGGCGGCCTCCACGAACGACCACTCGGCGGGCATCCGCGCGATTAGTCGATGATCGGTCACCGCGACCGGGCCAAAGCCACCGCCGAACACGCCCATCACGCGGTCGCCGACCGCCAGATCGTCAACTTCCGAGCCGGTCTCGAGCACGACTCCCGCGCCCTCGGCACCGATTACCGCAACGTCCGGGTACATGCCCAGGGCGATCAACACGTCACGGAAGTTCAGGCCCGCTGCGCGAATCGCGACTCGCACCTCCCCCGCTCCGAGCGGCTCGCCGACCTCGGGGCAGGGAGCCATGTGCAGAGCGTCGAGCGTCCCCCCCGCGCCAGCCTGCAGGCGCCACTGCGCGACGCCCGCCGGTGGCCTCAGCGCGCCGCTGGACGCCGCGCGCGCGAGCCGCGGCGCATGGAGTAGTCCCTCGCGCAGCGCCAGCTGTGGCTCCTCGCACGCCAGCGTGCCCGCCAGCGCCTCCCAGGAGCGCTCGCTGTCGTCGATGTCCAGCAGCGTCAAGCGCCCGGGACTCTCGCTCTGCGCGGCGCGCACCAGGCCCCACGCCGGCGCCCAGGCCAGGCCCGCAAGTTCCTCCCCCGCTCGCGCGGCCACCGCGCCGCGGGTCAGGCACACCAGCATGCCGGCGGCGAACCGCTCCTCGGCAAGCCACGCCTGCACGAGCTCGAGCGTCCGCTGGGTGTTCAGGTGCGTCTCCCGCGGCATGCGCCCGCCGTCCTGCGCGCTGGCCCCGTCGGGCTCCTCAGGCACGGAGGCGAGGTCCGCGACCACCGTCGGTCCCGCGGCGACCTCGCCCCGGTCGATCGCCTCGGCGAGCTGCGCCAGGCTCTCGTAGACGCCGACCGGGCCGGCCGCGGCGCCCATCGCATCGATGTGCGCGAGGAGCTCCGCGTCATCCGCGGCGAGCGCGATCCATGCCGGCGGTGTGTGCTCGGCCGAGCTCGCCGCGGGCGCCAAGCTCGATGTCGACCCCGCGGGCGCCGCGACCGGCGTCCACTCCACGTTGAACAGCGAGTCGTGCGAGCCGCTGCGCGCGCCTGCGAGCTGCTCGGGAGAGATCGGCCGCGCGACCAGCGAGCGCGCCGTCGCGACCGGCGCTCCCGTCTCGTCCGCCAGCGCCAGGCCGATGGCGCTCTCGCCCTGCGCGGAGATGCACGCCCTCAGCGAGCTCCTGCCACTCGCGTATACATTCACGCCGCGCCAGGAGAACGGCAGGCCGATGCGCGTCTCGCCATCGGACGCCAGCTCGATTGCACTCGCCGCGATCCCGTGCAGAGCCGCATCGAGCAGCGCCGGGTGGATCGCAAACAGCTCCGCGCCGCCGTGCAGCTCCTCGGGCAGGCCCACATCGACGAGCAGCTCCTCGCCGTGGCTCCACGCCGCTCGCAGCCCTTGGAAGGCCGGCCCGTACTCCAGACCCCGATCCGCCAGCCGCTCGTAGAGATCCTCCAGCGCGAGCGGCCGCGCATCGGGCGGCGGCCACTGCGGGCCTGTGAGCAGCGCCAGGCCAACCTCCGGGTCGCACTCGGCCTCCGGCTCCTGCGCGGCAAGCACGCCGCTTGCAAGGAGTGTCCACTCCTGCGCGAGCAGAGCATCCTCACCGGTATCCGCTCCCCGCGAGTAGAAGCTCACCGAGCGCCAGTCGGACTCCTGCAGCTCGCCGACCGCAACCTGCAGCTGGATCGCGCCCTGCTCGGGCAGCACCAGCGGCGTTTGCAGGGTCAGCTCGCGCACCTGCTCGCAGCCCACGCGGATACCAACGCTCAACGCGATCTCGAGGAACGCCGTCCCCGATAGGAGCACCGTCCCCATCACCGCGTGGTCGGCGAGCCACGGTTGGGCATCCAGCGAGAGGCGCGCCGTGAACAGCCATCCTTCGCCGGCCGCGAGCTCGACCGCCGCGCCGAGCAGCGGATGTCCTGCTGCCTGCTGCCCGGCCGCCGCGAGGTCGCCCACTCCAGCGCTCGGCGCCTGGAGCCAGTAGCGCCGTCGCTGGAACGCATAGCTTGGGAGCGGTACGCGCTCAGCCGGGGCCTCGCCGAGCGCCGCATCCCAGTCGACCTCCACGCCGTGCACCCACGCCTCCGCCAGCGAGGCGAGGAATCGACGCGGCCCGCCGTCCTGCCGGCGCAGCGAGCCGATGACCGCGACCGGCGGCCGCACGAGTGTCTGCGCTAGCTCGGGTGTCTGCGCTAATTCGGAGGTCTGCTCCGACGCTCCCACCGATGCTGGCGGCCCTTCCTCCACTCCCTGCATCGCCTCGATGGTTTCTTCGATTGGGAGTGTCAACACAGGATGCGGACTGACCTCAACGAACACCCGATGCCCACCCGCCAACAACACCCGCGTGACCTCCGCAAACCGCACCGGCTCACGCAAATTTCGATACCAATACTCCGCATCCAACCCCGCCGTATCCAACAAACCACCCGTCACCGTCGAATAAAACGCCACCTCCCCCGACCGCGGCGAAACCCCACCCAGCACCTCCAACAACTCCTCCCGCAACCCCTCCACAAACGGCGAATGCGACGCGACCGTCGCAGACACCTCACGCGCCCGCACACCCCCCTCCACACACTCACCCAAAAACCCCGCCAACGCCTCCGCATCACCAGCAACAGCCGTCGAACCCGGCCCATTAACACCCGCCACGAACAACCGCCCATCCCACCCCGCGATCCGCTCCCGCACACCCTCCACACCCAACGCCACCGAAGCAATCCCACCACGATCCCTCAGGGCAGCCGACATCCGACTACGCAACGCCACAATCCGCGCAGCATCCTCCAACGACAAACCACCCGCCACATACGCAGCCGCAACCTCACCCTGAGAATGCCCCACCACCGCATCCGGACACACCCCACACGCCCGCCACAAACCCGCCAACGCCACCATCACACAAAACAAAACCGGCTGCAAAACCTCAATCCGCTCAAGCGACGGCGCACCCTCCACCCCCCGCAACACATCCACCACCGACCACCCCAAAAACCCCTCCAACACCAACCCACACTCACCCAACACATCCCCAAACACCCCCGACACACCCAACAACCCAACCGCCATCCCCACCCACTGCGAACCCTGACCCGGAAACACAAACACCACACGACCACCCGGCCCGGCCGTACCCTCGAGCACCCCACTCCCGGCTTCGCCCCGCGCCAGCGCTCCCAAGCCCGCAAGCAGCTCCTCGCGGCCCGCGCCGAGCACCACGCCGCGACGCTCGAACTGCGTGCGGCGCCTCAGTGCGCCACCGATGCTCGCCGAGTCCAGATCTGGGCTCTCACCAACGAACTGCGCTAGTCGCTGCGCCTGCTCGCGCAACGCGCCCTCGACCTTGCCGGACAACGGCCAGGCGATCACCTCGCCCCCGAGCACACCGCCGTGCGTGGCGTGCTCGGCGTCGCTCGTGAGGACATCGGCGCCCTCGGTGCTACTCGCGAGCGCCTCGCGCTCCTCGGCCGGGGCCTCCTCGAGGATCAGGTGCGCGTTGGTGCCGCTGATCCCAAACGAGGAGATCGCCGCGCGGCGTGGCGCGTCATTGCGTGGCCACGGCACGTTCTCGCGCAGCAGCGAGACCTCGCCGGAGGACCAGTCGACGTGCTCGGAGGGCCGGTCGACGTGCAGCGTCTGCGGTAGTAACTCGTGCTGCAGCGCCATCACCATCTTGATCGCGCCGGCCACCCCCGCCGCGGCTTGGGTGTGGCCGATATTCGACTTGATCGACCCCAGCCACAGCGGCCGGCCCGCGCGTCGTTCGCGCCCGTAGGTCGCCAGCAGCGCCTGCGCCTCGATCGGGTCGCCCAGCACGGTGCCCGTGCCGTGTGCCTCGACCGCGTCCACGTCGGCGGGGTCGAGGCCGGCGTTCGCGAGCGCCTGGCGGATCACCTGTTGCTGGGAGGGACCGTTCGGCGCGGTCAAACCGTTGCTCGCACCGTCCTGGTTGACGGCGCTGCCGCGCACGACCGCCAGCACCCGGTGACCCAGCCGCCGCGCGTCGGACAGCCGCTCCAGCAGCATGACGCCCGCCCCCTCGCTCATGCCCGTGCCGTCCGCGGCCTGCGCGAACGACTTGCAGCGCCCGTCGGCAGCGAGCGCCTGCTGGCGGCTGAAGCCCACGAAGACGCTCGGGGTCGCCATGATCGTGACCCCGCCCGCGAGCGCCAGCGAGCATTCGCCCGCGCGCAGCGCCTGGCACGCGAGGTGCAGCGTGACCAGCGACGAGGAGCACGCCGTGTCGATCGTCACCGCGGGGCCCTCGAAGCCGAACGCGTAGGCGACCCGGCCGGAGACCACGCTCGCGCCGGTGCTGGTGCCCAGATAGCCTTCCAGCGAGTCGATCGTCGCGTTCTGCCCGCCGTCGCTCGGGCGCAACCCAACGCCGTAGTCCTGGTAGAGCACGCCGGCGAACACCCCGGTTGGGCTGCCGTGCAGCGAGCGCGGGTCGATACCCGCGTCCTCGAGCACCTCCCACGCGACTTCCAGCAGCACGCGCTGCTGGGGATCCATCGCCAGCGCCTCGCGCGGGCTAATGTTGAAGAACTCCGCGTCAAACTCGCTGGCGTCGTCGACGAACCCACCGGTACGGGCGTAACTCGTCCCCGGCTTGCTCGGATCGGGGTCGTACAGGCTCTCCAGATCCCAGCCGCGATCGGACGGTAGCTGCGGAGATCGCGTCGCCGCCGCCGGCGAGTAGCTCCCAGAGCTCGTGCGGGGAGCGCGCCGGACCGGGGTAGCGACAACCCATGCCCACGATCGCCACGGGCTCGCGCGCCGCGGCGAGCATCTGGCGATTCTGTGCGCGCAGCCGCTCGGTCTCCTTGACCGACGCTCGCAGCGCCTCCACAACCTGCTCGTGCGAGGTACTCATCCCTGACTCCTCTCCGCCGTCTCGGGCGTCGCGCCGCGATAACCGGAAGTCATCTGCACGAGACTCTCGACGTCCATCTCGTCGACCCCGTCCTCGGGCGCCGGGGCGCCGCCCTCCTCACGACCGGCCAGCACCAGCAGCGTCTCCAGCACGCCCGCTTCGCGCAACTGCGCGAGGGGAATCGACGCCAAGGCCCGGCGCAGCTCAGCCTCCTCGGGATCGAGATCGCTTGCGAGCTCGAGACCCGCGGCTTCGTGCAGCAGATGCCGCACGAGCTCGGTAACGGTCGGGAAATCGAACACGAGCGTCGCCGGCAGGCGCAGGCCCGTGGCGGCGCTCAACCGGTTGCGCAGCTCCACCGCGGTCAGCGAGTCGAACCCGAGCTCCTTGAAGGGGCGCTGCGGATCGACCGCGCGCGTGGACTCGTGTCCCAGCACACCGGCTACCTCGCCGCTCACCAGCTCCAGCACGACACCCTCCCGGTCGGGCTCGGGCACGCTCCGCAGGCGCTCGGCCAGCGACTCACGTGGGCTCCCCGTGGCACCGCGCGCAGGCAGCCGCACCAGCCCCCGCAGCAGCGCCGGCAGTGCTCCGACCCGGGCACGCGCACGCAGCGCGCCGGCGTCGAGGCGCACCGGGATCGCCAGCGGCTCCTCCAGCCCAGCAGCCGCATCGAAGAGCTCGAGGCCTTCCTCGAGCGAGATCGCCGCGATCCCGGAGCGGGCCAGCCATTGCAGGTCCGTGTCGCTCGCGATGGCGCCGAGGAGCTCCCACAGGCCCCAGGCCAGCGAGATGCCGGGGAGCCCCGCCGCGCGCCGGTGCGCGGCGAGCGCGTCCAGGAACGCGTTCGCCGCCGCGTAGTTACCCTGACCGGGGTTGCCGAGCACGCCCGCGGCGGAGGAGAACAGCACGAACATGCTGAGGTCCATATCCGCGGTCAGCTCGTGCAGGTTCCAGGCCGCATCGACCTTCGGAGCGAACACGCGGGCGACTCGCTCAGGCGTGAGCGAGCTCACCACGCCGTCGTCGAGCACCGCCGCGGCATGCACCACCCCGCGCAGCGGACGGTCCTCTGGCAGCGAGTCCAGCAGCGCCCGCAGCTGCGCGCGGTCGGCCACGTCGCAGGCGACCACCTCGACGCGTGCGCCGAGCTCTCCGAGCTCTGCGCTCAGCGCCGCTGCACCGCTGGCCTGCGCTCCCTGCCGGCTGACGAGCAGCAGGTCGCGCACGCCGTGCGCGACCACGAGATGTCGGGCCACCAGAGCGCCCAGCGCTCCCGTGCCGCCGGTGATCAGCACTGTTCCCCGCCAGTCCGGCGGCGCGGTCTGCGCCAGTGGCATTCGCGCGAGGCGCGGCGCGTGAACCACCCCGGCGCGCACCGCCAGCTGCGGCTCCTGCAGGGCAAGTGCTGCCGGCAGCACGCCCAGCGAGGCCTGCTCGCGATCCACGTCGATCAGCGTTAGTCGCTCCGGGTGCTCGGACTGCGCTGAGCGCACCAGCCCCCGCGCCGCGGCTCCAGCCAGATCGCTCACATCCTCCAGCGGGCTGCTGGCGATGGCGCCGCTGGTCACGAGCACCAAACGCGAATCCGCGAATCGCTCATCCGCGAGCCATGTCTGCAGGAGCCTCAGCATCGCGCTCGTCGCCGCGTGAGCCGCCGCCGGCTCCACACCCCCGGCGGATGCGAAGTCGACGAGCACCGTCCTCGGCGCCTGGGCGCCTGGGGCGAGCGTCGCGCTCAACGCCTCAAGGCTCTCGTGAACATCGATGCTCGTCTCCGTTGCCCGCAAGCTCCTCACAAGCCACGCGTCCGCGTCACCGAGCACCGCCCACGCTGCACTGGCGGGCTCGCCGAGGTGAACGGGCGACCACAGCATGCGAAACAGAGATTTGTGTCGAGCCGCGTCCGCGCCGGCGAGCTGCGCCGGCGAGAGCCTGCGCACCGTCAGCGCGCCCACCGAGAGCACCCGCTCCCCGTCCTCGCTCTCCACCGTCAGCGAGACCGCGCCATCGCCGGCGGGCGCGGCGCGCATCCGCAGTGAGCTCGCACCGGGCGCCGCGAGGCGCACCTCGTTCCACGCGAATGGCACCCGCAGGCCCTCCTGTGAGCTCGCGAGCGCACCGTTGGCCGAGGTGCCTTCCCGCCCGCCAGCCGTGTCGCCAGCAAGCGCGTGCAGCAGCGCGTCCAGCAGCGCCGGGTGCACGCCGTAGAGCCCCGCCTGCTCACGCTCGGACCCCCCGAGGGTGGCCTGTGCGAAGACCTCCGCGCCCCTTTGCCACATCGCGCGCAGACACTGAAACTCGGGACCGTAGTCAAAGCCCCGCCCTGCCAGACTGTCGTACAGGCCCTCCACGTCGACCTGCTGCGCGCCCTCCGGAGGCCACGGCTCGATCGGCGCGTACTCACCGACGGCACTGGCGCGCTCATCGCTGGCGAGCACGCCGCGGGCGTGGCAGATCCAGGACTCCTCCCCCCACAGCTCGGAGTCCGATCGCTCAGCCGGGCGCGAATGGATATCCAGCGATCGCACTCCCGACTCCTCGAGTGGCCCAACCGCGATCTGCACCTGCACCGCTTCGTGCTCGGTGAGCACCAGCGGGGCCTCCAACACGAGCTCTTGCACCGCCGCGCAACCCACGCGCGCGCCGGCCTGCAGCGCGAGCTCCAGCAACGCGGTTCCCGGTAGCAGCGTCGTCGCGCCCGCTGCGTGATCGGCTAGCCAGGGGTGACTCTGCAGAGATAGGCGCCCGGTGAGCAGCAGGCCTCGCTCCTCGGCCAGCTCGACGGTGGCGCCCAGCAGGGGATGCGCCGCCGCCGCCTGACCGATCGCCGCCGGGTCTCCGGCACCGGCCTGTGAGCTCTCGATCCAGTAGCGCTCGTGCTGAAAGGAGTAGGTGGGAAGTGCGACTCGCGCGGCACTTGAATTAGGTAAAGCGGCCTCCCAGTCGACCTCCACTCCATGCGTCCACGCCTCACCCAGCGCGCCCATGAAGCGCTCCGGCCCCCCGTCGTCCCGACGCAGAGAGCCAATCGCCGCGGCGCTCGCCGACTGCGAGGACTCGTCGATGGTTTCTTCGATTGGGAGTGTCAACACGGGATGCGGACTGACCTCAACGAACACCCGATGCCCACCCGCCAACAACACCCGCGTGACCTCCGCAAACCGCACCGGCTCACGCAAATTTCGATACCAATACTCCGCATCCAACCCCGCCGTATCCAACAAACCACCCGTCACCGTCGAATAAAACGCCACCTCCCCCGACCGCGGCGAAACCCCACCCAGCACCTCCAACAACTCCTCCCGCAACCCCTCCACAAACGGCGAATGCGACGCGACCGTCGCAGACACCTCACGCGCCCGCACACCCCCCTCCACACACTCACCCAAAAACCCCGCCAACGCCTCCGCATCACCAGCAACAGCCGTCGAACCCGGCCCATTAACACCCGCCACGAACAGCCGCCCATCCCACCCCGCGATCCGCTCCCGCACACCCTCCACACCCAACGCCACCGAAGCGATCCCACCAAACCCCTGCAACGCAGCCAACATCCGACTACGCAACGCCACAATCCGCGCAGCATCCTCCAACGACAAACCACCCGCCACATACGCAGCCGCAACCTCACCCTGAGAATGCCCCACCACCGCATCCGGACACACCCCACACGCCCGCCACAAACCCGCCAACGCCACCATCACACAAAACAAAACCGGCTGCAAAACCTCAATCCGCTCAAGCGACGGCGCACCCTCCACCCCCCGCAACACATCCACCACCGACCACCCCAAAAACCCCTCCAACACCAACCCACACTCACCCAACACATCCCCAAACACCCCCGACACACCCAACAACCCAACCGCCATCCCCACCCACTGCGAACCCTGACCCGGAAACACAAACACCACACGACCACGCTCGCCGGCGCGGCTCGCGCCGCAGAGCAATCCCGGCGCATCCTCCCCCGCGGCCAGCGCTCGCAGCCCCTCGCTCAGCGCCTCGGCGTTGGCGCCGACGATCGCGGCCCTGTCCTCCAGCGCGGGCCGCCGTGCGAGCGCGTGCGCGACGTCGAGCGCCTCCGCCTGCGGGTTCGCTGCAATCCATTCGAGCAATCCGCTTGCCTGCGCCCGCAGACCCGCCTCGCCGCGACCGGAGATCGGCCATGACAGCGCGCCGGCGAATACGGGGCCGACCGATGCTGCGCTCTCCTCGCGGGGCGCGCCCTGCTCGCAGTCGCCCTGCTCGTCATTGCTCTGCTCGCCATCGCCCTGCTCGTGTCCAGCGGAAGTCTCGGCGCGAGGCGGGGCCTCTTCGAGGATCACGTGCGCGTTGGTGCCGCTCAACCCGAACGAGGAGACCGCCGCGCAGCGAGGCTCCCCGCCACGCTGCCACGGCACCTGCTCACGCAGGAGCGAGACGGCTCCCTGTGACCAGTCGACCTGACGCGAGGGCTCATCGACGTGCAGCGTCCTCGGCAGCGCATCGTGGCGCATCGCCATCACCAGCTTGATCACCCCCGCAACACCCGCGGCCGCCTGCGTGTGGCCAATGTTCGACTTGATCGAGCCGAGCCACAGCGGCCTGTCCTCGGGACGCGCCTGCCCATAGGTGGCCAGCAGCGCCAGTGCCTCGATCGGATCGCCGAGCGCCGTACCCGTCCCGTGCCCCTCGACCGCTTCGATGCGGCCCGCCGGCAGCTCCGCGTTTAGCAGCGCGCGGCGAACCAGCTGCTGCTGCGCGTGGCCACTGGGGGCCGTCAAGCCGTTGCTCGCCCCGTCCTGGTTGACCGCGCTGCCCCGCACGACGGCCAGCACGCGATGGCCGAGGCGCTCCGCGTCGGAGAGCCGCTCCAGTACCAGCATGCCGACGCCCTCGCCCCAACCCGTGCCGTTGGCGGCATCCGCATATGACTTGCAGCGCCCGTCCGGAGCGAGCGCGCGCTGACGACTGGCGTACACAAAGGAGCCCGGCGTCCACATGATCGTCACGCCGCCCGCAAGCGCCAGCGAACAGTCGCCGCCGCGCAGCGCCTCGCAAGCGCAGTGCAGCGCGACCAGCGATGAGGAGCACGCCGTGTCCACCGACATCGCCGGGCCCTCGAAGCCGAACGTGTAGGCCACCCTGCCCGAGACCACGCTTCCGGCCCGGCTGGTGCCGATGTAGCCCTCCATGTCGGCGGGCAGCCTCGTGAACATCCCGTAGTCGCAGTGCATGACTCCCGCGAACACGCCCGTCGGGCTGCCGCGCAGCGCGCGCGGGGACAGCTCGGCGTCTTCGAGCGCCTCCCAGGAGGCCTCCAGCAGCAGCCGCTGCTGCGGATCCATCGCCAGCGCCTCGCGCGGGCTGATCCCGAAGAAGGCCGCGTCGAAGTCGCCGGCGTTCTCCACGAAGCCGCCGGCGCGTGTGTAGCTCATTCCCGGATGGTCGGGATCGGGGTCGTAGAGGCTCTCCAGCTCCCAGCCGCGATCGCCGGGAAACTCCGAGATCGCATCGCCGCCGCCGGCAACCAGCTTCCACAGCTCGTCCGGATTGCGCACACGGCCGGGATACCGGCAGCTCATCCCCACGATCGCGATCGGCTCGCGCACGCGCTCCTCCAGCTCGCGCAACCGCTGGCGGGTGTCGTGCAGATCGACCGTGACGCGCTTGAGATAGTCGAGGTAGCGCTGCTCCTCAGCCACTGCGATCACCGCCCAGCGCCTGCTGCTCTCGGTTGCGCGCGCGAGTCATGAAGACCCCAGCTCGGCGTCGATGAAGTCGAAGACCTCATCCGCGGTGGCCGACTCCATGCGACCGGCGAGCGCGACGGCTCCGTCGGGCCGCTGGACCTCTCCGAAGCCGGCGAGGATCGCCTGCAAGCGCGAGGCGATCCTCGCCCGCTCGGCCTCATCGCCGTTCACCGCGGCCAACGCGCGCTCCAGACGGTCGAGCTCGGAATCCAGCGGTGCCTGCGCCGCCTCGCCGAGCGCCAGCTCACCGAGCAGATGGTCCGCGAGCGCCGCTGGCGTCGGATGGTCGAATACGAGCGTCGCCGGCAACCGCAGACCGGTTGCGAGGTTCAGCCAGTTACGCAGCTCGATCGCACCGAGCGAGTCGAACCCGAGCTCCTTGAATGTCAGCTGCGACTCGATCGCCTCAGCGGAGGCATGTCCCAGCACCAACGCCGTCTGAGCGCACACCGCCGCCAGCGCGAGCTGTTCGCGCTCCTCCTCCGCCGCAGCGGCCAGACGCTTGGCTAGGTCGCCTGGAGCGGCATCCTGCGAGGCGCGCCCTGCCGGGGTGCGGACCAGGTCGCGGAGCACCGCGGGCTGCAGCCCGTTTCGCGCTTGCGCGCGCAACGTCGCCCAGTCGAGCCGCAGCGGTACTAGCAGGGCATCCGTTCGCTGCAGCGCGATGTCGAACAGCTCGAGACCCTCCTCGTCGGCGATTGCGTCCACGCTTGCGCGCGCGCTGCCCATCCGCTCGGACGCGGAAAGCCTGCCCGCCATCCCCTCCGTGCGTGCCCACAATCCCCACGCCAGCGAGACCGCCGGCATGCCCTCTGCCCGGCGCTCGGCCGCTAGTGCGTCGAGGAAAGCGTTGGCCGCCGCGTAGTTGCCCTGCCCGCTCGCGCCGAACACCCCCGCGGCCGAGGAGAACAGCACGAAGGCACTCAGGTCGAGGTCGCGGGTCAGCTCGTGCAGATGCCACGCCGCCTGCGCCTTCGGCCTGAGCACACGATCGATGCGCTCCGCCGTCAGTGAGCCAATCACCCCGTCCTCGACGACGCCCGCCGTGTGGATCACCGCGCGCAGAGGATGCGCAGCGGGTGCCTGCTCGAGCAGTCGCGCCAGCTGGTCACGGTCGGCGACGTCGCAGGCCACGATCTCAACCTGCGCACCAAGCCCGCTCAGCTCCGCCTCCAGCTCCTTGGCGCCCTCCGCCGCCGGCCCGCTGCGACTCGCGAGCAGCAGACTGCGCACTCCGTGGCGCAGGACGAGATGCCGCGCGAGGAGCGCTCCGAGACCGCCCGTTCCGCCGGTGATCAAGACCGTGCCCGCCGGAGTGCCCCACGGACCATCGGGCTCCCCGTCCGGCGCGCTTGGCGGCGCTGTACCGTTATCTGCGCTTGGCGGCGCTGCACCGTTCTCCGCGCGTGGCGGCGCTGCACCATTCTCAGCGAGAGCGGACACCGCACTCGCCGCGACCGCCGCCACCTCGCGCGGCGCCCGCGCCAGCCGAGGCACGAACACGCTGCCCTCGCGCATCGCGAGCTGGAACTCCTCCAGGGCGCGCGCCCGGGCAAGAGCGCTGACGAGCGCCTGGACGGAGAGCCGAGCGTCGTCGAGGTCGACCAGCAGGAAGCGCCCGGGATTCTCCGCCTCGGCCGAACGCACCAGACCCCAGAGCGGGGCGTGCGCCAGATCCGGCACACCGAGCTCGTGCCCTGTCGCCACGGCTCCGTGCGTCACGAACACTAAGCGCGAATCCGCGAAACGCTCCTCCGCGAGCCACTCCTGCGCGAGCAGCAGCACCCGATGCGCGCTGGCGAAGGTCGTCTCGAGCGGGTCCGAGGCGACCTGCGAAGAGTGGCGGCCACAGTCCACCAACACCAGCTCCGGCGGCTGCTCGCCACCGTCGATCGCGGTGCTCAGTGAGTCGAGATCCGCGTAGGCCGCGGCGCCGGCCGCCGCCAGGATCCCGCCGAGCTCATCCTCAGCCGCACCCAGGACCGCCAGCGGACCTCGCAAAGGGGCCGGCGCTGGAGCAACCTCGCTCCAGCCCAAGCGGAACAGGGCATCGTGATGCCCGACGCGCGCGCCCGCGAGCTGCGCCGCCGATACCGAGCGCAGCACCAGCGAGTCGACAGCGGCCAGCAGCTCTCCTCGCTCGTCGGCCATCACCACCGACACCGCATCGCCGCCGGTGGCCGGGGCGATCCGCACGCGGGCCGCCGAGCTACCCGCTCCATACAGCCCCACGCCCGACCACGCGAACGGCAGCGACGCGCCGGCCTCGGCTCCGTCGCGCTCGGACCCGCGAGTGGAGCCGAGGGCGTGCAGCGCCGCGTCGAGCAGTCCGGGATGTAGGCCGAAGGCGCGCGCCCGGCTCTCCTCGGCCTTCGACAGTGCGACCTCGGCGAGCACCTCCGACCCGTGCCGCCACGCCGCGCGCAGGCCCTGGAAGGCCGGTCCGTAGTCGAGCCCGAGCTCGGCCAGCATGGCGTAGACGTCCTCGACCGCCACCGACTCGGCGTCCGCGGGCAGCCATCCCTCGCCGGCGAGCTCGGCGGCGCTCGCCCGCAGCTCGGTCGTTCGGTGCTCGTCCTCCAGTGCAGCGAGCACCCCGGAGGCGTGCCGCGTCCAGAGCACCTCGGCCGCCGGCTCGTCCTCCGCCGCGACTTGCACGCGCGAGTACACGCTCACCGCTCGCGCGCCCGCGTCATTCGGCTCGCCAACCGAGACCTGCAACTGGACCGCCTCCTCCTCGCCGAGGATCAGCGGCGCCTCCTGGGTGAGCTCCCGCAGCAATCCCAGGCCGACATGGCGGCCCGCATACAGCGCCAGCTCGACGAAGGCGGCGCCGGGCAGCAGCGCCACGCCCATCGCGACGTGGTCTGCCAACCACGGATGCGAGCGCAGCGACAGCCGGCCAGTGAACAGCCACCCGCGCTCCTCGGCCAGCTCGAGCGCTGCAACCAGCAGCGGATGCTCCGCCGGCGCCTGACCCGCCGCGTCGACCTCGCCGGGCGCCTGGGTCTGGGGATCGATCCAGTAGCGCTCGCGCTGGAAGGCATACGTCGGCAGCCTCATTCGCCGTGCAGCGCCACCCCCCGACAGCGAGGCCCAGTCGACATCCACGCCGCGTACCCACAGCTCGCTGAGCGCTTCGAGCGCCGTCCGCGCTTCGGGGCGCTCACCGCGCAGCAGCGCAGACGCTAGGACCGCACTCGCCTCGGCGCGTTCCTCGCCGAGGCACTCGCGTGTCATCGCGCTGAGCACGCCCTCGGGGCCGAGCTCCAAGAAGCAATCGACGCCGTGTGCCTCCAACTGATGCACCCCGTCGGCGAATCTCACTGTCTGGCGCGCGTGCTCGACCCAGTACTCCGCGCGGCAAAGCTCGCTCGAGATGACGTCCCCGGTGAGATTCGAAACGATCGGGATGCGCGGCTCGGAGAACGACAGGCCGCCGGCGACCTCCGCGAGCTGCTCCAGCATCCCGTCCATGCGCGGCGAGTGAAACGCGTGGGAGACCCGCAGCCGCCGCGTCTTGGCGCCCCGCTCCTGCCACAGCGATGCCAGCTCCAGCACCGTGTCCTCCTCGCCCGAGAGCACCACCGCCGCGGGGCCGTTGACGGCCGCCAGCGCGGCGCGCTCCTCATAGCCCTCCAGTGAGGCGCGCACCTCCTGCTCAGGTGCACCGATCGCGACCATCGCTCCACCCGCCGGCAGCTCGCCCATCAACCGACCGCGGGCGGCCACCAGCACGCATGCGTCCCGGAGCGAGAGCACGCCCGCGACGTGCGCTGCTGTGAGCTCGCCGATCGAGTGCCCGAGCAGGAACGCCGGTCGCACCCCCCAACTCTCAACCAAGCGAAACAGCGCGACCTCCAGCGCGAACAGCGCCGGTTGCGTGAGCTCCGTCCGGTCCAACGGCGCCTGCGACGGGGAAGCCTCTCCCTGCGCGAACATCGCCTCGCGCAGGGAGCATTCGAGCAGCACGTCGAGCTGCTCGCACGCCTCCTCGAACGCGGCCCTAAATACCGGGAACGCCTCGTAGCACCCCCGGCCCATGCCCGCGCGCTGCGCGCCCTGCCCGGTGAACAGCAACGCGACTCTGCCACCCGCGCGCGCTGCAACCGCACCTCGCACGAGACCGGCGCCTTGGCCGCCCGCGGCCAGCGCACCGGCGCCCGCGAGCAGCTCCTCGCGGTCGCCTCCCACGAGAACCGCACGGTTCTCCAGCGCGGGTCGGCTGGCCAATGCGCGCGCGATATCGCCTACCGGCGACTCGTTGTGACGCACATGCTCCACCAGCCTCTGCGCCTGTGCCCTCAGGCCCTCGGCGCCGCGACCGGAGAGCACCCAGGGCAGCGGCTGCGCGCCGAAGCCCGACCCCTCATCTTGGGAGGCCCCTTCCGCGGCGCGGTGGCGCTGTCCGGGAGCCTGCTCGAGGATGATGTGAGCGTTGGTGCCGCTGATTCCGAACGAGGAGACCGCGGCGCGCCGCAGATCGGCGGGCGCCGGCCAGGGAATCGTCTCGGTGAGCAGCTCGACCGAGCCCGCCGACCAGTCCACCTGACTTGACGGCGCCTGGACGTGCAGCGTCCTCGGCAATACGCCGTGGCGCATCGCCATCACCATCTTGATGATTCCGGCGACGCCCGCCGCGGCCTGGGTGTGGCCGATGTTGGACTTGATCGAGCCGAGCCGCAGCGGCGTGTCCCGATCGCGCCCGTAGGTGCTCAGCAGGGCCTGCGCCTCGATCGGATCGCCCAGTCGGGTGCCCGTGCCGTGTCCCTCCACCGCCTGCACTTGACTCGGCTCCAGACCCGCGTTGGCGAGTGCCTGCTCCATCACGCGCTGCTGGGCGGGACCGCTCGGGGAGGTGAAGCCGTTGCTCGCGCCATCTTGGTTGACGGCGCTGCCGCGCACCACGCCCAGAATCTCGTGGCCGTGGCGCAGCGCATCGGAGAGACGCTCCACGACGAGCACCCCCACGCCCTCGCTCCAACCGGTGCCATCCGCCCCCTCCGCGTAGGACTTGCAGCGCCCGTCGGGCGCCAGGCCACGGTGCCGGGCGAACTCGACGAACAGCCCCGGCGTCCAGAGCACCGTCACACCTCCCGCCAGCGCCAGCGAGCACTCGCCTGCGCGCAGCGCCTGGGAGGCCCAGTGCAGCGCCACCAACGAGGACGAGCAGGCGGTATCGACCGTGACCGCCGGACCCTCCAGGCCGAAGGCGTAGGCGACGCGACCGGAGACCACGCTTCCCGCACCGCCGGTGCCCAGATACCCCTCCAGGTCCGGGCGCGTTCCGACGGTCAGCCCGCTCCCGTAGTCGCTGTACATCACGCCCGCGAAGACGCCCGTCGCGCTGCCCCTGAGGGCGGCTGGGTCCAGACCCGCGTCTTCGAGCGCCTCCCAGCTGGCTTCGAGCAGCAGCCGCTGCTGCGGGTCCATCGCCAGCGCCTCGCGCGGCCCGATGCCGAAGAACGCTGCGTCGAACCATGCAGGATCGCGCAGGAACCCGCCCTCGCGCACGTAGGACGTTCCGAAGCGATCGGGGTCCGGGTCATACAGGCGCTCTAGATCCCAGCCGCGATCCGCGGGGAAGCTCGCGATCGCGTCGGTGCCGGAGGCGACCAGCTCCCACAGCTCCTCGGGTGAGCTCACGCCACCCGGATAGCGACAGCTCATCCCGACGATCGCGATTGGCTCCTCGGTGGTGCTCACCGCGGGCCGCACAGCCCGTCGCGCCGCGGCCTCCCCAGCGACCTCGGCGCCCAGGTGCTCGGCGACCGCCGTGGCCGTGGGGTGATCGAAGACGAGCGTCGCCGCGAGTCGCAGACCGGTGGCGCTCTCCAGTCGGTTGCGCAGCTCCACCGCCGCCAACGAGTCGAAGCCGAGCTCCTTGAAGGCACAGTCCGGGTCGATCGCCGACGGCGAGCCGTGACCCAAGACCGCCGCGATCTCGCCGCGCACCAGTGCAAGCGTCGCGCGCTCGCGCTCCCCGGGCGAGCGGTCTCGCATATCTGCCTGCCACGAGTCGCGGTCGCCGCCGACGGCCGCACGGCGCCTGGGGATGGCCAGCACGCCGCCCCAGAGCGGCGCCAGCGCGCCCGCACGTGCCCTGGCGCGCAGCACCGCCGTGTCGAGGCGAACCGCGATCGCCCCCGCCTCCTGCACGCCGCAGGCCACATCGAACAGGTCGAGCCCCGCTTGCGCGGAGAGCAGCTCGAAGCCGCCCTGCGCGATCCGCGCAGTCGCGGCCGCATCGAGACGGGCGGTCATGTCCTCGCCGACCGACCACGGTCCCCACGCCACTGAGATCGCCGGCAGGCCCTCCGCCCGGCGCATCGCGGCCAGCGCGTCCATGCAGGTGTTCGCAGCCGCGTAGCTCCCTTGCCCCGGGCTGCCGAACGTGCCGGCGGCCGAGGAGAACAGCACGAACGCCCCCAGATCGAGCTCTCGCGTCAGCTCGTGCAGGAGCCATGTTCCCGCGACCTTGGGAGCGAGCACCTTTGCGAGGCGCTCCGCCGTCAACGAGCCGATCACGCCGTCGTCCAGCACACCCGCCGCGTGCACCACCCCGCACAGGGGCCGGTCCGCGGGGACCGCGGCCAGCAACGCCTGAAGCGCTCCGCGATCGGTGATGTCGCAGGCCGTGAGCAGCACCTGCGCGCCCAGCTCCCGAAGCTCAGCTTGGAGCTGTTCTGCGCCAGGCGCCTGCGCACCCCGGCGGCCGGCCAGCACCAGGCTTCGCACGCCGTACTCGCTCACCAGATGCTTCGCTACCACGCCACCCAGGCCACCAGCGCCACCGGTGATCAGGACCGTGCCCCGCGGGTCGAAGGCCTGACCACCCATCGCCCCAGCTCCACCGTCCGCGGGTGATTTCTCAGCTACAGATGCGGGGGTAGGTGAGGACGCCGGCGCTAGCCGCGCGGCCAGTGCGCGACCGCCGCGAATCGCCAGCTGCGGCTCTTGGAGCTCCGTCGCGGCGAGCATCTTTCTCAGTGCCCGCCAGGAGGACTCCTCACCGTCGACGTCCACGAGCACAAACCGGCCGGGGTTCTCCGATTGCGCAGAGCGCAGCAGCCCCCACGTCGCCGCACCCGCGGGGTCGAGGACGCGATCTCCGGTCCCGGTGCTCAGCGCCCCGCGGGTGAGCACCACCAGCCGCGCGTCCCCGAGCCGCTCCTCGGCGAGCCACTCCTGCAGCAACGCCAGCATTCCGCCCACCGTGTGCTCGACAGATGCGAGGACGTCCTCAGCGGCCGGGATACCGGCATCGCCCCGCTTGCGCTCCACGCTCACCGCCGCCCCGCAGCTCACGAGCGCGATCTGCGGAGCCTCCGCGCTCGCCGCTACGGCCGCGACGTCGGGATACTCGTGCGGCGCGATCCCAGCTGCGCGCAGCGCCTCGGTGAGCGCCTCGCTGCCCGCCCCCAGCACGGCCCACGACCGCTCCAGGGCACCCGGGCCCGCCGCACTCGATACCTCGGTCCAGTTCAAGCGCAGCAACGACCGCCCCGCACGCTCCCGTGAGCCGCCGAGCTGCTCGGCACTCGGTGCGCGCAGGTGCAGCGACTCCACCGCGGCGACCGGGGCTCCACGCTCGTCGGCCGCCAGCAGCGAGACCGCATCGGCTCCCTGCGGAACGATCTGCACGCGCAGCGCCGCGGCGCCTGCTGCCAGCACGCCCACGCCCTGCCACAGAAACGGCAGTCGCGTCCCACGGTCGGCGCCAGCCACAGAAGCGTCGAGGCCGAGCGCGTGCAATGCAGCATCCAGCAGCGCGGGATGCACGCTGAAGGAATCGGCCTCCTCGCGCTGCTCCCCCGGCAGCGTGACCTCGGCCAGCAGCGCATCGCCCATCCGCCAGGCTGCCCGCAACCCGCGAAAGGCGGGTCCGTAGTCATAGCCCTGCTCGGCCAGTTGGTCGTAGAGCTCCTCGACGTCGACCGGCTGCGCGCCCGGTGGCGGCCACGCACCACCCACCAGCGCCTCGCTGCTCCGCAGCTTCTCCAGTCCACTCCCGACCGGCGACAGCAGACCGCGAGCGTGCAGCGTCCAGCTCTCCTCTGCGGAGGACACCCCCGCTGCAGACGCGCCTTGCGGCCACGAGAAGATCCGCACCGGGCGCTCCCCACGCTCGTCGGGCGCGTCCACGATCACCTGCAACCGCACCTCTTCGGGCCCGCTCAACACCAGCGGCGTGTGCAGGGCGAGCTCCTGCACCCACTCACACCCGACCTGCGCGCCGACGTGCAGCGCAAGCTCCAACAGCAGCGTTCCAGGCAGCACCGTCGCTCCCGCGATCGCATGATCGGCGAGCCACGGCTGCGTCCGCAGGGATAGGCGACCCGTGAACAGCCAACCGCCCTCGTCGGCCAGTGCCACCGCGGCTCCCAGGAGCGGATGCCCTCCTGGGAGCTGACCGATCGCCGTAACCGCCGCCGCTCCCCCAGGCGCGGCGTCGAGCCAAAAGCGCCGGCGCCGGAACGCGTAGCCGGGCAGCTCGACACGTCGCGCGCCGCTGTCCCTCAAGGGACCGCGCCAGTCGACCTCGGCTCCGTTCACCCAAATCTCCGCGAGCGCCCCCAGCAGAGAATCGACCTCCGTGCGTCCTTCGCGCAGCACCGGCGCCACCACAGGCGAAGCGTCCGCGTCCAGGCAGTCGTGGACCATCGCGCTGAGCGCGCCCTCGGGGCCGAGCTCCAGGAAGCTGCGCACGCCGCGCTCCCACAAGCGAGCGACGCCGGCAGCAAAGCGCACCGGCTCGCGCGCGTGCCGAGCCCAGTACTCCGGGCGACAGAGCTCCTCGGAGATCACCTCGCCGGTCACGTTCGAGAGAACCGGAATCCGCGGCTCAGCGAAGGACAGACCTCGAGCGACCTGCGTGAGCTCCTCGAGCATGCCGTCCATCCGGTGGGAGTGGAAGGCGTGGGAGACCGCCAGTTGCTTGACCTTGCGTCCCCGTGCACGCCAGGATGCGGCGAGCTCGTCCACCGCATCGGCGTCTCCGGAGAGCACAACCGCCGTCGGGCTGTTAACCGCGGCGAGCGCCACGCTCTCACTGCCTGCCAGCGACTCCAGCGCCTCCTGCTCGGAGGCCTGCACGGCGATCATCGCCCCGCCGCCCGCCAGCTCGCCCATTAACCGGCCGCGGGCCGCCACCAGTGCACAGGCGTCCGCCAGCGTAAGCACTCCCGCCACATGTGCGGCCACGAGCTCGCCCACGGAATGCCCCAGCAGGAAGGCGGGCCGCACGCCCCAGCTCTCGAGGAGGCGAAACAGCGCGACCTCCAGCGCGAACAGCCCGGCCTGGGTGAAAAGCGTCTGGTCCAACAGTCTGGGGTCAACCGCACCCCGCTCTCTGACGACCTCGCCGTCCGACGCCCCGAACACCACCGCCCGCAGGGAACCTCCCAGGGGACCGTCCAGGTATCCGCAGATCTCTTCGAAGGCGTCCTCGAACACTGGGAAGGCGGCGCAGAGCTCGCGGCCCATGCCCACGCGCTGGGCGCCCTGGCCGGTGAACAGGAACGCGAGCGCGCCGCCGGCAGACGCGCTGCTGCGTACTAGCCCCAGCCCCGACTCTCCCCGGGACAACGCCCCCAAATCCGCCAGCAGGTCATCCCTGTCAGGGCCGAGCAGCACAGCGCGATCGGCAAGTGCCGGGCGGCCCGCCAGCGACCACCCGATGTCCTCGCGGCGCAACGCGCGATCGTCCTGCAGCCACTCCATCAGCCGCTGCGCCTGGCCTCGCAGGCCTTCGGCGCCGCGACCGGAGAGCACCCACGGCACCACGCCGGCGGCTGTGGCGCCAGCGCTCAGCTCAGCGGTCGCATCCGCGGGCTCGTGTTCGACGCCTGCGCCACGCGTCGGCTTCCCTTCGGCGGACTCCTCCTCGGCTGGCTCCCCTTCGGCGGGCGCCTCCTCGAGGATCAGATGCGCGTTGGTGCCGCTGATCCCGAACGACGAGACACCGGCCCGGCGGCTCCTGCCGTTGCGCGCCCACGGCACCTCCTCGCTCAGCAGCGAGATCTTCCCCGCCGACCAGTCGACCTCGTGCGAGGGTTCCTCGGCGTGCAGCGTTCTCGGCAGCACACCGTGGCGCATCGCCATCACCATCTTGATGACCCCGGCCACACCGGCGGCCGCGACCGTGTGGCCAATGTTCGACTTGACCGATCCCAGCCACAGCGAGCGCTCATCGGGACCGCGCTGGCCGTAGGTGGCCAGCAGCGCCTGAGCCTCGATCGGATCGCCGAGCGCGGTGCCGGTGCCGTGCCCCTCGACGACATCGACGTCGCCGCTCGCGAGGCCGGCATCGGCGAGCGCCTGCGCGATTACTCGTTGCTGCGAGGGGCCGTTGGGAGCCGTCATTCCGTTGCTGGCACCATCCTGGTTGAGCGCGCTACCGCGCACCAGCGCGAGCACGTTGTGGCCCGAACGGCGCGCGTCGGAGAGCCGCTCCAGCAGCACCATGCCCGCGCCCTCGCCCCAGCCCGCGCCGTCCGCACTCGCCGCGAAGGCCTTGCAGCGCCCATCCGGTGCGAGGCCGCGCTGACGGCTGAACTCAACGAACAGGGAGGGATTGGCCATCACCGTCGCGCCGCCGGCCAGCGCGAGTGTGCACTCCCCGGCGCGTAGCGCCTGGCAGGCGAGGTGCATCGCGACCAGTGAGGAGGAGCAGGCCGTGTCCACCGACACCGCGGGGCCCTCGAGCCCGAGCGTGTAGGCGACTCGCCCCGATGCAACGCTGCCCAGGCTGCCGGTCAGCAGGTAGCCGTCGACTCCCGCGCCCCGCGCCCAGAGACCCTCGCCGTAGCCCGAGGCGGTCGTGCCCGCGAACACCCCGGTGCGGCTGCCGCTTAGCGAAAGCGGATCGATGCCGGCGTGTTCGAGTGCCTCCCAGCACGTTTCGAGCAGCAGCCGCTGCTGGGGATCCATCGCCAGCGCCTCGCGCGGGCTGATCCCGAAGAAGGCCGCGTCGAACTCCCCGGCGTCCTTGAGGAACCCACCCTCGCGCGCATAGCTGGTGCCGGAGCGATCGGGGTCGGGATCGTAGAGCCCGTCCAGATCCCAGCCGCGATCGGCGGGGAACGTCGAGATCGCGTCGGTGCCCGCCGCCACTAGCTCCCACAGCTCCCGCGCCGAACGTACGCCCCCGGGGTAGCGGCAGCCGATCCCGACGATCGCCACCGGCTCCTCGACCGAGGCCACCCGTGCGGCCGCAATCGCTCCGCTGCCACGCGAGCTCGCCAGCCGCTGTAGCAGGTAGCTCGCCAGCGCGACGGGCGTGGGGTAGTCGAACACGAGCGTCGCGGGCAGGCGCAGGCCGGACTGGGCGCTCAGCCGGTTGCGTAGCTCCACGCCGGCAAGCGAGTCGAGCCCGAGCGCCTTAAACGGCTGGCGCTCGTCCACGGCATCGGTGGAGACATGGCCCAGCACGGCGGCCACATGGACGCGGATCAGCTCCAGCAGCAGGCGCTCGCGCTCGTCCTCCGCGGCGATCCCCGCCAGCCGCCTCGCGAGCGATCCGCGCGCCGCCGGCTCGACAGCGCTTGCGTGCCCGGACACACGCACCAACTTCCGCAGCGGGGCCGGAAGCTCACCGGCACGCGCGCGGGCCCGCAATGCTCCGCCGCGCAACTTGCTCGCCACCACCAGCGCCTCACCCGCGAGACACGCGGCGTCAAACAGACCGAGCCCCTCCTCGGCTGACAGAGCGGCGAATCCCGCCTGGGCCATGCGCCGCAGCTCGCCATCCTCGAGCCCCCCGGTCATGCCGGCGGCGAGGGCCCACGGCCCCCACGCGAGCGAGATCGCGGCCAGTCCCCGGGCGCGGCGATGCTCCGCCAGCGCGTCCAGGAACGCATTCGCGGCGGCGTAGCTGCCCTGGCCGGCACCGCCGAGTATTCCCGCTACCGAGGAGAACAGCACGAATGTCGAGAGCTCCAGATGCTCGGTCAGCTCGTGCAGGTGCAGCGCCGCGTCGAGCTTCGGCGCCAGCACCCGCTCCAGCCGCTGCGCGCTCAGCGAGCCGATCACCCCGTCGTCGATCACGCCCGCGGCGTGCACCACCGCGTCGAGCGGATGCCCCGCGGGGACCGCCGCGAGCAGCTCGCGGAGCTGCTCGCGATCGCTCACGTCGCACGCCGCCACCGTCACTTCCGCGCCGTCCCCGGCCAGCTCCGCCTGCAGCTCCTGGGCGCCTGCCGCCTGCGGCCCGCTGCGGCTCACCAGCAACAGGTGGCGCGCACCGTGCCGGCTCACCAGATGCCTCGCCAGCAGCGCCCCGAGCCCGCCCGTGCCGCCCGTGATCAGCACCGTCCCGGACGGATCGAGCGCCACCGGCGACCTCAGGACGTTCTTGCCGACGTGGCGTCCCTGGCCGAGCCTCCTGAATGCTTCACGCGCGTCAGCCGCCTCCCACGATGTGATCGGCAGGTGCTGCAGCACACCTTGCTCGAACAGCTCGAGCAGCTCGAGCAGCATCTCCTGGATGCGCTCGGGGCCCGCTTCGAGTAGGTCGAACGCTCGGTAGGAGACGCCCTCGTGGTCCGCTGCCACCCGGGCCGGGTCGCGGATGTCGACCTTGCCGAGCTCGAGGAACCGTCCGCCGTGGGGCAGCAGCGCCAGCGAAGCATCGACGAACTCCCGGGCCAGCGAGTTCAACACCACGTCGACACCACGTCCGCCGGTTGCCTCCAGCAGGTGCTCTTCGAACCGCAACGAGCGCGAGGAGGCGAGTCTAGACTCGTCCAACCCCAAGTGCTCGAGCGCTGCCCACTTGCTCGGGCTGGCTGTGCCCCAGACCTCCGCGCCGAGGTGCCGGGCCAGCTGCACAGCCGCCATCCCGACGCCGCCGGCCGCGGCGTGCACGAGCAGCGCCTCGCCGGGCGCGAGCCGCGCGAGGTCGACCAGGCCGTAGTAGGCCGTGAGGAACGCAACCGGCATCGATGCGGCCTGGGCGAAGGACCATCCTTCCGGCACCGGCACGAGCATCCGGCGGTCGGCCACGGCGTCCGCTCCGAACGCCTCCGCTAGCAGTCCCATCACGCGGTCTCCGCGACGCAGATCCTCGACCCCGGCGCCGACCTCGAGCACCACGCCCGCGCCCTCGGCACCGACCGCCACCGATCCGGGGTACACGCCCAGCACGGCCATCGCGTCGCGGAAATTCAACCCCGCGGCACGCACGGCGACGCGCACCTGACCGGGCTCCAGTGGCTGCGGTGGCGCGGCAAGCGCGACCAGCGACACGCCCTCCACCGTTCCCTCCTCGACGACCTGCAGCCGCCATCGTTGACCGCCCCCGGGCACCGTCAGCCTCTGCTCTGGGCTCAGCGGGACAACGCGCGGCACGTACATGCGTCCCTCGCGCAACGCGAGCTGCGGCTCCTCGCGCGCGAGTGCACTCTCAACGGCGGCGAGCAGCGCCTCCCAGGAAGACCGCTCACCGTCGACGTCCACGAGCACGAAACGATCTGGGTTCTCGGCCTCCGCGGCGCGGATCAGGCCCCATACCGGCGCCTGCGCGAGCGCCGGCACAAGCTCGCTCGGGCCGACCGCGAGCGCTCCCTGCGTCAGCACCGCGAGCCTTGAAGCCGCGAAGCGCTCGTCAGCGATGAAGCTCTGCGTCACCTCCAGCAGCCAGACCGACAGCTCGTGCGCCGCCGCGACCGTCGACCGCGCTCCCGGCGCGCCGAGCGCACCGCAGTCCACGAGCACCCACGTGGGGGGCTCGCACCCATCCTCGAACGCCGCCGTCAGCGACTTCCAATCGGCGACCAGCTCGACCTCCGCTCCGACCTGCCTCAGTCCGACGGCACACTCCCCCGCGGGTGAGCCCAGCACGACCCACGACTCGGGGGAGGCGACTGCTGCACTCGCGTTTGCCGTGGCAGCGACCCACTGCACGCCGAGCAGCGGCTCGGCCTCCGCCGCGCCGATCGCGGCGAGCTGCGCCGGTGAGACCGGACGCAGCGCAATCGACTCGATGCTCATCAGCGGCTGACCGTCTCCGTCGCTCAGCGTCAGCGACACCGCGTCCGGCCCGGCGGGCGACAGGCGCACTCGCGCCGCGGAAGCCCCGCCCGCGTGCAGTCGCGCTCCGTTCCACGAGAAGGGCAGCGACATTGCAGCGGCGGCATCGATGCCGGCCGCGGCCGCCTGCAGCGCCGCATCGAGCAGCGCGGGATGCAGGCCGAACAGCTCTGCCTGGGCGGCTTGCTCCTCCGCCAGCGAGACCTCCGCGAGCACATCCTCGCCGTCTCTCCAGATCCCACGCAGACCGCGGAACGCGGGGCCATAGTCATAGCCCCGGTCGGCTAGGCGGTCGTAGAGCCCCTCGACGTCGACCTCCCTCGCGCCTGCCGGTGGCCAAGCCAAGCCGTCATGCGCCGGAGCGAGCACGCGCGAGTCGCTGCGGGCCGCCGGAATGAGCGCGCCGGAGGCGTGGCGAGTCCACGTCTCGCCGATCCGCGAGCGATCCTCGAGCGCGTCCTGCGCACCCTCCTCGCGCGTGTAGATGTCCAGCATCCGCCGACCTGTCTCGTCGGGCTCGCCCACCGCGACCTGCACCTGGACACTCCGCTGCTCGCCCAGGACGAGCGGCGCCTGGAGCAGCAGCTCCTGCACCACCTCGCAGCCGATCTCGCCCCCGACATGCATGGCGAGCTCTAGGAAGACTGTGCCAGCGAGCAGCTTCGCGCCGGCGATGGCGTGATCGGCGAGCCACGGCTGTGCGTGCAGCGAGAGGCGACCGGTGAACAGCCAGCGCTCGTCGCCGGCTACGGCAACCGCGGCGCCGAGCAGCGGGTGACCTCCGGCCCGCTGGCCGTTCGTGACGGCGTCCGCAGCGTCGGACGCGCGGGTGCTCAACCAATAGCGCTCGCGCTGGAAGGCATAGGTCGGCAACGACGTGCGACGAGTACCAGCGAACAGCGCTCCGAGATCGACGTCGACCCCGTGTGCGTGCGCTCGCGCCAGCGCGCGCAAAAAGCTCTCCGCCTGTGGCACTCCAGCGCGCAGCAGCGGCGCGAACAGCATCGCCCGCTCGGACGCGGTGCCCGTGTCCTGAGAGGCTCCCTCTAGGCACTCCTCACTCAACGCGCACAGCACACCGTCGGGGCCGAGCTCCAAGCAGCTGCCGACTCCGCTGTCCCGCAAGCGGCGCACGCCGTCGGCGAACCTCACCGGCTCGCGCACGTGCCGCACCCAGTACTCCGCTGAGCACGCCTGCTCGGCGGAGAGCAGCTCGCCGCTGACGTTCGAGACGACCGGGATTCGCGGTGGGGCATAGGCAATCTCGCGGGCGAGGCGCTCGAACTCCTCCAGCATCCCGTCCATGCGCGGCGAGTGAAACGCGTGCGAGACCCGCAGCCGGTTGGTTTTGCGTCCCCGCCGCGCAAATCCCGCGGCGAGCTCGATCACGATCTCCTCCTCGCCCGAGAGCACCACCGAGCCGGGACCGTTGACTGCCGCGAGCGCCGCCTCGTGCGTGTGGCCCGCGAGCGCCTCCAGCGCCTCCTGCTCGGAGGCCTGCACGGCGACCATCGCTCCGCCCTGCGGCAGCGACTCCATCAGCCGGCCGCGGGCCGCGACGAGCCGACCGGCGTCCTGGAGGGAGAACACGCCCGCCACATGCGCGGCCGCCAGCTCGCCGATCGAGTGACCGAGCAGGAAGTCCGGTACCAGCCCGAGGCTCCGCAGCAGCGCAGAGAGGGACACCGACAGCGCGAACAACCCGGTCTGCGTGTACACCGTGCGATCCAGCAGTCGCGCCTCATTCGTGCCCTCGGCCGCGAACAGCACCTCAGTGAGTGGACGCTCGAGATGCGGGTCGATCGCAGCACAGGCCTCCGCCAGCGCGTCCGCGAAGACGGGATACTCGCGGTGGAGCTCGGCACCCATCCCGGCCCATTGGGAGCCTTGGCCGGTGAACAGGAACGCGACCCCCCCGCGCGCTCCCGCGACCCCGTCGAGCACATTCGCGGCCGGCTCCCGGCGAGCCACCGCTCGCAATCCCGCGAGCAGCTCCTCCCGCTCGTGCCCCAGGACGACCGCACGATGACTGAAGCGCGGACGCGCCAGCAGCGCGCGGGCGACGTCCTCGAGCCGATCCTTCGGCGTGCGCTCAATGTGCTCGATCAGCCTGCTCGCCTGATCCGCGAGCGCGTCGGCGCCCTTGCCTGACAGCGCCCAGAGCGCGAGCGCCCCATCGGAGGCCGGCACCTCGACGGGGTTCTCCACGGGGGGCTCCTCGAGGCTTTCAACGGGGGCCTCCTCGAGGATCACGTGGGCGTTGGTGCCGCTGATGCCAAACGAGGAGACTCCCGCTCTGCGCGGCTCGCCCGCGCGCGTCCACGGCACCTCCTCGCGCAGCAGCGAGACCGCTCCCACCGACCAGTCGACCTCCTCGGATGGCGTGTCGACGTGCAGCGTCTTAGGCAGCAAGCCGTGGCGCAGCGCCATCACCATCTTGATCACGCCGGCGACTCCCGCGGCGGCCTGGGTGTGACCGATATTCGACTTGATCGAGCCGAGCCACACCGGGCTGGCCTGCACCTCGCGTCGCCGTCCGTAGGCCTCCAGCAGTGCCTGGGCCTCGACCGGGTCGCCCAGGCGGGTACCGGTGCCGTGCCCCTCGACGGCGCTGATCTGCGTCGGCGCCAGTCCCGCATCGGCGAGCGCCTGACCGATCACGCGCTGCTGGGAGGGGCCGTTGGGGGCGGTCAGCCCGTTGCTTGCCCCATCCTGATTGACCGCGCTGCCGCGCACCAGCGCGAGCACCCGATGCCCGAGCCGCTGCGCGTCGGAGAGCCGCTCCAGCGCGAGCACGCCGACGCCCTCGCCCAGCGCGGTGCCATCCGCCGCCTGCGCGTAGGGCTTGCAGCGACCGTCGCGCGAGAGGTTGCGCTGACGCGAGAACTCGACGAATACGCCCGGCGTCCAGAGCACCGTGACACCGCCGGCTAGCGCTAGCGAGCACTCACCCGCGCGCAAAGCGCGACACGCCCAGTGCAGCGCTACGAGCGAGGAGGAGCACGCCGTGTCCACTGTCACCGCGGGGCCCTCCAGGCCGAGCGCATAGGCGACCCGTCCCGAGACAACGCTGCCGGCGCGCCCGACGCCGAGATAGCCCTCAAGCCCCGCGGTCGCCGAGACGCTCAGGCCGCTGGCGTACTCGTGATACATGACGCCCGCGAACACGCCCGTCGTGCTGCCGCGCAACGCGCTCGGGTCCAAGCCGCCGTCTTCCAAGGCCTCCCAGGCCACTTCCAGCAGCAGCCGCTGCTGGGGATCCATCGCGAGCGCCTCGCGCGGACCGATCCCGAAGAAGGCGGCGTCGAACTCGCCCGCGCCGTCCAGGAAGCCGCCCTCGGCAACGTAGCTGGTGCCGGCCTGATCCACGTCGGGGCGGTAGAGGCGCTCAAGATCCCAGCCGCGGTCGGTTGGGAAGGGAGCGATCGCGTCCTGGCCGTCGCGCACGAGCCGCCACAGATCCTCCGGCGTAGCCACGCCACCGGGGTAGCGACAGCCCATTCCGACGATCGCGAGCGGCTCCTCGGTGGACTGCGGCGCTGAGACTGCTAGGTGCCTGCGCGCACCGTCGACCCTGCTCAGCAGATATCCGGCGACCGCGGTCGCGGTGGGGTGGTCGAAGACGAGCGTCGCCGGGAGCCGCAACCCGCTCGCTTCGCTGAGGCGGTTGCGCAACTCCACCGCCGTCAGCGAATCGAACCCGAGCTCCTTGAACGCGCGCTCGGAGTCGATCGCCGTGGCGGAGGCGTGGCCGAGCACCGCAGCGATCTCGCGAGATACGAGCTCGAGTGTCACCTCGGTGCGCCGGTTCGCCGCGACGCCCTGCAGGCGCTGGGAGAGCGAGCCCTTCGCATCCCTACCCGCCGGCGAGCCGGACGTCGGTACGAGCGCACGCAGCGGCGCCGGCAAGCTTTCCAGCTTGGCCCGCGCGCGCAGCGTCGCGACGTCGAGGCGTGCCGCCACCACCAGTGCCTGCTCCGCCGCACAAGCCGCGTCGAACAGCTCGAGACCCTCCTCCACCGATAGCGCCCGCAGCCCTGCACGCTCGATGCGGGCGACGTCGGTCTCGTCGAGCTCACCCGTCATCCCGCGCTCCTGGGACCACAGCCCCCACGCGATCGACACGCCGGGCAGATCCTGTGCACGGCGATGCGCCGCAAGCGCGTCCAGGAACGCGTTCGCCGCCGCGTAGTTACCCTGGCCCGGAGCGCCAAGCACACCGGATGCCGAGGAGAACAGGACGAACGCGCGCAGGTCCAGCTGCTCGCTCAGCTCATGCAAATACCAGGCGGCATCGACCTTCGGAGCGAGCACATCGTCGATCTGCTCCGCGGTCAGCGATGCGATCACGCCGTCGTCGAGCACACCTGCCGCGTGCACGATCGCTCCGAGGGGCGCATCCGCGGGGACGGCGGCGATCGCCGCCGCGAGCCCCTCGCGGTCGCTGACATCGCACGCGAGAACGCTCACCCGTGCGCCGGCGGCGGTCAGCTCGTCCTCGAGCTCCCTAGCGCCCTGCGCGGCGCGTCCGCGACGACTGGCGAGCACGACACTGCGGACTGCGCGGGCGCCGACGAGATGCCTGGCCACGAGCGCTCCCAGCCCCCCGGTGCCGCCGGTGATCAAGACCGTTCCCCACGACTCGAGCGTTGCGCTGTCGTCCTCGCTTCCCGCGGCAGCCAGCGCCGGCTTCGCGCTCCGCACCAGGCGCGGGAGCAGCATCGCGCCCTCACGCAGCGCGAGCTGCGGCTCGTCGGTCGCGAGCACCGCCGCCAGCGCGGTGCGAGACGCCGGCTCGGAGTCGACGTCGATCAGCACGAAGCGACCGGGGTGCTCGGACTGCGCGGAGCGCACCAGCCCCCAGACCGAAGCCCAGGCGAGGTCGCAATCTTCGTACTCGCGCGCAGCCACCGCACCCACGGTCACGAGCACCAGCGGAACTTCCGCCAGCGCCTCATCTGCGAGCCACGACTGCACCAGTGACAGCGTCTGCTTGACGCGCGCATGTGTATCGGCGACCGGTCCCTCGCTGTCAGTCGCACACTCCACGAGCGCCGCCTGCGGCGCGAGGGCATCCTCGGCCACCGTTTCTCTCAGCGCCTCGGGATCGGCGTGCACTAGGACTTCGATCCCCGCCTCGCGCAGGGCGCGGGCCAGCACGGAGTCCTCCTCGCCGAGCAGTGCCAGGCGACCACCGGTTGCGCGCGCGGGCAGCGGCGCAGCTTTCCAATCGAGGTCGAATTGCGAGCGGTCATGAGCGGCAAGCTGCCCGGGCTCCAGTGGGCGCATCCGCAGCGACTCGACCGTGACCGCGAGCGCACCGGTGCCGTCGGTCGCGCTCAACGAGATTTCATCCTCGCCAATGCGGACGAGACGTACGCGCAGGGTCGAGGCTCCGCTCGCCGCCAGCCGCACTCCGCTCCAGGAGAACGGCAGGCGCGGAGCGCTCCGCGTCTGGGCACCCGCGCCGTCGAGCACGCCCGTCGCGACGTGCAGCGCACCGTCGAGCAACGCGGGATGCAAGCCGAACAGCTCAGCCTCGGCCTGTAGCTCCGGGGGCAGCGCGACCTCAGCGAACACATCGTCCCCCCGTTGCCAGACCGCGTGCAGGCATTGGAAGAGCGGTCCGTAGTCATAGCCGCGCTCCGCGAGCCGCTCATAGAGACCATCGATCTCCACCGGTTCGGCGTCAGCGGGTGGCCAAGACTCTCCCGCCAGCTCGGCGGCATCCGCAGCGGGCATCCCGGCGCTCGAGCCCGTGCGTTCGGCGGGAGCGAGCGTTGCCGTAGCGTTGGAGGTCCACTCGTCGGCCGCTGCCAGGGGGTCGTTCGCGGTCGCCTCCGTCCGCGAGTAGATGCTCAGGGCTCGCCCACCGGACTCGTTGGGCTCTCCGACCGCCAGCTGCAGCTGCACGCCGCTCCCCGGATCCAAGACGAGCGGCGCCTCCAGCACCAGCTCGCTCACCTCCTCGCATCCCACTAGGCCACCCACATGCGCCGCGAGCTCAACGAAGGCCGCGCCGGGCAACAGCACCACTCCGGCCACCGCATGGTCGGCCAGCCACGGGTGGGTCTGCAGCGAGAGTCGGCCGGTGAACAGCCACCCATCGCCCCCGGCCAGCGCGACGGCGGCGCCGAGCAGCGGGTGCTCGGTCCCTCGCAAGCCGGCGGCGGCCACGTCGCCCGCGCCGGCCGCCGGAGCGTCAAGCCAGTAGCGCTCCCGTTGAAACGCATACGTGGGCAGGTCCACCTGTTGCTCGCCGGCCGCTTCGAAGAGGGCGCTCCAATCGACCGCGGCCCCGCGCACGAACAGCTCGGCCATCGAGGCCAGGAAACGCCCGGGCCCGCCCTCGCCGCGCCGCAGCGAGCCGACCACCGTCGCGTCGAGCTCGAGCGCGTCGACCGCCTCCTGCGCGCCGACCGTCAACACGGGGTGAGGGCTGACCTCCACGAACAGTCGCCGTCCACCCTGGAGCAGCAGGCGCATCGCCGGCGCGAACTGCACGGTCTCGCGCAGGTTGCGGTACCAGTACTCGGCGTCGAGCGCCGCCGTATCGAACAGTCCGCCGGTGACCGTCGAGTAGAACGGGATCTCGTTTTCCAGGGGAGCGATTCCCGTGCATCCCTCCAGCAGCTCCGCACGGATCTCCTCGACCGCGGCGGAGTGCGCCGCGTAGTCCACCGCGATCTCACGCGCCCGCACGCCTTTGGCCTCGCACTCCTCCAGCAGCTCCCGCAGGGCCTCGCGCTCGCCGGAGAGCACCACCGAGCCGGGGCCATTGACCGCGGCCACGGCGACCCGCTCATCGAACGCTCCCAGCAACCCGTCGAGGCTCTCGCGGGCGAGCGCCACCGACACCATCCCGCCCGCGCCCGCGAGCTTGCGCAATGCTTGGCTGCGCGTCGCCACGACTCGCGCCGCATCCTCCAGCGACAGACCGCCGGCCACGCATGCCGCAGCGATCTCGCCCTGCGAGTGCCCAACGACCGCCACCGGGCGCACGCCGCACGCGGCCCATAGCCCCGCCAGCGAGACCATCACCGCGAACAGCGCCGGTTGCACGACATCGACCCGGTCGAGCGCGGGGGCACCCGCAGCGCCCCTCAGCACATCGAGCAGCGACCAGTCGACGAACGGCTGCAGCGCTTGCTCGCACTCCGCCAGCCGCTGGGCGAATACGTTCGATCGCTCCAGCAGATCGAGCGCCATGCCCTCCCATTGGGAGCCCTGGCCGGGGAACACGAACACGACGCCCTGCTCGACGCCGGCCACGCCTTGGACCACACCGGCCGAGCGCTCGCCGGCGCCCAGCGCGGCGAGCTCCTCGACGTGTGATCCCGAGCCCCCTGCCAACAGGACCGCGCGATTCTCCAGCTGTGCGCGCGCCGCCAGCGCACGGCCTATCTCGTGCTCTTGGAGATCGGTCTCGCCTGCGAGGAAAGACGCCAGACCTTCAGCCTGCGCCCGCAGGGCCCGCTCGCCTCGCGCCGCGAGCACCCATGGAGCCACGCCCTCCCCCAACGCACCGCCGCCGCTCTTCACCTCATCGGGAGCATCCGCCGCATGCCCGGCGGGCACCGGCGGGGCCTCCTCGAGAATCACGTGCGCATTCGTGCCGCTGATACCGAACGATGAGATCCCCGCCCGGCGTGGGCGCTCGCCGTGGGGCCAATCGACCTCCTCGGTCAACAGCGAGACCGCGCCCGCCGACCAGTCGACCTGCGTCGAGGGCTCATCCACGTGCAGCGTCCGCGGCAGCGCGCCGTGGCGCATCGCCATCACCATCTTGATCACACCGGCGACTCCGGCCCCCGCCTGGGTATGACCCATGTTCGACTTGATCGATCCGAGCCACAGGGGGTCGGCTTGCGAGCGCTCGCGACCGTAGGTGGCCAGCAGCGCCTGCGCCTCGATCGGATCGCCCAGCGTCGTGCCCGTCCCGTGCCCCTCGACGGCATCGACCTCTCCGGGTGCCAGCCCGGCGTTCGCCAGCGCCTGCAAGATCACCCGCCGCTGGGAGGGTCCGTTGGGCGCTGTCAGCCCGTTGCTGGCTCCATCCTGGTTGACGGCGCTGCCGCGAACGACTGCCAGCACCGGGTGCCCTAGGCGCTGCGCATCGGAGAGCCGCTCGAGCACCAGCACACCGGCACCCTCGGCCCAGCCCGTGCCATCGGCGGCGGCAGCGTATGACTTGCAGCGTCCGTCCTGCGCCAGACCACGCTGGCGAGCGAATTCCACGAACACTCCCGGCGTCGAGAGCACCGTCACGCCGCCCGCGAGCGCCATCTCGCACTCGCCGCCGCGCAGCGCTCCACACGCCAGATGCAGTGCGACCAGCGAAGAGGAGCACGCGGTATCCACCGTCACCGCCGGACCCTCGAGGCCAAGTGTGTAGGCCACGCGACCCGACACCACGCTGCCGGCGCTGCCGGTGCCCAGGTAAGCCTCCAGGTCGGCGGGAATCGCGCCTGCCAAGCGCGAGCCGTAGTCGTGGTACATCACCCCGGTGAACACGCCGGAGCGGCTGCCGCGCAACGCGAGCGGATCGATTTCCCCGCGCTCGAGCGCCTCCCAGCAGATTTCCAGTAGCAGCCGCTGCTGGGGGTCCATTGCCAGCGCCTCGCGCGGGCTGATTCCGAAGAAGTCTGCGTCGAAGTCGGCGGGGCTTCGCACGAAGCCGCCGCTGCGTACATAGGTCGTCCCGGGCCGATCGCCCTCGGGGTCATACAGCCGCTCGAGATCCCAGCCGCGGTCGCGCGGGAACTCGCCGACCGCGTCGCCTCCCCGGGCGAGGAGCTCCCACAGCTCCTGCGGTGAGCGCACACCGCCCGGATAGCGGCAACTCATTCCGACAATCGCGATCGGTTCGCGCTGCTGCGCCTCAACCTCCTGCAAGCGCCGACGCGCCTTGCGCAGGTCGATCGTCACCCGTCGCAGGTAGTCGAGGTACTTCTCGTTCTCCGTACTCACGGTCCCACCCGCCTCATGCGCTCGCCGGTGCCATCAGCCGGACCCAAGTTCCCTGTCGAGCAGAGCGAAGACCTCATCGGCGCTTGCGTGCTCAACGTCCGCGTCCTCCTGGAAGCCATCCCCGCCGTCCAGCTGTGCGAGGAGTGCTTGCAGGCGTGCCGTGACGCTCGTACGTCGGGCGTCGTCGGCGGCGATTGCGGAGACCTGACGCTCGAGGTGCATCAACTGCGCCTCCACCGACACCGCCGCAGAGCGCTCCGGCAAGGTCAAACCGTCCAGCAGCTGCTGGGCGACGGCGATGGGAGTCGGATGATCGAAGATCAGGGTCGCCGGTAGCCGCTCCCCGGTGTCGACGTTCAGGCGATTGCGCAGGTCGATTGCCGCGAGCGAGTCGAAGCCCATGTCTTTGAACGTCTGTCGCGGATCGATCGCGTCGGCTGAGGCATGGCCCAGCACGGCGGCGACCTGGGCCAAGACGATCTCGAGGGCGACTCGCTGCGGCTCCCCACCCGAGTTCCGCGAGAGCCGCTCGGCGAGCGAGTCGCCCGCTGTCTCGGCGCCGCGGCGCGTGGGGGTGCGGATCAACCCTGCCAGCAGCGCCGGCGGCGCCTGCGAGCGCGCGCGAGCACTTAGCGACGCGAGGTCCAACGGCGCGGCCACCACCTGCGCGTGCTCACTCACGCAAGCCGCGTCGAGTAGGCCGAGACCCTGCTCGACGGTGAGCGCCCGCATTCCGGCGTGCGCTAGACGCGCCAGGTCGGCCTCGCTCAGATGGGCCGTCATCCCACTGGACTGCTCCCACGGACCCCATGCGATCGCGATGGCGGGCAGCGCCCGCGCGCGGCGATGCGCAGCCAGCGCATCAAGGAAGGCGTTCGCCGCGGAATAGTTGCCCTGGCCGGCCGAGCCCAACGTCGCGGAGACCGAAGAGAACAGGACGAACGCCGAGAGTTCGAGCTCCGCGGTGAGCTCGTGCAGGTGCCACGCACCGTCGAGCTTCGGGGCGAGCACCCGATCGAGTCGTGCCGCGCTCAACAGATCGATCACGCCATCGTCGAGCACCCCCGCCGCGTGCACCACGGCCCCCGGCGGATGCTCCGCGGGCAGCGAGCCGAGCAGCGCCGCCACCTGCTCGCGCTCGGATACGTCGCAGGCGACGATGTCCACCTGCGCGCCCAGTGCGCTCAGCTCCTCCCGCAACTCGCCCGCACCGGCAGCGCGCGAGCCCTGCCTGCTTGCGAGCACGACATTGCGCACCCCGTGTGCGACCACGAGATGTCTGGCCACCAAGGCACCAAGGCCGCCGGTGCCGCCGGTGATCAGCACTGTGCGATCGGGATCCCAGGGCGTCGTCTCGCCATCGGTCTGCCCGCCTCCGCGGCCGCTCCCGTTCACGCTCCCCAAAGCAAGCCGCGCGAGCCGCGCAGCGTGCAGCTTCCCGTCCCGTACCGCGAGCTGCGGCTCGCCGCTGGCCAGCGCTTGCGGCAGCGTCCGCCAAGATGATTGGCAACCGTCGAGATCGATCAGCACGACCCGCTCGGGGTGCTCGGACTGCGCGGTGCGCAGCAGGCCCCACACCGGCGCCTGCGCCAAGCCGGGAACGTCCGCTCCCGCGGCTACCGCAACCGCGCCCTCGCTGAGCATCACCAGTCGGGACTCAGCGAACCGCTCGTCCGCGAGCCACGCCTGCAACAGCTCCAACGCACGCCGCACAGCTGCCCGCGTCGAGTACACAAGCGCCTCGCCCTCGGCAGATGCGCCAGCATCCACGAGCACGTCCTTGGGCGCGCGCATACCCCCATCGACCGCTTCCCCCAACGCGTCGAGGTCCGCGTAACGCTGCGGAGCGTGACCGATTGCCTCCAGCGCGCCGGCGAGCCCCCCGTCGGCGCCCAATACCACCCACTCGTCGGGTGCCGGCGCTGACGCCGTCTGGGTTGGCAGCGCCACCCAATCCAAGCCGAACACCGTGTCCCCGCCGAGCCGAGCACCGGCGAGCTGGCCCCCGGTGAAGTCACGCACGACGAGTGACTGCGCCACCGCCACGGCGGTGCCGTGTTCGTCGGCGAGCGCCAAGGACACCCCATCGGGACCAAGCGGTGCGAAGCGCGCGCGCAACACCGAGGCACCGGAGACGAACAGCTCAACGTCGCTCCACGAGAACGGTAATCGCAACACTCCGCCTGCTGTCGCCATCCCGGGCAGCTCCAGGCAGATCGCGTGCAGGGCCGCGTCGAGCAGCGCGGGATGGACTCCGAACAGGCCGGCCCGGGTCCGCTCGTCCTCTCCCAGCGCGACTTCGGCGAACAGCTCCTCACCGCGCCGCCATAGCCGCCGCAGTCCGCGAAATGCCGGTCCGTAGTCCAATCCCCAGTCCGCTAGCCGCTCGTAGGCATCGTCGAGGAGCAGCGGCTCGGCGCCAACCGGCGGCCAATCCGCAGCCAGCGACGCAACTCCCTCGTGCTCGGGCAACACGGCCCCCGAGCGCGACTCCTGGGGTACGAGCATCCCTTCGGCGTGGTGCACCCACTCCCCCTGGGGCGCTCCGTCGAGCGTCGCGCCGGTGCCGGCGCGGGAATAGATGTCGAAGGCCCGAGCGCCGGAGTCCTCGGCTTCGGCGAGCGTGACCTGCAACTGGACGTCGTGATCCTCGTCCAGCAAGAGCGGCACGAGCAGCGTCAACTCCTGCACGCAACCCACACCGAGTCGGTCACCGACATGCAGAGCGAGCTCCAGGAACACGCTGCCGGGCAGCAACGTGCTGCCCATCACCGCGTGGTCGGCAAGCCACGGCTGATCGCGCAGCGAGAGCCGACCGGTGAATAGCCATCCCTCTCCGGCGGCCATCGCAACGGCCGCACCGAGCAACGGATGGCCTGCCGGCGCCTGGCCGATCGCCGCGAGGTCTCCGCGCGCCGCCTCGTTGGACTCCACCCAGAAGCGCTCGCGCTGGAACGCGTAGGTCGGCAGCGACACGCATCGGGCCCCCGACCCGTCGAACAGCCGCACCCAATCGACGGTGCACCCGCCCGCCCAGAGCTGCGCGAGCGCGGCGAGCAGCGAGGAGGTCTCGCCGCGGCCGGCGCGCAGCACCGGCACGGCCGCAACGGTGTCTGTGTCCGCCACGACCTCTGAGTCCCGGGGACCACTGGCGAGCTCCTGCGTCTGTACTTCCCCGCCCCCCGTTCCGGCGGCTAGGCACTCCGCGACCAGGCCGCTGAGCACGCCGTCGGGTCCAAGCTCTAAGAAGCTCCGCACGCCGCGTTGCGCGAGCAACTCCACGCCGGCGCCGAAGCGCACAGTTTCGCGCACGTGACGCACCCAGTACTCGGGCGCGCACAGCGCCTCGGTCGCGAGCTCGCCCGTCACGTTGCAGACCAGCGGAATCGTCGGCGCCTGGAAGGACACGCTGGCGGCGATCTGAGCGAACTCCGCCAGCATCGTCTCCATTAGCGGCGAGTGAAATGCGTGCGACACACGCAGCCGCTTGGTCTGGCGCCCGCGCGTTCGCCATACCTCTGCCAGCTCGAGCACCGCCTGCTCCTCGCCCGAGAGCACAACCGAAGAGGGGCTATTGATCCCCGCGATGGCGACGCGGCCCTCGAACCCGACCAGCGACTGCGCGGCCTCCTCCTCGGAGATACCGACAGCCACCATCGCCCCCCCAACCGGCAACCCCCCCATCAGTCGACCGCGGGCCGCCACCAGCCGGCAGGCGTCTGCGAGCGAGAACACGCCGGCGACGTACGCCGCCGTGAGCTCCCCGATCGAATGGCCCATGACGAAATCCGGCTTCACTCCCCAGCTCGCGAGGAGCTCGAACAGCGCGACCTCGAGCGCGAACAGACCGGCCTGGGCGAAGGCCGTGTCATCCAGCAACCCCGGCTCGGGCGGCTCGGCAGTGGCGCTCTCGCCCATCACCACGGCGCGCAGCGAGCGCCCGAGGTGAGCATCGAGGTGGGCACAAACCTCATCGAATGTCCTCGCGAACGCGGGGAACGCCCCATACAGCTCCGCGCCCATCCCAACCCGCTGGGAACCTTGTCCGGTGAACAGGAACGCGAGTCGCTGCGGACCGTCACCCGCGCTCCCGCGCAGCACCCCGGCAGCCGGCTCGCCGCGGGCGAGCGCCTGCAGAGCAGCCAGCAGCTCCTCGCGGCTGGCTCCCAGCACCACCGCGCGATCCCGCAGCGCCGCTCGCGAGGCGGCGAGTGAGAGTCCCACGTCTCGCACATCGGCCCGCGGGTCACCGAGCACGTGCGCGCGGAGCCGCTCGGCCTGGGCGCGCAGCGCCGGCGTTCCCCTGGCGGAAATCACCCAGGGCACCACCGCGGTGGTGATCGACGCGGGCTCGCCCGCTCCCAGCGGTGCTTGCTCAGTCGCCCGATCCTCGCTCGGCGCCTCCTCGATGATCACGTGCGCGTTGGTGCCGCTGACGCCGAAGGCGGAGACTCCGGCGCGCCGCGGATGCTCACCCGCGGGCCACGGTACGGCCTCCCGCAGCAGCTCGACCGCACCCGCCGACCAGTCGACGTGGGGTGTGGGCTCATCGACGTGGAGCGTCTTCGGCAGCACCTCGTGGCGCAGCGCCTGCACCATCTTGATTACCCCGGCCACCCCGGCGGCGGCGTGGGTGTGACCGACATTCGACTTGACCGAGCCGAGGTACAGGGGGCGCCCGGCGCAGCGGCCTTGTCCGTAGGTCGCAAGTAGGGCGCGAGCCTCGATCGGGTCGCCCAGCTTAGTGCCGGTGCCATGCGCCTCGACGGCGTCCACATCGGCACTCGCGAGGCCGCCGCTCCTCAGCGCCTGCTGGATGACCCGCTCCTGAGAAGTGCCGTTGGGCGCGGTGAGGCCGTTGCTGGCGCCATCCTGGTTGGTCGCGCTCGCGCGCACCAGGCCAAGCACGCGATGGCCGTTGCGCCGCGCGAGCGAGAGTGGCTCCAGCAGTACCAGGCCGACGCCCTCCGCCCAGCCGGTGCCGTCGGCGGCGGCGGCGAAGGACTTGCAGCGCCCGTCGGGCGAGAGACCGCGCTGGCGGCTGAAGTAGATGAAGGCGCCGGGCGTGGCGAGCACCGTCACGCCGCCGGCCAGCGCCAATGAGCACTCGCCGGCGCGCAGCGCCTGGCAGGCCATGTGCATCGCCACCAGTGAGGAGGAGGAGGCGGTATCGACGCTCACCGCCGGACCCTCCAGGCCGAGGGCATACGAGACTCGGCCGGAGATGACGCTGGCGCAGCTGCCGGTCATCCAGAAGCCCTCCAGTTCCTCGGAGCCCACGAACCGCTCTTCATCGGGGGTGAACACCGAGACGACCCCCGCGTACACGCCGGTCGCGCTGCCGCGCAGCGAGGTGGGGTCGATGCCGGCATCCTCGAAGGCCTCCCAGGCACCTTCGAGGAACAGCCGCTGTTGCGGGTCCATCGCCCGCGCCTCGCGCGGGGGGATCGAGAAGAACCCGGCGTCGAACTCCACGGCGTCCTCGACGAAACCGCCGTGGCGCGTGTAGCTCGTGCCGATGTTGTCGGGATCGGGGTCGTAGAGGCCCTCCAGATCCCAGCCGCGGTTGCGTGGAAGCTCGCTGACCGCGTCGCCCTCGGAGAGGACAAAGCGCCACAGATCCTCGGGCGAGCGCACGCCGCCGGGGTAGCGGCAGCTCATCCCAACGATCGCGATCGGCTCCTCGTGCACGGCGGCCGCCCGCACGACCGCGGCGACGCGCTCGCCTCCTTGCACCTGCGTGCGCAGGAAGCTCGCCACTGCGGCGGGCGTGGGGTGATCGAAAATCAGCGTCGCCGCCAGCTCCAGTCCGGTCGCTTCGCTGAGGCGACCGCTCAACTCGACCGCCCCGAGCGAATCCAGACCGAGCTCTCCGAAGGCGCGGTCGGCTTCGATCTCCTGCGCCGAAAGATGCACCAGGATCGCCGCGGCCTCGCTGCGCACGACCTGCAGCACGGTCGCGTCCCACTCGGTCGGGGACAGTTGGGAGAGACGCTCCGCCAGGGGGCCCTCCGCGAGCGGCTGTCGCTCGGGCTGCGAGTTCATCGCTACTGCGGCGGCGGGCGGATCGTCCTCGTCGAAGTGCTCCCTCGGGGGCGAGCCGAGATCCTCCGTGCCGGCCGCGGTGTCGCGCTCGAAGTGCTCGCGCAGCTCACGGCGATCGATCTTGCCGTTTAGATTCTTGGGCAACGACTCCAGCGCCAGCCAGCGCGAGGGGAGCATGTAGGTGGGTAGCTGGCGGGCGAGGCGCTCGCGCAGCTCGACCTCGGTGACCTCCGCGCGATCCAGGGTCGCGTAGGCGCAGCAGATCGCGGTTCCCACGAACCCGCCGACGTCGAGACCCACCACGGCGCACTCCTCGATGATTGACAGCGCGTTGAGCGCCGCCTCGATCTCACCAAGCTCGATCCGATAGCCGCGGCTCTTGATCTGCGAGTCGACCCGGCCGAGGATGTAAAAGAGGCCGTCCTCGCCGACGTATCCCAGATCCCCGGTCCGGTACCACCGCGTCTGTCCGCCGGTCGGAGCTTCGCGCAGCCGGAAGGCCGCAGCGGTCTTCTCCGCGTCGCGCCAGTACCCGGGGCTGAGCCCGACCCCGCCAATGTACAGCTCGCCGATCTCACCGCGCGCGAGCGGCTGCAACTCGCCGTCGAGCACCGCGAGCTCCTCGCCGGCGCAAGGCTCGCCGATCGAGACCGCAGCTGTCGCGTCCGCCGGAATCTCGCGCACCCCGAAATAGCTGGAAGCGATCGTCGCCTCGGTGGGGCCGTAGAGATTGGTGAATTCGACATGCGGCAGTAAGCGCATCCACTCGATCAGAGTTGGTGTCGGAATCACCTCTCCACACCAGATCAACCGCTTCAGATGTGGAAAGTCGTCCTGGCGGACGGTGCCGTACTTGACCATGAACGTGAGTGCGGAAGGGACTGAGAACCACTGCGTCAGCTCGCCGTCGCGGATGAAATCGACGAGCGCATCGGGCCGCGAGCTCGCCGCCGGCACCAGGTGAAGCTCAGCACCCGCGAGCAGCGTCCCGTAGATGTCAAAAGTCGACAGATCGAAGTGCAGCGGGGGATGACCGGAGATTCGATCCGACGGGGCGATCCCGAAGTGAGTGGTCGCCCACTCGACGAAGTGAATGACGTTGGCATGGGTGATCACCACCCCCTTTGGCACCCCGGTCGATCCCGAGGTGAACAGAATGTGCGCGGCATCCTCAGCGGAGCGCTCCGGCCGCGGCAGATCGGCACTCGATGCCGCCGCCCAATCCGCGCCTGTGAACACCGGCGCGAGCGCTCCGGGGCCGGCGCAATCGTCCAGAAATCCAACGGCTAGGCCCGGCGTGCCCGCCAGCGCTAGCTCGCCCACCAGCCCAGCGGTCTGTCGGCAGGCCAGCACGAGTCGCGGCTCGCAGGCGGCGAGGATGCTCTGTACCCGTGCAGCGGGCGAGGAGACGTCGATCGGCACATAGACGGCGCCGGCCTTGAGCACACCGAGCATCGCCGCGATGGCCATCGGCGACTTCGGCAGCAGCAGGCAGACGCGGTCCCCGCTGCGAGAACCGCTTTCGATGAGTAGGCGCGCCAGGCGGTTGCTCTCGAGCTCCAGCGCCCCATAGCTCAGGCGCTCCTCGCCCATGACGAGCGCAACCCGCTCCGGATCGCGCTCGGCCGAGCGGCTCAGATAGTCCTGAAGCAGAGCCCGCGCTATGAATGTCATGAGGCGACGGGCAGGCGCGGTTCGCCGTCGGTGAGAGCCAGCCTCACCCCGTCTCGGAAGACATCCGTGGCGGAGCACCGCCGACCTTCGACTTCCACCTGCTCGACCCGCACCCACGCATCCGCGGCGGCGATCAAAACCGCGCCGCCGCCAGCGTGAGCGACCGTGCCGGGGACGAGGTTTCCTTCCTCCCGATCTACCGTCGCTCCCAGGATCGCGATATCCATGCCGTCGGCGACGCAGCGCGGGAAGCCCCAGGGCGAGCGAAAGGGTGTGTAGTCGCACGCGCGCACGAAGTCCACCGCGCGCTGCGCCGGCCTGCGCCAGTCCAGCAGACCCTCCTCGGGTGGCCCGGCGCCGAACCAGCGCCGACGCTCCAAATCCTGCGGGTGCGCGGGGACCGGCTCGCCGCGCTCCACGAGATCCAGGAGCCGCTCGATTAGCCGCAGTCCCCGGCGAACGCACTGCATCAGAACCGCGAGGCCGTTGTCGCCGGCGCGCACGTCGAAGCGGTCCTCAAAGACGATCGCGCCGGCGTCGATCGTGGGGGACATGTGATGCAGCGTCACGCCGTGGCGAGCAGCCCCCTCGTACAGCGACCAACTCGGAGCGTTCAAGCCGGCGCACTCGGGCAGCGGCCCGGGATGCACGTTGTAGGCGCCGAGTGGCGGCGCCGCGAGCACCTCGGCGTCGATCCGGTGGCGCGAGTGGACGCTGAGCAGGAGCTCGACCTGTCGCTCTCGCAGCCACTGCGCGAGTGCGGGCTCGCGCACCTCGTGAGCCTCCCGCACGGCCACTCCCAACGAGCCGGCTGTGCTTGCAACCGACGCCGACGACCCTCCCTCGCGCGAGTCGGTGAACACCGTGACCACCTCGTGTCCGCGATGCGCGAGCAACCTCAGCGCCTGGACTCCAGCAGCCTCCTCGCCAGCGAGTGCGATCTTGAGCTGCATTGTCTGAGACTTCCACGCCTTCGTTTCGGTTGGAACTGCTCATCGAGCCGTTAGAACTCACAGCCCGACCGTGTTTTTATATCGCTGCCGATCCTAATCCACGCGGTCGGGCCGCGCCATTCAGCAGTGAAAATTCCGCCGCGTTCCACCAGTCGCGCGGGCGCTTCGCGCTCCTACCAGATCAGTGCCAATAATTAGGATTATCGATTATATGGAAGGGCAATTGCGGTAAGCAGCAGCCCCTCGCGCGCTAGCCACCGACCATCGAGAACAGGCCTAGCGACATCCCGACATCCGGCCACGGCTTCAGCAGGCGAGCTTGAAACGTCTGCGCGACGGGATCGAAGGTGAGCGTGGCGTCCTCGAAGCCCAACCAGCAGCGCGCAAGCGGAAACCACGTCTTGTAGACGGCCTCCTTGGCGCTGAACAGCAGCCGACCCCAGTTGACCGCAGGCTCCTCGCGCGCGAGCTCGACTAGCGCGGGGCGCTCCTCGACACGCGCGATCTCGCCCAGCACCCCGTCCGGCAGCGCCGCGTTGGGCTCGGCGTCGATTCCCACCCCCGCGAGCTCCCCCCCGGCCCGCGCCAATGCGCACGCGCGGTACCCGCTGCAGTGGGTGATGCTGCCGAGCACCCCCTCCGGCCAGAGCGGCTCCCCACGCTCCCCGGTGGCGATCGGAGAGGGCGGCAGGCCGAGCTGCTCGAGCGCCGTGCGGGCGCAGGCTCGCGCGGTGACGAACTCGTTGCGGCGCTTCTCGACCGCTTGTCCCAGCGCCGCCAGCTCCTGGGGGAAGAGCTCGACGTCGAGCCGCTCCTCGCGAGTGTCCACCGCGACCACGGCGCTCGGCAGGAGCTCCTCGATCACGAGCGCTCCTGCTCTCCCAAGACCGGGCACAGCGGCGGGCGCGCTGTGCTCCGACGGTGCCACTCGCGTGGGTATCCCAGCGAGACCTCGGTGAACCGCACGCCGTCGTGCCACGTGACGCGCGGGATGTGCAGATGCCCGTACACGACGGCCTTCGCCCCGAAGCGAATATGCCAATCCGCCGTGCGCACGGTCCCGCACCACTGGGCGAACTCCGGGTGACGCAACACCAAGGTGGGATCGCGGATCAGCGGGAAATGGTTGACCAGCACCGTCGGCAGCTCGGGGTCGCGCGTAGCGAGGCGCAGCTCGCTTTCGCGAAGCCGCGCCGCACACCAGGCCTCGCGGCTCGGATAGGGGTCGGGGTGCAGCACGAGCTCATCGCTGCACACGACCCCGGCCGCGTACGCCCTTGCCAGTGCCTGCTCCTTGGTCGGCGCGACGTTGCTTCCAAACGAGTAGTCGTAGAGCAGAAAGAGTGGCACGACCAGCAGGGGCCCTCCCGGGCCCTCCCAGACGGGATAGGGATCCTCGGGGGTGAGCACGCCGAGGCGCCGACAGATGTCGACCAGGTGCCGGTAGCGCGCCTCTCCACGCAGCTTTACCGGATCCTCCGGTGTGCTCCAGAGATCGTGGTTACCGGGCACCCAGATCACGGTGTCGAAGCGTTCGCGCAGTACGCCCAGCGCCCACTCGAGCTCGCCGCTGAGCTCGCTGACGTCTCCGCAGACGATCAGCCAGTCGCGGCGCGAGAGCGCCCGCAGGCCTTCCAGGACGCGGCGGTTCTCGGGGTAGGTGATGTGGAGATCGCCGATCGCGAGCAAGCTGCCACCGGCGCTCCTGCCAGGAGAAGCCATCCGCGCGATCATAGGTCCAACCCCGCGCGCTGGCGCGGGGCGCGGCATGCGCGTAGAGTGCCATCCGCAAACGCTCATGGCTTCAGCCGGGAGCGAGTTCGCTGCAACCGCGATCGGAGGTCAGCTCACAGATGCCGCCGCTCATCACCCGCGAGGAAGCCCTGCGCCTGGGCGAGATTGAGGACCACGTCGAGATCGAAGCGCTAGTGGAGCGCGCGTGGGAGGCTCGCGTCGAGCGCTTCGGCGACTCAACCGACATGTGCTCGCTGGTCAACGCCAAGTCCGGCGGCTGCGCCGAGGACTGCGGCTTTTGCGCCCAGTCGCGCTTTGCGGAGGCCGAGACCCCGATGCACGCATTGATGGAGCCCGAGCAGATTCTCGAGCACGCGCGCGCCGCGGAGGCCGCGGGAGCGCACCGCTTCTGCATGGTCACCCAGGGCCAGGGGCTCTCCAAGCGTGATTTCGAGAAGTACCTGGAAGGCGTGCGGCTGGTCAGCGAGCACACGAACCTCAAGCGCTGCGCGTCGGTCGGGCACATGTCGGCCGAGCGTGCCAAAGCGCTGCGGGAGGCGGGCGTGCAGCGGGTCCACCACAACGTCGAGACGGCCTCGAGCTACTACGACGAGGTCACGACAACGGTCCGCTACGAGGGACGCCTGCGCACCATTCAGGCGGTGCGCGAGGCCGGCCTGGAGACGTGCGTCGGGGGCATCCTGAACCTCGGCGAGAGCCGCGCGCAGCGTGTCGAGATGGCCTTCGAGCTGGCCGCGCTCGATCCCACTAGCGTCCCGATCAACCTGCTCAATCCCCGACCGGGCACCAAGTTTGGCGACCGCGAGCTGATCGACCCGTGGGAGGCGGTCAAGTGGATCGCGATCTTCCGCCTGATCATGCCGGCAGCGCTCTTCCGGCTCTGCGGCGGTCGCGTCGAGAACCTCGGCGCGCTGCAGTCGCTCGCGGTCAAGGCCGGTCTCAACGGAGTGATGATGGGCAACCTGCTGACGACGCTCGGCGCCGAGCCCGAGCAGGATCTCGCGATGTTCGGAGAGCTCGGTCTGAATGTCGCGCGCCAGCCCGATAACGCCTCTAACCCGCGTCCGGACAACCGCAGCGGATGGCTGGCGGGCGAGACGCCCGATGTGGTCACCGCGCACGTGCAGCAGACACCAGCCGAGGTCAAGCTCACCGTCCGGCTCTGGGATCCGTCCACCCAGTTGCGCTACCGCGCCAAGCACTCGGTCCCGCGGCGTCCGGACGGGGCTTTGAACGCAGGATGAGCGACCTCGAGCAGCGCCTGCTGGAGCTCGAGGAGCTTGGGCTCTCCCGGCGACTGCGGATGATCTCGGGCCCGCAGGGGCCACGGGTGCTGCTCGACGGCAAGCCGGTCCTGCTGCTGTGCTCCAACAACTATCTCGGCCTGGCCGATCACCCACGGGTACAGGAGGCCGCGGCGGAGGCCGCGCTGCGTTGGGGCGTGGGGGCGGGCGCTTCGCGGCTGGTCTCGGGGACGATGACGATTCACGGACTGCTAGAGGAGCGCCTCGCGGCGTTTAAGCGCACTGAGGCGTGCGTGCTGTTCGGTTCCGGTTACCTCGCGAACCTCGGCGCGATCGGCGCACTCGCGGGAGCGGGCGACACGGTCTTCTCAGACGAGCTCAACCACGCCTCGATCGTCGACGGCTGCCGACTCTCGCGGGCGCGCGTCTGCATCTACCGACATCTCGACACCGAGCATCTGCGCTGGAGCTTGCGCCGCCACGACGGCGCGGGTCGACGCCTGATCGCGACCGACTCGGTGTTCTCGATGGACGGCGATCTCGCTCCGCTAGCGGAGATCGTGGAGCTCGCGCGCGAGCACGGAGCGCGCGTGCTCGTCGACGAGGCGCACGCGACGGGAGCGCTCGGCCCGCAGGGACGCGGCGCGGTTGCGCAAGCCGGCCTGGAGGATCAGGTGGATGTGCTGGTCGGCACGCTCGGCAAGGCGCTCGGATCCTACGGCGCGTACGTGTGCGCCGAGCAGACGTTGATCCGCTACCTCGTCAACCACGCCCGCGCCCTGATCTTCTCGACCGCGCCGTCACCGCCGGCCGTCGCGGGCGCGCTCGCGGCGCTCGAGCTGATCGAAGCGAGCCCGCAGCGCGTGCAGCGACTGCGCTCGCACGCACGCACATTGCGCCGCGCGCTCGTCGCGGAGGGTTTTGCCGTTCAGGAGAACGATATGCAGATCGTGCCGCTGCTTACCGGCGACGCACGCGCTGCGAGCGCCCTGTGCGAGGGTGCGCTGGAGCGTGGTGTCTTCGCGCAGGCGATCCGCCCGCCCTCGGTGCCCGCCGGCACCTCGCGCCTGCGCCTCACGGCGATGGCCTCGCACAAGCCCGCTCAGCTGCGCCGGGCCGCGCGCGTGCTCGGCGAGGTCGCTCGCGAGCAGGGACTCGACCCCGCGAGGATGGGGGCGGCGGAGCACGGTCGCTCGCTCGTCCGCGCGGCGTAGGAGCGTCGCCGGCCGTGCGCGGGCTGTTCGTCACGGGCACCGACACCGGCGCGGGCAAGACCGTGCTGAGCGCGGCCCTGCTGGCCGCGATCCTGCTTGCGGGCGAGCCGGTGCGTGCCTACAAGCCCGTGGTGACCGGCGTCGAGGCCGAGCCGGAAGGGGTCATCCACCAGCCCGCTGTCTGGCCGCCCGACCACGAGCTGCTCGCCGACGCGGCCGGCATGGTCTCCGAGGCCGTTGCTCCGCTGCGCTACGCCCCGGCGGTCTCTCCGCACCTCGCGGCCGCGTTGGCGGGCGAGCGGATCGATCCCGCGCGGCTACTCGCAGCCGCGCGGGATGTCTCTGAGCAGATCTCGATCGTCGAGGGCGTCGGTGGTCTACTGGTGCCCCTCACCGAGGACTACAGCGTGCGCGACTTCGCCGTCCAACTCGGGCTTCCGCTGCTGATCGCCGCGCGCGCGGGGCTCGGCACGATCAACCACACGCTGCTTACGCTGGAGGCGGCGCGCGCCGCGCAGCTCGACGTCCGCGCGGTGGTGCTGACTCCCTGGCCTGGGGAGCCCTCGGTCATGGAGCGCTCCAATCGCGAGACGATCGCCGCACTCGGGGAGGTCGAGGTCCACGGGCTGCCGCGCGTCGCCAGCCCCGATCGCGACGCGCTCGCCCACGCCGGCGCGGAGTTGCCGTGGCGGCGGTGGCTCGCGGCGAGCCCTACCCCGCGCGCGCTGCGCCAACCACCGCGTCGGTAACCCGCTCGACGTCCGCGCTCTCCATCGCGTACGCCGGCATCGTGTAGATCAGGTCGCGAAACGGTCGCAGCCACACGCCGTGCTCGACGGCTGCCGCGGTAGCGGCGGGCACGTCGACCTCGCGCTCGAGCTGGACCACGCCGATCGCGCCCAGCACGCGCACGTCCGCCACCCCGGGCAGCTCGCGCGCCGGCTCGAGGCCCGCGCGCAGGGCGCGCTCGATTTCGGGCACCCGCCGAGACCAACCGGCGGCCTCGTCGAGCAGCAGCTGCAGCGAGGCCAGCGCCACCGCGCAGGACAGCGGGTTGGCCATGTAGGTCGGGCCGTGCATTAGCCCTGCGGCCTCTCCAGCGGAGATTGCGCTCGCGACGGCCGCCGTGCAGAGCGTCGCCGCGAGCGTCATGTAGCCGCCCGTGAGTGCCTTGCCGACACACATCACATCGGGGTTCACGCCCGCGTGCTCGCATGCGAACAGCGCGCCGGTGCGACCGAAGCCGGTTGCGATCTCATCCGCGATTAGCAGCAGCCCGTGCTCGTCGCAGACCTCGCGCAGCAGCGCCACGCACGCGGGCGAGTGAAAGCGCATCCCGCCCGCACCCTGCACCACCGGCTCCACGATCACCGCCGCGAGCTCCTCGGCATGGCGTGCCGCGAGCTCGCAGACCTGCCTCGCCCACTGCTCCTGTAGCGGCGCCGCGAACCCATCGGGGGGGCGCTCCGCGAAAACGTGCTCGGACAGCGCGCCGGTGAACAGGCTGTGCATGCCGCCGACCGGGTCGCAGACCGCCATCGCCCCGAATGTGTCGCCGTGATAGCCACCGCGGACCGTCAGCAGGCGCTGGCGCCGCGGGCGCCCGATGGCACGCTGGTATTGCAGCGCCATCTTGATCGCGACCTCGACCGCAACGGAGCCGGAATCCGCGAAGAACACACGCTCCAACCCTACCGGTGCGATCTTTACGAGATGCTCGGCGAGTCGCACCGCCGGCTCGTGCGTCAGGCCGCCGAACATCACATGCGCCATCCGCCCCAGCTGCCCCGTCACGGCCGCGTCCAGCGCCGGATGACGGTAGCCGTGCACCGCGCACCACCACGAGGACATCCCGTCGATCAGCTCGCGACCGTCCGCCAAGCGCAAGCGCACCCCCTGCGCCGAGACGACCGGCAGCGCCGCCATCGCCGCCGGCAACGCGCCGTAGGGGTGCCACACGTGCTCGCGGTCAGAGGCGAGCAGTGCCTCCCAGTCGCTCAGCTCAGTCCTCGTAGAGCGTGAAGTCGCGCTTGCGCGCGCCGCACACCGGACAGAACCACGTATCCGGGATGTCCTCGAAGGCGGTGCCCGCGGGGATCCCACCGTCGGGGTCGCCCTCCTCGGGGTCATAGATGTAGCCGCAGGACTCGCAGATCCAGCGCTGCAGGGTCTGAGTGGTCATGGCCGGAAGGTTACCGATCCGCCCGCCCAGCGGGTAGGGTCGAGCGGTGAGCGCGAAGCCCATCGAGGATCGTCCCGCGCCGGGCGAGGAGTACAACCCGGGACCGCCGACGACGCCACGCCAGGCCGCCACCGTGATCCTGCTGCGCGGCGGCGATCTTGACCTGGAGCTGCTGCTAGTCAAGCGCAACCCGGCCGCGCGGTTCATGGGCGGCGTGTGGGTGTTCCCGGGCGGGGCCGTCGAGCGCGCGGAGGGCGAGGACGACAGCGCGCACCGCGCCGCCGCCGTGCGCGAGTTGCGCGAGGAGGCCGGCGTGGCATTGCCCGATGCCGCCGCGCTGGTCAAGTTCTCACGCTGGATCACCCCCGAGGTGGTCAAGACCCGCTTCGACACCCACTTCTTCCTTGCGACGCTGCCCGCGGGACAGGAGCCCCAGGTCGACGGCCAGGAGTGTGTCGAGCTCGGCTGGTTCACGCCGCGCGGAGCCCTCGACGCGTATGCCGCGCAGGAGATAGCGCTGGTCTTCCCGACGATCAAGCACCTCGAACAGCTGAGTGCCTTCGCCACTGCCACCGAGCTGCTCGAGCACGCTCGCGGGCGCACGGTCGAGCCGGTGCAGCCACACATCGTGCTCGCGGGCGAGGTCGCGCGCGTCGTCTTGCCCGGCGAGCCGGGGTACTAACAACCAGCTGCCCGGCGCGCGTGACCGTTTGGCGCGGTGCAAGCCTTACTGCTGCCGGGCGGCAACCACGTGCGTCACGGCATTGATCAACGCCAGGTGCGTGAACGCCTGCGGGAAGTTGCCCAGCATGCGCCCCGAGGAGGCCTCGAGCTCCTCGGCGTACAGCTGCAGCGGCGAGGCGTAGGTGAGCAGGCGCTCGCAGAGATGCTCGGCGTCGTGGCTCTCGCCGATCTCCGACAGCGCCGAAACCAGCCAGAACGAGCAGATCAGAAATGTCCCCTCCTCGCCGCTCTGTCCGTCGTCGGTCTCGCCGGTGCGGTAGCGCAGCACGAGGCCGTTCTCGGTGAGCTCCTCGCGGATCGCGCGCACCGTCGCGCAAACGCGCTCGTCCTCAGGCGGTAGGAAGCGCACCAGCGGGATCAGCAGATTCGAGGCGTCCAGGGCGTCGGTGTCGTAGTGCTGGCGAAAGACGCCGCGCTTGTCAACGCCCCGCTCGAGGATCTCCGCCGAGATCTCGTCGGCTACCGACTGGAAGTGGCTGGCGTGCTCGTCCTCACCGCGCCGTTCGGCCAACCGCGCGCCGCGGTCCATCGCCACCCAGCACATCAGCTTCGAGGACACGTAGTGGCGCGGATCGCCGCGCGCCTCCCAGATCCCCTGGTCGGGTTCGCGCCAGACCCGCTCGGCGCAGCGCACCTGATCGAGCAGCACCGGCCACAGCCGCTCAGGAATGTGGTCGCGCTTCTTGGAGTGCAGGTAGACGGAATCGAGCACCGCCCCGTACACGTCGTTTTGGCGCTGGTTGTAGGCGCCGTTACCGATCCTCACCGGGCGCGCGTTCTCATAGCCCTTCAGATGATCGAGCGTCGACTCCGCGAGCTCTTTGTCGCCCTTGATCCCGTACATGATCTGCAGCGAGCCGTCCTCGTTGCGCTCTAGGTCGGCCAGATACTGCACGAAGTCATCCGCCTCCCAGTCGAGGCCGAGCGCGTGCAATCCCCAGAGCGTGAACGTCGCGTCGCGCATCCAGCAGTAGCGGTAGTCCCAGTTGCGCGAGCCGCGCGGGGTCTCCGGCAGCGAGGTCGTCGGCGCCGCGACGAGCGCGCCCGTAGGCATGAACGTAAGGCCCTTCAGCGCCAGCGCCGAACGCTGCAAGTGCAGGCGCCAGGGATGATCGGGATATGTACCTTCGGCCAGCCACGTGCGCCAGAAGTGGTTGGTGCGCTCCAGATGGCGCTCGGCCTGCTCGACCGTGCGCGGGCCGCCAAGGCCCTCCGTCCAAGAGATCGCGCAGAAGCACTTCTCGCCTTCCTCCATCGTGTGGCGGCCGTGCACGCGGTTGCCCTCGACGCCGATGCGCATGTCGGAGAACAGCCGAAACACCGTGCGGTCATCGACCGCGTCGAGTGCCCGTGGCTCGTCCTCGACCGTCTGCCACCGCGCCATCGTGGCTCCGTAGTCGAGCATCGGCTCGCAGACCATCTCGATCTGGACCTGTCCCTGGATGCACTCGACCACGCGCACCAGCAGGTGATCGGCGTCATAGTCGGTCGGTGGGCGCGTGTGGCTGGAGCCCTCCTCGTTGTCGTGCCACTCGCCGATCGTCAGCGCGTCAAGCACGCGAATCCAACCCTGGGGGGTCATCCACGTGGTCTCGATCACGTTGGTCCCCGGCACGTAGCGACGACCGGCCGGCACATAGACCCCGTAGGGGCCGACCCGGAAGCGCCCCGCCCCGCGATCGAGCATCGCCGCGAACACGCTCGGGGAGTCGAAGTGCGGCAGACACAGCCACTCCACGCCGCCGTCGGAGGCGACGAGCGCTCCGGTGTGGCAATCGGACAGGAAGCCGTAGTCCGCGATCGGCGGAAAGGGCGAGTCCTCCACTAAGGGAAGCGCTCTTCCCGGGGGGGCTCCTCCCACGAGGCGCCCTCCCACATCGACGGATCCCATTCGGGGTACTCGACCCCCGAGGGCAAGGTGCCCTCTTCGTCGAGCTTGTCCAGATGCGCCGCCAGCGTGATCGCCGCAGCCGGGCGCAACTCGGGCGGCACGTCCGACCACGCCTTGTCGAGCAGCTCCTCGATTGTGCGGCGCCCTTCGGCCAATGCCATGATCAGGCGGTGCTCGCGGTCGTAGCGATGCCCGACGGAGTCCTCGAGCTTGGCCAGCGGCTCCCAGACTGCCGGCCCGTGGCCGGGGCAGAGCACGTCGAGGTCGAGCGTGCAGAGTCGCACCAAGCCGTTGAGATAGCCGTTCATCGCACCGACATAGGGAGCAATGAAGACGCTGCCCTCGCCGAGGACGGCGTCGCCGGTGAAGCACACGCGATCCGCGACGAACGCAATGTGCTCCGGCGTGTGCCCCGGCGTCGGAACCACTCGCAGGGGACCGAAGCGCACGTCCTCGGAGAGCGTTACATCGACGCCCTCTCCGCGTACCGCGGCCAAGGGTGCGGGTCGTAGCTTCCGCAGCGCCGCGACCGCTTCGGTGTGGTCGGGGTGGTGATGGGTGAGGGCGATACCACCGAGGCCCCCACGCGCGTCGACGGCCGCCACGACCGCCTCCAGATGATCGGCTAATTCGGGGCCGGGGTCGATCACATAAGCCGGATTGCGGTCCACGATCCAGGTGTTCGTTCCCGACAAAGTCAGGGGTCCGGGGTTGTTCGCACGGACGCGTAAAACGTCGTAGCCGGCCAACCGCCGCGCCTCTGTCACGGGATCTACCGCAAACCCGAGATCCCCCCCAAAGACGAGCTCGAACTCCGACGGCGACGTGCGCTCGGCGGCGGCCTCACCGTCGTGAGCGGGCCCGCCCGCGGCGGGCGGCGGGGAGTCCGGGCTGGAATCGGGCTCGGGATTCCGATCGGAGCCTGAATCGGAGTCCGATGGAGACGAGGAGCGCATCCTTTGACGTTAGCTCGTTCGGTCGACGAACGTCAGCACATCGGCGAGCAAAGTTGCGCACAACTGTCAGCATGGAATACCCGTTGCTCGAACCTCACATATCTCAAGCCCCTTCACTCCCTGGCCGAAGGGGGCGATATGAGCGAGGGAATGTCGTGGCTGTGCCCCACCGAGCTGGACCGCACGAGGGTTGTCGATGCCAATGATCGCGTGCGCACGATCCGGCTCGTCGGCTCAGGCGCCGTCGGCGCCGCGCTGCTGATCGCGGCGCCCTGGATCGGCTGGTGGACACTGGGGCTGTTCGCGCTCTCCGCGCTGAACTTCCTGATCGTCGACCGGCGACTGCGCACCAGTCTCCACCCCGAGCGCGTGAGCGCGACCGCAATCCTGATCACGCTCGTCCTGCTCGGCGGTGGCGTCGTCATCAGCGGCGGTCCGAGCAGCCCCGCGCTACCGTGGTTGGTACTTCCCGCGGCGATGGCCGCAGCGCGTTTCCGCCCCCAAGTCGTCGTCGTTGGGATCGTGCTCACCGTGTTTCTGATTCTGGTGGTCACGCTCGGAACGGATCCCGCCGCGACGCTCGAAGACCCGGTCCCGGTCATCGCCACACTCGCCCTACTCGCCGGAGTGGTCTCGATCGTCTGGGCGCTGCAGGCGGCAGAGCTACACCATCGCGACGAGGCAATCCTCGATCCGCTGACCGGCCTGCTCAACCGCCACGCACTCGCGCCGCGCTTCGTCGAGCTCTCCCAGCAGGCGCGCCTCACCCATCAGCCGATCTGCATGCTGCTGTGCGATGTCGACAGCTTCAAGTCGGTCAATGACCGCTACGGGCACGACCGCGGGGACGCGGTCTTGCGCGATATTGCCTACGAGCTGCGCAAGCGTCTGCGCTCCTTCGAGCTCGTCTACCGCCTCGGGGGCGAGGAGTTCCTGATCGTGCTGCCCGGGGTCTCGCACGTCGAAGGCGGCGAGCTCGCCGAGCGGCTGCGCGCGGCGATCGCGGAGACCTACCCAACCGGGATCGCCGTCACCATCTCGGTCGGCCTCAGCACCGCCAGCGGTGATTCGGTCGTCTATGAGACGCTCTTCAAGTCCGCCGACCGCGCGCTGTATGAGGCCAAGCACGCTGGGCGCAATCGCGTTGTCGCCGCACCCGAGACACCATCGGCGCACGCCGTCGGGAGCGCCGAACCGACCCGCGGCGGGGAGCTTGCCAGCGCCGTGGTCTCGCTCGCCGGCTCGTAGCTGTAGTCTCGCGGATCGCCATGAGGCAGCTCGATCCCGAGGCACAGGCGCTACTCGATGTGATGGCCGCGACCGGCAGCCCACAGCCGTACACGCTGTCGGTCGAGCAGGCGCGCGAGCAGATGCGCGCCGCGCTGATTACACGAGGAACGCCGCTTGCCCTGCACGATGTGCGCGACCTCGCCGTGCCCACGCCGTACGGCGGACTGCAGCTGCGCCTTTACCGACCCGCCGCAGGCCGACTACCGGTCGCCCTCTTCATCCATGGCGGGGGCTGGACGCTCAACGACATCGATACGCACGACCGCCTCGTACGCCGGATCGCGCAGCGCTCGGGCTGGCTGTTGGCCTCGCTGGAGTATCGCCGCGCTCCCGAGCACCGGCATCCGGCTGCGCTGGAAGACGCATACGTGACCTACCGCTGGCTACTCGACAACGCCGAGCGCTTGGAAGCCGATCTGACCTGCAACGCGCTCGTCGGCGAAAGCTCGGGCGCGAGCACCGCGGCTGCGCTAACGCTGCTGCTGCGTGACCGCGGCGCTCCGCAGCCGAGCCTGCAGGTGCTCGCCTATCCGCTGACCGACTTCCCGGGCCGCTGGCCCTCGCACCGCGAGCGCGGCGAGGGCTACACGCTCGATCGCCGGTACATCGAGTGGTTCATGGCGCAATATCTGCCTCCGAGCGAGATGCAGTCGCGCTCGGAGGAGGAGCAGCCCGACCCCTATCTCTTCCCGCTGCGCGCACCCGACCTGAGCGGTCTCCCGCCCGCGCTCGTGATGACTGCCGAGTTCGACCCCCTGCGCGACGAGGGGATCGCCTACGCCGAGCGGCTGGCCGCGGCCGGCATCGCCGTGGAGCACGTGCACGCCGCTGACCAGATGCACGGCTTCCTCCTGCTGGACCGCGCGATCGCGCGCGCCGGCGCGCTGATTGACCAGCTCGCCGATGCTCTCGCCGCCCACGCGCGCGGCACTCGCCGTTTGCCGGGCTGACCTTGGCCACACCGAGCGGATTCAGCGCCGTGCATCGTACCCGTACGCGAACTAAGCGCCTCGGACGGATCGAAGAGCGCTGGACGCGGAGCTCAACGAGACACCGATCAGATGATCGCAAGGATCGTCAGCAACCAGGTGGTCAATCTCTTTGGAGTCAAACAGCTCGCGGGGACTCTCGGGCGCGATCTCAGGGTAGTCGCCGAGGATGGTCGGCGCGGCTAGCATCGTGCCGCGATCACCCTGCTCGCCGACGAGCACCGGCCAGGTTCCGGTGTTCTGGCAAGCCTCGACCTCGGCGCGCAGCTCGGCGGGGGATCGGTGAGTGAGACCCATGCGCCCTCGCACGCGCGCAGCACGATGTGGGTAGAACAGAGCGTCTGGCGCAGAGCATCCTCGCGCGTGGCGCCCGTCCAGTCGCTGGTGTTGGTGACGCGCACCGTGAAGCGCGCGAGCGCCGGCCGCAGCACATCCTGAGCGCAGGCCTCCAGCACCTGGCACTGGACACATGGAGAAAGCGCACGCGCACCTCGACCTCCGTGTCCTGCGCCCCCTCAAGCAGAACCTGTGCCTGCATCGAGGACCAGTCGTCCCAACCGGCGGATATACGCCTCCGCTCATGAAGCACTGCTGATTGCTCAGCGGCACTGCTGATTCCTACCCGAGGTGGCGATCTTCTAACGCGCGCGGTCGCGACATCGTTGTCTAGGTGGGGCAGCCGAGCGTCCAATGCTTCAAGGCGCCGCTCGCGGCGGGAGTGCGCCCGGTGAACCGCAGGGTGACCTTGTTGTACACGCGCAACCCGGCCTTGCATTTGCGCACGGCCGTAGCGCTCACGGCCACGGGGTAGCGGACCACTTTGCCCGCTGCACAGTTGGGTTTGCAGGTGTTTGTTTCGAGCGTTCCCCGCGCCTGAGCGCTGGGTCCGCCAAAGCTCGACCAGCGAAGCCCGCTGAGCACTGTGTTGCCATCGCCACAGGCCAGCGTCAGGTTCTTCGGATGAGCACCGGCCTTGACGCAGTTGGTGATCTCAACCGTCGAAGCAGCCGAGGCCACCATCACGCCAAAGGCGAGGAGCAGCGCGGCTAGGATTCCAGTTGCCAGGAAGTTTCTGCGATGTGTGTTCATCGGGCGATGATGACATAGGCGAGAGAATCGGGCATCCAGCGATCGACCGCCACGATCGCGCGCGAGGTCGTAGGATGGGGCCCATGGTGGGGACAGCGCTTGCCACTCCCCCGGCCTTCGAGGATCTCGAGCGCCACCGGCGCGAGCTCACGGCTTACTGCTACCGGATGCTCGGCTCGCCGTTCGAGGCCGAGGACGCCGTGCAGGACACGCTGCTGCGGGCGTGGCGTGCAATCGAGCGCTTCGAGGGACGCGCGGCGCTGCGCTCGTGGCTTTACCGGATCGCGACGAACGTCTGCATGGACATGCTCAAGGGCAGGCAGCGTCGTGCACGCCCGATGGACCTCGGCGCAGCGCGCTCGCCGGTAGGGCCACTCGACGAGGGCCTGCCCGAGGTCACCTGGATCGAGCCGATTCCAGACGCCCAGCTCGCACCTGAGGATCCGGCGAACGTTACGGAGGCGCGCGAGACGATCCGCCTCGCGTTCGTAGCCGCGCTGCAGCATCTGCCGCCGCGCCAACGAGCGGCGCTGATCCTCTGCGAGGTCTTGCACTGGAAGGCCACCGAGGTCGCGGAGCTCCTGGGCACGAGCGTGGCCGCGGTCAACAGCGCGCTGCAGCGCGCACGCGCGACACTCGATACTGCCGAGATCGCTGATGCCGGACGCGGCGCGCTGAGCGAGCATGACCGCGAGCTGCTGGGACGCTACGTGGACGCCTTCCAGCGCTACGACATGGAGGCCCTCACGACCCTGATCCACGAGGACGCCACCCAGTCGATGCCCCCCTACGAGCTCTGGCTCAGCGGGCGCGAGGATATCCTGGCTTGGTGGGTGGGCCTCGGCGCTGGCTGCCGCGGATCGCGCGTAATCCCAACGGTTACAGCCAACGGCTCGCCGGCCTTTGGTCAGTACAAGCCGAGTGAGACCGGCTCGGGCTACGAGCCATGGGCACTGCAAGTGCTGGAGGTGGCGGGCGGGCAGATTGTCGAGTTCACGTTTTTCCTGGGCACAGAGACGATTTTTCCGCTGTTCGGGCTACCCGCCCGGCTCGAGTCGTAGCTCACTCACCGGCTACGGCGGGGCACCGGGTCGCTCGCGCGAGTCGTAGCTCACTCACCGGCTACGGCGGGGCACCGGGTCGCTCGCGGGGCGGTCGAGTCTGACTCACTCGCGCAGGATCTCGGCGAGGCCCGCGAACGTGATCAGCGCGTGGAGCTCATCCGAAACGCCGGAGAGCCGCAGCTCGCACCCGTGACGTTGCGCGAGGAGTGCCAGCCGCGCCAGATCCTCGAGCGTAGCCGCGGTGACCGCGACGCCCGTGACCTCGCACCTCAGTACCTCCCGATCGCGCTTCTCCATCGCCTCCCGGTAAGACCGCGCGAGCGGTGAAAACTCATCGGTGTGTCGGCGCGACCTCGGGCAGGGCGCGCTCGGACTCCGCGTCGCTCTCGTCGGTGTCCTGCTGAAGCCCGGCCCGCAAGCCGATGAATGCCACGATCGCCGCGGCAGCCATGATCGCCGCCATCACGTAGAGCACCGAGCGGGTGGCGTAGGCGAAGTCGAGCCGCACAAAGTGAGGGATCGCTCCAACTCCTCCATTTCCACCGCGCGCCTGCGAGAGCCTGGAGGCGACCGCGTGGGCCCGCGCGCCGGGCATGCCCTGAGCGAGCAGCGACGTCGTGACCCGGCTGCGCATCTGCGAGACCAGGATCGTGCCGAGGATCGCGAGACCCAGACTGGCGGCGTAGTTGCGGACGGTCTGCGTGATGCCGGTGGCCTCGCCGTAGGAAAGCCTCGATGCGCGGTTGACCGCGTCGGTACTCGCCGGGCCGAGCATCAGTCCCATGCCGGCCCCGGCGAGGATGATGTACCACTGCTGGGAGCCGAAGTCGAGACCGGTGACCTTTCCGGCCCACAGCCAGAAACCGACGGCGCTCAGAGCGCAGCCGAACGCGACCGGATGCTTGGCGCCGCGACGGTCGAGCATCCGCCCGCCGATCTGCGCGGCGAGCACGAAGCCGATGAAGAAGTAGAGGATGTAGAGGCCGGCCTCGGAGGGAGACTTTCCCAGCGCAATCTGCGCGTACTCGCTAGCGAAGAAGAAGACGGGGACGAACGCCAGCATCGCGATGCCGAGCACGATGTTCTCGACCAGGAAGGGACGGATGCGAAAGATGTGCACCTCGATCAGCGGCGAGGCGGTGCGCAGCTCGAGGAAGTAGAACGCCACGAGTAGCGCGGCACCGCCGACGATGCAGGCCCAAGTGCCGGGACTGCTCCAGCCCCAGATCGAGGACTGTTGGAAGCCGAACACGCTCAGCGCGACACCCGCGACGATCAGGGCGAGACCCCGATAGTCCATGCGTGCGGGCCTGTGCACGGTGACGGGCCGGGAAAGAACGATCAGGATCAGGGCGATGATCGCGACGGGGATGTTCACCCAGAAGATCGCGCGCCAGGTCCACTGTGTGAGGTAGCCGCCGAGGATCGGACCAACGGCGGTGAGGCCGCCGGCGATGCCGAAGAAGACCGCTAGCGCGCGCCCGCGTTCGCGCAACGAAAATGTCTGCACGACGATCGCCAGCGCGGCGGGGAACATGATCGCTCCGCCCGCTCCCTGGACGACTCGGAATGTCACGATCCAAGCCTCGGCAATGCTCCCTTTGGGCGTCAGTCCGCAAAGCGCGGAGGCTGCGGCGAAAACGACGACTCCGAGCGTCACCATCTTGCGATGGCCGACGGTATCTGCCAGGCGGCCGCCGAACGCGAACAGCGCAGCCAATGAGAGCAGATAGGCGTTGATCGCCCACTGTGTGCCGGTGTTCGTAAGGTCGAGCTGCTTCTGGATTTCGGGCGCCGCGATCGAGACGATCGTCTGATCGATGAAGGTCATCGCGACGGCGAAGATCATCGCCGCGAGAATCAGATTCCTCGATCGTCCGCCGCTGGCATTGCTCACGTTCATGAGTTCCTCTCGGCCGCGATGTTCAAGGGCACTCCGACACAGGAGATAAGGCGCGCGTAAATAGATGATGTCGGAGTCGCGCGCTCTGCGCCACTCACGCCGCCCGACGCGCGAGCGAGCTCGCGTCGGCGAGTAGCTCGAGAACTGCCCTCTCGATGCGCCTGCGAACACGGGCGTCGGCGAGATCGGGGCCGTGCGAGGGAAAGCTCGCGAGCGTGTCCGCGATCGTGAGTCCAGCCTGAAAGCGGTCGATCACGCGCGGGTCCACGTAGGACGCGCGGGCAACCGCCGGGGTGTTGCCGAGGTATGCCGCGACTGTCTTAATCGCTGCGCTGACCGCCCGCTCGCGGGCCGTGCGGCTCCGGCGCCGATGCTCCTCGGTGGCCGCTAGCGCGACGGCGGCGAGCACCGTCGCGTTCCACGTGCGGAAGTCCTTGGCTGTGAAGTCGCCGCCCGTGTGACGCTTGATGTAGGCATTGACATCCTCGGCATGGATCTCAGCCCACCCCTCCGCGCCCCGGTAGGCCAGCAGCTGCGAGCTACCGCGTCTGCGCTTGAGTGCCGCGACGACAGCCAGCGCATCGCGGTCGCCGATCTCCTGCACGCGCCGCTGGCCGGACTTGGCGGGAAAATCGAAAACGAGCTCGTTCTTGAGCACGGTGACGTGCTCGCGCAGCATCGTCGTCAGCCCGTAGGACTCGTTGCGCTCGGCGTAATCCTCGGAGCCGATGCGGAAGAACCCGAGGTCGAGCAGTCGGACGGCACACGCCAGCACCCGCTCGCGCGTGAGGTCTTTCGGCATGAGCCGCCCGCGTGAGCCCGTTTGGCCGAGCGCCAACTCGCGGCCGATGCGTCGCCGCAGCGCGGGAAGCGCTTCGCCAAAAGCGAGCATCGCGTCGAACTTCAGCCGGTCGCGATGAGCGCGCCATCCCTCGTGGTAGAGGTACTGCTTGCGCGACGCAGCGTCCACACCGGTCGCCTGGAGATGTCCTCGCGGATCCATGCAAATCCACACCTCCCGCCAGGCGGGCGGGATCGCGAGCTCGGCGATGCGCTCGAGCACCTCGGGGTCGTCGATGCGCTCACCCGCGGGGTCGCGGTACTCGAAGCCTCTGCCGCGCCGCCGTCGTGCGATGCCGGGTGCGGCGCAGTTGGATCGTCGGAGTCGCGCCATCGCCGCACTGCTACCCCGCGCGAGTCCCGGTTAGCAATTCGCAGGCAGGTTCGAGCGAGCTGGCCAAGACGGCGGCCCGAGGCGCGGCCTGAGGCGACGGACTGAGGCGCGTTTGCGGGAAGGCCCGACGGGGCACCTAGGCGGTGTGCCCCGCGCCCTGAGCCTTACCTTTGACGATGGCCCGGACCCGCGGTGGACTGGCGAGGCGATGCGAGCGCTGGAGCGCCATGGCGTGCGGGCTACGTTCTTTGTGGTCGGTGAGCGGGTGCGTGAGCACCCCGAGTTGGTTTGGGCCGCGATCGACGCGGGCCACGAGGTACAGCTTCACTGCCACCGCCATACGCGCCACTCGGAGCTGAGCGCATTTCAGATCGAGCGAGACACACGCGAAGGACTCGCGGCTCTCGCACGAGTGGGGCTGCGTCCCACTGCCTGGCGCACCCCATGGGGCATCCGTACCCCGGCCAGCGAAGAGATCGCCAGGCGCTATCGCTTGCGACTGGTGAACTGGACAATCGATACCCACGACTGGCGCGGGGACTCAGCCTCCAGGATGCTTGCGCGGGTAGACGCCGAGCTGGCCGATGGTGGTGTGGTCTTGATGCACGACGCGCTCGGACCGGGAGCATTGCGCGGGAACTGTGAGAACACCGTCGAGCTCATCGGCGAGTTGGTCGCGGCGGCGCGCAGCCGAGGATTGGATGTGGGGCCGCTCTGGCTGCAGGATCGCGATCAGCCGAAATCCCTCCCAGCATCCTTCGCCCCGACCTCGACAAGTGTTCGTGAGCTGGCGCTCGCTGCGGGGAACGTCCGCGAGTTGGCATCTGTGAGGCACAGATGAGCGCGCCGCCGGCGGCGGCACTAGAGGAACCGCGCACCGCCTTCGCGCTGGCGCTCGAGCAAATCGCAGCGCGGGCGGCTGAGCTCGACGCCAACCCGCGATTTCCACGCGAGAACTTCGACGTGCTACTGGCGGCCGGTGTCCCCCAGCTCGCGGGAGGGCACGAGCGTCGCGACTTTCTCCGCGAAATCGCGACGGTGAGGGCCGTCGCGAGCGTCGACGCTTCGACGGCGCGTATTCTGGACGGTCACTTCAACGGAGTCGAGCGTCTCGTGCTGGCCGCCGCTGAGGAGCCACGGATTGGCGAGCTGCCTGGGGATGAGCTCGACCGCGTCGTCAACGGCGAGTTACTGATGGGGGTCTGGGGGGCCGACCCCGCCCCGGGAGAAGGAACCCCCGCACAGCTCCTGCGAACCCCCGATGGCGAGGTGCTGCGTGGAGTAAAGACGTTCTGCTCGGGCGCGGGGGGCGTGCAGCGTGCGCTGGTCGTCGCTCGTGACGAGCGCGGCGCGCGACGAGTGGCCTACGCACAGGTGAGCGATTCGGTGGCGATCGACCGCAGCTGGTACCGCGCTTCGGGGTTGCGCTCCTCAGAGAGTCACCGCGTCGAATTCCGCAATGCACCGGTGCTCGCGATTCTCGGCGGTGAGGACGAGCTCACGCGCGAGCCGTGGTTCGGGCGTGACGCGGTTCGCACGGCGGCGACCTGGGCGGGCCTCGCGGACTGCATTGTGCAGGCAGCGCTCGCCGCGCTCGGCGAGCGCTGCGAGGACGAGCTGCGACTGCATGCTGTCGGTTGCATGCGCGTGGCTCAGAGTACGATCGATCGCTGGCTGGAGCACACTGGCGCGCGATTGGGCGATGCGGGGGAATACGCCCTGGAGACCGAGCCGACTACCGCGGACGGCCAAGGCGCGCGCGCGTTGGCGGGAGAATGCCGCGTGGCACTTGCCGATGCCGCGCGCACGATCGCGGCGCAGGCAGCACGAGCATGCGGCTCGCGTGCGCTTGTCGGCGGCGGAACCCTCGATCGCGCCCGACGCGACCTCGACCTGTTTCTCCTCCAACACCGGCTCGATCCGAAGCTGGTGGAGCTCGGCGCGCGCGCTCTTGCCGGGAATCCGCAGTGAGCGGGGGACTGGCTGTGCCACGAGTCCAGGCGCAGCAGTTCGAGTCCCTCTACGAGGCGAGCATGGATCCGTGGAACTATCTCACGAGCGAGTACGAGCGCAAGAAGTACGCGGATACGCTCGCCGCGCTGCCCTCGCGTCCGATTGGACGGACGCTGGAGGTGGGATGCTCGATCGGCGTCTTTACCGCCGAGCTCGCGCCCCGCTGCGAGCGGCTGGTCGCGATCGATTTCGCCGCGCGTGCGCTGTCGCTGGCGCGCGAGCGAGTAGGCCACCTCGCAAATACGCAGCTGCTCCAGGCGAGCTTCCCCGAGCAGGTGCCCCCGGGGCCGTGGGACGTGATCGTGTGCTCGGAGGTTCTCTACTACCTGGATGAGCAGACGCTACGCGAAGCAATCCGCTGGCTGCGTACCCAGCTGCAGGAAGGAAGCTCGCTCGTGGCCGTCAGCTGGCGTGGACGTGGCGCACGAGAGCCGCTACGCGGTGATGAGGCGCATGACCTGCTGATCGCAGAGCTGAGCGCCTGGCATGTACTCGACGGGCGCCGCGAGGGATACCGGTTGGACCGCTTCGATGGCTAAGCCGCCTGAGCAGAGCGAGTTGAGCGCGAGAGCGCAAGCCGACCCGGTAAGTCCATCCCCTCTGCCCGCTCCCGATCCGGGGCTGCTCGCCGTTGTCGTCGTTCCCGCCCGCGATGAGGCCGCGCGGATCGCGCAGTGCCTACTCGCGCTCGCCCGCCAGCGCGGCGTGCGGCCCGAGAGCTACGAGGTGATCCTCGTCTTGGACGGCTGCGTGGACGCGACGGCCGAGGTGGTGAGCGGAATCGCCGGCAGGGAGCGGGACTTGAGGATCGGGGTGCTCACGCAGACACAATCGCAGGGAGTCGGCTGGGCGCGCCGACGCGGCATGGATCTCGCATGCCAGCGGCTACTGGGGCTTGGCCGCGGCGGAGGGCTGATCGCAAGCACCGATGCGGACAGTGTGGTCGCAAATGACTGGATCGCCTGCCAGCTGGAGCTAGTGCGAGCTGGAGCCTGCGCAATCGGGGGTCACATCGACCTGCATGCAGCGGAGTCCGATACGTTGGCGAGAGAGGCGCTGATCGAGCGCGAACGCGGCGCAAGCGAGCGCCTGCGCCTGGTACGCCGTGGCGATAACCGAACGGTCGCACTCGAGCATCACCAGTTCAGCGGCGCTTCGCTGGCGCTGACGGCGGACACCTACCGCGACTGCGGGGGCCTGCCGGTCCGCGCGGCGCTGGAGGACGAGGCACTCGAGCGCGAGCTAAGCGCGCTCGGCGTCCCCATTCATCGCAGTCGCAGCGTGCGGGTGAGAACCTCGGCGCGCACCGACGGCCGCGCGCCGCGCGGGCTCGCCCGCGACCTCGCACGCTCGGATTGGCGCGCGCGTCGCTCCCATACCGCCGAGGAGTTCCCGCTGGAGCTGCTCCTGGCTCGCAAGCACTCCTCGGTCGCGGTCGTGCTCCCTGCGCGGGAAGTCGCGGCGACGATCGGGCCGATCGCGGAGCGGACCGCGCGGCTTCTGGATGCGGGACTGCTCGACGAGGTGCTGGTCGTCGACTCGTGCTCTCAGGACGGCAGCGCGCAGATTGCGGCCGCGGCGGGGCTCAGGGTGCTCCAAGAGGATGACCTCGCGAGTGAGCTGGGTCCGGCCCGCGGCAAGGGGGACGCGATGTGGCGAGCGCTGCGCGTGCTCGACAGCGAGATCGTGGCCTTCGCGGATACGGATACCGAGGGGTTCGGCGAGCATTTCCTCACGGGGCTGCTCGGCCCGCTGATCTGCGATCCGAAGGTGCAGCTCGTCAAGGGTTGCTTCCGTCGGCCCTTTCGCGCGGCGGACGCCCTGCTACCCGACGGCGGCGGCCGGGTCACCGAGCTCATGGCGCGACCGCTGCTGAATCTCCACGCGCCCGAGCTCGCGGTCTTCGACCAACCCCTGGCGGGCGAGACGGCCGCCAGGCGAGAGCTGCTGGAACGAATCCCGTTTAGCGCGGGCTACGGGGTCGAGATCGCGATGCTGATCGACGCGTGGCGCCTGAGCGGACTCGACGGGCTCGCCCAGGTCGACCTCGGTGTTCGCCAGAACCGTCATCAGTCCCTCCGTGAGCTCTCCGCGATGGCGTATGCGGTGCTGGTCGCGGCGCAGACGAGGTTCTTGGGAGCGGACTTCGCCGACGCCCACGCGGGCGGCTCGCTGCTGCTACCCGGACTGCAGGGCGCACGCGAGATGGAGTCTCGGCGGGTGACCGTCGAGGAGCGCCCGCCGCTCGCGACCGTCGGCAGAACCGACGCGGCGCTTCGCGCGGCGAGTGAGCTCCGTTAGGGCCGCGCCTCGGTCGACAGGCCCGCTAGCTCGGCGCTGCGCTCCCAGAGACCCTCGGCGAATGTCTCGTCCTGAGCCTGCGCGGAGGGTGCCACGACCTTCTCGTCTTCGATGTACTCGCCGGTGAGAGCGGCCGACTGCTCGGATAGCGATAGCCACAGCAGCGAGCGAGCGCCGCGCTGGGGCGAGCGGAAGAAGGGCGCCCCGACGGTCGTCAGGATCTTCCAGATCCCGTTCTCGTTCTTGCCGAACCCGGTGCGCACGACGCCGGGGTGAAAGCAGTTGGCGTGCAGCTCGGGCGCGCGCTTGGCCAGCTCCCGCGTAAAGAGGATGTTGCAAAGCTTTGAGGTGCCGTAGACGCGCATCGCGGAGTAGGACTGCTCGGACTGGAGATCTTCGAGATTCAGGCGGCCGGACTTGTGGGCATCGGAGGCCGTGGTCACGACGCGAGCGCCCTCGAGACGATCGCGCAGCAGATTGGTGAGCAGGAACGGCGCGAGGTGATTCAGCGCGAAGGTCCGCTCGAGGCCCTCGGGGGTCTCCTGCCGCGAGGCGAACAGAGCTCCGGCGTTGTTGGCCAGGACATCGATGTGCTCGTAGCGGTCGCGAACCTCCTGCGCGAGCCGGCGGACGTCGGCCATCAACATCAGATCGGCGACGTGCTCGTGGATGGTCGCGCTGGTGCCGGCCGCCCGTGCCTCTTGCGCGACGGCTTGGACACGAGCGCGCTCGCGACCGACGATCGCCAGCTCCGCCCCCTGCCGGGCAAACTCGATCGCGGCTGCGCGGCCGATGCCGCGAGTGCCGCCGGTGAGCAGGACGAACGTCACGGCGGAGATCCTAGCCCGGTGTCCTCCGGGCCGGCCTGACGCTTGGTTATCATGCATGTGCCTTTTGGCTCCGCGAGGTCTCGAAGCAGCGATGGCGGGGTTCGGCAGTCGAGTACCGGAGGGCCGCATTGCCAGGTGAGATAGGTCTCGCCAGCGTCCGAGCGCCGACATACCTAAGCGAGTCGCGTCCGGCGACGCCGGATATCGTGCCGTGGGCCCGCCAGCTGGTAGTCGACTTCGCGACGGCAGCCGGCATTCGCGGAGAGCAGCTGGAGAATGTGCGACTACTTGTCTCCGAGGCGGTGACCAACGCGGTCTTATATGCCTATGAGGAGGCCTTTCCGGGCGAGATTCACATCATCGCCGCGGTGGTATCGCGAGAACTGTGGATCGTGGTCGCCGATGACGGCGGGGGAATGCGCAGAAGCTCCCGCGAGCGGGGTGGGCTCGGCCTCGGGCTGGCCCTGATGGCCCAGCTGAGCGATGGCTTTACGCTCGCCAGCCGCTCGAGCGGAGGCGTGGAGGCGCGCATGCAGTTTCATCTCCCCGATACGAGCGCGGCTTACTAGCTACGCGGGTCGCTAGCTTCCGCAATCTCTCCGGCCTGAGCTTGCTTCTGAACCACGACGTAGCCGGGGTAAGCCTCCACCACCGTCTCCACCTCGGCGAGCTCGTGTCCGGGCAGGACGAGGAAGCGGCGAGGATTCTCGCGGACACGCTCGTACGCCTTCGGTGTGAGTTCAACCAATTGATTGCACTCGAGGCTGGCGCACTCACAGCGAAACGCTGCGAGTGCGTCCTCCTCTCCCGGCCAAAGGCCGCGCTCGATGGCATCGTTAACCTCGCGAAAGACGCTCTCGTTGGCTGCGACGCGACGCTGCAGGCGCTCATCCACGGCCAGAGTCTCCCATACGCGCTTTGGCGAGCGCGCGAATGATCTCACGCGCCCTGGGAACCCTGTGGCCGGCCTCCATCTCGATGAGCGCGGCCTCCGACGTTATTGCGACGAACAGGCGGGCCGCGATCGGGGCGGGCGTGATCCCCATAGCTTGCAGGCTCGGCTGCGCGAGGACTGCAAACAGCTCCTCACGCTGCTCCATTGTCGTCGTCAGCTCTCCCTGGGCCCGGGTCTCGAACACAAGCGCCTTCACAGCTCGATTGGCCAGACAGACGTCCAGGTAGGCGTCGATCGCACTCAGCAGCAATGGCCTGCCGGGAGCGAGCCCATGAACCGCCTCGGCAACGGCCTGGCTGACGCGATCGTAGAACCGCTGGTGCAAGGCATCGATGAACGCGTCGCGATCTGCGAAGTAGAGGTAGAAGGTGCCCTTCGCGACACCGGCCTGCGCGGTTACGGCCGCAACGCTCAGGCCGGCCATCCCGCGCCGCTCGGCGACGACCGCGCCTGCCTCGAGCAGCGCGAGACGAGTTCGCCGCCCCTTGGGGGTTGTCGGTTCGATCCCGGCCTCCGACATCAGCACTCTCAGACTACATGACTCCTTAGTCAGCAAAAACTGACTCACTGGTCATAAATCTGGTAGGCTCCTGCTCCTTCCCAAGACTTGCGAAGAGAAGCCACCCATGACCACTGCGGATATCTCAACGAGGGCCCCCGCGCACCGATGGCGCTCACCGCTGCTGGGCAAGTGCGGGACGGTCGAGCTCGCCGCCGGGCGCCTCGATTACTTCGAACGAGGCGAGGGGCCGGTACTTGTGTTCGCGCACGGCTGGCTGGCCAACGCGAACCTCTGGCGCAAGGTCGTCGAGCGGCTTGCCGATCGATTCCGCTGCATCGCGCTGGACCTTCCGCTTGGATCGCACCGCACAGCGATGCGCGCCGATGCAGACCTCGACCCCTCAGGCTGTGGCAAGCTGATCGCCGAAGCGCTCGCCGCGCTCGACCTCGGGGCGGTGACGCTCGTCGGCAACGACTCGGGCGGCGCCTACTCACAGATCGCGACGGCGGCGCATCCGCGGCGAGTCGCTCGCCTCGTGCTGAACTCGTGCGAGACGCCCTACGACCCGTTTCCCCCGCCGCCTTTCGATGGCCTCCCCGCACTCGCCCGGGATCCCGTCGCACTGGGCCAGGCGCTGGGCGCGCTGCGCGAGCGCGAATCCGCTCCTCGCCGGCGGCCTACGGGCATCTGATCAAGCATGCGATCGACGAGGTGGTCTCGGATTCCTACGTCCTGCCGTGCGTCAGCGATCGCGATGTCTTGCGCGACACCGCCAAGGTAATGGCCTCAGCCGCGTCGGGGCCGGTACATGACGCTGGGCGGCGTCTGATCTCGACATTCGACCGACCGGTGCTTTTCGCATGGGGGTCGGAGGATCGCATCTTTCCATCCGCGCACGCGCAACGCTACGCCCGAGAGCTGGCCGACGGCCGGGTCGCGCTCATCGACGACGCGTTCAGCTTCACACCCGAGGACCAGCCGCAGCAACTTGCGGCGGCACTCGCACAGTTCTGCACCGGCAGTGAGGTGTGAGGACTACTTAACCCGTGATTTTTTAGCAATACGAATCGTGACGATCGCATGGCTCGTGGCAGTCGCGCCGGCGGAGTTGCCAGTCATGATCGTCGCACGCACACGCAGGTCATGCACGCGCGCCAGCAGGCGCCGCGCGCCGGGCGAGAGGCGCAGCGTCACCGCGGCCACCTTCCCTGCGGGAATGCTGAATGCACCGGTGGCGAGGGTCAGCACGGCTGCCTTGACCGGCCGGCGCGCCGCGGCGGCACTGACGGGAGTCAGCGTCCGCAAGGCGATGGTGCCTGAGCAGCGGCCTTGAGCAGCCGGGCAGCTCACCTTGACGCTGGTGATGCCCGAGGCGCCCGCCACCAGCACTGTGCCCATCAGCTTGGCGTCGGGCAACTGCGGCGCTTGATGCCCCATGAGCGGCAGGACTCCTTCGCCGGGCAACGGACTAAGGATCGTCGAGCCCATGCCCGCAGCGGGGCCCGAGCCCGTTTCCACCACGGGGGATTCCGTCCCGATGCCATCGAAGTGAACCGAATGCAGTTTGCCCCCCGGATCGTCGCCGTTTATTTCCCAAGTTCCCTGCGTGGGTCCGACGGCGCTTGGCGTAAACGCCACCTGCTCGGTCAGGGTTTCGCCGGGCGCAATCGTTGTTCCCTCGGGCAGCGAGGTCTTTGCGGCGAAGGCACCCCCGACGGGCGGCTTGGACTTGGTGATGGTGACAGCAGTGCCACCATTGTTCGCGATCGTGAACGCCTTGGTTGTGGTGGTGCCAAGGAGAACTTGGCCGTATTCGGTAGTTTCGCCGGTAACCGTGAGTGTTCCCGGCGCACCGGCGCTACCGGAAAGGCCGACCGCTTCATCGCCCCCGCTCGTGTCGAGCTCGATCTGATCGCCGAACTTCCCAGTTGTCGTCGGCTTGAACGTGACCGTGATCGCCACGGAGCCTTCCGGCGCGATCGTCGAGCCGATTTCAGGTGGTTCTTCGGCGGTGAACGGCGCCGAGGGTAGGTGCACCGCTTCGATCGTCAGCGGCGCCCCGCCGACATTACGAACTGTCACGGCAGCGGAAAGGCTATTACCCACAGTCGTGCCACCGAAGGTAACGAGCGGCGGGGAGACTTCAAGGCGCGCAAACTGAGAGCGGCCCGTACCGGACAGCGCGAACGTCACTTTCTTGCCCGTGCTCATGGTGGCCGTGAGCGTCGCGGCGAGCAAGCCGGTCGAGGTTGGCGAGAAGCTGATCGGGATTTCGATCGTCTGTCCTGTCGAGAGCGTGGCGGGCAGCGCAGGCGAGGGCGTGCCGAGCGAGAATTGGGAGGAGCTCGACGCGAGGCTCGAGAGCGTCAGCGGTTCAGTCGCCGTCAGCGTCAAGCTTTTCTGCGAGGAGTCGCCGACCGTTGTCGTGGGAAATTCGGTCGCCGAGCCGGTCAGCGGCGGTGTGACCGGCGAGCCGAATGCGAGCACATGCCCGTCGCGCGTCCCGACATAGAGGCGTCCTGCGCCGACCCCCGGAAGCGCGAACTTCGAGGAGGTGCCGACGGGGGCGCTCCAACGCAGCACCGGTTCGCCGTTGACCGGAATCGGATCGTAGGCGCGCAACTGGGCGCCTTCTCCGCTGCCATTCGGCGACCAGACGAGCCACACGAGGGCGCTCCCGGCCTGGGTGCCTTCAGAGGTGATCACGGGCGCGCTCGAGGAGAAGCCGAAGGCTTCAGCGGAGGTGGCCTGCAGCGATAGCGTGGGCGTGCCGGTGCCGGAGAGGCCGTACTTGTAGACCCGCAGGTTGCCCGAGGTGCTTCCTCCGGTGGTGCCGGCCGAGGCGGTCGGGATATAGACCCAACCGCCTTGACCTGGCCATACGCCGGGCCGCGACCAGACACCGCCGTAGGGACCGATTCGCTGTACGACGTCATCCGCACCGGCGGAACCCTGTCCAAGCCCGCCGAGGTGGTCGCGGTTGAGGAGATAGACATAGCCGTCCTTGCCGACCGCCACCGCGAGATGCGGGATCGCGGGCGTGCCGAACTGTTCTTCGGGCAAGCCGGTGACGCCTCCGGATGCGAAGTCGGCGTCCCATTCGTCGAGCGAGGCGGCGTCGAACGGGGCGAAGAAGTCGGTCGCCTTCAGCGAGCCGTCGCCCTGCACCTGCAGGCGCACGACCGACTCGCCGAGATTTGTCGGCGGTGTATCCCCGGGTGTCGGCGTCGCGGGCGCGCCACCATTGCCGGTACTCAGCAGGATGTTCCCCGGAGCGTCGGAGGTGAGGCCCGCTCCGGACTGCCAGATGCCGGCACCGCTACCGGTCTCATCCGCGACCCAGCGTGCCTTGACGGTGCCCGCGGTGGAGACGCCGAACACCCATCCCTGCCAGGGCGGCGTGTCGCAGTCGGATCCGAAGGCCGCGTAGACGACACCGCCCATCAGCAGGAGTCCCGGGCGCTGCAGCTCGGTCTTGGCTTCGAATGTCTGCTGCGGAGCGTTCTGCGCCGTACCACTCAGCAGTACGGGGAACCCCGGCTGCTGGGCTCCGCTGGACACGCTGACGGCATCCATATACCAGCGGGATGGCCCCGAGTCCCCTGCGACGTAGGTCTTGTAGGTGAGATAGGCGATGTTCGTCGTGGGATCGATCACCGGGGTCGAAGTCACGCCGATCGAAGGCGTGAGGTCACCGCAGCCGATTTCTTCGGCGTTGAACGGTGCTCCGAGGCTCAGCGGCTGGGGCCACTGCAGAGCCCCGGTGCTGGGATTGAGGCCATATACCTTGTTGTCCTCGGTCGCGACGAGGAGCGTCCCATCGTCGAGCAGCGGCTGCGCATACACCTGGCCTTCGACCGATGCCGACCACAGCTGGCCAAAGGTGCCCCCGCTTACGAGCTGCGGGGTGATCGACGGCTCGTCCGGATACCAACCGGTGCGGAGATTGTCGCCCGAGTTGGTGATTTCCGCGGCCAGCGCCGGTCCTGCCAGGGCAAGCAGCGCGAGCGTGCAGATGACCGATATGGCGCGCATCCTGCGCATTGCTCTCCTCCTCTCGGCATCCAGCGAACGGGTACCAGGCTGCACTCCAACGACGGCACCCATCCGCCCCACACGAGAACTATTTAACGGCTACACCGCTCACAGTCTTTCAGGACGCTATCTAGAGCGCCGGAGCGCCAGGCGCCACCGGTCACAAATGCGAGTTGACGAGATGCGAGCAATCGCTCAGTATGCGTGGCATGAAGAGCGCCCCCCAACTCGATATCCCTCAGCGCTCGAGCTCGCGAATGCGCTGAGACCCATCGAGACGCTCGCGGGCGCGATCCTGTTGATCGCTGCCCTGGAGCTGCAAACGCGGTTTGTGGAGGAGCCCTATCTCTCCGCGGTGCACGGCGAGCGGTACACCGCCTATGCAAGCAACGCGGGTCGCTCTCTTCCGGGGATCGGCCGCCTGTAGTGTCAGAGCAGCACCGCGTGATGCTCTCGGCGCAGTGCTGGCGAGCGCTTCAGCGCATAAGCTCCCCAAGCGTGCGGCCGCTGAGCACCGAGCGCGGGGACTCCGCGACAACGTCCGAGCCGGGCTGCGCGTACTCGTCACGGCGCTTGATCAGCAACCACTGAGCCTTGGCCCCCGGTCGGGTGCGCTGGAGGGCGAAACCGCCGCGCAGCTTCTCCCCGTGCAGCACGAAGACGGCGTGGCCACGAGTGATTGCCAGCGGCCACGGAACACGGCCACCCTGCTCGTAGGCTCCCCGATCCCAGACAATCACCGCGCCGTCCCCAAGCGTCCCCTCGAACGTGTTGTGCGCGACTGCGTGATCGGCGACCCCGACGGCGAGGCGCTTGACCGCGGGATCCAGCGAGGGCCCCTTGGGAAGCGCCCACGAGCGCATGACCCCGTCGACCTCCAGACGCAGATCGAAATGGTGGGTACTCGCGGTGTGCTCCTGGACTACGAAGACGCGGGCACTGACGCCGCGAATCGCGAACTGCTCGTGACCCTCGATCGCGACCTGCTCGATCGCGACTGCGGAGACTCGCGCGGGCGGCGGTCCATCGTGCAAGAAAGCCTGCAGCTCGTCGAGCGCTTGCGCGGAGCCCTCGGCGTGCACGAGCACGACGCGGTCCTCACCGTTGCGCACCCAGCCCATCACCCCGAGCTCGCGTGCGCGGTTGACCGTCGCATCGCGGAAACCGACGCCCTGGACCTCGCCTCGCACGGTGGCCCTGATCGCCTTGCTCGCAATTCCGCCTTTCCGATTGGCCACAGCGCTTCATATTCTGACGGCCCTCTACGGAGCGGCGACCGCGGCGCGTATGTCATATCGAACGAATGTAGGATGAGAGTCTTACCGGGCGGCTCGCTTGTCGCCGCGGGGCCCTACGATCTAGCGATGGCGATGGTCTCACCTCGTCGCGACGTCATGCCTAAAGGGCGCAGTCGCACGCGCGTGCTGCTCGGCATGGGAGCGACGGTGCTGGTCGCAATCGTCCTCTTGGCGATCGCGGCCGTGGCGCTGTCGGGGGTCAAGCTCGCGACCGACCCCACGGCGCTCGCGCGCGTGAGCGTGCAGCCGTTGGGTGGAACGATTGAGCACGTCGAAGCGTTCGGCCCGCACGGCCGGCGCGTGCCGCTTACCGTGCACGCCGGGCGCTTGACGCCCCTACGACGGCTGACTCCGGGTGAGCAGGTGTCCGTCGATGTGAAGGTTCGTCGACCGGGATGGTTGGGCTGGGCGCTGGGCAAGGAACGCGATGAGCAGCTGACGCTGCGTGCTCCGGTTGCGCACGTCAAGCAACGTTGGATGATCCTCCCGGCCGGCGCGGCGGTACGGGTGAGCTTCGATCAGCCGGTGAGCGCGGTCGCCTACGGGAGCTCCGGCAGCTTGACTCGCCACACGCTGAGCGGCGCCCGGAGCTCAATCTCACTGGGCATGCAGCCGGAAACCGGCACCACGGAAATCGCCGTGGCGACGCGTCCGTGGGAGACCCTGGGCGCTCCGACCGAAGTGAGCTGGTTCCCGCGATCGCAGGCTCCGGTGATGGTCACGAGCCCCGCAGCGGGCTCACAGATCTCGCCGGCGACCGCGATCCATCTGACGTTCTCAAAGCCGGTCAGCGAAGTGCTGGGCTCCAGTCGCCCACAGATCTCGCCGAGTACACCGGGACATTGGCGCGGGGTCGACAGCCATACCATCGAATTCATTCCCTCGGGCTTGGGAGCGGAGCTGGGTTCCCACCTGCAGGTTCAGCTGCCGCACGCCGTCGCGGTTACGGCAAACACGGGGGGCGGCCTGCATACGACCAGTGAGATCGAATGGACGGTGCCACCCGGCTCGACCCTGCGCCTGCAACAGCTGCTCGCCCAGGCGGGCTACCTGCCGGTCGATTGGCAGCCCTCCGGCCCCGCCGTGGCGCGGACGCCCAGCGCGGAGGCGCAGGCGGCGGTCGACCCTCCCAGTGGCAGCTTCAGCTGGCGCTATCCGAACACGCCGCATCAGCTGCAGGCGATGTGGACTCCGGGCCAGGCAAACACGATCACGCGCGGCGCGGTGATGAAGTTTGAGAACGCCAACGAACTGACCGTCGACGGGCTTGCGGGACCAACCGTGTGGCGGATCCTACTCGCCGATGCGATTGCCGGCAAGCGTCTGAGCAGCGGCTACACCTACGTGTATGTGCACCGCGAAGTTCCAGAGACGCTCACCCTCTGGCACGATGGTCAGACGGTCCTGACCTCGCCGGCGAACACCGGTATCTCGGGAGCGGAAACCGAACTCGGGACATTTCCCGTGTTCGAGCATCTTCCGGAAACCACAATGAGTGGCACCAACCCGGATGGCTCGCACTACGAAGACCCGGGCATCAAATGGGTTAGCTACTTCAACGGCGGCGACGCGCTCCACAACTTCGACCGCTCGTCCTTCGGCACTCCGCAGAGCCTTGGCTGCGTCGAGCTTCCGCTCGCGGCCTCCGCGGAGATCTGGCCGTACACGCCGATCGGCACGCTCGTCACGATCGAAACCTGAGCGGGACGAGGCGGCGCGCTAGGCCGGCGGGTGCTCGGCGTAGAAGGTCTTGACCGCGGCGCCATACGGCGTTGGCACGCCGGCGTAGCTCGTGATCAGCAGCGGTCCCCGGGAGCATTCATCCTGCCGGGCGTTCCAGCTCCACGCCAGCATCGAGAAACCGTGCGCGGTCGCGTAGGACATCCACTGGTTTAGCCACGCAATCGAGGCGGGAGTGCCGCACTGCATCTCCCCGAACTCGTCGGCGATCAGAGGCACGCGGGCGGCGACGGGCAGCAGCGTCTGCTGCCAGCACGATTCCGCGGTACAGAGCGAGTGTTCGTCATAGACGTGGAAGGTCGCGGCGAGCTGGTGCAGCGGATCGCGAGGCTCGTGCTGCAGCCACTCGGAGTCTTCGGCGGCCCAGCCGAGGCCACCGGCGAGGATCACATTGCGTGCGCCCGTCGCGCGAACGGCGGCGACGAGACCGTTCATGCCGGCATATTCGCCGCACCCCTGCTCCCAGCAATTCCACTGCGCCGCGGCGGTACTGGCGAGATCGTGCGGCTCGTTGTAGAGATCGAAGAGCACCGCTGGATGAGCCTTGAACGCAGCAGCGATGCTGCGCCAGAGCAGATAGCCGTGACTGGCGTCGAGCATGTCCTGCTGACCGTCGGCCCGCCCGCTGCCGGATGCATTCCAGTGGACATCGAGGATCACGTATAGCCCGACCGCGTTGAGCTCGGCTACGTATGCCTCGATTGCCGCGCGGTACGCACCGCCGCTGTAGGCGGGGTTCAACCCGTTGATGCCAAGCCAGCAGTCCTCGTTCAGCGGCACGCGGACTGCGTTGATCTGCCAGGCCTTCATTGCCGCGATCGAGGCTGCATCGGAGGGTCCATCGAAGATGCCGCGACCCAGCGCGCACATGTACTGAGTGCCGGAGCGGTCGACACCGACGAGACGTAGCGTCTGGCCCTGCGCGTCGAGGAGCCGATCGCCCTTGACACTGACCGCCAGCGCAGGGCGCCGGACGTGCCGAGGATGTCGCTGGCGATGGGGGCGCGAGGTCTTGGCACGAGGCGCGGAGGCGGGCGGCGTAAACGCCGCGGCGGACGCCAGGGCGCCCAGGATCCCCATCAGCACCGCAAGCGCCACGAGGGCTCGGATGCGCGTCACGCGAGATCGCAATCGCGCGGGAGTTGAGCGGCAGAGCACAGCGCTGGCGCTCGTCTGGAACGTGCGGCCATGGTCGCCGGAACTCTAGTCAGCAGATGCCTCCAGCCGTCGCAGGTCGCGCGGTAGCCGCTACTTCCACGACATCCCCCAGCGGGACTACCGATCCGCTCAGCGCCGGTGGTGGCGTTTCTGAGACAGGCGCGGCTTGGATCGCGCGCAGGGCGGGAGTGCGGCCCATGCCTGTGCCGCCTTCGTTGCTCGCCGACACCCGACAGAGGATTGCTTTACCTACCTCTGAGCTGGGCACCGCGTATATCGAAGACGCACCCTGCTGGGGATCTGGTTATCGGTGCTGTCGAGGAAGGTGTAGATAAAGGTTGGATTCCCGCTCCAAGTGCCCGCCGCGCAACTCATCGAACCGTCGCCGGCGGGGGCTTCGCGGATCACCGCACCTCCTCCACGCGGCGCGCGCGGCGGCGCTTCGCTGCCATCGAGGAAATCTTGAATCTCCGGTGCCGCGACATCGGCGAGAGCGTTTTCTGCGCCAGCGACGCACCGTTTCCCGGATACGAGTGTGAGGTCGTCCTCGACACCGACCAGCGTCGCGGGCGAGCCGGCAGTTGTCAGGCCGCTGTCGCTATCGCCATTGCAGGGCGTACCGGAGGGCGCGCTGGCGCAGAGCAGCACAGCGTCATTTTCGCCACCGCATTCGCGACTGTAACCAAGGGTCATGCCCAACGAGTACAGCTTGCCGCTGAGTTCTTCGGTGGCGGGATTCTCCTCTCCGAAACCTGTCAAGGCGACCGCAGTGCCTTCCAGCGGGCTCGCTCCGGCGGGCGCAAGTCCAATCGAAGCTACCGCGGGCCCCAGCGAGAGCGGGCTTTCGAGCGTCAGCACGGCAACGTCATCCGACGCAACATGCCCGCTGTCCGGTGCGTAGACGTAATAGGGGTGGGGAGGGACATCGCTGACGCCGCGTTCCTGTTCTGCGGCTTCCAAAAGTGCGAGATCGGACGTGCCCGCGCGAACGGTGAAGTCTTGGGCCGGTATCGCCTCGAGGGTGGCCGAGTCGAACACGCAGTGCGCCGCCGTCAGCACATGCGAGGGATCCAGGATCGATCCCCCGCAGAGAATCGAGGCGAACCCATTTTCTTCGGGAATCAATACTTCGACCGCGACCTGCCAGGGATTGGTCTACCCGGTGAATTGAGGCGGATCCGCGCCGAGCTCGGTCGTGACGGTCCAGCCGGGCTGCAATTCGCCGGCGCGCCCGGGCGGAGCGATGACCTGTATTGCGTCTCACGCACCGGAAAGGCTCACGAGTGAGCGCTCGGGGCGTATCTCACGCTCCGGTTCGCGTTCGCCGGTCCCCGCACCGGTCAGCCAGCGCGCGGTCTGCGCAAGCGACAGCCGTACCGACCGCGGCGGCTCGCCGCGCTCCAGGCCGGCGAGCGCGAGGAGCGCGGCCGCCGCGGCGAGATAGCCGGTGGCGTGATCGAGCACCTGCGCGGGGAGTACGCCGGGCTGCTCGAGGCTCCCCTCGGCGACGGCGATGCCGGTCGGACACTGCACGAGCGAGTCGAAGCCGCGCCGCGCCGCCCAGGGACCGCTGGCGCCCCACGCGGAGAGCGTCACCAGCGTGAGATGCGGGTGGCGCTCGGCCAGCGCCTCGGGAGCGAGGCCGTAGCGCGCGAGCGCACCGGGGCGATAACCCTGCACCACGACGTCGGCCGCGGCGAGCAGCTCCTCGAGCCGCGCACGACCGGAGGGCTCGGAGAAGTCGAGCAGCGCGCTGCGCTTGCCCGACAGCGTATCCAGCGCCTGCGCCGGGATTTCCGGCAGGCGCGGACTGTCGACGCGCAGCACCTCGGCGCCCCACGCCGCGAGGGTGCGCGTGGCGACCGGTCCGGCGATGACCCGTGTGAGATCGAGAACACGCCGGCCCTGCGCGCCGCGACCGGCAGCGATCCGCCGACCGACTCCCGGACCGGGGACGCTTTCGAGCAGCGGCAGCGCCGCGACGGCATGGCCCTGCGGGTGCGCGTGCCACTCCTGAGAGCTGCGTACGACGTACCCGAGAGCGTTCGCGGCGGCCAGGGCATCCTCCAGCTCCTCGCCGCGCCAACCGTGCACGGCCCGCGCGACAGCGGCGGGCGTCTGCTCGCATTCGAGGACGCCAAGCGCTCGCTCGCGGTGCCAGGGGTAGTTGGTGTGCAGGCGCAGCCAGCCGTCGGCGGTACGCCAGAATCGCGATAGCGGGGCGAACAGGTCAGCGCTCCGCGGCGGAGTCCCGTGGTGGGCGTAACGCTCGCTGCGTGCGGCGAGCGCGACGTGCTCGGCGTCGATCGTGACGGGCGCCGCGGTCCGTGAATTTCTCGCGGCGTCGAGCACCGATGCCGCCAACGTCGATGCGGCGACCGCTGCCAGCATCGCGGGTAGCGCGGGTAGCGCGGAGGGCAGCAGACCCGATCCATCTCCGGACACCGTCACTGCAGCGGGCAGCTCGGGCTCGCCGCCGAGAGCCTCCCAAGCGTCACGCAGCAACGCCGAGGTCATGTCGGACTTCGCCGGCACGCGCGCGATTCTAGGAGAGGCCAGTGGCGTTGAGCGGCCCAGGCGCCGGTACCCTAGGGCGCGTTGATTGATCGCGCGACGCCGCTGGCGACACTGAGGGGCCTGCTCGCCAGCATCGTGCTGCTGCTCGTCTGCGCGCCTGGGACGCGGGCCGCGCAGCCGGCGGTGAGCATTGCACGACTGACCGCCTACCTCGACGGCGTGGCGCGCGCGTGGGTGCCATACACGACCGCCGATGGACGCGTGAGGGATCCGCTGAAGCCGGCGGACACGGGAGATAACTACGGCGTGATCATGCTCGCGGACGTGATGCTGAAGGTGGCGCGGCGCACCGGCGACAGCGAACTGGAAGCGACGGGGGTGCACATCGTCGACTCGGCGCTGACGCTGCCGGCGCCCAATGACCCCTTCAACTTGCTGGCGATCGCCGCGGTGATCCGCGACGGCCAGCGCGGCGAATTTCCGGCGAGGGCGTGGGAACAGCTCTCCGGCCCACTGGCGCTGCAAGCCGGACTGATCGAGCCGCCGCGCGGCCGCAACTGCCTCACCAAACCCAAGTGCTACAGCAACTGGCGTTTGGTGTGGTCGGCCGGCGCGGCGCTGCTGCAGGACGACCACATCGTCGGGCAGCCCGGCTCGCTGGCGCAGGAAAGCGGCTTCGTGACCGCGCAGATCAAAGCCGATCTGCAGCTGGCCGTGAGCCACGCGGGCACGCTGCTGCAGACCTCCGTCGCGCGGGACGCAAAGCCCGCGCAGGGCACGAGGAGCCCAGCGCTCACGACCGCGGGGCTGGGCGGGGGCGCGCGCGAGCTCTCAGACCGCGGCGCGGAGCCGCCGGCGTACGAGCTGTTCTCGACCTTGTTGCTCGAGCTGCTCGAGGAAGCGAGCCCCAGCTCGATCACGCCGGCGGTGGCCCGCCTGCAGAGTCAGGCCGATCGCTACGCGCTCGACATGATGGCTCCGGACGGTCAGCTCTCGCTAGCGGGGCGCTCGCTGGACCAATCGTGGGTGCAAGCGGCGGCCGCCGCGCTGGGGGCCCGGCGAGCCGTACTGGAACCGGTTCGCGCCGGTCTGTGGCACGCGTACGCGGGGCGCGCGATCTCCTACCTGCTGAATGCCTACCCCCTGCGCTTCGATGGCCTGCTGCCGATCGTGCCGGGTCTGAGTCTCGATTGGAGCCCCTCGATCGTGGACAGCTACGCGGCCCTCAATCAGTACGAGGGGCTGACGTTGTGGTTTCTCTCCTACGCCCTCGATCGCTGGCCGAGCACGCAGACGCGAGACGCATCGCTGCCGGCCGACGGCAAGAATCTGGTAGCGGACGATCTCTCCTCCAGCGGCCTGGTCTGGGGTCGCTCGGGGAGCGTGTGGTGGGAGCTGAGCGGACGCGCGACCAGCAGCGACCCGCGCGCCGCGCAGGGTCTGGTTGCCATCAAGGTCAACGGTCCTGGTGGCTGGCACGATCTGCTGGCGCTGCGCCCAATCCACAGTGCGGCATCGAGCGCTTGGACTCTGCAGAGCGCTCGCGGCGTCCGCTCCATTCCCACCTTCACGAGCGTGCGCGGAACAGGCGGCGGGGTGGTGCTGCTGGGCCGCTACAAAGGGCCCGCGGGTCACAGCGTGGGGCGCGTCAGCTGGACGCTGAGCACCACCGCAAGGGGAGCGAAAGTGAGCATGAGCATGCCCGCGGGAGCGACGCTGCATACGACGGTCTGGCTCACCCCGCGGACCTCGCACCAGCTCGTGGCACCGGGGGCCTTCACCGAACGCGGAGTTTGCGTTGTGAGCGCATCGGGCGTGGCGTGCCCGGTGACGATCTACTGGCGCGACCAACGCGCCGCGACACTGGAAATCGGCTCCGCGGCCGTCACGGGTGAGCCCGCGGTCGCTCAGAAAGCCTTGGGAATGGATCTCTGAATGCGGCGGTGCAGTTCTCTGGAGACGACGTACAGCGCGGGACGGGCCGCGCCGTTGGCACGCACGAGCCCGGCGTCCCAGGTCGCTTTCCTGCCCGCCTTGGAATGGGGCGTACCGGGCGAGCGCCAGTGGTAGTAGTAGATCCGCGTGATCCTTGGACTGAGCCGCGCCAGGCGGAAGATGTTCGCGGCGGCTAGCGCGGCGTACGCTTCGCCGTGATCGATGAGCCGACCCTTGAAGCGCCACCAAACCACGCCCCCGATCTCGCTGAACCACACCTGGCCGCGGGTGGCCGCGAGGAACCGCTCGACCAACGTGGGGTTGGCGGTGCTGATGCTGCTGTAGGGATTGAAGGGCCAGATCGCGGGATAGGGATGCGCTCGTTGCAGAAAAGAGTGGATCCAGGCCTCGACGTTGCCGTCGGAGTCGAGGATGTCGGGCGCGGTGACCTCGCAGCCGCGGCAGTGGGCGGCGAGTACGTCGTAGTATTCGGCGGCCAGCTGGGGCCGGTGGGCGGTGGGCTGCGTCGCATGTGTGGCCTCGTCCCAGGGCACGAACTCCTTGACCCAGGGGAACAGCTTGCGAAAGCGTTCGAACGCGCGCAGGAACGCCGCGGGGCTGGGGGCGCGATCGTTGCCGTCGGCGTGCTGGAAGGTGATGAGGGGTGTGATGTGGTAGGCGTGCTTGACCGCATCTAGCCAGGCGGTCACTTTCAAGAGATCGCGCTCGTTGAGGGCCGCATTCCACGGCACGACGTCGCGAGCAAGATGCACGCCGAGCTCCGCCACGCGGGGGTCGGAGAATGTCCGCGGTTCGTAGTCGGAGAGCCCGAAGCGGTAGGCGACGCTGGCCTCGGTAGCCCTTCTGGCGCCGCCGTTTGCGGCGGTGGCGCTTGCCTCGATCAGGCCTACCAGAGCCACGCACGCGAGGAGTGCCGCAAGGCGGCGTGGGCCACGTCCGGTAAGCATGCTCGCGGCTATCATAGGCGCCGATGAGCCGGTGGCGCGCCACTCTGACGGGGGGCCTGCTCGTCCTGGCACTGCAAGCGTGGGCCGCGCAAGCGGCCGCTGCAACCGTCCTCTCGGGTACCACCGCCCCCGCGAGCGCTCCGTCGCGCCCGCGCGTCTCGGCCTCCTCGTCCGCGGTGCATTCGGCGATCGTCAGCCGCAGCCCGTTTGGGCTCTCGATCGAGTATCCGCTGATGGAGAGGGCCCTCGGCAGCGGGCCGTGCCCGGGACCGGCGCTGGTGGGGACGCTGCAGGAACTCGGCTCGCCGTCGCTGCGCATCGGCGGTGACTCGCAGGATCTGGCGGGTCCGACGGCGACCTACCACCGCTACTTCATCCCGCCCTCGTTCTGGACGACACTGGGGTGCCTGGCGCGGGAGACGGGCGTGCAGGTCACCGTCGGGCTCAACTTCGCCAAGGCCCCCGTCGCGGATGACCTGAGCACGATCGCGGCCGCCGAGCAGGCGATACCGGCTGCTCAGCTGAGCTTCTCGCTGGGCAATGAGCCGGATCTGTATGGGATCAGCCACATCTTTCCCGACGAACCCGGCGTCACGATTCCCGCCTTTCGCCCCTCCCCGTGGACGCCGGCGGAGTACGTCAGCGAATGGGAGCACCGCCGGGCGCTGCTCGGTCCGATCCAGATCGAGGGCCCGGACCTCGCGGGGATCGGCTGGCGCGCGGAGGTCGGGCGGATGCTCGCGACGGACCGCCCCGATGTGATGGATGTGCATGCCTACCCGACCTCCGCGTGCAGCGCGCCGCTAACGACCGCGGCGCGTCTGCTGGCCAAGCATGCGAGCGTGGGGCTCGTCGAAAAGTACGACTGGCTGCTGCGCGTCGCGCGCGCGGCGCACCGGCCGGCGATCGTCTCCGAGAGCAACAGTGCCTCCTGTGGCGGCAAGCCGGGCGTGTCCGACACACCGGTGGCCAGCGTATGGGCCGCGCGCTACGTGGTGGCGGCGCTGCTCGCGGGCTTCGCGCAGGTGCGCTTCCACTCCGCGAACGGCAGCTACGACCCGCTCGTGTTCAACCCCGATGGCACGATCGCGATGCGCCCGCTGGGTCATGGGCTGCTGTTCCTGCACCGCTGGATCCCGGTCGGGAGCCGCATCGAATCGGACTCCGGCAACCCGCGTGTGCTTGCCGCGACGATCGCCAACAGCACCGAAACGAGCGTGATCGTGAGCTCGTTTTCCTCAAAGCCGCTGTCCTTCTCGATCGACGTGCCGGGAGCGGCGACGAGCCTTCCGACGGGCACGCTTACAACGAGCAGCGCGATCGAAGAGCCGGGATCGGTGGCAGTCGTGGCGCATCGCGCGCAGCTGGTGCTGGCGCCGGACACAGTCGTCGCGGTCAAGACGGGCTGAGGTCGCAAAGATCCGCGGCAGCGAGTGCCAGGCCTCTCCGCACCAGAATCAAGCGAATCGCGCTCAGCGCCCGGCGAGCGGCGCGACGTAGCGCAGGAACGGCTCAATCTCCAAGGTGCGTCCGGTGGCGCGCTCGAGCAGCGGCAGCGTGTCGAGGCGTCGCCCGTGACAGTGGACACGCTCCGCCAGCCAGCGCTGGATCGCACCGACCTCCCCGGCGCGCAAGTCCTCGGCACGCGAGCCGCGCTCGGCCTCGAGCGTCTCCCAGAGCTGCGCCGCGATCAGGCAGCCGAGCGCGTAGCTGGGGAAGTAGCCGAAGCTGCCGGCCCCCCAGTGCACGTCCTGCAGGCAGCCGAGTGCGTCGGAGGGAACCTCGACGTCGAGCAAGCGGCGCATTCCTTCGCGCCAGGCGCCGGGTAGATCCTCCACGGCGAGCTCGCCGTCGATCAGCGCGCGCTCGAGCTCGAAGCGCAGGACGATGTGCAGCGGATAGGTAAGCGGGTCCGCCGAGACGCGGATCGGCGCGGGCTCGACTCCGACGAGCGTGGCGTGCAGCTCGGCGGCCGGCACGCGAAAGCCGCCGGCGGCGAGCTCGTCGGCGAGCACGGAGGCGAAGGCGGGGTTGCGCGCGACGTGGTTCTCCCAGAGCTTGCTCTGCGACTCGTGGATCGACATCGAGGTGCCGTGGCCGAGATTGGTGCGCGCCAGCTCGGGGGCGACCTGGCGCTCGTAGAGGGCGTGGCCGTACTCGTGTAGCGAGCTCAGCAGCGACTCGACCTCGCCGTCGCTGTAGCGGGTGGTCAGACGCGTGTCGCGCGGCCCCATCCATGCGGTGAAGGGATGCGCGGACACATCCACGCGCCAGCTGACCGGATCGACGCCGAGGCGGCGCAGGACGCCGGCGACCGCGACGCGCTGGGCGTCCTCGGGGACGGCCAACGCGCGACGCGGGGAGCGAACACGCGCGTCCTGCACAAGCGGCGGCAGCTGCGCGGCAAGCGCATCGAACACGCGCTGCAGATCGGCGACGCGCAACCCGAAGTCGTAGTCGCCGAGCAGCGCCTCGTAGAGCACTCTGGCGCTCTCCTGCGAGGCACCGCGCGCGCTCGCGGGCGAGCTCGACGTTGCGCGCCAGGGCGGGCGCGAATGCGGCGAAATCGTCGGCGGCGCGGGCGCGCTGCCAGCTCTCCTGGCCGGTGACGCTCGCACGGGAGAGCTCCGCGGCGAGATCGTCGGGCACGCGCCGCGCGCGCTCCCAATCGCGGCGGGCGATGCGCACGATGTCGCGGTTGAGCTCGTCGAGTTGCGCGCCACGACCGTCGGCGGCCTCCCTCTCGAGCTCGTCCAGCCACTGGCCGATCTCGGCCGCGGTGGCGCGCTCGTGCGTGAGGCGCGCCAGCGTCCCGAGCTGCTCGGCGCGGCCGGGCGCGCCCTCGGCGGGCATCATCACGAGCTGGTCCCAGCCGAGCAGCATCTCGACGGCGTCGAGGTCGACGAGTTCGGCGAGGCGGTCGCGTAGCTGCTCTAGGGCGGGCATCGTGCGGGGAGCGTATGGCACTCCGGCCTCGACACGACCTACGCGCCGGTAGGCTTTCCAGCGTGCACCTCAAGCTCGCACGCGCCGTCGCGGCGCGGGTCGTTGGCGTGTTGGTGTGCGCGCTGGCGCTGGCGCCCTCCGCAGCGGCGGGAGCCGAACCGCCGATGACGATCGCGGCTACTGAAGGCAAGCCGTTCAGCGGTCAGGTGGCGGATATCCACTCGCTGGTGTGCCCCGTGACGGATTTGCGCCACGAGCAGGCGACGATCGTGTGGGGCGACGATCCGAGCACCGCCGGGACGGTGAGCACCGATCAAGCGGGGACCGGCCTGTCGGTCAGCGGCACACATACCTATCTTGCCGCCGGCAGCTACGAAGGCTCGGTGAAACTCACCTACGAATGCAACCAAACCCCGTTTTCGGCGACCGCGACCTTTACGGCTGAAGTTAAGGCTCCTGTACAAGAACCTCCGCCGACGGAAACCACACCCACGACTCCGACCAGCCCTGCACCTGCGCCCCCACCGGTCCCGGCGCCGGCGCCACCGGTGGTAAAAGCGGCCTTCAACGTAGTGTCGCTGACCCCGGGTCGCGCGGTGCTGGACGCCTCGGCCTCCTCGCCGGCGGGCACGAGCGCGACGAGCTACAGCTGGAACGTCACCGGCGGCAGCCACCCCGACGCGATCTGCAAAGGCAGCGAGCCGAAATTGACGGTGATGACGCGCGGCGCGCTGAATACCACGGTCAGCTTGACAGCCACCGATGCCAGGGGAGCCGTGAGTACGACGCGCGCGACGCTTGCGATCGCGGCTCCAGCACTGGGCGACTCGCACGCGGCGCGAGCGGCGGCGGCGGACACGCGCGCTCCCTCGACACGCCGCACGGTGGGCGCGCCGGTCACCCCGTCCTTCGCGGTGCTGGGCGAATGCTCGGGGGCCGCGCACGCGGCGCTGAGCCCGCTCACCAGCGCGGGCGCGCGACTGGCCGCCAAAGGCGTGGGGCTCGGCGTGCGCCGGCTGGGGAACATCGGGGCCCCGCCGGAAGAATGCGACCAGAACGTCGAGTTCGGCGCCGCCGATGTCCTCGGTTGCCTAGAAAAGCTCGAAGAACCCAACCAGCTTCCGGGCGGCATCACGACCGCGCTGGCGGGCCTGTTGTGTGGAGCACATGACCAGTCCTTTTGCACCCCCGCTCTGAGCGCCGCGGCGAACGCCGGCGCAAGCTTCCTCGGCGAAGAACTGGGAGTCGGCGCCGCGGCCGGGACGAACACCGCCAGAGAGGCTTCGATCGTCGAGCAGCGTGCCACGCAGGCGATTCCCGGCGTGCTCAAACGCATGGGCTTCCCCAGCTACTACTCGTGGACGGCGGTGCGGATCGACGGGCTCGACATCGACCCCCAGGGCGGCCAGCCGATCCTCGTGATTCCCTCGGCGAGCATCGTCGTCTCAGCGGACGCCTCGATCTACCTGCTGGGCCACCAGATCTCGCCGCTGCACACGGTGGCGCTGTATCTGCCGGCGGCCGGCGGGAGTCTCGGCGAAATCTCGCTTCCTCACAAACTGCCGCTCATCGGCAGCCTGCCGTTCAGCGGCAGCATCGCCGTCGCCCTGCGACGCGCCGGGGTGACGCTGGGAAACGGTGACACCTGCGCGTTTGACTGCGCGGCGGTCTCGGTCAACGCGGAACTTCCGGGTGTCTTCAGCGACGGCAACGGCCACGGGCTGAGCGCCGGCGCGGTCATCACCGCCGACGATCAGCAGGGACTGCAGCTGGACTCCTTGGAGGTCAAGATCCCACACGCCGAGCTGGCCGGGATCGGCGTAGACAACGTCGACTTCCGCTATCGCCACGCCGACGATTCGCTGCGTGGCGAAGCGACGCTCGATCTACTCGCCAGCGGCGAAATCACCGCCAAGTTCGCGTTCGTTCATGGCGGCTTCCAGGAAGGCCACGTCGCGTGGAACGCGGGCGATGGGCCCGGCATTGACCTGGGCGGCCCGATCCCGATCTTCCTGACGAGGCTCGGCGGCGGCGTCACGGTCAACCCACCGGTGCTCAGCGCCGAAGGCGCGATTGCCGGTGGCGGGGACGTGTTGGGCTGCTCGCTGTTTGGCATCAGTGGCACCCTGACGATTCAGTTCGCCCCGTTCGAACTGAATGCGAACGCCGCGGGTGAACTGCTCTGCAACCAGGTCGCCGAAGAGTATTTCCGCGTCGACGAAGCGGGCGACATCGGCCTGGGCGGCAATGTGCACATCGAAATCTACGTGCTGTCCTTCGAAGCGGGGGTCGCCTTCGAAGTCAGTCAGGGTCACTTCCAATTCGACGGCAACGTTAACGCGTGTCTGAAACTCCTCGGCGAACATTGCCTCGGCGCGGAGGTCGTGGTCTCTGACCATGGCGTCGGCGTGTGTGCAGACCTTGGCTTCACGCATGCGGGCGCCGGCATCGTGTTTCCCGACGAAACGCATTTCATGCTGGACTCTTGTGACATCGCGCAGTTCCGCTCGCTGCCGATGCCCGCGAACCTCGCTTCCCTGCGTCACATGCCGACCGCCGGTCCGTCCGCGAGCGCGGCGCAGGCGTTGCCGAGCTTTACCGTCCCGCATGGCCAGAGCGTCGCCGCGATCGGGGTGCGCGGCACGGGCGGCGCTCCCGACGTGATGCTGAAGGGACCGGACGGACGCACGATCGCGACGCCGCCCGGCGGATACCTGAAAGACGCCAATGAGGTTGTGGTCGCCGACGGGAGCAAGACGATGGAGACCTATTTCTTCATCAACCATCCAGCGCCGGGCAAATGGACGATCGTGAGCAATACCGGCTCGGTGCCGGTGGCCGGGGTGGATCAGGCGGCCGCGCTGCCGAGCCCCGACCTGCGCGCCAAGCTGAGCGGCGCGGGAAAGGGACGGGAGCGCCTGCGCTACTCGCTGCGCAAGATCCCGGGACAGCAGGTGAGCTTCATCGATACCCGCAAAGGCCACGGCTTCCGGGTGCTGGGAGCGGCTCACGGGTCGCGCGGCGCGATCACGTTCACGCCCTCCGGCGACCTTGGCCGGCGACACGAAATCCTCGCCGTGGTGACCCAGGACGGACATCCCCGCGAAGACATCACACTCTTCCACTACACGGCGCCCTCACCGCCGCCGCTTCCGGCACCGCACGGACTGAAGGCGTCGCGCCGCGGCGCGACGGTAACGCTCCGGTGGCGCGCGATCGCCGGAGCCAGCGGTTACGCGCTGATGGTTCACCTTTCCAACGGCGTGACGCAGCACTACGCTCTTGGAATCCGCGGCTCCGCCAGAGACCGGAGCCTGACGCTCTCGATCCCGGCCTATCTGGGGGCCAAGGTGAGTATCGTCGCGCAGGCGCCTGGACGGGCACACCGAGCGGGCCGCCGCGCGACTGTGAAGCTGCGTCGGGGACCGCAGCCACGCGGAGTCGCGATCAGGCCGTACTAGTGACTGCGGCGGCCTAGGCGGCGTCGCTAGTCGAGCGCACTCGCGGCGATCCGCAGGCACGTCTCGCACTGTGTGCGGCTATCTATCAACAGCCGGTCGGCGGGCCACATCGTCATCGCCCCTTTCGGCGGGCGGCTCTTTCGTTCATGCGGTGGCAGGTGGACCGTGGTGTGCTCGCACCGGCCGATGCCGAGGTGCCGGGCAGCGCCTGGTGGCGAGCGATCAACGAACGTCTACTCCGCGATGGGTGCGAGGCCGTGGCTTACAGCCGAGGACTCGGTGGGACTCGCTCAGCACCGAGCGTCGATCTCTGGATCGACTTCACGTCGGGGCCGACATCGCGAAGCTGGTACCGCGCCCACAACGCAAGCATTGTCAGCGCGTATCTAGAGAATCGTGAGCTCGCTGAGCGTGAGGTCGCGGCGGAGCGGTTTTTCATGAACGTGGTCCTGCTGCGCGTCCTCTACGCCCATGCGCTAGTTGCGGCGCCAAGGCTCTCACTGGGCCGGTTCGCGGCCCTCGGAGGGCTCCTCGGCGATCCACGTCTGGGCATGGCCGGCGCATTCCTTTCGCTATCGCGAATCCTGCCTGCGCGCTATCCGGCAAGCGACGGCGTGCGGACCTATGTGGAGGCCGAGAACAACCTTGGGCGCATGCTGGACTATGGCGTCATCCTTCCGCGTATCCAAATGCTCTACGACTGGTCGGCGAAGGAGCTGACGCTACCGGCGCTCGCAGAGCTCGTAGCACAGGAGTGTCCGTGCTATGCGGCGCCGTTTGGGGCGGACACAATTTGGAACCTCGCGAATCCGTCACTGCCCGTCAAGCTCCTGCGAGTGGCAACGACCCCGCGGTCGTGAGCGATATCGGTGTCTGTGGAGGTTGACCGAGAGCATCACGACATCTCCGGAGGGCATCCCAAGCTGAAGGTGACCGGATCGATAGGCTGGGGTCGGTCTGATGGAGTTCTTCGAGCCACCGCCAGCTCGACCGCGGCCCCCGCCCCGTGAGCGCCACCGCGCGCCGGCGTGGCTCGCCGCACCGAGCGGCGTATTGCCGGGGATCGTTGCACTGGAGCTGGTGCTCGCGCGCACGTCGCAGGTCGCGGTATGCGTAACCCGCTTGGGCGCATACCCCTCGGGCTTCGATCTTGACCTCGTGACGATGGCAGGCGAGGAGGCCGAGGAGCTCGATCCGCTGCTCTTCGAGGGTCGCCGACTGCGGCACCGGCGCAGGCGCGAGGGCGCCGAGGAGATCCCCGAGGGGATGCTCCGATTCGGCGTCGAATTTGCCGACGGTGGCAAGGCCACGAACACGGCCGATCAGCCCTTGGCGGATCTTGCCGGTGGGACGATGGGCGTCTTGAGCATGACGTCGGAGTCCAATGAGCCGCAGGAGCCTGCCGGACCGGTGCTGCACTTGGGCGGCGGTGGCGGCGGCGGCGGTAACTGGCGGCAGAGCATCTGGATCTGGCCGCTTCCGCCCGCGGGGAGCTTGACGTTCGTATGCGAGTGGCCGGAGGCGAACATCGAGCTCACGCGCCATGAGATCGACGCTCAGCTGATCCTCGATGCGGCTACACGAGCCCAGGCGATCTTCCCCGACGCCCCGCTCTAGCGCGCCGTTGGACTTCAGGGTGACTCTGATATCGGGACCGCGACGACCTGGAGGTCGTCGATGCCAGTGAAGTCGGCGGGGTTGCAGGTATAGACGGGCAGGCCGTTGGCGAGGGCGATGGCGGCGATCATCGCGTCGTAGGAGCGCGCGGTGCGCTTGCGCCCCGCGCGTCGCAGGGAGGCCGCTACCCGCCCGAACGCGCGCGCGGCGCCGGCGTCGAAGGGAAGCGGGTCAAAGTCGGCCTCGGCCTGCTGGAGGCGGGCTTGACGAGCGACACGCTCGTGCTCGTCTTCGACCACGAGCGGACCGACGGAGAGCTCGGCGAGCGTGACGGCTGTGATCAGCGGTTCGACCGGGAGCGCGGCGGCATCTTGCAGGTGTCCGAGCAGGATGACGGCTGAGGTGTCGAGCACGCCGCGGGCGTGCTGTGAGGCCTGACTCACAAGCCGGTGTCCAAGAGACGGTTAACGTCCTCGCGGAAGGTGACGGGGTTCACAGGTGGCAGCCGCCGCCAGCGGTCGATCAGTACCTGAGCCGTGAGCGCGGCAGGCGATATCGCTCGCAGCTCCGCGACAGCCTTGCCGGAGCGGGTGATCGTAATTTGCTCCCCGCGCGCGGCGCGATCCACGACATCGCCGCCATGGTTTCGCAGGTCGCGGATGCTGACCTCAGTCATATCCTAAAGTGTATCACGCGTGATACATCTGGCAACAGCGGTCTCCCAGCAGTCCGTGCGGGCCTTTCGCTACCGAAGCGCGGGGCATGCGATCTCCTCGCCGTCCACGCGGCGCGCGGCCCTTCGAGCAAGCGGCTGGGCGGCCTGCGGGTCGTTGCCTCACGGGCTTTGGGCGCTCGGGCCTTCGCGTAGCGCGGCGAAGACGCGCGCGGGTGCTTCCAGAGCGGGCCAGTGCCCCACGTCGGGGAGTGAGGTGAACGGCGCGGCGGGTAGCCGCGCGCGGATGCGCTCGGCCATGTGGGCACCGGAAATCGGGTCGAGCATCCCCCACACGAAAGCAAGTGGTACGTCGGTCTGCTCGAGCGCGGCGACCCAACGGTCGGCGTGAAGGACGCGGTCGTTCATGTAGCGGACCACGCGGTGGATGAGCAGCTGACCGTCTTCGCGGGCAGTCGCCCGCCAGATGTCGGCCCCGGCGACTGCCATGTCGAAGCCCTCGGCGAAGGTGGGCTTCAGTCCCTCGATCCACAGCTCCGCGGTGATCTGTGCGCCGATCTGCGGCCCGAGCTCGGGATCCAGCAGCGCCAGTTGGCCGGGTTGGGGACGGTAAACGTCGGGGTAGAGCCCACCGTTGAGCAGGTCTACCTCGATCAACTCGACGCCCAGCGCGCCTTCGGCGCGCCTTGCGAGCAACTCTTGCGCGACGGACACGGCGTAATCGTGAGCCACGAGGACGGTCGCGGTAACCCGCTCGCGCGCCCACACCGCTTCGACGAGGTCGGCCTGCTCATGGATCGAGTAGTCGTGGTCGACCGGCTTCTGGGAGGCGCCGAACCCGAGAAAGTCGAACAGCACCAGCGAATTGTGCTCGGCCAGTGCTGGTAGCACCGCGGCCCAATCGTGCGAGGAGCTGGGGAAGCCGTGCAGCAGAGTCATCGTTGGACCGCTGCCGGTCCGCCGCAGAAAGATCTCCCGGGTTGTCCCGCGGAGCTCGATGTCCACGTGTTTGCCCGCTGACCACCACGCGTCGATCCCTTCCACCGGCCGGATTATCACAGGCCCGACCGACCCCCGCCGGGACACCGCCGGACTTCATACTGGCGGCTTCACACTCACCCCCCAATGTGGGCGTCCCGTCGCCGCTGGGTGCGTGGCGCGAGCGCCCGGGACGACTAGCTCGGCCGTCCCGGGCGGGGGCTGCGCTTCTAGCGAACCTTGAAGGTGGCGCTCGCTGCCGAGGCCCCTCCACTCGCCGGCCTAAAAGCGGCCTTAAGCTGGATCTTCAGCTTGTGCCCGCGATGGACCTTCGCGACTGCGGCGTTGGTGAGGGGAATCTGGAGGGTCATGGTTCCAGCCCTCTTTGCCCTCCTGAGCTCACGCTTGGTGTGGGTGCCGGTGACTGTCAACGTGCCGGCGGAGGGAACGCGCACAACCAGCACGAGCATGTGTCCCTTGACCCTGTGGCTGACGATTTTCACCTTGCCGGACACCGTCGAGCTCTTGCCGGGCGTGGCAGCGCCGGGCGTAGCGCCGTTGGTCATGCTCGTGTTGTTCGTCGTCGTCGAGCCGCCGTTGGTGGTGGTCGTGCTCGCGGGAGCATTCGGCACCGTGGCGAGCGTCAGGCCGGTCGGGCCGGCGAGCGTGTCGAGGAAGCCGTTGAGCGATCCGAGTGGGGTGCTAGTCCCGGATGCCGCTTTCAGGGCTCCTTCGCCCAAGCCGAGTTCGCTCGCCAACTTACTGGCGGTCATCCCTGCGGTTGTGGCGGCTTGGCTGCCGGTCGTGGCAGCTGTGGTCCCAAGCTCGCCCAAGACGGTGGCGAGCTCGCTATCCAATTCACCATTGGCGAGCTTCTCTGCAAGTGTCGCGGCCAGTTCCGCCGGACTACCGGTAGCGCCAAGCTGGCTCTCCAGCTGCTGGAGCTGGGCCGGTGTCAGTCCGCTGATGAGGTTCGTCAGAACCGTTTCGAGCGCACCCGCTTGAGGTGTGCCGGGGAGCAGCGAGGCGATCTCGCCGAGCAGGCGGGAGAGGACATCGGGATTGGCGGCGGCATCGCCGAGCACGACTCCGACGGTTTCGCCGGTTGTCACTTCCACGCCGGTTGACGCCTTGACTTCAGCCAGCAGATCCTGGAGAGTGCTGTCCGCGGGCAGCCCGGCGATCAGCGATGCGAGCGTCCCGCTCGGCAAAGCGCTGAGCGCAGGAATTTTCACCAGGGCGCTCGCCAGCTCACTCGAGTCCAGCCCGAGGGTGGAGATGTCGATGTTGGCGAGTTCTCCGCTGTTGACGTTCACCGACGCAGGTGTCACCGTAGTTCCCCCCGCGGACGCACCGGCCGGCATCGCCGCCAGCAGCGCGGCCACTGTCATGGCCGGCACAGAGAGAGCCAGGCGGGAACGCGGGGCGCTGCGTGGGCGGTTCGTAGGGCTACTCAAATGCAAGAGGATCGCCTCCTGGGGATCGCGAGAGAGGACAGTTCTTCCGAGGTGGTCCTTTGCCACCGCAACGCTCCGTTACCCCCACCCGGCGATTACTTCGAGTGAGCGGACGAATGTTCCCTTCGCCGCTTGGGTAGTTCGCAATCGGAAGCTTCGATAGCTTGGTCTACTCTCGTGTCGTGCGCGACTGGCCGCCTAACTGTGAATGGTGGAGGCCGCCAACTAAGAGTCGAGGAGGCGGTCGGCGAGACAGGACTCGATGCCGTCGAGTGCGGCGCGTGCCATCGCCGTTGGGTGGAGCGTGAAGCCGTGGGGAGACTCGGTGTAGACGCGAACGTCTACCTCACCGCCTGCCGCGGCGAGCCGGGTCGCCATCACCAAATTGTCCTCGAGCAAGATGTCCGTGCTCCCAACGACGAGCAGGGCAGGCGGCAAGCCACGCAGGTCACCATAAATCGGAGAAATGTCCGGATTCGTGCGATCGGCGACATGTCCGGCGTAGGCCTGTATGAAGAACTCGCCGTCGAGCAGCCGGCCCCCCGGTGTCTGTCCGCTCATGTCGTAGGTGCCAAATTTGCAACGCAGCACCAACGAGGGGGTCAACGATGCCGCGGTCGCGGAGCCGCAGGAGCGTCGTCTAGATACGTCCAACGATCGACTTCCTCCCCGCCCCCGTCGAGAGCGATCAGGCGAAAACGTTCGACAGCACGTTGGGCTTGGGCCGCCGACATCGGGGCGCGAATCGCCTCGGTGAGCAGATCGGGCCCCGGCTCGATGATCACCCTGCTTCGCGTCCCGGGCCAGCGACCGAACTCTACGATCTCATCCTTGACGAGCTCCGGTGGGTACAGGTCGAAGCGCGAGAACTCACGCTTACCGAGGGCCTCGAACGCGAGACGCTCGACCGTCGCCACTTCCTCCGGGTCGCGGATCTCTTCGATCTTGCCCATCCACGGGAAATCCTCTTGATATGACTCGCCTTCGCTAAGCGTGAGCAGTTCCGCGCACTTCGGAGCCAAACCAGCCGCATCAAGGTTCGCCGTGAGCCGTGCAGCGTCGCGCCCGTCGATCCGTCGGCCGACGTGTTTGTCGTGCAACACCCCGCTAAGCGCCGTCACAAGGTCGCGACGATCGTCGATCTCCAGAGCCTCCACGTCCGAGAGCCGAGACAGCTGGCGCTGACTGTGCAGCACGTAGTCGCTAAACGTGCGCGCCTGGGCGCCGCGAATGCGCTCCGCGGTCGATCCCGTTGAGAGCCACCTTCAGCCCGAAGTCGCGCTCGTAGGATCCGTGCTCCAGCAGCGATCTTCCCGAGGCGCCGAACGGGATCGCGAACCACCGTTCCGCCGTGCTCAACATCAGTACCGCGCCAGTCGCCCGATGGGGCCGCGAAAGCGGCGGCGCGCTCACGCCACCCAGGAGTCGAATCCATTCGGGCTCGTGCTCCTCACCATCGGCGACGTAGAGCGTCCCCCTTGTCTCACTCGCGGAGACTGCATGTGTCGCCGTGATGCGCTCTGGCTCGCGCAATGCTTCACGCCCGTCGGCTATGCGCGGCTTGAGCAGATACACACCGATCGTCTCGACACCCATAACGTATGTATCGCATGTAGGAATTAGTTGATTAATATGGCAAAGCGGTTTGCATGCGCTCCACGGCGTCAACTCACCGAGGACGCCGACGCTTGCAAGCAACGTTGTCGCTTGCTAGGCCGTAAACACTGGCTTTTTGGGGCGCGTGCAAACGTTTTGCAAACGTCATACCGGCTTCAGACCGGGCTCGCGGCGGTCGAGACCCGACTGCCGAGGTCGCCTCAGGTACGCAGGCCGATTGGCGGCGCTGGCGGGTCTCGATGGGTAGCGGGCGGACGCACCGGGTCCGCGCCCGGAATGACGATACCCTCGCGGAACAGGCATAGCGCCTGATGATCCGGCCGGGCTGCGCTCGGGTAGAGCACCCCGCGATACCCCTCGCGGAACAGATCCTCTCCGGCGGCTTGGAACGGTGGCCAGGTCCGCCGCCCGGGATGGGGAACCGGGAGGTCGAGGCGAGCGAGCTTGGCCGTGGTCGAGAGGTCAGCGATGTCGCTCACCGCGATCGTCCAACGCCACAGGTCACGAGGCATCCCGTGAGTCGGCGGCAGCGCGATCTCGGCAAGCACTCTGTACCACTCCGCCCACGCTGTGGACTCCTCGTCGGCGAGATAGATACCGGCGAGCGTGCTGCCGTGTTGCCAGCGACCACTGGATGGCGGCGAGGCCAGCCACAACGGGTCAGCACCGTGAGGAGTCTGCCGCCACCATGAGCCAGCGACCGAAACGCGCTGCACATCCGCCGCCACTACGTAGCCTTACGAGAAGGAGGCCTCTTCGAGCGCAGAGACAAGCTCGGCCACGCGCAGGTAATCGCCGCTGGCGATCACGTCGATCGGCTTATGCTCCTCAAGCGCCGGCACGGGCTTTCTTAGCCATACGGCGATGTAGGACGGCTCCATCACACGCGCCAGCCGCTCCACGAGGGCAGACAGCTCGATCAGTCGCTCCGCCCGCTCACCCGTGGGCGACCGTGTATGCGCAAGCCATGCCCGAGCCGTGCTGCGAGCCACACCAGTCGCACGAGCAATATCGGCATCGGTCAACTGCGCGATCTCATGCAGATAAACCGCCTCGCGGATCAACGGCTGCGGAGCTAGGGCAGAGGATGACACGACCACACTGTAGCACGATTGCAGCAAGATTGTCGTAGTCCCTCGGCGTGCTCCTTCTGTCTGGCGTGCCTTCTCGTCGCCGATCGGCGACGCGTGGCCGAAGATCACCCGTAAGGGCTGGGCCGCGCAGACCCTTGTCCGAAGCGGTCCCGCTGTCGTGTAGTCAGGGACAGAACGTCTGGCTTCGGATCTGCGCCCTTCAATGCCTCTGGCTGTTCACCCAGTGGGCCAGCCTGCCTCTTGCCGACAAGCTCGCGACAATGCGACAGAACATTCTGAGCCAGCTATCCAATCATCCCCACGTCGACGGTGTGGTGATCAGCTCAGCGTCCGCATGGCCCCAAGGGATGATCACACCCAATCAGTACGAGGATGAGTTCGGCGGGTACGCGCTCCGCTGCGCTGTTTCCTCGATGATGGCGTGGGAGAGTTTGATCAGCCCGACCCACCCAGACCCAGAGACGAGAGGCTATGCGCGGGTGTGGCGTGATCTGTATGCCTCCGAGCCGGACTGGCTCGATCACGCCCTCGCGAAGTTCGACTTGCCGGTCGTCTCGGAGATATTCGCTACCTCCGAGTAGCGCGAACTACAGCTCGGGCACCCGCCCGTTTGCGCTGGCAGGCCACTCGGCCCGTCGCACACAAGTCTCAGTCCTCAGGCGCTTCGCGCGTTGCTCTGTCTCAACGGAGCTAAGCAAGCTCGCGCTGCGACGCCTCGTCCCCATCGAAGAGCGGTTGCTATGCCGGCCCGGACGTCGGCACGCCAAGTCACGGTGACGCCTCCGCGGCCGGCGCAGAGATGCCGCAGGCGCCGTCAGAATTGGTCTGCATCCAGCCCTAGAAGAGAGCGAGCCATGCCGAGGGTCACGTGCGACGCAGCCCGAGCAACAGTGCGACGCCGTCGCCAGGAATCCGTGCCAGCCACTCAACGTTGAGGTGCCTGCCAGCGGCGCGCGCAAACTCCTCCATCTCGTAGTGATGCACAGCGGACAACTTGTAGCTGTCTGGGCGGTTCCCACCAATCGAATTCGCATAGCTGACGACGGTTCTCGTACCGCGAACGCTGCTAACGCCCGCTACAAACTCGCATCCAAGCTCAGCCGGGTCGCTCCGGATGCCGACTGATTCCAGCATGCTAAGACTCCACGCTTTAGCGATATCACCAGTGAGCAACTCTGCCGACTCCTCGGGATCCCCGATGTTCGCCTCAATCAGCACCAGGTCGCCAGGCAGCATCACTGCGTCAAGGCTCCGGAGAATCTCCGACTCGTCGAAGCTCCCGAGAGTGTTGCCAAGAATAGAGAACAATTTACTTCTCGCACGTTCATTGAACACCCCCTGCAACGCAGCTAGATTCGTAAAGTCGCCGATGACCGCCTTGGTCCGAAGGCGCGATCTATCGGATCCGGGCCGTGAGATGTGTCGAAGAGCCTCCACGAGCAAGGTCTGGCTGATCTCCACTGGGTAGTAATAAAGACGCTCGCGCCCCATCAGTTGGCTCGCCAGGGCTTGCACGATCATGTTGTCCTTCGTTCCATCACCGCAGCCAAGACTGACCAAATCAACCTCGCCAGTGCCAGCGGTGTCGCGCACGAGTCCGGCCAGGGACGGGATCTCGCCCGATAGCTGATCGACGGCCCGCTGGTAGTAGCGATACTCAATACTGCTGCAGAGCCTCAGCCAGAAGCCGCCACCCTCAGCCGTAGCGAACTGAAACTTCGCCGGCACTCTCCCGCCCCACTGGAAGGCTCTCCGCAGCTCGTCGGCGTACGAGACTCTGGACGCGTCAAAGCTGAGTGCAGCGTCCGCGAGCAGGTCCACGTGTTGCGTCTCACCATGTTCGGCCCTACCGCTCGTCTGCGCCCGTTCCCTAGGTCCGAGCGCCCTCATGTCTTCCAGCATACGATCAGCTAGACGCGAGACATTCGCCGCATCATTGCCTCCTTCGCCGTAGAACATGACGTTGACGCCCGCAAGATCACTCGGAAGGCTCATTTCCGGTGCCTGCGGAACCAGAAGAAATGTCCGGTCGCGGCCGAGGGCCCCCATCGCGAAACCGACCTCGAAAATCACGTTCTCCCGACCACGCCCCAGCCGTTCGCCGTCGTCTGCCATATCGCTTGGGACGATGAATGCTGCAAAGTCCGCCCCATCCAGGGCCTGCTCCATTGCGTCCATCGCAGGCAACGATGGCCCTAGCATCGAAGCCCACTGAGAAACGGCCGCCTTCCCGTCCAGACTCTCGGTCAGCAGGCTTATCCAATTTGTCGTCTCAGCCCACGATCCCACAAACAGCTTCGGGAGTCGACCGGTTGAGTCCAATCGCCCGGCCCCTGAACCCACGGCTGACCGGGGATTCGCAAGCTCAGCAACAAGAGCGCGTGCAACCCTGTCGAGGATCTCCACCTCACGACGGACCCGGAACGATTCAGGCTTGATCCGGAGAAGCGCCGCAGCCTCCTTACGGCGATACCGCATTTGCAAGCCCTCGGTTGCAGGCACGAGCCCGAACAACACCTCAATAGCGTCTCGATCCGCCAATCTACCGATCACTAGGCGAAGGGCCTGAGCCACGGTCGCGGCGGCAACTCCACTCTCATCGGGCAACCCGAAAAGCCTTGCGAGCCCGACGAGTTCAGAACAAGCCAGCACGGATGCTGGGCTTACATGGCCCTGCCTCAAGAGCTTGCGCAACCCCGCTTTCGCGCGTTCGACATCTGTCGGCGTCGCCATCGGGCTACGAGCTAGTACACTCTTGTTCATCTTCGTTACAGTATGATACAAGCACGTTCAGGTGCCCCTGATAGCAAACTTGGAGACTAAGGGCAACGGATCATGAAAAGGCGCTCCGTGTTCGAACGCCTGTGCAGCATTGAGGTGCTGGCTGGGGCACTCGCCGGTGCGATCCTGCCCTACGTCGTCGCTGTCGCAATCAAGGTCGCTCCCACCCGTGTACCTATAGGGCTCGTCGCTGTGAGCGTTGGAGGCGGTGCCTTGCTTGGCTGGGCGTCCCTAAGCGCTGCTCGGGTGCGGCGTCGCAAGCGCCAAGCCGCACTCGAACAGAAGGAACGTGAATCTGAGGAACTCAAAGCCCAGTTGCAGCGCATTGAGCTAGCACTCAAGAACATCCGCGTGCGCCGCAGGGCGTGGCCCATCAAGCGCAAATCGCAGACTCATAGTTAAGCCTGGGCGTCTCCACGACCGTCGCCGAACTCCGCCGAGGCGCCCTACCTCATGTCGTTGGCGCAACCACGTTCGCGGAACGGCTGCGGTCCCTCGAGTCCCACGAGCATTCACGAAATGCCGCATACCGGCTCCACGCCGGTTAGCATTTTCGCGGCATTTCGCCAGTATTCGCGGATATTCGCGGACTTGGGAGTATATCGGGGCGAACGGTTAGAGTTGGCTTGGATACAGGAGATTCGGGCTTTCTGCATCCCGTTTGCAGCCCCCTCCAGACCACCTCGATTCCGGCCTGCCGCTCGCCCAGACCCGGCGTATGCCATGCTAAACGCCCGTATAGCGACGCTTACGCAAAGGCGGATCCTCCGCTATCGCTCGTATGCCCTGCCGCGCGGGAGGACGTGCCGGACGAGTACGGTCTGCGTGGCGCGATCGTAGTCGAAGATCACTCGCCAGTCGCCGACGCGCAGTCGGAAGTGCTCGCTGCCCGTGAGCCGCCTGACATCGAGCGAGCGATCATCGGCGCTGAGACGATCCAGCGCTCCCGAGACCCGCGCACGAATCGGCGGATCGAGGCGCCGCAACTCCTTCTCGGCGGTGCGCGTGAAGCGCAGCGCTCGCCCGCCGTTCACTCGGCTCCAAGGCCTTGCTTCACCTGCGCGTAGGAGACAGTACGACCGGCGGCGATGTCCGCGTCGCTGGCGGCAAGCGCTGCGTGCTCCTCGGGACTCAGCGGCTCGTCGTCCTCGGGACGCGAGTCCAGCCAGTCGCCGAAGCTCTGGCCGCGCGCAGCGATGAACTCAAGGGTCGCCTCAGCGTCCTGCTCGGTCAGGTTCTCGACCTGTGCGCGTAGCTTCTCCTTCGCCGTCATACGCGGAATGGTAGCGGCAGGTTGGGTCAACCTTCGGGGTTCTGCGCCCGCGTCAGCTTGCAGTGGTATCGCCGCTCGCTCGGAGCAACTGCGCCGCATAGCCGAGGGCGACGAGGCGTTCGTCGGTGATCCCGAGTGCGTCGCGCAGCTCAGCGACGAGTCGGTGCTCATGGGCAAGGTCGGAGTCGGGTGGCGCGACGGCCTCAAGCTCGATGAACGTCCCAAGCTGCTCGACCTCATCGAGATGGATGCGCACGCCCTGCCACAGCAGCAGATGGCGACGCTTGGCGACGACCCCGCGTATGCCGATCGCGGCGGCGAGCGCCGCACACAGCCCCGTACCGTCGCTGACCTCGATGATGCGGTAGCGGCTCTCGCGCTGCTGCGGTTCGCTTGCGCGCTCGAACTGGATCAAGTGCGGACGACCGGGCTGCTCCTCGCGGAGCTTGAGCCCGCCGCGGGCAACCTGGAAGTAGGTGTCGCGCTGCGCGATCGTGCCGCGGTCCTCGGCCCCGAGCGCCTGGCATACCTCAAGCGACGCGGACGGGTCCGGGTCGATCGCCTTCAGCTCAATGTTTCTGCGCGGTGCCTGCACGACGGTCGATCGCGGTCTATGCGGCTCGGCTCGGCTGTAGGAGGCGCGCTCTGAGCCAGAGCGCGAGGCCGCACAGCGCGTAGAGGATGGCGATACCGATGAGCGTGAACTTGATCGCCGAGCAGACGGCAGCGAACGGCGGGGCGAAGCTGCCACCGTTGCCGGCGAGCGTGAGCAGCAGCGCCACGTTTTCACTTGCGTCGAAGCTCGCCGCAGCGAGCGCGAAGAACGGGACGACGACGCCAACGGCCGCGAGGCGCTTCCAGTCACCCGCTCGCGCCATATCGCGGACGGCGAAGCCCGCGAGCGCAAAGAACAGACCGTAGGAGAGCATGTAGCCGTAGTCGAGCAGCAGCGAGAGGTGTGCGGCGCTGCGGCCTTTCGGTCCCCATTCAGCGATGATCTGCGTTGCGCGAGCCCGGCTGCCGGCGAACTCGAAGGCGAGGATTGTTGGCCCGTGCGAGACGTGCGAGGGTCGATCACTTCGAGGATGGCCGTGAACGCGACGGTGGCGACCCCAAGCAGGATCAAGGCGCGCTTGCGATGTGCTGTGCTTCGCATTTCAACTCCGCTCACGCTGTGATCGGCACGTGGCCTGGTTGAGCTGCGACACCATCCAACCACCTGCCGATGGCCGAGTAGCCGGACAGATCGAAGCCGCCGTCGCCGGCTACATGCGTGTAGGCGTAGAGCGCGATGTCAGCGATCGTGTAACGGTCGGCAACGAGGAACTCTTGTGTCGCAAGCTCTCGCTCCATCGCATCCAGCGCTTCGTAGCCCGCCTTACGCCTTGCTTCGATAACGGACTCGCGTGGTGGGGCAGCTGCGATAGACACCCAGTACCTGACGACGGCGATGTTGGGCTCGTGGCTGTACTGCTCGAAGAACATCCATTGGAGCACCTTGGCGCGGTCGAAGTCGTCGTCGGGTAGATACCTCGTACCCAGGCCCAGCAACCACAGAATTGCGTTGGACTCCGCGAGCGGACGGCCGTCATCCAGCACCAGCGTGGGTACCTTCAGGGCGGGGTTGACCTCGCCGAGCAAATCAGAGCGACCGGATCGGTCGATGACGTCGATCTCGCGCCGTTCGTAATCCACGCCGAGCTGGGCCAGCAGCAGCCTGGCCTTGTAGCAATTGCCTGAGACCTGAGCGTCGTAAAGCAGCAACGGGCTTCGCTAGTACGCTCGCGCGCCGATCGCCGGTCGGCCAGTCACGGACACGATCATACGCGAGCGAAAGTCAGCCAAGAGCCTACGTGAAAGCCAAAGGAGTGTCGCCGAACGCGATCCGCTGCGACGTTAGCGCCGGCACATCTCGTCGTGCGCGTTGCCCCGAAGGTCCGAGAACGCCCAGCGCCAGAAGTCCGGCACCGTCGCGTCGGCGTCGGCGAAGCGGTCGGTGCCCTCGAGCGCCTGCGGCAGCGCTGGACGGAGCCAGCTTGCGGGTGGATACGACGCAGCCATGCTCTCGAACCCTATCCGCACTCCTACGCCGATGTCACTCGCTCCACCATGTCGCAAAGGCCGTCACCGGATTGCGGCCGCAACCCGAGCCATACTTGCGTTCCGTGAACAAGGAAAGGGGCGAAGATACGAGCGGTGGTCGCGTGCCTCTCGCTCATAAGTTGCCACGATGGCTGGCTCTGGGGTCGCTCGCGCGCCTCGCCAGGTGGCGCGCGAGGCGTGAAGAAGGCCACGGCTGGCCCATCGTGCTCGTGCTTGGCCGCTGGCGATGGGCGACAGCACATTGGCGGGACCGCACGTACTACATGCTCGCCGCGGTGTGGGCCGGCCTCATCTTCGTGCCGTTCCCGAATGACTGGAACCCCTTCCAGAAGGCTGAAGCCGCGGAAGGTTTTCTGCGAACGTTGTGGCAGGTGGAGGCCGCCGCGCTCGCGCTCTCACTCGCAATCATCGTGTTCGCAGTACAGGCTTATCGGAGCACCAGCCAGGAACGCTATGGGGCACTTCGTCGCTACATCCGAGCGAGCTGGCTTCAGGAGGGCTATGAGCAAGGCGTGGTAGCGCTGCTGGTTACGGCCGTGGTCCTGCTCGGCGCAGGACACGGTGGTCCGGCGGGTTCGGCTGGCGCTGTCGCTGGATTCGCTTGCCTTGTCTCGGTGTTTGTGCTCCCGCCGCTGCTTAATGGCGCACTCCGCACTTCCCGGCGTGACTTCCTGAGAGAGGAGCGCGAAGAACGCCTGACCGCTGCGGTCAGCGAGCAGGTTGATCGTGAAGTGGAGGCTCGCCACGGGTTCGCGTTGCTCACGGAGCTAGCAACGATCGAGCCAATGGAGCTGGACCCTTTCGCCGTGCGTCAGCGCGAGCAGCCGATGAACGCCATCGCCGCCGGCATCGTCGGCTCTGTCGCCGACATCAATCTGTGCCGACTCATTCGCCTCGCGAGACGCGCACAGAGCGCCGGCGGCGTGACGCTGACTACCCGTCTCTACGACTTCCTCGGGGTCGAGAGCCAGCTACTTCTCTTGCCTGCGGCCGTTAGCAGTCGTGACACGAGGCGCGCGCGGCACGTTGTGACATTGAAGCCGGGGCGCTGGCGCGATGAGACTCTGAGACAGTACCTCAAGGATTTGGAGGAGGAAGCGGTTACAGCGATCCGCGCGGGGGCACCAGGCACCTTTGAGTCGATTGAAAACGCCTATGTGGAAACGCTGATGGAGTTTCCTCGCTCCTGGGCACGATACGGCCACGAGTACAGCATTGCGGTCGCACAGGGAACCGAGTTCTTTCCGATCGGCCCTGTAGACACGATCCGTCAGCAGTTCTATACGAATATCGTGGAGGCCCTGAGGGGCACGAGCGACGAGGTACTGCTGAGCGCGGCGTACCTCCCGATCAACGCCTGCACACGCGCGCTCCAATACCGAGCCGATGGCCTGCTCGCGAAGATGATCGGGCTCAGCACCGCGTTTGTCGCCGCGGGATGGATGCATGGAGGCGATAAAGGCGATCTACTCGCTGGCCGTATGCCACGGCATCTCGTTGAGTTCACACGCTTCTATTTGCAGCAGCGCTTGGAGCAGGGTGACATCTCCGACCGTCTCCGCTTCGGCGGTTACGTGCGCCTCGTTTACGACCAGATCGGCACGATCCTTAAGCTCGGCGTGGACCGCGGCGAGGTGGAATATATCCGCCGTGTTGATGGTGACTGGGACACGCTACTGGAGCATTGGAACCTGGATATCTTCTCATCGCATCCGACTGTGCTACGCCGGTTGGAGGAGGCTGTCGGCCGGGAAGAGCCGGGCGCAACCGATCGACTTCAGGAGGCGAGGGAAAACACCCAACTCTCAGAGCTGAGCCAGGAATTGAGCGATCGCCGCACAGTCCTACGATTTGGCCTCGCACTTTGGGCATGGAGGCAGCAGCCGACGGCCTGGCGCGAGTCATTCACGTACTTTTCCACCCAACTTGGTGGTGCGGGGCAACTTGCGCGCGTCGCCACCGTAGCTATAGAAGCCGAGTTCCGCGACCGATCCGGAACGCCGTGGTCTGACTGGATTCTCAGCACACTGCAGGAGGGACGCGCACATGCGATCGGTACAGCCGAGGGCGTGGTGGAGACCTTCATCGCCGCAGCGCTGCGGGTAGTCCGCGCCGATGAGCCCGCACCTGAACTACCAGTCGCAGAATGGATGGCCACCCGCCTCGACCATGCTCGAAATCTCCTAACCGCAGCGGTCACAGATGAGCGCAACGAAGACCTCCCCGACATAGCCGAACGCGCAGCCAAGGTTCGCGAAGCTCTGGAGGCCGGCGCCCACGCATGGCGGCAACAGGAACGGCAGAGCACCATCGAGACACCTCTTGCCGCCGAGAAGGTTGCGGCATTCCGTGAGCAGACCCGCGCCTCGTTGTCCACGGCCCGGATCGTGCCTGATCTTCTCCGGTTGGCCGGTGCGGTGACGGAACTAAACGATCCCCCAGATGACCGCCAGGTAGTCCAGTGGCAGCAACACAAGGGCTTCTTCACGAAGGATAGTCGGTACGTGGGAGTCGAGATGATCGCACGCGACATTGGACATGAGGTAGCGCATTCGGAGTTGCGAACCTTGATCCAGCCGATGACCAACACAGACTCACAATTGCTCGTGACAGGAGAGCCGGATGTCGAGAATGCATCCGAGTTCGTGGAGCAACTGCGTTCGCTCGTTGATCGCACGGAGCAAGCTGCGACCCCCCCTACCGCAGTGGTCTTGTTGCTGCCGATACAGTGGCAGCTCACGGAAGCACTCGGACTGTCATTCCTCGGGGGCGGCGTCGCGCCACCTGATGTATGGGGGCTTTCGGAGGGTGCCACACATAACTTCGCTGGGATGTTTGAGGGAGCCGCCTCCTACACCTTCCCAGAGGTACCCGACGACGTTCTCTATGTTGTGAACCTCGCCCAATATGTCACCGCAGAGGTATGGCAACCAAGCAACGAGCAAGCCGTGACGGTAAACGCTTTCACCGAGGAGGAGGCCCGCTCACGCGCACAACGTGATCCTGGCCGAGAAGAGATCGGGGAAGACGAGATCGTTCGCCGATGGCGCGAGATGGCCCTTATCACGGTCGATCCCTGTTTGCGACTGCAAGAGGATCGAGACTCCACGGCCCTTACTGCAATAAGACTGCCAACGTCGTTGACACAGGACACTGGTTGAACGCCATATTCAAGACGCACGGACGTGTCCACCGAATCGCCGACGATCCGTGCTGTCGCCGGGACGAGAACCCGAAGTCGCCCATTCGCCGCGGACCCTGGAGCAACCGGCTAGATAATTGCAGGCCTGGCGATCTCGCGCCGACACATCTCCGATGCCAGTAGGTAGAGAAGCTGCTCGGCTTGAACTGAGATGAACTCGTCAACGAATGGCCCGTAGGGACCGTTCGTGATCTCGTGAAAGCGATGTGGACGGTATCGAACAACCGAGCCGAGATAGTACATAAAGGCCCATGTTGCCTCGATCTGCGATACCCGCACGGTACCCGGAGGCGCTAGGTAGAGGTAATAACGACGGTACGCACTGCCCGGAACAGCGCTTACTATACGCCAGAGCAGTGGACGCACAAGCTCGACGAGTTGCATGACGTTCTCCGTCGCGCGATGCGGATAAGTGATCGGTTTCCGCTGCTCTAGCCAGAGCAAGCGAGCCTTCGTCTCCGAGTCTGAGCCCGACACCAAGTCGAAATGGGAGTCAAGGCCGCTCTGCGACAAGAGATTCTTCTGGCGCATTCCGTGGCGCTGCATCGTCGGCCAATCAACTCGAAGCCGAAGCCAGATTTGTTTCGTCGTCGGTTCGTGCATGAACTGGATCGACTCGATTACCAGAAAACGCTCATTGCCTTGTGTGGCCTCTCGCCAAAGGCGATGACCGATCACGACTTGTGCCATCAGCTCTGCCGCGTTGTATGTTGTCCCCGAGGCTGGCCGCGGATACCCAAGGATGTCAACAAGCTCGCCGAACACTCGCGGGCTCGTCGGGCTCGGCCCCGCGACCTTGAGAGTCACAGCCTCCGGGACGACCGCGCCAGCCGAGGTGTCGTGGAGCCCATGATGTGCTCGTTCGAGTGGCACAGTAAATCCTCTGGTACGCAGGACAGCCTTACCCACGTTGAGCATTGCGTAGTAGTGCAGGAGCGGATGCGCAGCAGTACGCCCGCGCGCCGTCTCGTAGAAGGCTTCGCCCTGATCGAGATACGCGAGGGTTTCATCGAGTGCTACGTCGGTCAACGCGACAGACGCCGCTCGCCGCATCACCGCCCACGGACTGCTTGCAAACTCAATATCGAAAACCTCATACCTACGCTTGCCCTTGCCGACCGGAAAAAACGAGAACGGAAGCTCTCGCTTTATCGACTCCAAAGGCGCCCCCTGTCGCAGCGACACGTCGTCATTCTGCCTTATCGCGTGGACGCGCGGAGGTCGTCGCGGCCGTTCGGTGCTCACCGAAGCCCCGGCCGCGTCAGGCGGCAGCGCACCCAATTGTCTCTTGCGGGTCGGCGAGAGCTCTGCTCTGCTCTCCCGCCCCAAGACATCGTGTGGCCGGGCGAGCGTCGGAAGCGCCCGCCCGGCCTGTGACAACCGAAGATGCGCTTCGGATGCCACGCTCGACACCGTAGCTCTCCTGGCTGCGGGTCCAGTCATGGCTACGCCGGGCGGTTTCTTCGGCCGACCGAACGGAGCGACCATGCACATCGTCATCCCTGACGAGCTTGTCCCGCTGTTGCGCGACGGGCTCTACTTCGACCTGCACGGCCAACTGGAGGAGGCCGGCGCCTTGATCGAGCCTCGCGGGCGAGCGGATATCCGGGCTGCGGTCGATGGCTGTTTAGGCCGAGCGAACGGCACTCGGGCGTTGCTCGATGTCGTGGGCTGGATCGAGCCCGTCGATCCCCCGTCGGTCTTGGAGGTTGACGTGCGCAAGCACAAGACGGCGCTGCTGCGGACGCTCCTGACACGCATCGAGTCCGAGCACAGCGTCGAGGAAGACCCGGAAGTCAGCGACGAGGATCGCGCGATTGCAAAGGCGCGCATCGGCCAGCTCGCGGACCTCATTGTCCAGGCGGAGGGGAGCGCGGTATGAGCACGGTTACGGTCCCGGTGCGGCTGGTGAACGTGATGCGCGAGGTACTCGTTGAAGAGGTTGCGAACTGCGCGGAAGAGATCAAGGACTCCGGCCATAGTCACCCGGACTTCGGGATCGACCCGCAGGAGCTTGAGGACTTCGAGGTCTACCGGACGCTGCTGGAACAGGTCGGGGCGATACGCACCACACCGACGATCGCGGTCGAGCTGAGGCTGCGCAGCCGGATACACCGCGAGGCGCTGACGGCGGCGTTGTATCGGCGGGTGGAGTTCGAGCGGTATCTGATGGACGTAGACCGCGACTACCCCGAGGGCGCCAGGCAGGCTCGCATATCCCGACGCCACATCAAGCAGATCGAGACGTTCCTCGCCGCCGCTGGCCTTGAGAAGCGCGGCGACACCCAAGCCGAAGGGAGCAACGTATGAGCACGTCGAAGACCCCGATAGCCCCAGATGAGGTCGAGCTAACGGCCGAGGAGAACCCGCTGCTTGAGAAGCTGATCGCCGCGATGAACCGGCCCGTGCCGTCCGAGGAAGACCGGAAGCTGCTGCTCGCGCTCGGCCGCGCGATCCGCCAGCTACGCGAGGAGCGAGGCATGACCCCGGCCGAGCTGACCTGCGCCTCAGGCGTCAGGCGGGAGAAGCTTGAAGCGATCGAAGTCGGACGGCCCTACCCCGGCCGCCGGAGGGCTCGGCGTCGAACCTTGAAGTGCTCGTGAGCGGCCCCGGTGACGTTCGCCGACGCGGCCATCGGCCTGTGAGAGGATCACGCGCGCTGATGTTCGACACCCGCTACGACTCGATCGGCGCGCAGTACGCCGCGACCCGCCGGGAAGACCCCGGCATTGCGGCGCTCATCCACGCGGCGCTGGGCGAAGCGGGCACGATCGTAAACGTCGGTGCCGGCGCGGGCTCCTATGAGCCGCGCGATCGGCACGTCATCGCGGTCGAGCCAAGCGAAGTGATGATCGCCCAGCGCGACCCGGGGCTGCCGCCTGCGATCCCTACCGGGGCCTACCCGCTGCCGCTGGAGGATCGGAGCGTTGACGCGGCAATGGCGATATTGACGATCCACCATTGGGACCGGGATCAGGAGCGAGGCGTCCGAGAGCTGCGCCGCGTCGCGCGGGGGCCGGTCGTGATCCTCACCTTCGACCCGCAGGTCAGCGCCCGCATGTGGCTCATGGCTGACTACCTGCCCGAGGTCGCCGAGCTGGACCGGCGCATCTTCCCAACGCCGCAAACGCTCGCGCGATGGCTCGACGCAGAGGTCGATGTCCGGGAGGTTCCCATTCCCCGCGACACACCGGACTGGACGCTCGGCTCATTCTGGGCTCACCCCGAGCGGGTACTCGACGCCCAGGCACGCAGCTCGACTTCCGGCTTCGCACGGATGCCCCCAGGGGTCGTCAACCGCGTCGTAGAGGCGGTTCGGCGCGACCTTCAAGACGGCGCCTGGGACGCCCGCCACGGGCACCTGCGCGAGCTTGAGGAGTACGACGCGGGGCTACGGCTGCTCGTATCCAACCCCTCATAGCCGGGTCCAACAAACCCGCGGAGGCGGGCACCGGTTGGGCAGGACGCGGGGCGTTGTCGGCCCGACCGCGAGATTTTCCGCCGCGGGCTCTGCTCTGATCGCGCCAGCAAGCAAAACTGAGGCGGCCGGACGGGTGGTTCAGACCCGCCCGGCCCGAGCACCGAAGTACGTGCCTTCGATGCCCACGGCTTACCGTAGCTCTACTCTGCGGTCAGGCTGGTTGTGCTCGTCTGCGCCGCGAACACGGGCAAACCGCTCCCCGCTAGGGCCAGTGTTTCCGGGGGTTTTCGCCCGTGTTCGCTGGCCTTCGCGGTTCTCTAACCAATCGGGGCGCCCGGATTCGAACCGGGGACCTCGCCGACCCGAACGGCGCGCGCTACCAGGCTGCGCCACGCCCCGACGCAGGCGGCAGTATCCCACACCGCTATCGTCCCCGCTCGATGCCCGCGCGGCTGGCCGACATCGTGCAGGAGCTCGACGGCCTGTTGAGGCCGGAGCGCTTCGACGACTACTGCCCGAATGGCTTGCAGGTGCCGGGCTGCGAGCTGATCGAGACGGTGGCAACCGGCGTGAGCGCGCAGGTGGAGCTATTCGAGCGCGCGCGTGCGGCGGGGGCGCAGCTGGTGCTCGCGCACCACGGCCTCTTCTGGGGCTCGGCCGGTCCGATCGACGCGGCGCTCGCGCGGCGCCTGCGGGTGCTGTTCGTGGCGGACATGTCGCTACTGGCCTACCACCTCCCGCTGGACGCGCACCCCGACGTGGGGAACAACGTGCTGCTGGCGCGCGCGCTCGGAGGCGAGCGACTCGAGCCCTTCGCGCGGCACCGCGGCGAGCCGATCGGCTGTCTGGCGGAGCTACCCGGCGCGGGCGTGCCGATCGCCGAACTGCTGACACGCGTCCGCGAGGCGACGACGCGCGAGCCGCTGGCATTCGACGGCGGCCCGCCGCTGGTCAGGCGCATCGGGATCGTGACGGGCGCGGCGGCGGACCACTTCGAGGAGGCGATCGCTGCGGGCGCGGACGCCTTCCTCACGGGGGAGCCGACGGAGCGCGTGATGGCGCAGGCACGCGAGGCGGGTGTGCACTTCATCGCGGCCGGCCACTACGCGACGGAGACGTTCGGCGTGCGCGCGCTGGGCGAGCTGCTGGCGGAGCGCTTCGGCGTGCGCCATGTGTTCCTCGACATCCCGAACCCCATCTGAGCGCATCGTGCGGATAAATCCGCGGTTGCCAACGTCCGCGCGCAGCGCTATATGTACAGGCAGTCCACAAGAACTACAGGAGGAGATCCGCGATGGCCAACCATCTGACTCCGACCGAGCTGGCGCGCGAGGCCGGGCTTGGACGTAGGGAGGTTCTCTCGAAGTGCACCGAGATGGGCGTGCCGATCTTCAAGGGGCGCATCGACAAGAGCCTGTTCCTCGCAAGCCTGCGCCAGCGACCGCTGTCGCGCGGACGGCGCAACCCCGCAGCGGCGAAGGGCTAGAACTACTTCCTAGCGGATCGCCACGCCGAGCAGTCCTTTAGGCCAGCGGCCCGTCGTCTGGCGCGTCGTCGCTGCCCGCAGTAACGACGCTTACTCCCTGCTGAGCCCTTCGTATCCGCGAGCGGCGAGCCTGCCGAGCGTGCGCCCGAGTGTCTCGGGCGTCCATTGCTCGGGCGCGGCGAGCAGCATGCGCACGCCGGCTTCGCCGATGCCGAGCAGCGTCTGCCCGACGAACTGCGCGGCGGCGTCGACTCCCTGCGGCGGGACTCGCCCGTCCAGCCAGTGGCGCGCGGCGGCGGCCATTGCGGCGACCTGCTGCTCGCGCCCGCGGCGCACGCGCATGTGGACCATCGCGTCGGCGCCGCCCCCGCCGAGCAGCGCGATGCGGTAGGCCTCGGGCGTATCGGTGACCGCGCGCAGCATCGAGGTGAAGCCGGTGGTCAGCGTGGTTTCGACATCGTCCAGGCGCGCGGCGGCGGCAAGCGCGACCCCGAACTGTGTGAGCATCCGTCGCTCCTCGCGGTCGAGCAGCTCGCCGAAGAGCTCGGCCTTGCTGGGAAAGCACGCGTAGACGACGGGCTTGGTGACCCCGGCGGCACGCGCGATCTCATCCATCGAGGTCGCGCGGTAGCCGCGCTGGACGAATAGCTCGAAGGCGACGTCGAGAATCTGCGGACGGCGGCGCTCGGGCCCGAGGTGCGCGGCGCGCGGGCGCCTCGCCTGGCGGGCACTCGCGGCGGGCTCACTCACAGATTTCTTCATACCTGGTACTTTTTCCTACTCGGGTAGATTCTAGGGCTGGAGGGCCCAACGTGCAGGAGATAGATACCACGGCGCCACAACTAGACCGCTCGGCTGAGCCCGCCGAGGGCCTCGCGACGGCTCTCCAGGACGCACGCGAGACGCTCGACGGGGCGTGGGAGACGCTGGATGGCATCTACGTACCCGAGCGTCCCCTGCGCGGACTCCAGAAACATTTGCCCCGCGGACCGCAGCGCCTTCACCTACCGGCGGCGCGAAGGGCATATCCTTCCTTCTCACAAGATCCTTTAGCAGCACCCGAGGAGGAGAGAGCCATGGAGGCAAGCACCGCAGAGCACGCCGCGGAATCGGCGTCGCAGTCGCCGGGCGGCTCGACCGCGAAGCCGGTTGGCGAGACGCGCACCCTCGCGGAGCTCGTTCCGCATGCGGTTGCGAAGTTCGGCAAGAATCCCGCGGTCCGCTACAAGCGCGACGGCGAGTGGCTTGACGTCAGCTACGCCCAGCTCGGCGAGATCGTCGAGGAGCTCGCGCTCGGCCTGATCGAGCTCGGCATCCAAGCCGGCGAGCGCATCTGCATCCTTGCGAACACACGGCCGGAGTGGTCCTACGCGGATCTCGCGGCGACCGCGATCGGTGCGGTGGTGGTGCCGATCTACCAGACCAACTCGCCCGAGGAGTGCCACTGGGTGATCGCGGACTCCGGCGCTTGCGCGATCGTCTGCGAGGACGAGTCGCAGCTCGCAAAGGTCGCCGCGGTGCGCGAGGGCCTGCCGCAGCTGCGCACGGTGATCGTCATCGACCCGCCGACGAGCGCCGCGAACGGGTCCACTCCTGACGGCTTGACCCTCGCGGCGGTGACGCTGCAGGAGGTGCGCGAGCGCGGGCGCGGCAAGGCGAGGACGGAGCTCGAGCACCGCCGCGCGGCGGTGCGACCGGAGGATCCGTACACCTTCATCTATACCTCCGGCACGACCGGGCCGCCGAAGGGCTGCGTTTTGAGCCACGGTAACTACGCGGCGATGATGAACATGATCCGCGAGGTCGGCCAGATTGAAGCGGACGAGGTCATCTATCTGTACCTGCCGCTCGCGCACTCCTACGCGCTACTGATCCAGCTCGCGGTCTTCGAACTCGGTGGAACGCTTGCCTACTTCGGCGGCGACACCAAGCAGATCGTGCCGGAGCTGATGGAGGTCAAGCCGACCTACCTGCCGTCGGTTCCGCGGGTCTTCGAGAAGGTCTACGCGCTCGCGCAGGGCGCGATCCAGGCGCAGGGCGCCGAGGAGCAGGAGCGCGCGCAGGCGGCGATCGCACTGGGGATGAAGGTGCGCGACCTGATGGTCGCCGGCAAGCCGGTCCCGCCGGAGCTGCAGGAGCCCTTCGAGCAGGCCGAGGAGCAGCTGTTCAAGAATGTGCGCGCGATCTTCGGCGGCCGACTGGAACGCGCGACGAGCGGCGCGGCGCCGATCGCGCGTGAGATCCTCGAGTTCTTCTGGGCCGCGGGCGTGCCGGTGCTGGAGGGCTACGGGATGACCGAGACCGCGACGGCGGCGACGATTTCGACGATCGAGAACCACAAGTTCGGCACGGTCGGGCGTCCGTTCCCGGGAGTCGAGCTGAAGATCGCGCCGGACGGCGAGCTCTTGATCAAAGGCCCGAACGTCTTCGCGGGCTACCACAACAAAGCCGACGAGAGCTTCGGCGCGGTCGAGGACGGCTGGCTGCACACCGGCGACCTGGGTTCGATCGACGAGGACGGCTACCTCTCGATCGTGGGGCGCAAGAAGGACATCATCATCACCGCGGGCGGCAAGAACCTGACGCCGGCGAATCTCGAGAATGACCTCAAGCGCTGCCGCTGGATTTCCCAGGCGGTGATGCACGGCGATCAGCGCCCCTACCCCGTGGTGCTGATCACGCTCGATGAGGAGGAAATCGCGATTTACGCGCGCGAGCACGACCTGCCGGAGGATCCCGCGAAGCTCACGCGCGAGCCGGCGATCCGCGAGCTGATCGGCCAGGAAGTGGATCGCGTCAACACCGCGTACGCCCAGGTCGAGCAGGTCAAGAAGTTCGCGATCCTCGAGCAAGACCTGACGCAGGCCGGCGGCGAGCTGACGCCGACGCTGAAGGTCAAGCGCAATGTGGTGGCCGAGAAGTACGCCGATCTACTCGACTCCCTCTACACCCGCTAGCGTGTAAGGCGATAAGCGAGAGAGGATACGATGCGCAACGATCCCAGCGACAACGGCGGCCTGTTCGTAGGTAGGCGCCCAGGCACGGCCCCGGTCCATTTCCGCAGGCTGCCCCAGCGCGGCAGTGCGGCGCGCCAGCGGATCGACAAGAACATGGCGAAGCTGCTGTTCGTCGCGATCACCTTCCTCAGCCTGCTCTGTTGGGGGCCGATCCCGATCGCGTGCCTGTGGATCGGCTCACAAATCAACTATCTGACGGGCAGCGTCAGCTTCGGAATCCTGCTGGCGTTCGTGGGCCTGTTCGCGCTGCTGTTCGGGACTTTGAGACTGATGCGCGAGCTCGACCAGATGTGGATCCTCGTGCGGCGCGCGGCGGGCTACGACCAGCGCTCGGGGGTCGTGGGGCGGGTATTCGCGATCACCGCGGCGATCTGCGCGGGGGCGTTCATGATCTGGTTCGTGCTGATCCACGGGCCCGGTCAATCGTTCTCCTCGGGCAACAACGGCGTATGAGCGACACCACCTCCCTCTCCGCGCGCAACCACGATCCCGCCGGCTTGAGGTAACCAGGCGACCGCGGCCCGCTGCCCCGTCGCCAACTCGCTATGGGTCTGCTCGACTACTACCGCCAGTTCGAAGGGGTCTCCGAGGAGGAGGTCAACCGTGAGCTGCGCGAGGAAGCGGCGGAGCGCCGTCGCAAAGCGCTTACGCGCGTGGCGACGCTCGACCTCTCACAAACGACGTGGCCGGAACTGCCGCACGCGAACATCTCGAGCGCGATCACCTTCACCGCGCGGCGCGGCCTGCAGCGCTATCCGCACCTGCGCGGCTCGGAGCTGCGCGCGGAGCTCGCCGAGCGCCACGAGGTTCCGGTCGAGCGGCTGATCATCGGCAACGGCGCCGCGGAGCTCCTGAGCGCGGCAACGCGTGCGCTGATCGGACCCGGCCAGGAACTGCTGACCTCATGGCCCTCCTACCCGCTGTACCCGATCATGGCGCGGCGCGCGCATGGCCGCGCGGTGCCGGTCGGCGGCGGCGTCGACGCCCTGCTGAGCGCCGCGCGCAGCGAGGACGCGCGCGTCATCGCGCTCGCGAGCCCGAACGACCCGACGGGCGAGCTGCTGACGAGGGGTGAGCTCGAGCGCCTGCTGGCGGGCCTGCCGGATGGCGTCGCGGTGCTGCTCGACGAGGCGCTCGTGGAGTTCTCCAACGCGCAGCCGCTAGAGGCGTCGCTGCAGGTAGTGGAGAGCCACCCGCGTCTGCTGGTCTTCCGCAGCTTCTCCAAGGCGTGGGGCCTGGCGGGCATCCGCATCGGCTACGCGATCGGCGGACCGGGCTCGGAGGAGCTGCTCGCGGAGCTCGAACCGGACCTCGGCGTCAGCGAGGTCTCACAGTCGGGGGCACTGGAGGCGTTGCGCTCGGGCACGGACTCGCTCGCCCACCACGTGCACAGCGTGCGCGAGGAGCGCGAGCGCCTCAGCGGGGCGCTGCGCGAGCGAGGCTTCGCGTTGAGCGACAGCCAGGCGAACTTCGTGTGGGCCGCGCACCCCGAGATCGACGGCAGCGAGCTCGCGACGCGGCTGCGCCAGTCGGGCGTGCTCGTCGCCGCCGGTGCCCCGCTCGGCGCACCCCACCACGTGCGCATCGCGCTGCGCAACGCGTCCGCGACCGATCGCCTGTTGGACGCGATCGACAAAGCGCTCGCGCAAGCCGCCTAGGCGCGCACCTCGCAGACACGCATCGGCGCAGACCGCGCGCGCGAGCCGCGTGGTGGGCGCGCTGCGCGGATCAGCTGCGCGCCACCGTGATCTTGCGCGACTGCCCGAGCGGGGTGCCATCGGCGTCGAGCGCGCGTGCGGCGAAGCAGGGACCGTCGGCGACGGCGCCGGTGAGCGCGCTCTCGAAACCTCGCGACGGCGCGCTTGCGACGGGGCGCAGCTCGCTCTCGCGGGCACCTGCGAGCAACTGCCAGGCGTGCACATCGGTCGCGCCGTTCCAGCTCGCGTAGGCGCGCACCGCGCGACCGGCTCGCGCCGCCGCGATCGCGGGCGCCTCAGCGGGACGCCCGCTCCAGGGGAGGCGAAACGCGCGGTATGACTCGTACTTCGCTCCGAGCACGGCGTCGAAGAGCATGCGCCCGGAGCGCTGAAACTCGGAGACGCGTGGCGCTTCTCCCCACCCCACGAACACGTTGCCGTTGGGGAGCAGCTGCACGCTGCCCTGGCTGCCGGCGAGGATCCGCGGATGGGTGTACTGGCGCAGGAGCGTGGCGGTCATCGCGCGCTCGTCGACGTCGAGGATCAAACCGCGCGAGCGTCGCTCGACGGCGGGCGTGGCGCCATTATCGAAGACGGTGAGCGTTCCGTCGGGCTGACGGCGCGCGTGGTGCTGCCAGGCGAAGTTGCTGCCGGCGCCCATCGCGAAGTCGCTGTGCTTGCCCCCGAGCCGCCAGAGGATCGCGCCGCTGCGATCGATCTTGTAGATCGTGTGCGTGCTGCGCGAGGAGACCAGCAGGTTGCCATCGCGATCGAGATCGAGCGAGTTGACGTGGCAGAAATCCCAGTCCGCGCCAACCGGCGCGTAGGACTCCTCCAACCCGACGTGATCGAGGCTGTGCCACTCCAGTAGGACGTTTCCGGTGGCGAGGTCGATCTCTTGGAAGACCGCATCCTGGATCGTCCCGGCACGCGAGCCGCCGACCGCGGTGAGGTCGGTGCTGGTCACCACGTAACTGGTGAGTAGCGCGGTGTCGCGCGGGGTGATCACGAACTCGTGCAGATCGCCGCGCAGTCCACGCGCGGCCTGCACGCGCCGCACGGTGCGGTAGTTGGAGTCGACGATCACGTACTCGCCGACACCGTGGCCGAGCTCGATGCTGCCCTCCCACCAGGTGAGCACGGGACTTCCGCGGTAGCGCTGGACGCGAAAGTTGGTGGTGACCTTCCCCACGAGCGGGTTCTCCCAGATCGGCTGACCGCGGTTGTCGACGATCACCGCTCCCGCCTGGCCGATCGGCGAGTTGTAGGGGGCGATGAAGATCGGATCGGCGCTGACCCCGGCCTCGCTGTGAGCGATGGCCAGGGCCGGGATCCGTAGGTCCGGCCGTGTGTGCCACCGCGGCGGGGGCGGGACGGTCGGAGCGTGCGCGGCGAGGGCACCCGAGAGGATCTCGCCGGCGAGACCCGCGCACGCGATGCCTGCGGTCGCGCCCCCCGCGGAACGCAGCAACTGCCGACGCGTCATTGTCGAGCTGGCTCTCCCGATCGCCATAGCATCAGGAAAGCGCATCTCGGCAAAGCTCTCCTGAGTTCACGCTCAAGCGCAGCTGAGCCGCGGTGAAGAAATACGCGAGGAAGTGTCTCGCGCGCCCGCGGCACGGCGCCTTAGTAGCCTCCGACAATGGCCGATACGAGCACGATTGCATCGCTCGCGACGGCTGGCGGCACGCTCGTCCTGGCGTTCGCGACGTTCTCCTCGACGCGCTCGGCGAACCGCGCGGCGCGTGTCTCCGAGCAGGCGCTGAAGGTGGGGCTGCGGCCGGTGCTGTTTAACGCACGCCCGCAGGATCCGCCGCAGAAGGTCGGCTATGTCGACGATCACTGGCTGGTCCTGCGCGACGGGCTCGCGGCGGCACAGGAGTCCGCGGATAGCGTCTATATCGCGCTGCCGCTACGCAACGTCGCGGCTGGACTGGCGGTCTTGCACGGCTGGCATCTGTGGCCGCGGCGCGCGGGCACCGAGGATCAGCCACCGGCGCCCGAGGACTTCCGCCGGCTCACGCGTGACCTCTACGTGCCGGCGGGCGACGTCGGCTTCTGGCAGGCGGCGCTGCGTGATCACGACGATCCGCTCTACCAGCCGGTGCGCGAGGCGATCGCGGCGCGCACGCCGATGAGCATCGACATCCTCTACGGCGACCACGAGGGCGGGCAGCGCACGATCACGCGCTTCTACATAACGCCGCCCACGCACGAGGTCAACGAGGAGCCCTGGCTGTGGCTCTGCTCGACCTCGCGGCACTGGAACCTCGATCGCGCCGACCCGCGCTAGCGTTCGCTGCGCCGCCACCGACCGCAAGGAGTCGGTCAGTCCCGCGTCGCGAGCCCGCAGCGACTCGGTGTAATCCCGTACAGGCCGCGTGGCCCGGTCGTGAACGTATCGAGGTCGATCCGCAGACACTGCGGCTGCCCGCGCAGCGTGAGGCGCACCAGCCAGCGCTGCGGGCGGATTTGGCCAATGACCTGCACGCCGCATCCGGGACGGCACCGGGCGCCGCTGAGCACGGCGAAGGTGGTCCTCGCGTCGGCGCGCGCGAGCTGTCCTTCCGGGGGCCGCCAGCTCGAGGAATCGCGGTCGCGCAGGTAGACCCAGGTGACCAGCAGCAAGCTCGCGCACAGCAGTCCGGCGGTGAGACCCAGCCATCTCATGAGGCGCGGAAGCGGAAGGCCTGAACCTCGCGCTGGCCGTCGCGAGCACGAAACAGCGGACCGATCGCGACAATGCGCGTGCCGCGCGCGGGCGGCGGGACTCCATCGGGTAGCCGCACGATCACGAGGTGAAAGTCGCCGAGCACCGCCAGGTGCGCCTCGCCCGGCGCGGGACCGTGCGTGGCCGAGAGCACGCGTCCTTCCACGCGCGCGCAAAATGCCAGCCGTATGCGGTCTTCGCGAGCTTCGCCGTCGGTGCACCAGCGCTCCCATGAGGGCGACCCGGCAGCGTTCGGCGCGGCTGGGACGGGCCGTTGGGAGATGATCGTGAGCGAGCCCTGCGCGCAGGCCAGCAGCAGCCCGCACAGCAGCAGCGCGGACAGCGCGGCGCTCACGCGCCACAACCTCGGTCGGTCGAGCGCGACGCGCACCGCAACCGCGGCACGGCGCGGGGCGCGCATTGCTCGAACCGACCGCTGGTGGGAATCCTCCTCTAGAGAATCAGGTCGAACGGGAAGCTCGTGGGCAGCAACCGCGACAGCCCCGCGCCCAGCGCGATCTCACGCGGGTCGAGCGCGCGATTGAAGACCTTGACTTCATCGATGGTGCCGGCGAAGTCCGACTCCGGGCACCAGGGGTAGTCACCGATCGCGAGGTTGTTGGAAGTAGGCAGTCCGTAGGCGATCGGCGCGGTGTGCGGGGTTCCCGTACCGACCTGCCGCCCGTCGACGTAGAGGCGCACGCTAGCGCCGTCGTAGGTGCCCACGACGTTGTGCCACTGCCCGTTCCACACGCTCTGTCCGGCGTCAGGGGAGAGCGTCCAGGAGAGCCCGTTGTTGGTCGAGACGTAGAACTGAAGGCCGCCATCGCCACCCGTGTAGAGACCGTAGGAGGCGGCCGAGCAACCGTTGGCGCCCTTGGCGACGATGTACCTGTAGATGCCGGGACTCGCACTGCTGTCCACCCATGCGCTGACGCTCACGGCGGCCGGTTCCAGGGAGGGACTGTCGGGCACCTGGACCGCGGCTTCGCTGCCGTTGAAAGCGACGGCACCCTGGAAGCGACCGCGGGTCCACTGCGCGAGCCCTTCGAGCGAGCCGTTGTTGTGATGCCCGGAGTAGTCGGTGGCTACGCTGCCCTTGCCTTCGTTGAGAGGCCAGAGACCGACCGGGAGAATGTCCGCGCCCGCGGGCGCCACCACTGTTAAGAGGATCGCGACCGCGAATCCCGTGACCATCTTGGCTGCCCGCATGAAAACCTCCGTGTCGCGCTTGAATGCGGCTGCACCTAGGGTTGGTGCATGCCGGCGGCACACCCCTCTGGATGCCATCACCGAGAGAACGCACCGCGCGGGACGCTCCTTTTGCAGGGAATTCTGCGCCACAGCGGCCGGCGAGCGATGAGTTTTGGCTCGCGGAGCGGTCTCAGTTCACCGCGGCCCACCCGGGGGTATGAGCACAGCGTCAACGAGCAGCTAGGAGCGCGCGATGAATCTTCCGCAAGTCGTCTCACCGCAGCAGTGGCAAGCAGCCCATGAGCGGCTGCTCGCCAAGGAGAAGGAAGCGACGCGGGCGCGCGATGCTCTTGCTGCGGAGCGCCGCAGGCAGCCGGCCATGGCGATCGAAAAGGATTACGTCTTCGAGGGCCCGCGAGGTGAGGCAAGCCTGCTCGATCTCTTCGAAGGACGCGGACAGCTGCTCCTCTACCACTTCATGTTCGCCCCCGGAGTCGATGGCTGGCCTGAGGCGGGCTGCCCGGGCTGCTCGTTTTTCGTCGACCAGATCGGCCACCTCGCGCATCTGCACGCCCGCGATACCTCCTTCGTGCTCGTCTCCCGTGCGCCGCTCGCGCGGCTCGAGCAGTACAGGCGACGCATGGGTTGGTCGGTACCGTGGTTCTCCTCCGCGGCGAGCGACTTCAACGTCGACTTCGGCGTGAGTCGCGCGGAGGGCGAGACGTTCGGGCTGAGCGTCTTCCTGCGCGACGGCGAGCGTGTGCTGCGCAGCTACTTCACCTCCCAGCGGGGCGTGGAGGCGCTCGGCAGCACCTGGACCTTTCTGGACCTAACGCCGCTCGGCCGCCAGGAGCAGTGGGAGAGTACGCCGACGGGGCGACCGCAGACCCCGCCGTACGCGTGGTGGCGGCGGCACGACGAATACGCGTGATCGATTGGGGCGGCTTCAGAGTGCCGCTCGCGGCGACCGCGGCGCGCGGCGCAGTCCCTACTTGGCAAACACCCGATTGGCGACGGTAGTGTCGCCGAGCGTCTCGAACGCGATGAGCTTGCCGTCGCCGTTGTAGGTGAGCACATCGGCGCTCTCGAACGCCTCGCCCGCGATCTGAACCGTGGCGAGGACCACGACCTTCTCGCCATCGGCAAGGAAGTCGTGTGGCTCGGTGCTGAAGCCCTTGCCGGCGAGCTTCCCCCACAGCTCGCCCACCGCCTGCTTGCCGTTGTAGGTTCCGGTCAGCGCGTTCTCACCGCGCGCGATCCACTCGATCGAGTCGTCCATGTTCCGCATCGCGCCCTCTGCGTCGCCGCGGCTGAATGCGGCATATGCCTCACGTGCGGTCTGCTTGTTCTCTTGTGCGCCCATAGCTGAATCCTTCCTCGTGAAATCGATAGGCGATTCAACCATACGGAATCTTGGGATATCGCGCGTCCTCCCCGCCACGCGAGCCGCCGGACTCACCGCTCGGCTTGCGCGCTACCCCGCGGAGCCCGATTGACGCAATAGCGCGCCGGTGGTGCCCTCGAGGATCTTGCGCCACGCGCTGGAGTCGGGCGCGGCCTCGGCGGCGTCGAAGTGCTCGACGACCTTGCGCAGTCGCTCGGCGGAGATGTCGAGGCCGTGGCGCTGGGAGACTTCGCTGTAGCGCTCGTATTCCTGGGCAAGGTGGTAGGTGACCGACTGGAAGCCGTGGCGCGCGATCGCCAGGCGCGAGGTGAAGTTCATCATCGAGGTCTGGAACATCAGCTCGTCGGTCTGTTCGGGCTCGATCAGGACGATGTCGACACCGGGGTAGCGCTCCTCCCAGCGCGAGGCCATCTCGTGCAGGCGCTGGTGCGCGACGAGCTTGAACGCCTGGTAGCCGATCTGCGGGAAGCCCATGTCCGAGACGCGACGCGCGCGGCGGCCGCGCAGCGTGCGAACCTGCTCGGCGAAGTCGTTGACGTAGGGGACGATCGGGTTGATCACGACGACGAGCTTCGCGCCGGCCTCGACGGCGATGTCGAGGTTCGTCGTCGAAACGATCCCCCCGTCGACGAGCTCGCGTCCGTTGAGCTGCACGGGCGCATAGACCATCGGCAGCGCCCCCGAGGCGCGCACAGCTGTCGAGATCGGGACGGCCTCGAAGCCCTCGCCGCCGAACACGATGCGCTCGCAGGTGTCGAGGTCGGTCGCGGTGATGTAGAGCTCGCTGGCCAGCTTGCGGAAATCATCGGTGCGATCGGGGTCGGAGAGCACCTTGTGCAGGTAGCGCTCGATGCCCGCGCCGGTGTAGACGCCGGAGGGCAGCCCCTCGGCGAGCCCGAGCGCGAGATCCATCACCGAGATCTGCCCGGGCTGCGTGATGACCTGGCGCGCGATCGAGGCCAGACGCAGCGGCAACTGGGCACCCTTGCGCGCAAACTCGAGGAGGTTCGGGCGTAGCAGATCGGAGAGGTCGACGTCGCGGAAGGGCTGCGGGCCCTGACTGGTGACGACGCGCATCATCTCCTCGGGTGTGACCCCGTTGGCGCACAGCGCCGCGATGAATGACCCCGCGGAGGTTCCGACGTAGACATCGAACTGGTTGACGGTGCTATTGGTCGCGAGCAGATCTAGGGCGCGCAGAGCACCAATCTCGTAGACGCCGCCGGTGAAGCCCCCGCCACCGAGCACCAGCGCGGTCTTGCTGGGCCGCCGCCGGCCGCTGCGCGAGGCGCCCACCCCGCGGCGTGCAGGCGCGCCGGCTTTTGCGCGCGAACGCGCGCGGGACGCGGACGCCGTTGAGCGTCTCTCCCGGGAAGCCGCCGGTTCCAGCTTGACAACCCGACCCATACTCGATTGATTGTACGGTGTGCCTCGGCACCGCTCCTCGAAGGTCACGCTTCTCCGCGCCCTCGTGCTGCTCTGCGCGCTCGTTCCCGCCGCCCCGGGCGCCGTTGCGAACGCGAGCGGGGCGGCTCTCGCGCGCGCTGCCCAGAGCAGCTCGGCGAGCGTGCTGCGCGCGCACATGACCCACGAGCTGGCCCTTGCGGGGCCGCTCTCGGGGGGCTTCGTCGAGAACCTCTCGAGCACGCAGACGCTGTTCTCCGAGCGCGCCGAAGACATGCGCGCGCCGGCCTCGGTGGAGAAGCTCTACACCGCGACCGCCGCACTTGAGCGCTTTGGTCCGGGCGCGCGTCTGGAAACGACAGTGCTCGGCGTCGGCCACCTCGCGCCGAGCGGTGTGTGGGAAGGCAGCCTCTACCTGCGCGGCGGCGGCGACCCGACGTTCGGGACGAGCGCGTTCATCGACGGCCACTACGGGGGTCTCGGTACGTCGGTCTCGACGCTCGTGACCCAACTCGTCCACATCGACGGCATTCACAGCGTGAGCGGCGCGATTGAGGGCGACGAGTCCTACTTCGATGCGCTGCGCGGCGAGCCCTCCAGCGGCTACGCGCCGGATTCCTACCTCGAAGGAACGCTCAGCGCACTCGCGTTCAATCGGGGCGAAAGTGGCCCCTACCGAGGACCGCACGCCCCGGCGGCATACGCGGCACACGAGCTGCTCGTGGCACTAAAGTCGGCCGGCGTCGCCGTCCACGGCGGCAGCGGCGCCGCCAGCGCGCCAGCGAGCGCCACGCGGCTCGCACTCGCACCCTCGCCGACAATCGCGCAGCTCCTCGGCCTGACGCTGCCGCCCTCGGATAACTTCTTTGCGGAGACCCTGATCAAGGATCTCGGCGCGCACTTCGGCGGCGCCGGCACGACGGCCGCGGGCGCGCGCGTGGTGCGCGAAACGCTCGCGCGGTTCGACCTGCACCCGCACGTCGTCGACGGCTCGGGGCTCTCACGCGAAGACCAGACTTCCCCCCAGCAGGTCGTGACGCTGCTCGCCGATCTGGCCCCCACGCCACTCGGCACGACGCTGCGCGAGGACATGGCAGTCGCGGGGCACAGCGGCACGCTCTCCGAACGCATGCGCGGGACCGCCGCCGCGGGTCGCTGTCAGGGCAAGACCGGAACGCTCACCGGTGTGTCGAACCTCGTCGGCTACTGCCAGGACGCCGCGGGCCAGTACCTGGCGTTCGCTTTCTTCAACGATGGGATCGCAACCGAAACGGCGCACGTGCTGCAGGACAACATGACGATCAGTCTCGCGGACTACTAACGCAGGGAGGCCCGCCGCGCGAGCTCGTACGCGCGTGGCGGGCCCCAACCGCATCACCGTTCCGCGTCCCCGAGCAGCTCGCGCAACCCGTCCTCGTCGAGCACCGGCACGTGCAACCGCCGCGCCTTCTCGAGCTTGGACCCGGCACTCTCCCCGGCGACGAGGTAGTCGGTCTTCTTGGAGACCGAGCTCGTGACGCGCCCGCCGGCGGCCTGGATCGCCTCGGTGGCCTGCTCGCGCGTGAGGTCGGGGAGGGTACCGGTCAGCACGAGCACCTTGCCGGCGAGCGGCCCTTCGGAGGGCAGTGGCCCGGCTTCGGCGAAGCGCAGTCCGATGAGACGCAGGTCGGCGATCACCTCGCGCATGTGGGGGTCGTCGAGCTGCGCGCGGATTGAGCGCGCCATCTTCTCGCCGACGCCGGGGGTCTCGGCCAGCTGCTCCTGGGAGGCGTGCAGCAGGGCGTCGATGTCGCGAAAGCGCTGCGCGAGATTGCGCCCGGTGACCTCGCCGACCTCCTCGATCCCGAGGGCGAACAGCACGCGCGCGAAGGGCCGCTGCTTGGAGTCGGCGATCGCCTGCACGAGGTTGCGCGCGGAGAGCTCGGCGAAGCCTTCAAGCTCGACGAGCTGCTCGGCGGTGAGCCGATAGTAGTCGCCGGGAACGCGCACGAGCTGGCGCTCCTGCAGCAACCGCACCTGCTTCTCGCCGAGCCCGTCGATGTCCATCGCTCCGCGCGAGACGAAGTGCTTGAGCAGCTGCCAGGCGCGCTCGGGGCACAGTCGGTTGGGGCACATCGTAAAGACGGAGTCGCGCGGCTTGACGGTCTTCGTGGCGCAGAACGGACAGCGAGCGGGCGGGCGGGGGCGCCGCGGGCGTCCTTTGTGCTCGACGACGTGCGGGGCGGGCGAGACGACCTGCGGGATGACGTCGCCGGCGCGCAGCACGATCACGTCCTCGCCGGCACGGATGTCCTTGCGGCGCAGATCCTCCTCGTTGTGGAGCGTGGCGAGCTTGATCGTGACGCCGCCGACGGCGACGGGCTCGAGCATCGCGTAGGGGCGCAGGTCGCCGAACTTGCCGACGTTCCAGCCGATCTCGTGCAGGCGCGTGACGGCGGTTGTGGGGGAAACTTCCAGGCGATCGCCCAGCGCGGGTCGCGCCCGACGGAGCCGAGACGGCGCTGGAGCTGCAGATCGGAGACCTTGATGACGACGCCATCAATCTCGAAGTCGAGCTCGCCGCGGCGCTGCTGCCACTCCAGGCACTGCGCGACGACCTCGTCCTCGCTTTTCAGCAGCTGGATGTCGGCGTTCACGCGGAAGCCGTGCTCGCGCAGCCAGCGCAGCGCCTCCCAGTGCGTCGTGAACGACAGGCCCTCGGTGACGCCGACCTGATAGCACCACATCGAGAGCGGTCGCTCAGCGGCGAGCGCGGGGTCGAGCTGGCGAATCGAGCCGGCGGCGGAGTTGCGGGGGTTCATGAACGTCGAGAGCCCGCGCTCGGCGCGACGCTCGTTGAGCGCGGTGAAGTCGCGCAGCGACATGTACACCTCGCCGCGCACCTCCAGCAGCGGCGGCGCGTCCTCGATGCGCAGCGGGATCGCGCCGATCGTGCGTAGGTTGTGCGTGACGTCCTCGCCGATCTCCCCGTCGCCGCGCGTGGCACCGCGCTGCAGCACGCCGTCGCGGTAGATCAGGCTAATCGCGAGACCGTCGACCTTGGGCTCGACGACGTACTGGAAGCGCGGTTGCGTGAAGCCTTCGCGCGCGAGGTGGTTGCGCATGCGCTCGACCCACGCGCGCAGCTCGTCCTCTGAGCGCGCGTTGCCGAGCGAGAGCATCGGCTCCAGATGCGCGACCTTCTCCAGCCGTCCGACGGGCTCGGCACCGACGCGCTGGGTCGGCGAGTCGGCGCTGCGCAGCTCGGGGTGCGCGGCCTCCAGCGCGCGCAGCTCGTCGAGCAACGCGTCGTACTCGCCATCCCCGATCGTGGGGTCGTCGAGCACGTAGTAGCGATGCGCATGCTCCTGCAGCGCGCGGCGCAACTCGGCGACGCGCTCACCGAATCCCCGGCGGGGGCGTCCCCGCTCACGTCGTGCTCCTACTCACGTCAGCGCTCCCGCACCACCCACTTCAACCCGTCTCCACGGCTGCCGCGGCGAGCAGCTCGTCGAGGTCGAAGTCGCGCAGCGCGGCGAGACCGGGATGGTGGGTGAGATCGAAGTGCAGCGGCGTGACCGCGATCCGTCCGGCGGCGACCGCCGCAAGATCGCTGCCGGGCTCTTCGTGGAAGCCGGGGTCATCGCCGTAGATCCAGTAGCGCCGGCGCACCGGCGGCCCGGCCTCCTCGCGCTCGAGGCGCAGCTCGTCGCGATAGATCCGCTTGCCGAGGCTCGTGACCTCCACGCCGCTCGGCGAGCCCGCGGGGACGTTGACGTTCAGCAGCGTGCGTTGCGGCAGCGGCAGCACCTCCAGGCGCTCCACGAGCCGCGCGACGAAGCGCGCGGCGAGGTCGAAGTGAAAGCCGCCGTCGTAGCGGTAGTCCAGGGCGCGCCCGCGTGACTGCTGGGAGACGGCGATGCTCGGGATTCCCAAGACGACACCCTCCAGCGCCGCCGCAACGGTACCGGAGTAGGTGATGTCATCGCCGAGATTCGCACCGTGGTTGATGCCCGCGACGACGAGGTCGGTCTGGAAGTCGGCGACCACACCGAGGCTCGCTAGTCGCACGCAATCGACCGGCGTGCCATCGGTCGCGTAGCCGGCGCTGCCGTCGGAGAACTCGACCTCTTCGACCCACAGCGGCCGGCGCGTCGTGATCGAGCGCGCCATCGCGGAGCGGTTGCCGTCGGGCGCGATCACCGCGAGGCGCACATCGGGAAGCGCGACGAGCGCGGCGCGCAGCGCCTGCAGTCCCTCGGCTTCGATGCCGTCGTCGTTTGTCAGCAGCACATTCAGAGCCATGCGCTCTCCAGCATAGGGGCCGCTGCGGTCCGCCTTGTGGCCGAGCGGTGCTCGCGCGGCAAAGATCCGCTCTTAGTCCAGTGCGCCGGCGATCTAGCCGTAGTCGACGGAGACCAATGCCAACCCGTGCGCCGGGGCGGTCGGCCCGGCCTCGGCTCGGGGGCGACCTTCGAGTAGGCGGGCGAGATCCGCGACGGTGGCGCGGCCGCGCGCGACTTCGAGCATCGTCCCGACGATGATGCGGTTCATGTGGCGCATGAAAGTATCGGCCTCGATCCAGAACTCGAGCAACTCGCCGCTTGCCGCCGAGTTCGCCGCGGCCGTCCACGCACCCGCGGGGGCGTAGCGCCACTCGGCCCGCAGCACTTCGCGCTCGAAGCGCACGTGATCGGTCTCCGCGGGCGTGAACGCGGTGAAGTCGTGAATGCCAGGCAGTATCAGTGCGCAGCTCCTGAGTGCCGCGAAGTCCAGCGGATGTGGCCACCAGAGTGCGTGGCCGCGCGTGGAGACCCCGCGGGTGCGGCGCGCGAGGACGCGGTAGCAGTAGGTGCGGCTGCGCGCCGCGCGCCGCGCGTCGAAGTCCGCGGCGGCCGGCTCGGCGCCGAGCACCGCGATGTCGGCGGGCAGCAGCGTGTTCAGCCGCAGCGGGTCGACCGCCTCATGCGCGTAGCTCGCGACCTGGGCCCACGCGTGCACGCCGCGATCGGTGCGCCCGGCGACGCTGAGTGCGAGTGGTTGACCGTCGTGCCCGTCCTCTCCCAGGATCGTGCGCAGCGCGCGCTCGAGCTCCTCTTGCACTGTGCGCAACCCCGGCTGGCGCGCCCAGCCCGCGAACTCGCTCCCGTCGTATTCGAGCGTGAGCTTGGTGACCACGTGTGTCTGTCCCCGGGTCTTCGTCGGCCCGCGGACGGCCCGGCCGCGTCTCAGACCAGCTCGAGGAAGACCATCTCGGTCGCGTCGGAGCGACGCGGACCGAGCTTCAGGATCCGCGTGTACCCGCCGGGCCGCTCGACATAGCGCGGCGCGACATCGACGAACAGGCGGTGCACCGCGAACTTGTCCTGCGCGAGTGCCGCGAGCGCCTGGCGGCGCGCGTGCAGGGTGTCGGTCTTGGCCAGCGTGATCAGTTTCTCGATCTCGGGCTTGACCGCCTTGGCCTTGGCCTCGGTGGTCTTGATCCGCTCGTGCTCGAGAACCTCCTTGGTGAGGTTCATCAGGAGGGCCTTGCGGTGCGCGGAGTCACGGCTGAGCTTGTTGCGGGTCTTCTGATGTCTCATGGCTTCGGGCAGTCTAGCCGGGGCTAGTCCTGGCGGAGGTGCAGCCCTCGGGCTTCGAGTGTCTCGATGACCTCGTCGATCGACTTCTTGCCGAAATTCGGGATCGCGTTGAGCTCGGCCTCGGACTTCGAGATGAGGTCGCCGACCGTCTGGATCCCGGCGCGCTTGAGGCAGTTGTAGGAGCGCACACCGAGCTCGAGCTCCTCGATCAGAATGCCCCACTCCTCGCCCTGGAGCGCCGCATGGGCACCGCCGGCGGCGCCCACGGCGAGACCGTGACCGTCGAGCTGGCCACCCGGCGAGGCGCGCAGCTCCTGGATGCGATCGGCATCGGTGAAGATCGCGAGCTGGGAGATCAAGAGCTCGGCGGCCTCGCGCAGCGCGGCCTGCGGCTCGATCGAGCCGTCGGTCTCGATGTCGAGCGTGAGCTTGTCGAAGTCGGTCTTCTGACCGACGCGCGCCTGCTCGACCGCGTAGGCGACGCGGCGCACGGGCGAGAAGATCGAGTCGATCGGGATCACACCGATCGGCTGGTCGGCGGACTTGTTCTCCTCGGCCGGGCGATAACCGCGACCGCGACCGATCGTCATGTAGAGCTCGAGCTTGGTCTTTTTCTCGAGCGTCGCGACGTGCACGTCGGGGTTGAGAATCTCCACGCCGGCCGGCAGGTCGATGTCCTTGGCGGTGATCTCGCCGGGACCGCTGACGACGAGCGGAGCCTCGACCTCGGTCGCGTCGGAGTGCATGCGGCAGACGATGCCCTTGAGGTTGAGCACGATGTCGGTCACGTCCTCCTTGACGCCGGGAATCGTGGAGAACTCGTGCGCTACCCCCTCGATGCGCACGCTGGTGACCGCGGCGCCCGCCAGGGAGGAGAGCAGCACGCGCCGCAGCGAGTTCCCGAAGGTGTATCCGAATCCGCGGTCCAGGGGCTCGATGGTGAACGTGCCACGGTTCTGCTCTACGGACTCGCTTGTGATCCGGGGAATTTGGAAGTCGAGCATCAGGTCCTAACCTCGTTGTGATCTCGCCGGTGTCCGCCGGACACCGGCTCCAGGGTGTCGCCGCCGCAAGCGGCGCCGACACCGGCAAAGCTCCTACTTCGAGTACAGCTCGACGATGAGCTGCTCCTGCACCGGCGCCGCGACCTCGCGCCGCTCCGGCTTGCGCAGCACCTTCGCCGTCAGCGACTCGTGATCGGCCTGCAGCCACGCGGGGATCTGCCCGGTGAGCTCGGTGGCATCCCGGACGACCTGTGTCGCGGGCGTCTCGGCCTTGATCGCGATCACCTCTCCGGGACGCACCTGGTAGCTGGGAATGTCCACGCGTCGTCCGTTGACCGTCCAGTGGCCATGGCGGATGAGCTGGCGCGCCTGACGGCGCGACGCCGCGAAGCCGAGCCGCACGAGCACGTTGTCCAGTCGGCACTCCAACAGCGCAAGCAGATTCTCACCAGTAATCCCGGGTTGGCGCGAGGCCTTCTCGTAGTAACCCGCAAACTGCTTCTCCAGTACGCCGTAGTAACGGCGCGCCTTCTGCTTCTCGCGCAGCTGCAGCCGGTACTCGCTCTGCTTCTGACGTCCGCGGCCGTGCTCGCCCGGCGGATAGGCGCGACGCTCGACGCCGCATTTGTCGGTGAGGCAGCGCTCACCCTTAAGGAACAGCTTCTGCCCCTCGCGACGGCACTGCTTGCACTGTGGACTGGTGTCTCTAGCCATTGCTCGTGATCCCGCTCTTCGACATGGATGGGGAGGCGCCGCTCATACCCGACGGCGCTTGCGGGGCCGACAACCGTTGTGTGCCTGCGGGGTGACGTCCTTGACGCCGGTCACTTCCAGGCCGGCGGCCGACAGCGAGCGGATCGCGGTCTCGCGGCCGGAGCCGGGGCCCTTGACGTAGACCTCGACCTTCTGCAGCCCCTGCTCGATGCCCTTGCGCGCAGCGGCGTCGGCCGTAACCTGCGCGGCGAACGGCGTCGACTTGCGCGAGCCCTTGAAACCGGCGCCGCCGGCGGACTCCCATGCGATCACGTTGCCCTGGACGTCAGTCAGCGAGACGATCGTGTTGTTAAACGAAGTCTTGATGTGCGCCTGGCCGACGGGAATATTCTTCTTGGGCTTGCGCCTTCCGCGGGCGCGCTTGGGAGCGGCCATTACTTCTTACCGGCTTTCTTCTTGCCCGCGACCTGCATCCGCTTGGGGCCCTTGCGGGTGCGCGCGTTGGTCTTGGTCTTCTGACCGCGAACGGGCAGGCCGCGGCGGTGACGCAGGCCGCGGTAGCAGGCGATCTCCTGCAGACGCTTGATGTCCTGAGAGCGCTCGCGGCGCAGGTCGCCCTCGACGGTGAGATCGCGGTCGATCGCGTCGCGCAGGCGCGAGACCTCGTCCTCGGTGAGATCGCGGACGTAGGTGTCGGGGCTGACTCCGACCTCGGCAAGCAGCTTATTGGCGGTCGCGCGACCGACGCCGAAGATATAGGTCAGCCCGATCTCCGAGCGCTTGTTGAGGGGCAGGTTGACCCCGGCGATGCGTGCCATCAGCCGATCACCCCTGGCGCTGCTTGTGGCGCTTGTTCTGGCAGATCACGAGCACGGCCCCATGGCGGCGGATGATCTTGCATTTTTCGCACATCGGCTTGACCGACGGTCGTACCTTCATGATCCCTTTCGGCTGGTCCGGCGACCCGGCTCTGGCTGCCGGGGCGGCCGCCGCTACCTGGTCGAGGATACGCCCGCGCACGAATGACTTCGCCTGCGGGCAGGACATGCGATGGTATCAGCTACGCGTCGAGGAGGACGGCTCACCGGGAGCTCACCGGGAGCCAGCGAACTCAGCTCGCGCTACCGACCTGCTCGGCGCCCGCCTGGAGGGCACCGGCGGCACTCGCGGGCGGCGCTCCGATCCTCGTCTCCCCCGCGGGGGACGCCGCGGATGGCTCCCGAGCGCGCTCGGCGGGCGCGAGATGCCAGGGCGTGAGCACGCGCGGACCCGCGGCGGTGATCGCGACGGTGAACTCGAAATGGGCCGCGAGCGACTCGTCTTGGGAGAAGATCGCCCAGCCATCGCCGGCGACGCGCACCGCGGGGCGCCCCGCGGTGGTCATCGGCTCGACGGCGAGCACCATGCCCTCCTCCAGCAGCGGGCCCTTGCCGGGCCGACCGTAGTTGGGAACCTGCGGATCCTCGTGCATGCTGCGCCCGACGCCGTGGCCGACGAGCGAGCGGATGACCGACAGGCCACCGCCCTCGATGACGCGTTCGATCGCGTGCGAGACGTCACCGATGCGGTGCCCGGCGCAGCACTGCTCGACCCCCGCGAAGAGCGACTCGCGGGTGACTTGCAGGAGCTTCTCGGCATCGGGGTCGATCTCGCCAACGGCGAAGGTGCGCGCGGCGTCGGCAACCCAACCGTCGAGCGTGACCCCGACATCGATCGAGATGATGTCGCCGCTCTGCAAGGCGTAGCGACCGGGAATACCGTGCACGACCATCGAGTTCGGCGACGCGCAGATCGAGCCGGGAAAGCCGCGGAAGCCCTTGAAGGTCGGCACCGCACCGCGCGAGCGGATGAAGCGCTCCGCGGCGGCGTCGAGCTCCTCGGTGCGTACCCCGGGACGCACCTTGCCCTCCAGCAACTCGAGCGTCTCCACGAGGATCGCCCCGGCCGCGGCCATCTTGTCGATCTCGGCGGGACTCTTCTTGATGATCATGTGATTAAAGATAGAGGGGGCCCGACCTGCGGCCGGCTGCGCCGACTCTGGTTGAGCTTAGCTAGGCCGAAGAGCGCTCTCGTGGAGTCGCGAGCGCCCGCCGCTCAAAGCTCGTCCTCGAGACGCAGCGTCGCGAGCGTGGCGCGGATGTGATCGTTGACGTCGTTGGGGGTGCGCTGGCCGTCGAAACGGCGCAGCAGCCCGGCGCGACCGTAGTAGTCGATCAGCGGCGCGGTCTGCGAGTGATAGACCTCCAGCCGGCGGCGGATCGTCTCCTCGTGGTCGTCCTCGCGCTGGATCAGGCGCGAACCGTCCTGGTCGCAGATTCCCTCGTGCTTAGGCGGATCGAGCTCGACGTGATAGATGTGGCTGGGGTTCTTGACGCACACCCTGCGCCCCGCCAGGCGTCGGACGAGCTCGTCGTCGGGCACCTCAATCAGCAACGCCGCGCTCAGCCGACGTTCGAGGCCCTGCAGCGCCTCGCCCAGCGCGTCTGCCTGCGCCTCGTTACGCGGAAAGCCATCCAGCAGGAAGCCATCGCGGGCGTCGGCGACGCTGATGCGCTCGGTGATCATGCCGATGATCACCTCGTCGGGCACGAGCTCGCCGGCCTTCATGTAGCGCTGCGCCTCGTTGCCGAGCTTCGTACCCTCGGCGACCTGGGCGCGCAGAATGTCACCGGTGGAGATGTGCGCGAGGCCGAAGTCGGCCTGCAGACGCTCCGCCTGAGTACCCTTGCCCGCACCGGGGGGGCCGAGCAGGATGAGATTCAACTCGGACACCTGCGCAGCCTACCCGCTTAGCGTCATCCGTGGATGGGAAGTTCCGCACCCGAGCGCAACGGTGAGGGATGCGGGAGGGCTACCAGCAGCGGGGCCGATCGGATCGGCCAGCAGAGCGCCCCGGATTACTTCAAGAAGCCCTCGTAGGAGCGCATCATCAACTGGGCCTCCAGCTGCTTCATCGTTTCCAGCGCCACGCCGATCACGATCAGCAGCGAGGTGCCGCCAAGCTGGAGCTGCACGTGGGTGCGATCGAGCAGGATCGTCGGCAGCGCGGCGACCGCGGCGAGGAACAGTGCTCCCGGGAACGTGAGCCGCGCGAGGATGCGGTCGAGGAATTCCGCGGTCGGGCGACCGGGTCGCACACCGGGGATGAAGCCACCGTACTTCTTGAGGTTCTCGGCCTGGTCGACCGGGTTGAATGTCACCGCGGTGTAGAAGTACGTGAAGATCAGGATGAAGATCGACTCGCCGACGATGTAGTGCCAGCCGCTGGGCGAGAAGAAGTCGGAGACCTGCTGGCCCCAGTGTGTGTGCACGAGCTGTCCGATCGTCGGCGGGAACGCCATGATGCTCGCGGCGAAGATCACGGGGATCACGCCCGCCATGTTCACGCGCAGCGGCAGATAGGTCTGCCCTCCCTCGGTCATCCGCCGTCCGATGACGCGCTTGGCGTACTGCACCGGGATGCGGCGCTGGCCCTCCTGGACGAACACGATCGCGGCGACGATCGCGAGCACGAGGAACGGCATCATCACCTTAAAGACCTGATCCTGGCTGGTCCACCATGCCTGGATCCCCGAAGGTAGGCGTGAGACGATCGACGCGAAGATCAGCAGCGAGATGCCGTTGCTGATGCCTTTCTGGGTGATCAGCTCGCCGATCCACATCAGCAGCACACAGCCCGCGGTCAGGCAGACGACGATCAGGAAGATGTGCGGCGCATCGAACTTCGTGATGACGGCTTCCCCGGCGTTGGTCTGTAGCGAATGGAACAGGAAGACGTAGCCGATCGACTGCGCGAACGCGAGCCCGACGGTGAGGTAGCGCGTGTACTGGGTGATGCGCGCCTGGCCGACTTCGCCTTCCTTGGAGAGCTTCTCCAGCGAGGGCACAACGACCTGCAGCAGCTGCAGGATGATCGAGGAGGTGATGTAGGGCATGATCCCCAGCGCGAAGATCGCGATCCGCGAGAGACTTCCACCGGAGAAGAGATTCAGCAGCCCGAGGATGTTGTTCCCGCCGAGCTGTTTCTGGATGTTGTTGACCGCGGTGAGGTTGACTCCGGGCACCGGAATGTGCGAGCCCAGGCGGTAGATCAGCAGCATGCCCGCCGTGAAGGCGATCTTCTTCCGGATGTCCGGAACCTGAAAGGCGTTGAGGATCGTCGCGAGCACTTGGGCGATTCTAACCCGCGCTCACGCTTCGCGCGCGGGTGATCCCAGAAAAGTTTCTAGGAGGCCGCCGACTCGTCGAGCACGACGCAACTGCCGCCGGCTGCCTCGATGCGCTCGCGGGCGCTCGCGCTGAAGGCGTGGGCGTGCACCGTGAGTGCCTTGCCCAGCTCGCCCTTGGCGAGCACCTTCACGGGAATGCCCTTGCGCGTTCCGAGTCCCTTGCCGCGCATCAGCTCGAGCGTGATCTCGCTACCGGCGTCGAAGCGGTCCTCGAGATCGCCGATGTTGACGGCCTGCGTGTGAGTGCGGAAGGGCTCGAAGGGCATCGACTTCTTCATGTGCGGACCGCGCAGCTTTCGCATGCGCATGTGGATCGGCATCTGCCCACCCTCGAAGCGCGCGCGGCGCTTGGAGCCCGAGCGCGAGCCGGCGCCCTTCTGGCCACGGCCGGAGGTCTTGCCCGTGCCGGAGCCTTCGCCGCGACCGATGCGCTTGCGCGGACGGCGGCTGCCGGGCGCGGGAGCGAGATTGTGCAGGCCGACGCGCTGCGACTGCTCGGACTCCTCGCGCGGGCTCACTTGGAGTCCTCGCCGTCCGTCGCCGCGGACTTCGCGTGCGGCGCGGCGCGCCCGCCGGCGGCGCTGGCGTCACTGACCGCGACGAGATGGCGCACCGCGTGCAGCATGCCGCGCGCCTGCGGGCTATCGCCGACCTCAACGGTGTGCCCGATCCGGCGCAGTCCGAGCGAGCGCAGCGTGTCGAGCTGGCGCTGGTTGCAGCCGTTGGCCGAGCGGCGCTGTACGACGGTCAGCGAGCTCATCAGGCCGGGGTTCCCTCGGCGGCCGGCGTGGTCGGCTGTGTCTCGGACTCCGGCGCACCCTGCGACTCGCCGGCGCCGTTGGCAGCCTCGCCGGCGGGCTCCGAGCCCTCGCTGGACGCAGCGTCCGCAGCCGGCTCGACCGCCTCGGGGGCGCCAGCGGTTGGCTGGTCGGTGAGGCCGAGCACCTTGTTGATCGTCAAGCCACGCAGCTTGGCGACCTCCTCTGGCTTGCGCAATTCGCGCAGTCCGGTGACGGTGGCCTTGACCAGGTTGATCGGGTTCTGAGTGCCGAGGCTCTTGGAGAGGATGTCGTGGATCCCCGCGAGCTCGAGCACCGCGCGCACTCCACCGCCCGCGATCACGCCGGTACCGGGGGCGGCGGGCTTGAGCAGGACGCGACCGGAGCCGAAGATCCCGGTGGTCTGATGGGTGATCGTGCTGCCGTGGCGCGGCACGCGGAAGAGATCCTTCTTGGCGCGCTCGACGCCCTTCTGGATCGCGAGCGGAACCTCGTTGGCCTTGCCGTAGCCGATGCCGACGACTTCGCGTTCGTCGCCGACGACGACGAGCGCCGTGAACGAGAAGCGCCGACCGCCCTTGACGACCTTGGCGACACGGTTAATCTCGACGACGCGCTCCTGGAGATCCAGGCCGGCGGGGCTTACGGAGCGATCTGTGGGAATCGAAGACATGAGAAGGTCGAGAGGTTAGCGGGGTGGCGCCTAGACGACGATTCCGGCCTCGCGCAGAGCTTCCGCGAATACCTGCACGTGGCCGTGGTAGCGGTAGCCGCCGCGATCGAACACGGCTTCGGTCGGACCGACGCCTTTGACGCGCTCGGCGAGCAGCTCGCCGGCGCGCTTGGTGCGCTCGGCTTTACCGAACTCGCGCAACTCGGGCTCGTACCAGTTGACCGCCGCGAGCGTGCGACCGGAGCGGTCGTCGATCGCCTGCGCGGAGAGGCCCTTGTTGGAGCGGAACACCGAGATCCGCGGCCGCGTCGCGGTCCCCGAGACCTTCGCGCGTACGCGGCGGCGCCGCTTGAGCCGGCGCTCGCCCTTCGTGAGGACGGTCATGCGCGCTTACCGACCTTTCTGGCCACGTACTCGCCTTCGTAGCGGATGCCCTTGCCCTTGTAAGGCTCGGGCGGGCGCTGCTTGCGGATGATCGCGGCGGTCTCCCCCACGAGCTGCTTGGAGATTCCTTTGACGACGATCCGCGTCGGCTGCGGCACTTCGAATTCGATGCCGTCGGGCGCGGGGATCGGCACGGGATGGGAGTAGCCCACGGCGAGCTCGAGGTTCTTGCCCTTGAGCTGCGCGCGGTAGCCGACTCCTTGGATCTCCAGGCGCTTCTCATAACCAGCGGTGACGCCCTGGACCATGTTGGCAACGAGCGTGCGTGTGAGCCCGTGCAGCGCGCGGTGTTCGCCGCGGTCGGTGGGCCGCGAGACGATCAGCTGCTCGCCCTCGTGGACGACATCGATGTCGCGCGAGACGCGCTCGACGAGCTCGCCTTTGGGGCCGTTGACGCGCACCGATTCGGCCTCGATCGCCACGGTCACGCCGGCTGGCAGGGGGATGGGTTGTCTTCCGATTCTGGACATGAGCGAATGTTTCCAGCGCCTACCAGACCTGGGCTACTACCTCGCCGCCAACGCCGGCGGCGCGCGCGTCGTGGCCGGTCATGACGCCGTGGGAGGTCGAGACGATCGATGTGCCCATGCCGCCTTGAACCTTGGGGATGCGGTCGGCCTGTACATACGTGCGCCGTCCCGGTCGCGAGACGCGTCGCAGACCGGAAATCGCGGAGCGGCGATCATCGGTGTACTTCAAGTGGATCTCGAGCACCTGTCCGGCGGCGCCGTCGGGAGCGGGGCCAACCGACCAGGAATCGATGTACCCCTGCTCGGTGAGGATCCGCGCGAGCTCGGCCTTCAGCGTGGAGGCCGGGATCTCGACGGTCTCGTGCGCGGCGTGGATCGCATTGCGAATCCGCGTTAGAAAGTCGGCTATGGGATCGGTCATGGACATGGTTGCTCTGAAATTCCTCTGAGGGTGTCTACCAGGAGGACTTCGTCATCCCGGGGATCTGGCCGTTGTGGGCGAGCTCGCGCAGACAGATGCGGCACAGCCCGAACTTCTTGTAGACCGCTTTGGGGCGTCCGCAGCGGTTGCAGCGAGTATAGGCGCGTGTCTTGAACTTCGGAGTCCGCGCCTGCTTGACGCGCAGCGAGGTCTTAGCCATCAGTCGGTTCCCTCCTGATCGGAGTCGGCGGCGTCGCCCTGATCGAACTCGGCCGGGCGGTTGTAGGTCGAGAACGGCATGCCAAGCGCGGAGAGCAGCGCGAAGGCTTCGACATCCGTCTGGGCGCTGGTGGTGATCGTGATGTCCAGGCCGCGAACCTGGTCGATCGTGTCGTAGTCGATCTCGGGGAAGATGATCTGTTCGCGCACGCCCATCGAGTAGTTGCCGCGACCGTCGAAGGAACGCGAGTAGAGACCGCGGAAGTCGCGGATCCGGGGGATCGCAATCGAGACGAGACGATCGAGGAACTCGTAGGCACGCTCGCCGCGCAGGGTCACGGCGACCCCTACGGGCATGCCCTCGCGCAATTTGAAGGCGGCGATCGACTTGCGCGCGCGACGGATGCTGGGCTGCTGCCCGGCGATCGTCGCAAGCTGATCCTGGGCGGCCTTCAACGCCTTGGAGTCCTGCTTGGCGTCCCCGACGCCCATGTTGAGCGTGATCTTCTCCAGACGCGGAACCTGCATCGCGGAGGAATAGCCGAAACGCTCAGTCAACTGGGGGCGGATCTCCTCCAGGTAGCGAGTCTTTAGACGCGGCGGGGCGGCGGTCGCGGCGCTCATCAGTCGATCCTCGTTCCGGAGCGCTTGGCTACGCGAAATGGTTTGCCGTTCTCGCGCTCGATGCCGACGCGCGTGGGCTTGTTGTCTTTGGGATCCAGCAGCATCACGTTGGAGACGTGGATCGGCCCCTCGCGCTCGATCACTCCGCCCGCCGCCGCGCTGCGCGCGCCGGTGACCTGCTGGGGTTTGGTGTGGCGCTTGACCATGTTTAGACCCTCGACGAAGACGCGCTGCTTGCTGGGATCCACGCGCAGCACGCGGCCGCTCTTGCCGCGATCCTTGCCGGCAATCAGCTTGACCTGGTCGCCGCTGCGGACCTTCATCTTGCGCGGAGCGTGACTTGTGCGGGCGTGCGGCATCAGATGACCTCGGGGGCGAGGGAGACGATCTTCATGAAGTTGCGCTCGCGCAGTTCGCGCGCGACGGGCCCGAAGACGCGGGTGCCGCGGGGGTTGTTCTGATCGTCGATGATCACGGCGGCGTTCTCGTCGAACGCGATGTAGGTGCCGTCGTCGCGACCGAAGGGCTTCTTCGTGCGAACGACCACGGCGGTCACGACCTCGCCCTTTTTGACGGTCCCGTGCGGGTTGGCCTGCTTGACGGTCGCGGTAATGACGTCGCCCACGTGGGCGTAGCGACGGCGCGAGCCGCCCTTGACACGGATGCAGAGAATCTCGCGCGCACCGGTGTTGTCGGCAACGCGCAGCCTGGTCTCGTTCTGAATCATCGCGCGCGCTCCAGTACGTCCACTAGCCGCCAGCGCTTGGTGCGCGAGAGCGGCCGGCTCTCGACCACGCGCACGGTGTCGCCAGCGTGCGCCTCGTTGCTCTCGTCGTGCGCGTGCAGGGTGCTGGAGCTGCGCACGATCTTCTCGTAGCGACGGTGCCGACGAGCGACATCGATCCGCACGGTGATCGTTTTGTCGGCCTTGTCGGAGACGACGATACCCTGGCGAATCTTGCGGGCGCCCTCCTCGTGAGCGGCCGGCGCGGTGGTCGGCGACGGGGTCGCACCTCCGCGCGCCGCGGTCTTCTTGGCGCGTTCCTGCAAACGTCGCGCGCGGCGGCGCGTGGCCTTGCGCTTGCGCTCCTCCGCGCGCTCGGCGTGACGCTCCTCAGCCGAACGCGGCTCGCGTGCGCTACCGCTATGGGTGGAGCGGGCCTTGCGCCGGCGCTCCTTGGGCGGAAGTTGCTCGACGGGCTCCGCCTGCGCGGCGTTCGCGGCGGGGGCGGCCGTCTCGGCGGCGCTCTCACCGGTATCCGGCGTAGCGGCCGTCTCCGTCTCGGGGGTCTCGTTCTCTGGTTCGTCAGCCATGTAGTTCCTTCTCGCGTGTAACGGTCAGTGCTCGCGCGAGGTCGCGCTTGGCGCGGGCGATCCCGGCGGTGTTCTCGAGTTCGCCGGTTGCGTTGGCGAAGCGCAGTCCGAAGAGATCCTTGCGCAGGGTCGCGAGATGCTCGGCAAGTTCTCCCGCGGACATGTCGCGCAGCTCTTTCGCATTCATCGTCGTCATCGCCTCCCGCTAGTCCTCACGCAGCACGAACTTGGACTTGACGGGCAGCTTGTGCGCGGCCAGCCGGATCGCGTCCCGCGCGAGCGGCTCGGGAACCCCGGCGAGCTCGAACATGACTCGTCCCGGCTTGACGACCGCGACCCAGCCCTCGGGCGAGCCCTTGCCGGAGCCCATGCGGGTCTCGGCAGGCTTCTTGGTAACGGGCTTGTCGGGAAAGACGTTGATCCAGACCTTGCCACCGCGCTTGATCTTGCGCGTCATCGCGATTCGCGCGGCCTCGATCTGGCGATTGGTGAGCCAGCCCTGCTCGAGGGACTTCAGCCCGTACTCGCCGAACTGGACCTTGACCTGCGCACGCGAGGGACCGCCGCGGCGACCGCGGTGCTGCTTGCGATGCTTGACGCGCTTGGGGGAGAGCATCAGCGCGTGACCTCCGGACTGCGACTGCCCGGACCACGTCCGCCGCCGGGGCCACCCGGACCACGACCGCCACCCGGACCGCGACCGCCGCCGGGGCCACCCGGACCACGACCGCCACCCGGACCACCGGGACCACGCCCGCCGCCTGGACCACGACCGCCGCCGGGGCCACCCGGACCACGACCGCCACCCGGACCACCCGGACCGCGACCGCCGCCGGGGCCACCCGGGCCACGTCCGCGCCCGCCGGGGCCACCGCTACCGCCGCGGCCGCGGCCGCGGCCGTCACGGCCATCACGCCCGCCGCGACCGTCGCGGTCGGAGTTCGGCGGCGCCGGAGCGCTCATGTCGGTGAGGTCGGCGCCGGTGTAGCCCTCGGGCATGATCTCGCCCTTGTTAACCCAGCACTTGACGCCGATGCGACCGAACGTGGTCGCGGCCTCGTGAAAGCCGTAGTCGATATCGGCGCGCATCGTATGCAGCGGCACGCGACCGTCGGAGTAGCTTTCGGTGCGCGCCATCTCGGCACCGCCGAGGCGCCCGGCAACCTGGACCTTGACGCCCTTGGCGCCGGAGCGCATCGCGCTAGTGAGCGCGCGCTTCATCGCGCGGCGGAAGGCGACACGATTTTGCAGCTGCTCGGCGATCGATTGCGCGACGAGCTTCGCGTCGAGCTCGGGGCGCTTGATCTCGAGGATGTTGACCTTGATCTGCTTCTGGGTCATGCGGTGCAGGTCGCGACGCAGCGCGTCGACTTCGGTGCCGGACTTGCCGATCACGATGCCCGGACGGGCGGTGTGAATGTTGACCTGCAGCTCGCCGGAGTCCTTGCGGATCGTGATGTCCGACAGCCCCGCATGCGCGAGCCTGCGGATGATGTGCTCGCGGATGCGGATGTCCTCGGCCAGGTACTCGGCGAAGTGGCGCTCGTTGAACCAGTTTGACTTCCAGTCGTGGATGTAGCCCACGCGCATGGCCTCTGGATGAACCTTCTGTCCCATAAAGCTTTCTGTCCGTCTCTTTCTCTCTCTTGCAGTCCCGGTCGCTTGACTTTTCCGCGTGGTCGCTACGGACGCGGGGTGAGCGTGATCGTTAGGTGGCTCGTGCGCTTGCGAATCGGCGTCGCCCTGCCCATCGCCCGCGGCCGAAAGCGCTTGATCGTCGGCCCCTCATCGGCGTAGGCCTCGCGGACGACGAGATCGTCTTCGAGTAGCTCGTGGTTGTTCTCCGCATTGGCTACCGCGGACTCGAGCAGCTTGCTCCAATCGCGCGCCACGTCGCGGGGGGTGAATGCGAGGATAGCGCGCGCCTCCTGAACGGACTTCCCGCGTAGGTGCCCGCAGACCATGCGCGCCTTGCGCGCGGAGGTGCGCACGTAGCGTGCGTGCGCACGCACGGTCGCGCGGCGGGCCGTCGAACTCGAAGCGCTCGCGACAGGCTTGGACTTTGCGGCGGGTGCTTTTGTAGGCCGCCCCGCAGCTCCCCTCAGCGGGCTTCGCGGCTTTCGCGGCCGGTTTTTTCGCAGATGCTTTCGCTTTTTTTGCAGCGGGCTTCTCTGCTGTGGCCTCCGCACCTTTGGCCTCCGCAGACGCGCCGCCCTCCGCCGCTTTGGTTTTGTCCTTAGCCGCTTTCGCTTTGGCCGCGGGTTTCTCGCCAGCCGCCTTTTTGGCAGGCGCATCTTTCGCGGGCTCTTTTGCAGACGATGCCTTTGCAGGCGAAGCTTTGGCAGCAGAAGCTTTGGCGGCGGTCTGCTCGGCGGCCGCCGGCTTGGCCTCCTCGGCCTGCGGATCCTGCTCGTCGGCGGCGCTCATCTGACCTTGCCCGATCCGGAGTGGCCGCGGAAATGGCGCGTGGGCGCGAACTCGCCGAGCTTGTGGCCGACCATCGACTCGCTGACGAACACGGGGATGTGCTTCTTGCCGTCGTGCACGGCGATCGTGTGTCCGACCATCTCGGGGAAGATCGTCGAGGTACGCGACCAGGTGCGCACCATCTGTTTGCGGTTCTCCGCGTTGAGCTTCTCGATGCGCGCGAGCAGACGCTCTTCGACCCACGGGCCCTTCTTGCTGGATCTGCTCATCGCTGCTTACCCTTTCCACGTCGCCGGCCGCGCACGATGTACCTGTTCGAGGTCTTGTTCTTCTTGCGGGTGCGGTAACCGAGCGTGGGCACCCCCCACGGTGTCACGGGGTGGCGGCCGGCGGTCGTCGAGCCCTCGCCGCCGCCGTGCGGGTGATCAACGGGGTTCATCGCGACACCGCGTGTCTGCGGGCGGACGCCCATGTGGCGCTTGCGCCCGGCCTTGCCGACCTTGACGTTCTGATGCTCGGCGTTGCCGACGACACCGACGGTGGCGCGGCACTCGGCGCGAACCAACCGCATCTCGCCCGAGGGCAGGCGCAGCGTCGCCATCTCGCCGTCACGCGCCATCAGCTGGACCGAAGCGCCGGCGGAGCGCGCGAGCTGGCCGCCGCGTCCGGGCTGCAGCTCGACGTTGTGCACGACCGTGCCGACAGGCATGCGCGCGAGCGGCAGGCAGTTGCCGACGGCGATGTCGGCGGCCTCGCCGGAGCTCACGCTCATGCCGACGGTGAGCCGCTGCGGAGCGAGGATGTAGCGCTTCTCGCCGTCGCGATAGTGCAGCAGCGCGATGTACGCGGAGCGGTTCGGGTCGTACTCGATCGCGGCGACCTTCGCGGGTATGTCGTCCTTGCGGCGCTTGAAATCGATGCGACGGTAGAGACGCTTGGCCCCGCCCCCGCGGTGACGCGCGGTCTTGCGTCCGTGAGCGTTGCGCCCGCCGCTCTTCTTGAGCCCTTCGACGAGCGTGCGCTCGGGCTCGGTCTTGGTGATCTCGGCGAAGTCCGGGTAGGAGGCGAAGCGACGACCGGGGCTGGTGGGCTTGGGTTTGCGAATCGGCATGCTCTAGAGCCCCTCCAGCCCCTGGAAGATCGGAATCGTTTCACCCGCGCGCAACTGGACAATCGCCTTCTTCCAGCTGCGCGTGCGTCCCTTGGTGTTGCCGCGCCGCTTGGGCTTGGACTTCACGCTGGCCGTGCGGACCGAGACGACGTGGACCTCGAAGAGCGCCTCGACTGCTTGGCGGATCTCGGTCTTGTGCGCGTCGGGATGCACGCGGAGGGTGTACTTGCCGGCCGCCGAGAGCACGTAGCTCTTCTCGGATACGACCGGTCGGATTAGAACCTGGGAGTGCTCCATCAGACCTCAGCCCCCTTTCCGTCGGCCTTGGCGGCACGCGCGGTGAGTCCTTCCAGCGCAGCCTGCGAGAGCACGATCGACGCGGCACCGAGGAGGTCGGCAACACCCACGTTCTCGTGCGCGAGCACCGAGACGCGCGCGAGGTTGCGGAACGAGAGCGCCGCGGCGCTCTCCTCGGCGGCGAGCGCGACGAGCGTCGGGCCACTCGGGCGGCTGGCGGAGTCCCAACCTTGTAAGAGCTCGAGCGCCTGGCTGGTCTTGGGCGTGGTGAACGCGGCGGCGTCGACGATCGCGATCGAGCCGCGCTCGGCGTGCAGCGAGAGTGCGCTGCGCAACGCGGCGCGCTGCTCCTTGCGGTTGACCTTGAATGTGTAGGAACGCGGCTGCGGGCCGAAGACGGTGCCACCGCCGGTCCAGATCGGCGAGCGGCTCGAGCCGGCGCGCGCGCGTCCGGTGCCCTTTTGGCGCCAGGGCTTGGCGCCACCGCCGGAGACCATGCCGCGTGTTTTCGTCGCGGCGGTGCCGCGCCGGCGAGCGGCCTGCTCGGCGCGCACGCTCTGGTGGATGAGGGGCCCGTTGAAGCGCGCCGCGAAGGCGCGCTCGTCGAGCGACACCTGCTTGGAGGCCGACGAGGGTGATCCCAAAAGTGGAGCGTCAGGCATCGCTGCGAACCTCCACCACGGCGCCGGTGGGACCGGGAACCGAGCCACGAATCAACAGCAGGTTCTGCGCGGTATCGATGTCGACGATCTTCAGGCCGCGCTGGGTGGCGCGACGGTTGCCCATCTGTCCCGGTCCGCGAATGCCCTTCATGACGCGCGCCGGTGTCGCCGAGGCTCCGATCGAGCCGGGGGCGCGAACGTTGTGCGAGCCGTGCGACTTGGGGCCGCTCTTGAAGCCGTGACGGCGAATCGTGCCCTGAAAGCCCTTGCCCTTGGAGACTCCGGCGATCTTCACGCGACTCCCAACCTCGAAGGACTCGACGGTGACGCTCTCGCCGAGCTGCAGCTCACCGGCCTCTCCGCGAAACTCGACGAGGTGGCGCAGCGGCGGCGCATCGGCCTTCTTGAGATGGCCGAGCTCGGCTTTGGTCAGCTGCTTCTCGCGGGTCTGCCCGAAGGCCAGCTGCACAGCTTCGTAGCCGTCGCGCTCGAGTGTGCGGACAGCGGTCACCGGGCACGGACCGGCCTGCAGGACCGTGACGCGCTCGACGTTGCCGTCATCCTGGAATACCTGGGTCATCCCCAGCTTCTTGGCGAGAATCGCGGCCATCAGGCTAAGTCGCGAGACGAATCTCGATGTCGACGCCCGCCGGCAGGTTGTCGAGGCGCTGCAAGGAGTCGACCGTCTTGGGGGTGGGCTGGTGAATGTCGATCAGGCGCTTGTGCGTGCGGATCTCGAAGTGCTCGCGTGAGTCCTTGTCCTTGAACGGCGAGCGGATCACGCAGTAGACGTTCTTCTCGGTCGGCAGTGGCACGGGCCCCGAGACCGTTGCGCCGGTGCGCGTGGCGGTGTCGACAATCTCCTTCGCGGCGGACTCGATCGCGGAGGTGTCGTACGCCTTCAGGCGGATGCGGATCTTGTTTTGGGTGGCTGGCGCCATGTGGAATCGCTCTCGGGCTCGCTAGGGGCTCGTATCGGACTGGGCAAAAAAAGAACGCCCCCCGGCCACTGGGCCGAGGGACGCGCAAGTGGTTACTACTCGATGATCTCTGTGACGACGCCCGAACCAACGGTGCGCCCACCCTCGCGGATGGCGAAGCGCAGCCCCTGGTCCATGGCGATCGGCTGGATCAGCTCGATCTCCATCTGGACGTTGTCGCCGGGCATGACCATCTCGACGCCCTCGGGCAGTCGGGCCACGCCTGTGACGTCGGTGGTACGGAAGTAGAACTGCGGCCGGTACCCCGTGAAGAACGGCGTGTGGCGACCGCCCTCCTCCTTCTTGAGCACGTAGACCTCGGACTTGAACTTCGTGTGCGGCGTGATCGAGCCGGGCTTGCAGAGCACCTGTCCGCGCTCGATCTCCTCGCGCTTGGTGCCACGCAGCAGGCAGCCCACGTTGTCGCCCGCGCGACCCTCGTCGAGGATCTTGCGGAACATCTCAACACCCGTGACCACGGTCGTGGTCGTGGCGTGCACACCAACGATCTCGACGGTGTCGCCGGTATTGATGATGCCCTGCTCGATGCGACCGGTCGCGACAGTGCCGCGGCCGGTGATCGAGAAGACGTCCTCGACCGGCATCAGGAAAGGCTTGTCGAGCTCGCGAACGGGCTCGGGGATGTAGCTGTCGAGCGCGTCGGCGAGCTCGAAGATCTTGGCCTTGTAGGCCTCGTCGCCCTCGAGCGCCTTCAGCGCGGAGCCGATGATGAACGGGATGTCGTCACCCGGGAAGTCGTACTCGGAGAGCAGCTCGCGGACCTCGACCTCGACGAGCTCGAGCAGCTCCTCGTCGTCGACCATGTCGGCCTTGTTGAGGAACACCACGATGTACGGCACGCCTACCTGGCGGGCGAGCAGAATGTGCTCGCGGGTTTGCGGCATCGGGCCGTCAGCCGCGGAGACGACCAGGATCGCGCCGTCCATCTGCGCGGCGCCGGTGATCATGTTCTTCACGTAGTCGGCGTGTCCGGGGCAGTCGACGTGCGCGTAGTGGCGCTTGTCGGTCTGATACTCGACGTGCGAGGTAGCAATCGTAATCCCGCGTTCCTTCTCCTCGGGCGCGTTGTCGATCTCCTCGAAGCTGCGAGCCTCGGCGCCTCCCTTCTCGGCCAGCACCGTCGTGATGGCAGCGGTCAGCGTCGTCTTGCCGTGGTCGATGTGACCGATCGTTCCGACGTTGACATGCGGCTTGTCGCGCTCGAACTTCGCCTTGCCCACTTGTGTTCGCTCCTCAATCGCCTTTTTCTGTCGCTCGCCACCCAGGCACTCACCTGGATGGGACCAACCCGAGAAATCTATCTAAATAAGGATCTGCGTGTCGTGACTTGAACTCGCGAGACCGGCAGCGCCGCCCTCTATGCCGGAACAGGCTCCCCCGTGCGCTGTTCGATGATCTTCTCCGCGATGTTCGGGGGCACCTCCTCGTAGCCCTCGAACTGCATCGTGTAGTTGGCGCGCCCCTGCGTGTTGGACCGCAGATCGGTGGCGTAGCCGAACATCTCACTCAGCGGTGCCGTGCCCGTGACGGCCACCGCATTACCGCGCGGCTCCTGACCTTCGACGCGGCCACGGCGGCGCGAAAGATCGCCGATCACGTCGCCCACGAAATCCTGGGGGGTGACGACCTCGACCGCGAAGATCGGCTCCAGCAGCACCGGCTTGGCGCGTTTGGCGGCCTCTTTGAAGGCAATCGATCCGGCAACCTTGAAGGCGATCTCCGAGGAGTCGACGTCGTGGTACTTGCCATCGACCAGCGTCACGCGGATGTCGACCATCGGGTAGCCGGCCTTGACGCCGTTCTCGAGCGCCTCCTCGACGCCCTTCTCGACGGCCGGAATGAACTCCGAGGGGATCGCGCCGCCCTTGATCTTGTTGATGAACTCGAAGCCCTCGCCGGGCGCGGGCTCAATGTCGATATAGACGACTCCGTACTGGCCCGAGCCGCCGGTCTGGCGCACGAACTTGCCTTCGATCTTCTGCGCGGTACCGCGCACGGTCTCGCGGTAGGAGACCTGCGGGCGCCCAACGTTGGCCTCGACGCCGAACTCGCGCTTCATGCGATCGACGAGTACTTCGAGGTGCAGCTCGCCCATCCCCGAGATCTCGGTCTGGCCGGTCTCTTCGTTGGTGCGCACCTGGAAGGTCGGATCCTCCTCGGCGAGACGACCGAGCGCGACCGACATCTTCTGCTGGTCGACCTTCGTCTTGGGCTCGACCGCGACCTTGATCACGGGCTCCGGGAAGACGATGTTCTCCAGGCGCACCGGCGCATCCGGAGCGGCAAGCGTATCGCCGGTCATGACCTGCTTGATGCCGACACCTGCGGCGATGTCTCCGGCGTAGACCTCGGGAACCTCCTCGCGCTCGTTGGCGTGCATCATCAGGATGCGCCCCACTCGCTCGGTGCGACCACTGTTGACGTTGAGCACGCGCGAGCCGGACTCCAGACGGCCGGAGTAGACGCGGAAGTAGGTCAGCTTGCCGACGTAGGGGTCGGCCATGATCTTGAAGGCCAGCGCCGTAAAGGGCTCAGAATCATCGGCGTGGCGCGCGACCTCACGCTCGCCCTCCTCGCCGCGGACCAGTTCGTGGCCAACGATCGGGGGCACGTCGAGCGGCGAGGGCAGGTAGTCGAGGACCGCGTCGAGCAGTGGCTGTACGCCCTTGTTCTTGAAGGATGAGCCACACAGCACGGGGGTCAGCTTGGTCGAGAGCGTCGCCTTGCGGATCGCCTGCTTGAGCAGCTCCTCGGGAACCTCGGCCTCCTCGAGAATCAGCTCGACCAGCTCGTCGTCGTAATGCGAGACTTCCTCGAGCAGGTGCTCGCGGGCGGCGGTGGCGGTTTCGAGCAGATGCGCGGGGATCTCCTCGATCTCCTGCTCCTTGCCGAGCTCGTCCTTGTAGACGATCGCCTTCATCGCGACCAGGTCGATTACGCCGAGGAAGGCGCTCTCGGCGCCGATCGGCAGCTGGATCGGCACCGGCTTGGCGCCGAGGCGCTCGATCATCGTTTGCACGCCACGGTCGAAGTCGGCGCCGATGCGGTCCATCTTGTTGATGTAGGCGATCCGCGGAACGTGGTACTTGTCGGCCTGGCGCCAGACGGTCTCCGACTGGGGCTCGACGCCGGCGACGGAGTCGAACAGCGCGATCGCCCCGTCCAGCACTCGGAGAGAGCGCTCGACCTCAACCGTGAAATCCACGTGGCCGGGGGTATCGATGATGTTGATGCGGTGGCCCTTCCACTCGGCCGTGGTGGCCGCCGAGGTGATCGTGATGCCGCGCTCCTGCTCCTGTTCCATCCAATCCATCGTCGCGGCGCCGTCGTGGACCTCACCGATCTTGTACGTGCGCCCCGTGTAGTAGAGGATGCGCTCGGTCGTCGTCGTCTTGCCGGCATCGATGTGCGCCATGATCCCGATGTTGCGCGTGTTCTGAAGTGTGAACTTACGTGGCATGAGTGTGAGTGGTGTCGGCGCCTGTGAGGAAGTTGGACTTGCTGGGGCTTCGAATGATGAACGAGCTGTGGCGTGCGGGCAAAAAAAAGAGGCCCCTCGGGCCCACGCGCGCTGCTGGTTCTCAGGCCGGTCGCGGTGCTATCTGCTCGAGGTCTCCATGTTTCGATGAGTCGCCTCGCGGAGAGATTGTTCGCACAAGCACCCCTCCGACCGGGCGGATGCCGACTATAGCAGAGGTTTGGCCGTCCGAGAATCCCATCTGAGAGGTACGCGCGGCGCCACTCGCCGCGCGTTCCAGCCGACGCTCGCGTGACTGGGAGGTGACCCTTCTAAGCCTGATCGGCGGGGGGACAGCTGTCGCTCTCGAAGACGGCGCGCAGGCGCGTGAGCACGTGTGTGGCGGCGCGCAGCTCGTCGACTTCGACGTCGGCGAGGGCGTACTCCCAGCGAGCCTGCCAGCGCGCGCGCTTGGCCTCGATCTCGCGGCGACCGCGGTCGGTTAGATGCGAGACGACGACGCGTCGGTCGCACTCCAGGCGCACACGCTCGACGTGACCGCTGACGACCAGATGCTCGAGCATCTGGGTGACCGTCGCGGGCGAGAGCTGCGCGGCGGTGGCGAGCTCTCCGGCGGACAGCGGGCCACGCTCGTGCAGCTCGAGCAATAGCTCGAACTGGGCGTGGCTGAGTTCGCTGCCCGCTAGATGGGTATCGCGCCCACGCAGGCGACTTAGACAGCGAAAGACCGAGCGAAATGCAGCGCCCAGCTCCTGCAGCTCGGCGGTCCGCGGCGGCTCGGGGGAAGCGGCGGCCGGTGTGCTCTCGAGCTCCGCCGCACCCACCTGGTCGGCGAGCGGTGTCATCAGACTCCGACCGGCTCGGCGAGCGCGGACGCGGCCTCGGGGTCCGCCGCGCGCGCGCGATCACCGGCGGGGCGCTCGGCGCGCAGCAGCATCAGACAGGGGATCAGTGACAGGATCGCGATCCCGAGCGCCCACCAGTAGGCGGTGTCAAACGCGTTGGCGAGCCCCGCCGAGGTGTGCGCATTGGCCACAGCCGCGCGCTGCAGGACGACGGCGAGCACCGACGTGCCGATCGCGCCTCCGAGGCGCATCAGCACATTGATCTGGGGCGTCGCATCGGAGATCTGCTCCGGGCGCATCGATGCGAAGGCGGCGTTCATGGCGGGCATGAAGGACATCCCGATGCTGACCCCGCGCACCACCAGCAGCAGCGAGATCGCGAGGATCGAGGTGTGCGCGCCGAGGAACGCGAGAGGAATCGTGCTGATGCACAAGAGCGACACGCCGCCGAGTGCGACGCGACCGCCCCCGAAGCGCTGCGTCAGACGGCTCGCGAGCGGCATCGCGACGAGCGCCCCGAGACCCTGCGGCCCGTTGAGCAGACCGGTGTTGATGACGCTCTCGCCGCGCACCTCCTGGTAGTAGAGCGGGACGAGGATCATCGCTCCGAACAGCGCAGCGCCGAGGCCGAAGTTGACGAACGAGGCGCCCGCGAAGACGCGATTGGCGTACAGGCGCACGTCGAGCAGCGGGCGCTCGATGCGCAGCGCGTGCAAGACGAAGAGGATGGTGAGCACGATTCCGCCGATCGCCGGCAGCAGCACTTCGGGGGAGCCCAGCGCGGCGCCGGAGCCGAGTTCGCTGACGCCGAAGATGAACAAGGCGGAGCCTCCTGAGAGCAGTCCGACGCCGAGCACGTCGAGCTTTCCGGCGACACCGGAGTCGGTCTGCGGCAGCATCCGCCAGCCGAGCACGAACGCGATCACGCCGATCGGGACATTGACGAAGAAGATCCACGACCAGTGCAGGTTCTGCAGGATCAGGCCACCGACGACCGGGCCCAGAATCGGAGCGAGCATCGCGGGCATCGAGACGACTCCCATGACCCGGCCGACGCGTTGCGGCCCGGCGACGTGCGCCATGATCATCATCGAGACCGGCATGATCATCCCGCCGCCGATGCCTTGCATCACGCGGAAGATCACTAGCGTGGTCGTCGAGTCCGAGAGCCCGCACAGGCCGGAGCCAAGAGTGAAGAGCACGAGCGAGACGAGGTAGACGCGCTTAGCGCCGAAGCGCCGCGCGGCCCAGCCAGTGACGGGGATCACCGCGGCGAGCGCAAGCAGATAGCCGGTGATCACCCACTGCACCTGCGCGAGCGGGCTGTGCAGGTCATGCGAGAGCGTCGCCAGCGCAACGTTGACGATCGTCGTGTCGAGGATCGACATGATCATCCCCAGGATCACGACGCCCGAGATCACCCAGACGTGGCGCTCAATGCGTACCGAGGCGCCCGAGTCAGAGGGCTGTGTTCTATCGGCAGAACTCATTTGGTACCGAAATGTTAGGTACCAAACAGTCTCCTGTCAAGGGCTCGGGCCGATCTTTTACGGACGCACTCAAACCAGCGCTCCCGCGCGCTCGACATCGACGGTAGCGTCTCAGCGAAGTCGCCGCTGATCAACCCCGGCGTGACTCCATCCAGGCCCCGAAGGGGCCACCCTAAAAAATCGGCGTCCCGCGCCGCGACACTCAGACGCCCGGCGCGTGAGCGGGGCGAGGACCAAGCAGATCAAGAACGCAGCGAGCGAAGTGTGCTCTGCACACGAGCGAGCGAGGACGCCGAGCTGCGCCGGTCCTCGCCCCGCTCACCAGCGGTAGTGGGCGAAGGCCTTGTTAGCCTGCGCCATGCGATAAATGTCGTCCTTGCGCTTGTACGCCCCACCCTGCTGGGACTGCGCATCGAGCAGCTCGTTGGCGAGGCGCTGCGCCATGGTCTTCTCGCGGCGCTGGCGCGCGAACTCGACCAGCCAACGAACGGCCAGGGTGCGCGCGCGGCGCGCGGCGACCTCGACGGGCACCTGATAGGTGGCACCGCCGACGCGGCGCGATTTGACCTCAAGCGTCGGCGTGAGCGCCTTGATCGAAGCCTCGAGGGTCTCCAGCGGGTCTTTGTCGCTGCGCTCGCCGAGCAGCGCGAGGGCGTCGTAGACGATCCGCTCGGCCGTCGACTTCTTGCCGTCGAGCATCACCTTGTTGATGACCTGCTGGACCAGCTTGGAGCGGTGGACGGGGTCCGGCTCGACCGGACGGATCTGGGCGGCTGCGCGGCGGGGCATCGCTTATTTTTTCTTCACGCCGTACTGCGAGCGGGCCTTTTTGCGATCGTTGACGCCGGCGGCGTCGAGCGTGCCGCGCACGACCTTGTAGCGCACGCCCGGCAGATCCTTCACGCGGCCGCCGCGGACGAGCACGACGGAGTGCTCTTGCAGGTTGTGACCCTCGCCGGGAATGTAGGCGGTGACTTCGATCGAGCCCGAGATGCGAACGCGCGCGACCTTGCGCAGGGCGGAGTTAGGCTTCTTCGGGGTGGTCGTGTACACGCGCGTGCACACCCCGCGGCGCTGCGGCGCGGCGGTCTTCTTCTTGCGCCCCTTGCCGGACTTGAGGCCCGGAGTGGCGAGCTTTTTCTTCGGGGCGACGCGGCCCTTGCGCACAAGCTGAGAGGTCGTTGGCATCCGGCCGGGGATGGTAGCAGCGCCGGCGCCGAGGCTACGCCGCGGAGGCCCCGGCGGCCGCTGAGGTGCCGACACCGGCCGCGCGCACCGGCGCGGGCATCAGCGCCGAGGCGGTGATGACCAGCACGAAAGCGAGCGCCTCGCAGACGATTCCCAGGGGGCTGCCGGCGACGGGGTCGCCGAACACGACGATCCCACCGGCGATCCCCGCGATGTTGGCCGCGGCGCCGGTGACCGCGATGACGGGGACGGCGTCTCCGTCCTGCAGACCCCGCGCGGAGGCGTAGAAGGCGACGATTGAAGCGAGCAGCGCCACCGCGAACCACGGGCTCAGCAGCACGCCGAGCGCGCCGTGCGCGCCGACGATTCCGGTGAGCGCCTTGATCGAGGTATCGGAGACCCCGAACAGGACGCCAGAAGCGGCACCGAGCATCACGCCGTGATGCTCGGCCTGACCGCCCATCCGCGGGCCCATGATCAACAGGCCTCCCAGCCCGAACAGGCCCGCCTCGAAGGAGATCATCACCGCGGGCGAGAAATGCGAGTGCGTACCGTGCATCGCGGGCAGCGTCAGCCCGAGCAGCACGAGACCGGCGGCGGTGAGCCACAGCCCGAGCCACTGGCGGCGGCCAACGCGAAAACCGAACAGGCGGTCGGCCATCACCGCGATCAGCACGACGCCCCCGGCGAGTGCGACCTGCACGACGGACATCGGCGCGAGCGCGAGCGCCGCGACGTGCAGACCCCAGGAGGCGGTGGCGATGATCATCCCCAGCGTGAACCACTTGGAGGAGAACAGCTCGCGCCCGGAGCGCAGCGGATGGCGCACGCTGACCTGGGGGACTTCCCCGGCACCGCGGTACTTGTAGAAGAAGCCGAGGTTCGCCACGAAGGCGCAGGCGAGGGCGAGGAGTATGCCGAGATCGAATGTCATGGTCTGTGTGTTGCGTGCGATGCTGCCGACGCGAGGGTCCATCGGCAGGGGTAGCGGAGTGCTTTACTGCCCCGCATCGATTCGGGCAGATTAGCCGTCGAAACCTCTGCCGGAGCTAAAGGGCGCGTAACGCACATGTCGCTTAATGCCCACCTAACAAGGCCTTTGCTGCTGGTGGACATCGACGGAGTTGTCTCCCTCTTCGGCTTCTCGCCCCACGCGCCGCCGGCGGGGTCGTTCCACTCGATCGACGGCATCCCGCACTTCCTTTCGGCCACCGCGGCCGCTCACCTGCTCGCGCTGGGCGAGATCTTCGAGCTCGTCTGGTGCAGCGGCTGGGAGGAGCGGGCCAACGAACACCTACCGTCGTTGCTGGGCCTGCCCGCCGAGCTGCCGTTCCTGCGCTTCGCCCCCGCGGTGCGGACGAAGAGCGGGGTCGCGGGCAGCGGCGCGGAGCGCAGCACGCGCGGGCACTGGAAGCTCGACGCGATCGACACTTACGCGGGCGCGCGGGCGCTGGCGTGGATCGATGACTGTCTCGACGAGACCTGTCACGCCTGGGCCGCCGCGCGCGCGGCGCCGACGCTGCTGGTGCAGACAGATGCCGATGTCGGGATCACCGCGGCGCACGTCGAGCGGCTGAGGCGCTGGGTGGCGGGCGCACGGGCGCCCTGACCGCACACGCCTGTCTGCTGTCGCCACCGCTGTCTAGAGTGAGCTGTGTGCACCCGATTGAGTCCACCGGAGACCGCGATGGCGGGATTGGACGTCCGCGAGAGGGAGCCTCGATGGCGTCGCTCGCGCCCCCGGACCTCCGTTCCCCCGCCGGCCTGCTGGCGCTGCAGTCACTGCCGCGGATCGGTCCGGCGCGGGCTCTGCGTGCGACTCTTCACGCCACGCAGATGGAGCGTCTGGTCGATCGCCACGGCCGGCGACTGGAGGAGGCACTCGAGTGGGCGTGGGCTCGCGTTGAGCAGTACGCGCGCACCGATATCGAGCTCCTGACCTTCTTCGACGAGCGCTATCCGGAGCGCCTACGCGAGCTCGCGGACCCACCGCCGTTGATCTACGTGCGCGGCGACGCGCAGCTGCTCGCTCGCGAACAGTCGGTGGCGGTCGTCGGCACGCGCGAGCCGACGACCTGCGGAGTATCCGCAGCCGAGGAGCTCACCGGCGCCGCCGCGGAGGCCGGGTGGGGCATCGTCAGCGGACTGGCCAAGGGCATCGACACGATTGCCCACCGCACCGCCATCGAGCGCGAGGCACCGACGATCGCGGTGATGGGCGGCGGGTTGGACCGGATCTACCCGGCGGCGAACAAGGGCCTAGCGACGCGCATCCTCGAAACCGGCGGGACGCTGATCTCCGAGCAGCCCCCGGACGAGCATGCTCGCCCACATCACCTGGTGGCGCGCGACCGCTTGCAAAGCGGACTGTCGGTCGCCGTGGTCGTCGCACAGAGCGGGGTGCGCAGCGGCACGATGCACACCGTGCGCTTCGCGGCGACACAGGGACGAGCGGTCTTCTGTGCGATTCCGTGCGACGGGAGCAGCGCCAGCGAGGGCCTGCGGGCTTTGCTGGAGCGTCCCGCACGCGAGTTGTGCTCAATCCTGCCGGCCTGGCGCGATGCGAGCTCCCTGTGCGCGCGTTTGGGCGATCGACCGGTCGCGCACGCGGCGAGCAGCGAGAACCTCGCAGAGCTGCTTGCCGTCGCCGAGCTGGCGAGGCAGCGGTCGGCGCGCGAGCGCGATTGACAGTCGCACCGACTTTCTCAGTCGGGGAGCGCGGCGCTCACAACCGGGGCGCGGACTCGGTGTGGCGACAGCCACGCGGATAGTTCGAGCAGCCAATGAAGTGGCCGTAGGGCCCGCTGGTCACGAGCCGCAGGACGCCGCTGCAGGCTCGCGCCGCGCTCGAGCAGCTGACGCCGGCACTCCCTGACCTGTGCACCACTGGTGATCACATCGTCGAGTAGCAGCACGCGCTCACCGCTCAGCGCGGCCGCCACGAAGCGCCCGGCTACGCGTTTGGCTCGGGCACTTGCGCGCTGGCGCTTGTAGCTGGGATCGTCGAAGCGCTGTCGCAGGATTTCGCCGCCGCCGACGGCGGCGGTCGCCTCGGCAACGGCGGCTCTCGCGGGGGCGAAGCGATCGTGGGCCTGGCCGGGCTTGGGCGGGACGGACGTCACGAGATCGATTTCCCCGCGCCACTTGGCGACGGCCGGCGCGGCGAGGAGCTCGCCGATCCGCGCGGCGGCCCGGCGATCGCTCTTGGCGCGGATGATGAGCCGCGAGAACTTGTCTGCGGGATGGTGACTGTCGAACCGCGTGTAGTAGCGCCCGGCACCGAAGAGGCCATCCCCGAGCCGTAGCAGCGAGCCCCAGTGCCAGCATGGTTGGGTGCCTCTGATGATCGCCTCGGCACAGGGAAGCCGGCCGGCTGGGCACCGCAACACGTCGACGAGCCGGTCGGGCCGAGCGATCGCGACGTCGGGCCAACGGCGAAGCCATGACCGCGGCGGACGCCCCGACCAGGCGACACCGATGCTGAGCGCGCCCGAGCTCCGCGCGGCGCCGATGTCGGCGTCCTCGTCGCCGACCACCACGCATCGCTCGATGGGCACGCCCAGCGTGGCCGCGAGCGCACGCAGGGCGCTCGGATCGGGCTTGGGTGCGTAACCGTCGGACCCTGTGAGCAGCGCGTCGTAGGGGATGCCAAACGCCTCGAGCAGGCTCTCGGCATACCAGCGCGGGCTATCGGTGAGGATGCCGACTAGAAACCCGAGCTTCCGAGCGCGGGCCGGCAGTTCCGCCGCCTGCACGCTCGCCTCCCGATGAGCGTAGGGCTCGGCCTCGTCGAGACGCATCGCGAGCTGCCGCCAGCGCCCGGGCTGGCGATCGGTGCGCAGCATGCTCGTATCGAGCAGCGTCTCGTCGAGATCGAAGATGATGGCGGCCATACCGTGGGGCGAGTCCTTTCCCGCGCGCATTTCTCTCCCTTTGCACGACGGACGACCCCCGACCGGGACATGCGGCCGGCGCTGGGGCCGTCGCTAGCCGGTCGCGGTGGCGGCGGCCGGCGCGACACTCGCGGCCGGCGCGAGCGCGAAAGCCCCCGCCAGGCGCAGCGGCGGCGAGACGGCGGCGGGCACGCCGCTTGTGCCGGGGCACAGCGCGCGCAGCGTCGTACCGGAGGCTAGTGTGGGCGCGCCGGGCGCGGATGCGTAGAGCGGCAGCGACCAGCTACCGTCGGCCGCGGTCTGGGCCTGCGTGAGCGTCTGCTCGCGCACGAGCTCGCCGCGACGATTGACGCTGCGCGCCTGGATTGCGATCGGCGCGCCCGCAATGGGCGTCCCACCCACTGCGGCACCGCCGGGACCGAGCAGGGCGAGCACGCCATCGAGTGTCGCGACCACTGCGGCTTCTGGGGCGGCGGTGCCGGGAGCGACGGGCGCGGACTGCTGCTGTGCGAGCGTGAGGCGGGCGGGCGTGCCCTGCGCGTGCGCGGCGCTCAGTCGCACCGCGGGCAGCTCGCCGTAGAGCGCGTTGCCGGGGCATTCGGTGCTGTCGGCATCGCGGTGGCCGGCGACGCGCGGAAGCGAGACGCGGGCGTCGACGGGATAGCGGCTGTAAACGGCGCCGGCGGGATTGACGCGCACGACGACGCGGCCCGCGACGGGCGTGCCGTGCAGCGCGAGCTTCCACGCGAGCAGCCGCACGAGCGCGGCGCGCGCGGCGGGCGAGATACGCACGCCGCCGTATTCGCCGAGGACCGCGATCCCGGTCGAGCAGTAGTTGTAGCCGCCGGCCTGCGCCCCGGTGACGGGCTCGTCGATACCTCCGGCGCGGGCCTCCCAGATGCGCCCGAAGCGGTCGAGCACGAAGTTGTAGCCGATGTCGTTCCAGCCGTTGGTGTCGCGGTGGAAGAGAAAAATCGCACGCAGCATCGCGGGCACTTCGCTCGCGGCATAACCGTTGGGATTCTCGGTGTGGTGCACGAATGCGAGCTGCACCGATCCGTATTCGGGGGCGACGCGCGGCGTGCAGCGCCCGCGAGCCCAGACTTCGCGCGCGATGATCGCGGGCTGTCCGCCGCCGGCGGGGAGCACGGGGCTCGCAAGCTCGAGTGCCCCGCCGCGCGCGTACACGGGCGCGGGCGCGGCGGCGTCGCTCGGGACTTCCACCACTCGCGCCCGTCCGAGGGCGACGCGGGGGCGCAGCAAACCACCGGCCGCGGCGCCCGCGGCGGCCGCCAGCAACGATCGGCGCGTGAGCTCGCGCGCAGTCATCCCTGCCTCAGAACAGCACAGCACGGCCGATGTCGCGGTCGCGCCGGTGAGAAATCTCTCAGCGCACCGCGCGACGGAGCCGGTCCCGGCGCCCTGGACTGCGAAGACGCGGTGATTGCGCGGGCGGTGTCGAGCCCCTCCCCTATCATCGCGACCCAGCCGATGCCCGACTACCTGCCCTTCGCGCAACGCCGTATCAGCACCGAGTACCGCGACATGCTCGAGGCGATTCGCGATACGGGAACGCGGGTTCAGACCAAGCAGGGCGTGGACGCGCTCGCGCTGGCGGGCTGCCAGATGCGCTTCGCGATGGCGCACGGCGCGGCGGTGATCACCGAGCGCTCGATCGGCGGTTTCGCGCCGAAGGCGATCGGGGAGTTGTGCGCGTTCATCAACGGCGCGCGTACGCTGCAGGAGCTCGCGGAGTTCGGCTGCGACTGGTGGGGGCCGTGGGCGACGGAGGAGAAGTGCGCGAGCCGGGGCCTTGAGACCGGCGATCTGGGCCCGGGCTCCTACGGGCACGCGTTCCGACATTTCACGACGGACTTCGACGAGGAGGACGCGGGATTCGACCAGTTCGCGCACCTCGTCGATAAGCTGCGCGACCTGCCGGAGGACCGCACCGCGGTCGTCAGCCCGTGGATCCCACAGGCCAATCGACGCGAGCGCGGCGTCAAGTCGCGCAACACGATCGCGCCGTGCCACGGCTGGGTGCACGCGCTGGTGCTCGACGGCAAGCTGCATCTGGTTCACAACCAGCGTTCCGGCGACACGCCGATCGGGGTGCCGTCGAACATGATCCAGTACACCGCGCTCGGCCTGATGCTGGAGCAGCTGACGTCGTATGAGTTCGTGGAGTACGTGCACTGGATCCAGTACGCGCACATCTACGTCAACCAGCTCGAGCACGTCGAGGAGATGCTCGCGCGCGAGCCGCGGCGGCTGCCGACGCTGCGCTTGACGGAGGCGGGGCGGCGGGTCAGCGACATCCACGACTTCCGCGGCGAGCACTTCGAGATCGCGGACTACAAGCCGCACGCGGCGATCCGCGACATCCCGGTACTGAGCTGAGTCGGGGAGTGCTTGCGATCGTCGTAGCGCACGCCGAGAACCGCGCGATCGGCTACCACGGCGAGCTGCCGTGGCGCCTGCCGAGCGACCTGCGGCACTTCCGCGAGCTGACGATCGGCCACACGGTACTGATGGGGCGGCGGACATTCGAGTCGCTCCCCGACGCGCACCGTCCGCTGCGCGAGCGGCGCAACCTCGTGATCAGCGCCAACCCGGACTTCGAGGCGGCGGGCGTGGAGGTGCACGCGAGCCTGGACGCCGCCCTGCGCGCGGTCGGGGAGGACTGCTTCGTGATCGGCGGCGCATCGGTCTACGAGCAGACGTTGGCGTTCGCGGATCGCGTCTACGCTACGCACGTCGCGGCGAGCCCGCCCGGCGACGTGTTCTTCCCGGAGCTCGCGCCCGGAGATTGGCGCTGCGTGCAGGAGAGCGAGCCGCTGTTTGAGAACGATCTGTCCTTCGTCTTTCGTACCTATGAGCGCGCCCACTGAAACCCTCTATCACCTCCCCGCTGCGCGGGGCGAGCAGCAGCGCCGGTACATGGAGGAGCTCGAGGCGGCGGGGATCTGCGTGTTCTGTCCGGAGCACTTCGCGGCCTACCATCGCGAACCGGTCGAGCTCAGCGGCGAGCACTGGTATGTGACGCGCAACGACTATCCCTACGGGGGCACGCGCGCGCACTATCTGATCGTGCCGCACCGGCACGTGTGCGCTTTTGAGGAGCTGCCGGACGCGGCGGGCGCGGAGCTGTGGTCGCTCAAGCGCAAGCTGAAGGCGCAGCTGGCGCCGCTGGCGGTGGCGACGGTGGAGCGCAGCGGAGACATGCGCTACAACGGGGGCAGCGTCGCGCACCTGCACGTGCACTTCGTCGCACTGGATGACGCTCCGGAGCACACGGTGCGCTTTCGCGTCAGCCGCGAGGCCCAGAGTCCGAGTGAACCCTCCTAGCGAGACGCGACAGGATCCCTCCCAGAGTCCCATGGCGATAACCAGCGGCATCTTCAGCTCCGACGTGAACTTCGAGGAGCGTCTGATCGGTTCCTTGGAGTCGCTCGCGGAGCTCGCGGAGCACCTGCGGGGCATCGGGCTGCGACTGGTCCTGACATCGGGCTCCTTCGACCTGGTGCATCTCGGGCACGTGAAGTACCTCGCGAAGGCGAAGGAGCTCGGAGACGTGTTGATCGTGGGTGTCGACAGCGACGCGAAGATCCGCCGCCGCAAGGGCGAGGATCGTCCAATGGTGCCGCAGTCCGAGCGCCTGGAGATGCTCGCGCATCAGCGTCCGGTCGACGTGATCTTTTTGAAGGCCGATGACGAAGCGCGCTGGGCGCTGATCGGTGCGGTGCGACCGGACGTGCTGGTGCTCTCCGAGGATCACTCTTACAGCGAAGCCGAACAGCAGCAGCTGCTGGAGCTCTGCGGAGAGGTGCACGTCTTGGAGCGTCAGGCCGCCGTTACAACCAGCGAGCGCATCCGTCAGCTCTATATGCATCTCGGCGAGCGATTGGGGCCGAAGCTCGCGGAGGTGCTGCCGGGTCTGATCGACACGGTTCTCAAGCGTGAGTGAGCCGCGGAGCGGGACGGGGGGCAACCGCGCTAGCGACCGCGTAGCCGTCGCGTACGTACCGATCCTGCACGAGGGCTACCGGCGCTTCTTTGAGGCCCACGCGCGCGGCGGACGGCTGTTGGTGGTGGGAGCGGAGCTGTATGTCGATTACCGCCCGCTCGCGAAGGACATCCGCGCGCTCCCCGCGGAGCTGATCGCGAGCGCGGTCTCCGCGTGGGGCCTGTGCACGGAGGTCGCGGTGCTGGATGCGGACGGCGCCCGCGCGCTTGCACAGGAGAGCGCGCGGATCGTGATGCCGGCGGAGGACGTCAGCTACCAACTGGCGGAGCGGTTCTTCGAGCGCTGCGAGGTGCTGTTCGATACGGTCTTCCTGCGCTGGGACAAGACACGAACCGCGCAGTTGCTGCGTCCGCGGCCGCAGCGAACGGTGCCGGCGACGGAGCTCTACGCGGATCTCGCGCAGGCCGCGGAGGCGGCGGCGGCGAGCAGTGTGGATTGGTGGCGGCGGGTCGGCGCGGCGATCCGCCTGCAGAGCGGTGAGGTGCGTGCGAGCGCCAACGTGCACAACCCGCATCCGTTGAGCGCCTACGCGGCGGGCGATCCGCGCGCGAACTTCTACAAAGGCGTCGGTTTGGAGCTCTCGACCGCGACGCACGCGGAGGCGGCCCTGATCTCGCAGGCCGCGCGCGACGGGCTGGCGACTCAGGGAGCGGTGCTGTATGTGACCGATTTCCCGTGCCCGCCGTGCGCGAAGCTGATCGCGGCGGCGGGTATCGCGAAGCTCTACTTTCGCGAGGGCTACGCGGTGCTCGACGGCCAGGATGTACTCGACGATGCGGGGGTCGAGGTCGTGCAGGTCGTCTGAGTACCGTCGCGGAGCCGCGCAGGCGAGGCGCACGGCATAAGAGCCGGGCACTGAGCCCGGCGGCGCCCTCGCGGGCGCGCCGGGCTAGCGCGCCAGGCTTACTCGGGCGTGTCGGAGGGAACCTCGACGGGGATGTCGAGGGTCTCCTCGGGCACTTCGAGCTCGGCGAGCTCCTCGACGAAGCCGGGGTCGGTGCCACCGGCGCCGATCTTCTCCAGCGAGGCGAGGTCGGCGTCGAACTCCTGACCGTAGCCACCGCCGAGGGCGTCGGCACCTTGCAGGCCGAGCTCGGCCGCGATCTCGTCTTGGTCGAGTAGGCCAACCTCGTCGATCGCGCGCGGGAGCGGCTCGGCGGGCTCGATCTCGATGCGCCGGTAGCGCTTGAGACCGGTGGCCGCGGGGATCAGCTTGCCGATGATCACGTTCTCCTTGAGCCCGTTGAGCCGGTCGATCTTGCCCTCGAGGGCCGCATCGGTCAGCACCTTGGTGGTCTCCTGGAAGGAGGCCGCGGAGAGGAACGAGTCGGTGTTCAGCGAGGCCTTGGTGATCCCGAGGATGATGTCCTCGTACTGCGCGGTCTCGCGATCGGCGGTCTGCAGGTCGGCGTTGATGCGCGCGAACTCGAAGCGGTCGACGAACTGGCCCGGTAGGTAGTCGGTGTCGCCCTTCTGGTCGACGCGCACCTTCTTGAGCATCTGGCGCACGATCAGCTCGATGTGCTTGTCGTTGATGTCGACGCCCTGGGACTTGTAGACCTCCTGCACCTCGTTGACGAGGTAGCGCTCGGTCTCGGTGCGCCCGCGCAGTTTGAGCAGGTCGTGCGGGTAGAGCGAGCCCTCATTGAGCTGACGCCCGGCAACGATCTGCTCGCCGGAGCGCACGAACAGGCGTGTGCGCCGCGGGAAGGCGTGCCGGTGCTCCTCACCGGCGGCGTCGGTGATGACGACGGTGAGCGCCTTCTCGGACTCCTCGATCGAGACGGTCCCGTCCTGCTCGGCGATTTGCGCGAGCCCCTTGGGCTTGCGCGCCTCGAAGAGCTCCACCACGCGCGGCAGACCGTGCGTGATGTCCGCTCCGGCGACACCGCCGGTGTGGAACGTGCGCATCGTCAGCTGCGTGCCGGGCTCGCCGATCGATTGGGCGGCGATGATGCCGACCGCGTCGCCGATCTGCGCGAGCTGACCGGTCGCCATCGCGCGTCCGTAGCAGGCCTGGCATACGCCGCTGAGCGCCTCGCACTTGAGCACCGAGCGCACGGGCACGGTGATGTGGGTGCCGCGATCGTGGTCGTCCTGGAATGCCTTGACCATCTCGGCGAACTCGGGGCGTCCGATTTCGACACCCTGCTCGGCGAGCACGCGCCCGCGCTTGGTCGCGATCTCTTTGGCCGCGAAGCGACCGACGAGATCGTCGTTGGGGTCTCCCCCGTCCTTGAACACGGCCATCTCGATGTAGTCCTCGGTGCCGCAGTCGGGCTCACGGATGATCACGTCCTGCGCGACGTCGACGAGGCGCCGGGTGAGGTAGCCGGAGTCGGCGGTGCGTAGGGCGGTGTCGGCGAGTCCCTTTCGGGCGCCGTGGGTGGAGATGAAGTACTCGAGCACCGACAGGCCCTCCATGAAGTTGGCCTTGATCGGACGCTCGATGATCTCGCCCTTCGGGTTGGCCATCAGGCCGCGCATGCCGGCGAGCTGGCGGATCTGCTTGAAGGATCCGCGCGCCCCAGAGTTGGCCATCATGAAGATCGGGTTGAGCGTGTCGAGGTTCTCGACCATCGCCTCCGCGACCTCGTCGGTGGCCGCGTTCCACTTCTCCACGACGGCCTCGTGACGCTCCTCTTGGGTGATTAGACCGTCGTCGTACTGGCCGGTGATGTCCCCGACGAGCTTGTCGTACTTGTCGAGGATCGACTGCTTCTCGGGCGGGACGACGACGTCGTTCTTGGAGATCGTGATGCCGGCCTGCGTGGAGTACTTGAAGCCGAGATCCTTGAAGGCGTCGAGTACGAGCGAGATCGTGGTCGCGCCGTAGGTCTGCACGAGCATGTCGATCAGGCGCGTGGTGTCGCGCTTCTTCATGGACTGGTTGACGAACAGGTACTTGGTGGCGTCGAACTCATCCCCGAGCGCCTCCGCGAGGGCGCGCTCGATGCGGTCGTTGTAGACGATCCGCCCGACGGTCGTGAGGATGTGACCGCCCTCGCGCCCGAAGGGACGGAACTCGGCGACGTCGTGCAACGTGACCACACCGGCCTCATAGGAGAGCTCGGCCTCTTGAGCGGTGCGGAACACATGCGGGCGCGCCTCGCCGGCGGGCCACTTGCCGGTTTGCAGCAGCTCCTGTTTGCCGCCGAGCTCATCGGCTTCGGGCCCGTAGGTGAGGTAGTAGGCGCCGAGGATCATGTCCTGGGTCGGCGTCGCCAGCGGCGCGCCGTGCGCCGGTGAGAGGATGTTGTTGGAGGAGAGCATCAGGATGCGCGCCTCGGCCTGCGCCTCCGCGGAGAGCGGCAGGTGGACTGCCATCTGATCACCGTCGAAGTCGGCGTTGAAGGCGTGGCAGACGAGGGGGTGGACCTGAATCGCCTTGCCCTCGACGAGCAGCGGCTCAAACGCCTGAATGCCGAGTCGGTGCAGCGTGGGTGCGCGGTTGAGCAGCACGGGGTGCTCGTGGATGACCTCCTCGAGCACGTCCCAGACCTCGCCGATCATCGAGTCGACCATCTTCTTGGCGGCCTTGATGTTCTGCGCGGACTTGCGCTCGACGAGGCGCGCCATGATGAACGGCTTGAAGAGCTCGAGCGCCATGATCTTCGGCAGCCCGCACTGGTGCAGCTTGAGGTAGGGGCCGGCGACGATCACCGAGCGCCCGGAGTAGTCCACGCGCTTGCCGAGCAGGTTCTGACGGAAGCGTCCCTGCTTGCCCTTGAGCATGTCGCTGAGCGACTTCAGCGGACGGTTGCCGGGACCGGTGACGGGGCGCCCGCGGCGGCCGTTGTCGAACAGTGCGTCGACGGCCTCCTGGAGCATGCGCTTCTCGTTGTTGACGATGATCTCCGGCGCGCCGAGGTCGAGTAGCCGCTTGAGGCGGTTATTGCGGTTGATCACGCGGCGGTAGAGGTCGTTGAGATCGGAGGTCGCGAAGCGCCCGCCGTCAAGCTGCACCATCGGGCGCAGCTCCGGCGGGATCACGGGAACGGCGTCGAGCACCATCTGCTCGGGCTTGTTGCCGGACTGGATGAAGGCGCTGACGACCTTCAGGCGCTTGACGGCGCGAGCCTGCTTCTGACCTTTGGCGGTCTTGACCTGCTCCTCGAGTTCGACGCGTTCGGCCTCGAGGTCAACCTGCTGGAGGAGGTCGCGCACGGCTTCAGCGCCCATGCCGCCACGGAAGTACTCACCGAAGCCGTAGGGCGAGCCGAAGCGCTCCTTGAGCTCACGGAAGGTGGTCTCGTCGTGCTCGATCTGCTTGGGCTCCATCGTCTTGAAGAGCTCCCACACGTTGCGCATGCGCTCGGCGGCGTCCTCGATGTAGGCCTCGGTGTCGGCGATGTCGGCCTCGAAGGTCTTGCGCAGCTCCTTGGTGAGCTTCTCGCGGTCCTCATCGGAGAGCTTGGAGAGGTTAATGTCGAGCGAGTCGGCCCACAGGTGGTCTTCGTCGGAGAAGTTGGTCTGCTTGCCGTTCTGGAGGTACTTCTCGCGGCGCTCGAGCGACTCGCGCAGTTCGAGCACGCGCTCCTCGCGCTCGGCGGCGTATGAGTCGAGCACCTTGTTCACCTCGACCTCGAGCGTCTCGAGATCCTTCTGGCGAGCCTCGTCGTCGACCCAGGTGACGATCGACGCAGCGAAGTAGAGAACCTTCTCGAGCTCCTTGGGGGCCATGTCGAGCAGGTAGCCGATGCGGCTGGGGACGCCCTTGAAGAACCAGATGTGGCTGACGGGCGCGGCGAGGTCGACGTGACCCATGCGCTCGCGGCGAACCTTGGAGCGTGTGACCTCCACGCCGCAGCGCTCGCAGACGATGCCCTTGTAGCGCACGCGCTTGTACTTGCCGCAGTAGCACTCCCAGTCCTTGGTGGGCCCGAAGATGCGCTCGCAGAAGAGGCCGTCCTTCTCGGGCTTGAGGGTGCGGTAGTTAATCGTCTCGGGCTTGGTGACCTCGCCGGAGCTCCAGCTGCGGATCTGCTTGGAGGAGGCGAGGCTGATCTCAATTGCGTCGAAGTTATTGATGTCAATCATCTGGTGGCGCTTTCGCTCGCGGGTGAAACGGGTATGCGGTGCGCTGCGGTGGATCTGCGGCTGCTGGTGTGGCGGCCCGCGCGAGGTTGTCGCGGGCCGCGGGCCCTCTACGTCTCGGTCTCCTCGGCAAGCTCCGGCTCGGCCTCGTTCTCGTCCTCGGCGAGCTCCGGCTCGAGCACTCCATCGCCGAGCGCGTCGATGTCGAGGTCGCCGACGCCGCCGGCGAGCAGATCCTCGACGCCGAGGCCGGCCTCACCGTCGAGATCCTCGGCGGTGTCCTCGTCGGTCACGGCCGCGGGCTGCTCGTCGGCGACCTCGCCGTCGCCGTCGTCCTCGCCGTCGGGCGCCTGCTCGGCACCGGGGGCGGGGGCGCGAACTCCGGAGAGGTCGATGCCGAGCTCCTCGGCGGCGCGCAGGAGGTCGTCGTCTTCGTCGCGCATCTCGGCGCGCTGACCTTCGTCGGAGACGACGTTGACATCGAGCGCGAGGGACTGCATCTCCTTGAGCAGCACCTTGAAGGACTCGGGGATCGAGGGCTCGGCGATGTTCTCGCCCTTGACGATCGCCTCGTAGGCCTTGACGCGCCCGACGGTGTCGTCGGACTTGATCGTGAGCATCTCCTGCAGGGTGTAGGCGGCACCGAAGGCCTCCAGCGCCCAGACCTCCATCTCGCCGAAGCGCTGCCCGCCGAACTGCGCCTTGCCGCCCAGCGGCTGCTGGGTGACGAGCGAGTAGGGACCGGTGGAGCGGGCGTGGATCTTGTCGTCGACGAGGTGCAGAAGCTTCAGGATGTACATGTACCCGACGGTCACCTGCTGGGCGAAGGGCTCACCGGTGCGCCCGTTGAAGAGCGTCATCTTGCCGGAGGCCTGCTCGCCGGGACGACGGCTCTTGTCGATGTCCATGCGGATGCGACCTTCGTGGCCGTCCTGCCACTTGACGAGGGCGTGGTCGACGTCTTCGACGGTCGCGCCGTCGAACACGGGAGTGGAAACGTAGACGCGGGGCGGCGCGCCGTTTTTGCGCTCGCCGCTGGCCTCTTTGTAGGCGTCGGTGCCGTCGTCGTACCAGCCCTGCGCGGCGGCCCAGCCGAGGTGCGTCTCGAGGATCTGCCCGACATTCATGCGCGAGGGGACGCCGAGCGGGTTGAGAATCACGTCGACCGGGGTGCCGTCCTCGAGGAACGGCATGTCCTGCTGATCGACGATCTTGGAAATCACACCCTTGTTGCCGTGACGTCCCGCGAGCTTGTCGCCCTCGGAGATCTTGCGCTTCTTGGCGACGAACACGCGTACGAGGTCGTTGACGCCCGGCGGCAGGTCGTCGCCGGCGTCGCGACTGAAGGTCTTGACGTCGATCACGACGCCACCCTCACCGTGGGGCACCTTCAGCGAGGTATCGCGAACCTCGCGCGCCTTCTCCTTGAAGATCGCGCGGATTAGCTTCTCCTCGGCGGTCAGCTCGGTCTCGCCCTTGGGCGTGACCTTGCCGACGAGCAGGTCACCGGAGATGACCTCGGCGCCGACGCGGACGATGCCGCGATCGTCGAGGTTGCGCAGCGACTCCTCGGAGCGGTTGGGGATGTCGCGGGTGATCTCCTCCTCGCCGAGCTTGGTCGTGCGGGCGTCGATTCTCGTACTCCTCGATGTGGATCGAGGTGAGCTCGTCGTCCTGCACGAGGCGCTTGGAGAGGATGATGGCGTCCTCGAAGTTGTAGCCCTCCCAGGACATGAAGGCGACCATCAGGTTCTTGCCGAGCGCCATCTCGCCCTTGTCGGTCGAGGAGCCGTCGGCGAGCACATCACCGGCCTTGACCTTCTGACCGGCGTTGACGCGCGGCTTGTGGTGAATCAGCGTGCCCTGGTTGGAGCGCATGAACTTCTGCAGCTCGTACTCGTCCTTGCCGTCGCTGGTCTGCACGACGATCTGGTTGGCGTCGACGAACTCGATCGTCCCGGTGTTGCGCGCCAGCAACACGTCGCCGGTATCCAGGGCGGCGCGGCGCTCCATGCCGGTGCCGACCAACGGCGCGTCGGCCTTCAGCAGCGGCACGGCCTGGCGCTGCATGTTGGAGCCCATCAGCGCGCGGTTGGCGTCGTCGTGCTCCAGGAACGGGATCATCGCGGTCGCGACCGACCAGATCTGCTCGGGGGAGACGTCGACGAGGTCGACATCCTTGGGGCCCACAGTGACGTACTGGCCGGCTTGGGTGCGGCAGAGAATCTCGGAATCCTTGAGCTTCCCGGTCTTGGGATCGACTGGCGTGTTCGCCTGGGCGATCAGCTGCTCCTCCTCCTGCGTCGCGTCGAGATGCACGATCTCGTCGCTGACGATGCCATCCTTGACGACGCGGTAGGGAGTGGTGACGAATCCGTACTCGGAGACCTGGGCGAACGAGGAGAGCGAGCCGATCAGACCGATGTTCGGACCCTCGGGGGTCTCGATCGGGCACATGCGCCCATAGTGCGTGGGGTGCACGTCGCGGACCTCGATCGGAGCGCGCTCGCGCGTGAGACCTCCGGCGCCGAGGGCGGAGAGCCGACGGCGATGGGTGAGCCCGGCCAGCGAGTTGGTCTGGTCCATGAACTGCGAGAGCTGCGAGGAACCAAAGAACTCCTTCAGCGCCGCCACGACGGGACGAATGTTGATGATCGTCTGTGGTGTGATCGTGTCGGCGTCCTCGGTGGTGAGACGCTCGCGTACGACGCGCTCCATGCGATAGAGGCCAATGCGGAAGGCCTCCTGGATCAGCTCGCCGACGGTGCGCAGGCGACGGTTGCCGAAGTGCTCGTACTCGTCGAGGTGATCGGCGACGGGCTCGCGCGGCATCGACATGGCCTCGGCGGCGTAGTCCTTGATCTCGATCTCGGAGCCCTCCTCGGGGATGCCGAGGCGCTTGGGCAGCGAGACGAGCTCCTTGACGAGCGCGAGGATGTCGTCGTGGGTGAGGGTGCGCGTGTCGATGTCGACGTCGAGACCGAGACGCGAGTTGAGCTTGTAGCGACCGACGCGCGTGAGGTCGTAGCGCTTGGGGTCGAAGAACAGTTGGTTGAGCAGTGCCTTGGCGTTGTCGACGCTCGGCGGCTCGCCGGGGCGCTGCTTCTTGAAGAGCTCGATCAGCGAGCCCTCTTCGGTGCGCGTGATTTCGGTGTCCGATTCGAGTGTGTTGCGGATGTAGAGCGAGTTCTCGAAAAGCTTGAGGATCTCCTCATCGGTCGCGTAGCCCATCGCGCGCAGGAGCACCGTGACGGGCAGCTTGCGCTTGCGGTCGATGCGAACGTAGACCTTGCCCTTCTTGTCAATCTCGAGCTCCAGCCAGGAGCCGCGAGCGGGCATCAGGTTGGCGATGAAGACCTGCTTCTCGCGGTCCTTGGGTTCCATCAGGTAAGCGCCGGGGGAGCGCACGAGCTGCGTGACGACGACGCGCTCGGTGCCGTTGATGACGAACGTGCCGCGCTCGGTCATCCAGGGGAAGTCGCCCATGAAGACCGACTGCTCGCGGATCTCGCCGGTCTCGCGGTTGATGAAGGCGACGGTGACGGTGAGCGGCCGCGCATAGGTGAGATCCTTCTCACGGCACTGCTCGAGTGAGGCGACGGGCTCGTCGAATGAGATCTCGCCGAACTGGACGGCGAGGTTGCCGGTGTAGTCCTCGATCGGCGAGATGTCGTCGATCGTCTCGCGGAGACCGCCCTTCTGGGCGTCGGTCAGCCACTCAAACGAGCGGCGCTGAATATCGATCAGGTTAGGGACGTCAACGGGCTTATTCAGACGCGCAAAGGTCCGGCGCGTCCGGAGAGCATCAACAGCAGCCAAGAAAGACTCCTTCGAGGGAGAGAGACACGACGACGAGAAAAACAGCGCGAGCGCGCGCGACCCGTAAAGATAGCACAGGCTACCGACGCCCTCAAGTGGGGCAGCCGGCGCTCACGGACCCCGTCTCCTGAATACCGCGTATGTGGCGCGGCTTCGTGCTGCTGAGACGGCTGCGGCTATCGGCCAGCGGGCGCGATTCTACCGGAAAGTGGGCGCAGATGTTAAGGCCCGGATAAAGGCACTCGGAACGCGGCACGCTCCAGGCGAGGCCGACCGTACGGCGGGCGGAGTAAAAATGCACACATCGGCGCCGAGAACCCGCCCACATCGAGCGGTGCGCTCGCGGTGGGCGGGTCGTGTGATGGGCGCAGCTACTTGACCTCGACGGCGGCGCCGGCCTCCTCGAGTTCCTGCTTGAGCTTGTCGGCCTCGTCCTTCTCGATGCCCTCCTTGACGGGCTTGGGAGCCTCGTCAACGAGGGCCTTGGCCTCCTTGAGGCCAAGGCCGGTGGCGGCGCGGACGACCTTGATGACCTGGATCTTCTTATCGCCGGCTCCGGTGAGGATCACGTCGACGGTGCTGGGGCCTTCGTCTTCGGCGGCGGCCTCTCCCCCGCCACCGCCGGCGGGCGCGGCCGCGGGCGCGGCGATTGCGGCGGCGGACACGCCGAACTCCTCCTCGAGCGCTTTGATGCGCTCGGAGAGCTCGAGCACGGAGATGCCCTTGAGCTCCTCGATCCACTCCTGGGTGCTGGATGCCATATCGATCAGTCCTCCTTGGGATTCGCCTCGGCGGTCTCGGCCTCGGCCGAGGCGTCCGCCTGGTTGTCGTCTTGTGCCGGCTCGTCGGCCGGCGCAGCTTGGTTATCGGTGTCCTGCGCCGCGGGCTCGTCCTCGCGCGCGGGCGCGGCGGGCTCCTCAGCGGAGGATTCCACCGACGCCTCCTCGGGCGCGGCCTCTTCGGGCGCAGCCTCCTCTGGTGCAGCCTCCTCGGGCGCGACCCCCTCAGCCGCCGCGGCGGGCGCGTCGTCGCCGGAAGAGTCCTCGGTGGGAGCCTCGGCCACCGCGGACGCGTCATCGGCAGGGACATCCTCTGCAGGAGCCTCCCCCGCGGGCGCGTCATCGACGGGAGTCGCCGCGGCGGGTGGCTCGCCGGCGGGGATCTCGCCGGACTCCTTCTTCTCGCGGACCTGGCCGAGTGCAACGGCGAGCCCACTAACGAGGGCGCCCAATGTGCGAACGAGACCGCTGACGGGCGAGGCGACGACGCCGACGAGCTGACCGTAGAGGACTTGGCGGGAGGGCAGACGCGAGATGGCGCGGATCTGATCGGCGTCGAGGGGGGCGCCGTCGAGTAGGCCGCCCTTGAAGGGGAGCAGTTGGGTGAGACGGGCGTAGTCGGCGATGGCCTTGGCGGCGAGCGCGGCGTCGCCGCGGACGAAGGTGAGCGCCGTGGGACCGGCGAGCAACGGCTTGAGCTGCTCGGCGCCGGTCTGATCGGCGGCGCGCTCGGTGAGCGAGTTCTTGACGACACGGAAGGAGGCGTCGGCTTCGCGCAGCTTGGCGCGTAGCTCGGCGACCTGGGGCACGGAGATGCCGCGGTAGTCGACCGCGAATACGGCTTGGGATTCCTCGATGTTGGCGGCGATCTCGGCGATCGCGGCGGCCTTCTGGTCTCGGTTCATAGTCGGGCTCCTATCCCGGGCTTATGCGCGATTGGCGCGGCCGAGGGTCTGCGGTTGCCGGTGAGGGCTTGGATTAAGGATCGAGGGGCCCGGCTCACCGGCCTACGGCCGGCTGCGCCACCCTCTCGTCAGGCGGCTGCGGCCGCCGGGGTGGGCGCCTCCTCGAGGATGTCGCGGGTGCGGCTGGGGTCGACTTTGACGCCCGGACCCATGGTCGAAGCGAGCGTGATCGTGCGCAGATAGCGTCCTTTGGCGGCGGAGGGCTTGGCACGAATCAGCTCTTCGACGATGGCGGCGTAGTTCTCGAGCAGCTTGCGCTCGTCGAAGCTGGCCTTACCGATGACGAGGTGGACGATGGCGGTGCGATCGGTGCGGTACTCGACCTTGCCGGCCTTGGACTCTTCGACGGCCTTGGCGACGTCCATCGTGACGGTCCCGACTTTGGGGTTGGGCATCTTGCCGGAGGGACCGAGGATGCGCCCGAGGCGACCGACGACGGACATCAGATCGGGCGTGGCGACCGCGACGTCGAAATCGTCGAAGCCGTCCTCGATCTTTTTGGCGAGATCCTCGCCGCCAACGACGTCGGCGCCGGCCTGCTCGGCCTCGGCGACCTTGGGCCCTTGGGCGAACACGGCAACCTTGACGTCGCGACCGAGGCCGTTGGGCAGGGCGATGGTTCCGCGCAGCTGCTCGTCGGCGTGGCGAACGTTGAGGCCGGTGCGGACGTGGACCTCAACGGACTCGTCGAACTTGGCGCCGGCGAGGCTCTTGACGAGCGCGATGGCCTCGTGCGGCTCGTACTCGCGCTCGCGCTCGACTTTGGCGAGCGACTCGGCGTGGCGACGGGAGTGCTGGGTCATGCGGGCTCCACCTCGACTCCCATCGAGCGCGCGGTGCCGGCGATGATGCGCGCGGCGTGCTCGATGTCGTGAGCGTTGAGATCGGGGAGCTTGCGCTCGGCGATCTCGTTGAGCTGGGCGCGAGTGAGTTTGCCGACCTTGTTGCGGTGGGGCTCACCGGAGCCCTTATCGAGGCGCAGGGTTTGGCGGATGAGAACGGCGGCGGGCGGCGTCTTGGTGATGAACGTGAAGGAGCGATCCTCGTAGACGGTGATGACTACGGGGATGACGGTCCCGGTTTCGCTGGAGGTCTGCGCGTTGAAGGCCTTGCAGAACTCCATGATGTTGATGCCGTGCTGACCCAGCGCAGGGCCAACCGGCGGGGCGGGGCTCGCCTGCCCGGCGTTTGCCTGCAGCTTGATCGTTGTCAGAACCTTCTTGGCCATTTCTGCTCTTCCGTTTGCTCTGCTTCTAATTCTTAGCTTATTGATGCGCTTGCCGACTGAGGTGGTCGAGGACCAAGCGAGACAAGGACGCACCGACCGAAGTGCGCTCTGCACATACCCCTTCGGGGCACAGGCAAGTCCGGGAGGACGCTGTTCTCGCGCCGGTCATCGGCCGCCTCAGAGCTTTTTTACCTGGTCGAACTGAACCTCAACCGGCGTCTCGCGACCGAAGATTGATACCAGCACCTTGAGCTTGGCGGCGTCGTCGTTGATCTCGGATATCTCTCCGGAGAAGTCGGCGAGCGGCCCGGAGACTACCTTGACGGTCTCGCCAATCGCGAACTGGGCGCGGGTGCGAGGCGCGGTGGCGACCTCCTTGTGCAGCAGCCGGTCGACCTCGCCCTGGGTCAGGGGGACGGGCTCTTGGGAGGCGCCGACGAAGCCGGTGACGCCGGGAGTGCCCTTGACGACGCCCCAGGAATCCTCGTTGAGCTCCATGTTGACGAGCACGTAGCCGGGCATGGTGCGCTTCTCGACGGTGACTTTCTGGTTGTCCTTGTTCATCTCGGAGACGGCCTCGGTGGGCACGACAACTTGGCGCACGGCGCGCTGCTGACCGAGCGAGACGACGCGGTGCTCAAGGTTGTGCTTGACCTTGTTCTCGTGACCGGAGTAGGTGTTGACGACGTACCAGCGAAACATGCGGGCTCCTAGGGGGCCTCAGAGAGATAGCGGATGGACAAAACGGTGGATTAGAGGATCAGATTTACGATCTTCTGGGCGAGCCAGTCGGCGGCGCCGAGATAGGCGCCGGCGATTGCGACGAAGCCGAGGACGACCGCGGTGGCCTGGGTGACCTGGGTACGGTTGGGCCACTGTACGCGCTGGAGCTCGGCCCAGCTGGCGCGCAGGAAGCTGACGGCGCGGCGAGGCAGCGGCTGGCGGCGCTCGCGCGGCGCCTCCGCGGGCCGGTCACTGGGAAGCGCGGCTTCGGCGTCGCTGGAACCGTCGAGCGCGATGCCGTTGCCGTTGCCGCCGCGATCCCCGCCACCGGCGCCGGCAGTGGAGAGCTCGAGCTCCTCGGAGTCGACACCATTGGCCTCGGCTGCGAGGGGTGTCTCCTCGAGCGGCGCGGGCACACCGCCGGCGCCGCGCACGAGCGCGGCGTCGAACTCGTCGACGTCGCCGGAGGCGTGCTCGAGCGCACCGGGTACGTCTGCGCGGTGGATCTCGGTGCTCGCCGAGGCAGGGGTCCGCTGGGGACGGCGCTGCTGACGCTGCTTTGCACGTTTGCGGTCACGGGCCACGGCAGCGCTCCCGCGCTAACGAGTCTCCCGATGGCTCGTGTGCTGTCGGCACCAGCGGCAGTACTTGCGCAGGCTGATGCGATCGGGGTTGTTGCGCTTGCTCTTATTCGTCTGGTAGTTGCGCCGCTTGCACTCCTCGCAGGCGAGGGTGACAGCGATGCGTACGTCTCCGCGGGCCATTGCGTCTACTTCCCGTGCGTCGTCGTGTGCGTTGGCACCTGGCCCCAGGCGAAGAAAAACCCCGCCTGGCGCGAGGTCGAATAAGTCTAGCGCGCTTTGAGCGCGCATGGGGCGCCCTCCGATGGCCCGAGGGAGATGTGGCGTGGCCGTGTCGGATGTGCGACTCGCGCTGTCTCCGACGGCTCTGACGGTCCCTCCGGGTGGTGACTCCGATGGATCGTCGGAGCGGGCGGAGCCGATCGCGAGCACGGCGCGGCGGAGCTGTGCTCGTGCTTGGAGGCTCAGCCGTCGGCCTGGGTTTGCGCGCGGATCGCCTGCTCGAGCTCGCGACCGCGGTCGGTGAGATGCCAGGCGTTGGGCTCCCCCCGGCCGCGAGCGGTGGTGGCGTTGTGAATTAGCCCTAGGTGGGCCATGCGCGCGAGCAGCTTGGACATTTGACCCTGATCTTGGATGCCGGAGGCGGTAGCGATCTGGCGGCCGCTGGCGGCGGGGCGCTCGGCGATCGCGAGGAGGACGCGCACGGTGCGGTAAGTGAGGCGCATATCGAGCCCGCGCAGCGGGTTGGCCGGGGCGGGCGCGGGCCGACGAGCTCGGGGGACGGAGCGTTCGAGCTCGCGCCGCGCGGCGGCGGGTCCGAGATAGGGCAGCACGACGATGCCGACCAGCTGGTTGAGGAGCGCTCCGAGCGGCTTGCGGTCGCGCTCGAGCAGACGGGCGTGGACGATCGCCAGCACGGCTCCGACGACGCCCTCGGCGACGATCCGCGCGGGTGGTCGACCGTCGTCGCCGTCGAGGTCGTCCCTTCCGACGGTGCGCCGCGCGCGTACTCCGCCGCGGTGCACGGTCTCGACCAGCGCCGCGATCACGCGCGCGCGACGCTCGAGCACGGCTTGCTCGGCGGCCAGTGCATCGACGATGCACAGGCCGCCCATCACGGGCTCGGCGTCGATGAGCTCGAGCAGTGCGCGGAGGCCGGCGCGCACCTGTTGCTCCCAGCGATCGTCGGGAGCGGTGTAGGCGGCGAGAACGGCAGCGCTGGCACGGGCGAGCGCGTGCTCGAAAACGGCGAGCAGGCAGTCCTCGCGATCTTCGAAGAGCTCATAGAAGGTGCGTCGGGAGACGCCGGAGCGAGCGACGACGTGGGCGACGGTCACAGCTCGGACGCCTTGCTCGCGTACGAGCTCGGCCATGGCCGTGAGGATGCGCACGCGCTGGATGTCGGCTACGCGATGGCGCTCGAGCGCCCCGCCGGGCGCGGGGGCGGGCGCACGCGGGCGCGCGACGCGCGCGGCGGGGTCGTCGAATTGTGTGGCGAGGGTCGAACCCTCGACCGACGCGACCCGCGCCGACCCGACCCGCGCTGACCCCACCCGTGCTGACCCCACCCGCGCCGACCCATCGACCGGCGCGACCCGCACCGACTCCACCCGCGCCGAGCCCGCGACCGGTGCGACGCGCCGACTGCGCGAGGCAGGCGCGCCGGCGCGGCGAGTTGCTGGCGTGACCCTCACGGGCCCGCGCTCCCTCGCATCTGCGCTAGCGCTTCCGTCGGCCCTCATTTGTGTGCCGCTTTGCGGTCTTGCGCTTGGGAGCGGGGGCGCGCTTGCGCTTCGCCGGCTTGGCTTTGGCGCAGCCTGCGATCGTGATCTTGGTGCTTTGTTTGAGTTCGGCGCCGTTTTGGGCGAGGAAGTCGGTGGGCATGGAGAGTTTGCTCTTGCAGAGGTTGCCGTTGGCGGCGAGCGCGGAGTAGGGGCCCTCGGGGAGGTTCAGTTCGAAGCTGGCGATCGGGACGTCGGGTACCTGCTTGAACGTGCTGCTCGTGATCCCCTGCTTGCTGATGAACGTGTCGCCGACCAGGTGCACCGTCACGCCATACCCTTGGAGCACGACGATCAGGTTGGGGAACGATTCGTTGCCGTTGGAGACGAAGTACGCGGGGCCGGTCAGCGGCACGGGCAGCACGGGTGTGATCGCGGTGGCGTGCCCGACGACCGACCCGGCGGGGCACCCGGCGGGGTTGGCGTTGAACTGCGCGGCGGTGCAGGCCTTCTGCAGCGTGGTCAGCCGCGAGGGCAGCTTCTTGGGGAGTTCGACCCGGATGCTCTTGATGTTCGACTGGCTGCTGGCCTGGTTGGCGCCCAGTTCTCCGGTGGGATAGACGAGCTTCACTGCGAGGCTCGCGCCGTTGGCCCGTGAGGTCTTGCCGGAGGTGAAGGCTTTGAGGTTGGGTTTGAACGTCAGGGCGCGGCAGGAGCCCATCTGGAAATGACTTCCGATCGGGGCCTGTGCACCTTCGTTCCCGTAGGCGGTTCCGGCGAACGAACGCGAGTCGCAGCCAGTGGGGTTGAACATGAACCCGGGCCGGTCGATCACGGCGTCGATCGAGCGCAGATCGGTGGGTACGCCGGCCACGACCTGCGGCAGCGGGTCGGTGGTGACGGTCAGCTGGGCGGTGAGCGGGTCGACTTCGATCTTGGCGCGCACGCGCTGGGTGGGCAGCGTGAAGGGGCCGACGTGCAAGGGGACCACGATCGATAGGCCGTAGGGCGCGCCGTCGTAGCCTGCGGTCAAGTAGATCGGCGCCGCGGGCTGGCCGGCTTCGGGAATCACGAGCGGGTAGGGACCGGGACCGGAGGCGACGACGGTGTGCCCGATCTGTGAGGCTTCGGGGCAAGCGTTGGCTTCGGCCTGCGCGTTCGAGCACAGCGGCACCTTGGAGATCATCCCGAGCAGCCCCTCGGGTGTCTTGAACTGCAGCCGCGAGGTGCGCTGCTGATCGTCGGGTACCTGCAACAGCAGGCTGAAGTCGGTGTACCCGCCGGCCTGGTCGGTCGTCGACCCGGCGATCAGCTGCGGCGTGTAGGGCAGCGGCGCGGAGGGGCAAGGTGCGCCGTTGGTGCCGCTGGTGATCGCGAAGCTGCTTTCTTCGAGGGCGTCGGCATCGAGGGGGCTGCTCCAGGGAGTGAAGTCGGCGGTCGCGGTGTAGACACCGCACTGGGCGGGCGTGGCGAGCGCGGCCTGCGCGCCGCCGCTGAAGGAGAGCTTGAAGTTCGTGAATGGCAGCGCGGGCGTTCCCTCGAAGCGCGTCGTGAGCTGGCCGGTCTGTTCGTTCAATTCGACGTCGCCGATCAGCTTCAGGTTGACTCCCTCACCGGAGGCGGCGAGCAGCAGTTCGAGGTGTGGCGGATTGGACTGGAGCACGTACACGTTGCCTTCGAGACGTTCGGTCAGCAGCGGCGTTTCGATCGTGACGGTCCCGACTTTGGAGGCGGCGGGGCAGGACGGTGGACCGTTGTCTTCTTCCCCGTTGGGCAGCCGCTGCAGACCGTCCGCGGAGGCGGGGCATGCGAGGAGCCCGGCGGCCTGTCCGGGATTGATCGAGACACCGGCCGGCAGCACGACCTGGGTGTTCTGGAGGTCGGCGGTGGAGAGCCCGCCCAGTTCCAGCAGACCGCCAACGGGCGGCTTGACTTCGGCGGTCAGACCGGCGGGGGTGTCGGCTCGCGAGGTGTCGGGCGCGAGCGTGACCGCGGGACTGAAGGGGAGCCGGTCACAGCCGGTGAACCCCTCGGGGGTGCCGCTGCTGGCGTGTGAGAGCACGTTGTATTCGGATTTCAGGTCGGGGTTCTGCCAGGTGCTGGCGCGGATGCCGAACTTCTGCGGGCCCGCGCAGGAGGTCGGCAGCGTGAGGAATGGCTTGGGCAGGGCGCCGGAGATGGATTCCGGCGCGCAGTCGGTGCGCACGTTGATTTCGGGGTTGCTGCCGGCGCAGCCGCCGGGGTTGGGGTTGCGCCAGTCGTCGTGGCTGCGGTCGGCGGGGTATCCCCAGAGTGTCAGCAGCGAGCCTTCGACGCGTCGCTGCGGGACGTTGTTGATGACGGTGGTGAGCCCGTAGTCGCTGCCGCTGCGCACGATGGAGCGCAGAAAGGTGTTGATGCCGGCGAAGGTGAAACCGAACTCGGCGGGGGCACCGGGGGGCGGAACGAGGTTGTAGACCTGGTAGGCGAAGTCGGCGCCGCCGGCGAGGATCGAGATCACGCCGATCTGGCTGGCGGAGGGGCAGGCTTCGTTGTTCAGTTCGGCGCGCGTGCACTGCGGAACGGTGTTGGGGTCGCCGATGAACCCGGGTGGCAGCACGGCTTCGATCGAGTTGACGTCGCCGCCGATGCCGCCTTCGATGTCGGCTTCGTGGTGGTTGCCGTTGAGGAATTCTTCTTCGGTTTCGGTTTCGAACTCGTTGTCGTCGTGCTCGCGGGCGGTCGCGAGATTGAAGGCGAAGGTGGCGGAGTAGGGATGCGAGCCGGCCTGCGTGTCGATCGTGCCGTCTTCGTTGCCGAACCAGACATCCCAATCGGTGAATCCGAAGCCGCTCGGCTTGGAGCTCACGGGAATCGGCTGGGAGGTGCTCGCGGGCGTCGCGGCTCCGCCGCCGGTGACCGTGACGTGGTTGGGCAGCTCTCCTTCGGAGACGCCTTTTTCGACGTGTACGAAGATGCTCAGGAAGATCGTATAGCCGGCACCGCCTCCACCGCGGGAGACGGGGAACGTGGGGCTGCCGGGTTCTCCGGTGCAAGTGATGGTCTGCGTGCCGGTGCATTCCCAGGGATCTTCTCCGGTGCCGGGCGTGTAGACGCCGTGGCCGAGGCCGATGTCGGTACCGGTTTCATCGCCGAGACCTAGCGCCTCGGATCCGGCGGCGGTCGCGCTGACGCCGGGGGGAAGCACGTCGGTGATGGTCACCTTGCCTTCGGGTGCACTGGCGCCGACGTTGAAGAGATAGATTTCCACGAGCCCACGGCCACCGGGGGGAAGGTTGGTGGGACGCGTGTTGGTCATCACCTCCCACCCCGTTCCGGGCGTAGCAAGCGCGGCGGGCGCGGACGCGCTGGCGGCGGCGCAGAGGACCAGCAGGACGGCTAGACAGAGCCTGATCGCTCGTGCCTTGCGCGGATCGCGATCGCCCTCGATTGCACGATCGGAGAAATCCGTACGGGCCGTCATGACTTCCTCCCCTTCTTGGAGTGTCGACTAGATCGCTTTGCTCGCTTGCTCGGCTTGTTGGACTTGTGCTTGGTGGGCTTGGCCTTGATGCATTTGCCGTGACTGCGCCGCTTGCCTTTGGGGCATTTCTTGCTGGTGGTCTTCTTCTTGGTGCTGGTCTTCTGACTGACGACGGGCGCAAAGTTCCCGACGCCGTTGAATGTGACGCTGGCGGGTGTCGCGAAGATCGGTTGCGCGGGCGGCACGCCTTGGCAGCCGGTGCCGGTGCACAGCGGCGTGGCGACGCTGCGCGCTCCGACGCGGGCGTCGTAGACGAGAGCGTCGTCGCCTTCGTCTTCGGTCAGCAGGCGCCCGCGGGTGACGAAGAAGACGTCGCTGCCGCTGGCGCTCGCGTCGATGAACACGGCCTGCTCGTTGTTGGCGGCTCCGGATAGCAGGTAGACGCAGCCGGTGGGGAGTTCGCAACTGCCGGCGCCGTCGCGCTCCCACTCGTAAACGCCGCGCTGCCCGCCGCTGTGCTGTGAGACGAGCGGCTCGGCGCTTTCGAAGAACACCTGGCTGCCTTCGTCGTTGATCCAGCGCGGCAGGTGCGTGTCGGCGGTGACCAGCGAGAGGCGCCCGCCGCCGGCGACGGGTGGCGCTCCACTGGGGGTGCAGGAGGCGCAGTAGAGGTGGCCGGCTTCGGACTGGTAGACGTAGACCTCGGTGGCGGACGCGTTTTCATAGCCGGTGAGGCGCCGGGTGGACTGGAACACGACAGCGCGACCGTCGGGTGCGACCTCGGCGCGGTTGGTGGCGGAGGGCGCGTCCTCGCTGCCTTCTTCTTCGCCGCTGATCCAGTCGTTGGCGTCTTCGGCGGCGAGCGTGGCGATGAACTGCGTGCTGGCGCCGTGGACGAGATAGAGGTTGTCTTCGCCGGCGACGGGCGCGGCGCCGGCGTCGTTTTGCAGCGCTTCGCCCCCGGGCGCGCGGAGGGCGGCCTTGGCGACGAAGTACACGTAGGAGCGGTCTTCGCTCGCGCCGAGGATCCCCTGCACTTCGGCTTCGTGCGCGAGTTCGGTGGTCTGTTCGCTTTCGATGTCAAAGGAGAGCAGCGAGCCGCCCTTGGTGAAGATCACGAGCGAGCCGTCGCTGCTGGCATCGAGGTATTCGCCGCCTTCGCTGATCAGCACGCTGCGTGCGGCGGGCGTGCCGCTGTTCACGCGGGCGTAGAGGTTCCCGTTGGCGAGATCGGTCCAGAACAGGCGCGAGCCGTCGGCGGAAATCACGTGATTGAAGAGCGTGCTGTTGGGCGAGCCGAACTTGGCGCTGCCGGCGGGCGTCCCGTTGGGCAGCAGGTCGACGAGGTGAAGTTGCCCGGCGACGGTTTCGTAGAGGTTGTTCGCTTCGCCGCCGGGCGCTTCGGGGGTGAGTGCGGCGGGCATTTCGAAGGCGATGTGTGAGCCGTCGAGCGAGGCCCCGGCGAAGCGGGGGCTGGAGCAGGGTTCTCCGGGCGCCTTGGTCTTGGTGTAGATCGCGTGGTAGCTACCGTCGGCGGTGGTGTGCGAGTAGAGCGTCATGCACTGCAGGGAGGCGTCGGACGTCACGGGCTGGTTGGCTGCCGAGATGAGCAGGCCGACGGAGAGATCGCTGGAGAAGCCGGAGTACTTCCCGGTGTAGACGTGGATCGCGCGGGGTGTTATGACATTCGAGCTCCAGCCTCCGGTCGGTGCGCGGGTGGCGATGAACTCGTTGCCGGAGCCGTTGCCGCTGCTGCCGCTGCCGCCGGGCGCGGGGTCCGCGACGTACGCCAGGGCGCTGCCGTCGGCGGAGGCCTGCATGGGGAAGCGGGTGAAGAGCATCCCGGCGTCTTCGGCGTAGGAGTTCAGAGGCGCGTAGGTGTCGCGGTCTTCGGTGGGCAGCGTGACCAGTTCGTAGGCCCGGCCGTCGGGGAGCGCGAGACCGGACTGCGCGCTGGAGTGGAGGGTCGTGAATGTGGCGTCGGCCCCGACGGTGGTTCCGAGCGAGTTGGTGGCGAGAAAGCGGTAGTGATATTCGACACCGGGCTGCAGAGCGCTCAGCTGCACGACGAGGGGCGCCAGGGATTCACTGTCGCCGACGCTGACTTCGGGTGTCGAGGAGCCGTAGGCGGCGCTGGTGCCGTATTCGATGCGGTAGGTCGTGGAGAGCGCGGCGGCGTCGATTTGAGCGTGGAGCGCGGCTTCGGTGGAGTCGACGCTAGAGGAGGACTCGGCTTCGACGAGCGGCGCGGTCGATGTGAAGAAGGTCTCGTCTTCGCCGGTGTTGAGGCCGTTTTCGTTCTTGGCGTCGAGGCGGAAGTGGTAGCGGGTGTCGGCTTGCAGGCCGGATACTTGCGCGCTGACGGGCTGGGGCGCTCGCCCGGCGCCGATGTGCGCGGGCAGGCAGGCGGCGGTGCCGGGATAGGTTCCGGCTTCGGTGCCGTATTCGAAGCGGCATTCTTCGACTTCGATGCCGTCGGGATTCACCATTCCGGCGAGCCTGGCGCCACCCGGCGGCAAGCTTGTTGGCGTGCCGGGAATGACACCCGGGAGGACCGCGGTGTGAAAGATGTCGACGGCGTTCTCGTAGGAGAAATAGATGTCGCCGGTGGCGGGATCGGTGGTGATGCCGGCCAGGGTGGGTCCGGCAGCAAAGGGGCCTTCGGGAGTGCCGGTGATCTGGGGTGAGAGATAGTCGCCGGAGGAGTCGAAGACGTCGATGAGGCTGGGGCCTTCTTCTACGACGCGGCTGCCTTCGCGGGGCCGCAGACGGCCGGTCGCGACGAGCACGTCGCCGGTGGCTTCGTCGATAGCCAGTGTGAGTTGGTTTCCGAAGCCGTCGGTGGGCGCATTTGAGCCGGTCCACGTGGCCAACTGCTGGCCGGCCATGTTGTAGACATAGATCGCTCCGCTTTCGTATTCGTTGGCGCCCTCGGCGACCAGAATCTCGCCGGCGGGATCGTCGACGGCGACCGAGACGGGCGCGTTGGAGCGGCTGCGGGTGCGTGCGGAGAACTGCGAGAGGTAAGTCCCGGAAGCGTCGAAGACGTCGATCAGATCGTCGCTGGGATCGGGAACGTACAGATCGCCGGTGGCCTGATCGATTGCGGCGCCTTGGGGCCCGGAGCTGCCGAACCACCCGCTGGGCGTGGCTTTGCCGTTGAACTGTGAGAGGTAAGTGCCGGTAGCGCCGAAGACGTCGATTACCCCTTCGGACTTGTCGGTGACGTAGACCCGACCGGTGGTGTCGTCGACGGCTACGGCGAGTCTCCCGCCGAAGGCTCCGGCGGGAGTGTTGGAGCCGTTCCAGCTTGCGAGGAGGACGCCAAGAGAATCGAACTCCTGGATTGTGTGAGTGCCGGAGTTTGCGACGAATACATCGCCGCTCGCGTCGTCGACGGCAACACTGTCGGCTTCCAACCCTTCAAAGCCGCTCAGCTGACTGGCGTAGGTGGCCTGGAGGGCGGCCAGCGCGGATCCACTTCCACACGCGAGGCCGCCGGCCAGCATTCCCAACCCAGCGACCAGCGCGAGGAGCGCGCGACGAACATTCACACTCATAGACATATCCTCTCCGGGGCGGGCACGCACCTGGCGCCGCACTTGATGAATACTGATGCGGAACTGAGCGCCCCGCTACGCAACGTCGGGCTCAGCGCGTGGCGTGGGGACACAACAAGATGTCCCTCACGCGCAGGTTTAGAGAGACCCGGCGCGGCGGCCGATTGGCAGGGGCGCGAACGCGCCCCCCGAGGAGCCCTAGCGGCTAATGCCGAAGCCGAAGAGAGAGAGAGAGAGAGATGCATCAGCAAGCTGCTGGTGCATCTAGGTAGTGCCCCTGCTCGAGGCGCACAGATTCGTGACACGTATGTCCCACTCGAACTCACGCTGAAGACAGCTCCCTCTTTGATCCTCTGACCCGGTCCCTCTCCTGAAAGCGAACCCGCCAGTGCTGAAAAGGTCGACCACGGAAGGCCGGACCCGAACCAGACCCTATGTTTTGCTCACACCGATAATCCATTCGGACCCCCGGGGCAGGACTACTATAAGCAGGGTGGCGGGCATATGTCAAGCCCTCATGTCGCGAGGTGTTGCGGCCGATCATTCCGGCAAGCCGCAGCAGGGGCCGGATACCTTCACGCGCGGGCGCGCGCGGCGGCACACATCCGGTGCGAGGTGCACGATGCGTGTGCGGCAGCCAGCGACCGGATACCGACGACAGGAGCCCAAGACATGCAGCTACCGGAGCCGATCCCGACATCGATCACCGACGAGAGCTTCGCGGGCGTCACGTACCACGTGCGCGGCGAGCTGGTCCCGGAGCTGCAGATCGTGGTGGGCGCAGCGAGCGTGATGTTCGAGCACCACGTGCTGCTGTGGAAGGAGACGCAGGTGGAGGTGGAGCTCAAGAAGCTCCCGGGTGCGATCAAGCGCAAGATCGCGGGCCTGGAGTTCTTCGTGACGCGCACGAAGGGCGCGGGGCACATCGCGTTCTCGCGCGATTCGCCGGGCCAGTGCATCCCGATGCACCTGCGCGAGGGTGAAGGCCTGGACGTGCGCGAGCACCAGTTCATCGCGGCGACGGACAACCTGGACTACAGCTTCGAACGGATCAAGGGCGCGCAGAACATGCTGCTGGGCGGCTCGGGCTTCTTCATGGACAAGTTCCGCGCCACCAACGGCGACGCGCTGGTGTGGCTGCACGGTCACGGCAACGTGTTCCTCGTGCAGCTCGACGCGGGCGACCAGCTCGACGTGGAGGCGGGCGCGTGGCTCTACAAGGATCCGACGGTGAGCATGGAGGCGGTGACGATGGGCCTGAAGACGGGGCTGATGGGCGGCGGCGGCAAGCTGACGTGGAACCGCTTCACGGGCCCGGGGCGCTTGGCGATCCAGACGATGTTCATCTCGCCGGCGGAGGGCGAGGAGTCCAGCGGCAATGCGCAGGCGGCGACCGCGGGCGGCATCGCGGGGGCGCTAATCGGCGGCCTCACGCGCGGGTAGGCGCGCGCGGCGGGGCATCGATTTTGTGATCGTCCGCGTGAGTGGATGGGGCCACGACGCCGTAGGGGCGCGGAGCCTCCGTGCCCCGCGACGCGCGCTCAGCTGCCGGTCTGCGCGCGGATGGCGCGCTCGACGTCTTCGCCGGTGGGCGTGAGGATCCAGGCGTTGGGTTCGCCTTTGCCGCGCCCGCGGGCGCTGTTGTCGATCAAGCCGAGGCTGCGCAGGCGCGCGAGCAGCTTGGACATCTGCCCTTGATCGGCGACGCCGGAGGCGTCGGCGACCTGGCGGCCGCTCGGATTGGATCCCCGCCCCCCCAGCTCGGCGATCGCGAGCAGCACGCGAACGGTGCGATAGGTCAGCCGCATGTCGATCTCGCGCAGCGGGTCCGCGGGCGTGAGCGTGCGTGGCCGACTGCGGGGACGCGGACGCTCGAGCTCGCGCTCGGCGGCGGCGGACCCGAGATAGGGCAGCACGATCGTGGCCATCAGCGGGTTCGAGAGGGCGCGCAGCGACTCGGAGTCGCGCGCGAGCAGGCGCGCGTGGATGACGGCGAGCACAGCACCGACGAGACCCTCGGCGACAATCCGCGTCGGCGGGCGCGGTGCGCTCGGGCGCGGCGCTCGGCCGCCGCGCACCCGCGCGCCACCGCGATCACCGGTCTTGCGCACGCCGCGCGCACGAGCGCTCTGATGCACGGCGTCGATGAGCGCATCGAGGATCCGCTGGCGATGTTCGAGCACGCGCCGTTCGGCGGCGAGCGCGTCGACGATCAGCAAGCTGGCCAGCGCGGGCTCGTCGTCGAGGAACCCGAGCAGCGCCTGCAGCCCCGCACGGATCCGGCCCTCCCAGCTCGCGGTCCCATCGCCGGCCTCGTACGCGGGTATGACGAGCGCGGCGGCGCGGTCGACGGCGTGGTCGAAGGTCGCCAGCAGGCAGGCGTCGCGGTCGGCAAAAATCTCGTAGAACGTGCGCCGCGAAACTCCGGAGCGCGCGACGACGTGCGCGACGGTCACGGCGCCGGCGCCGCACTCGTGCACGAGCTCGCCCATCGCGAGGACGATCCGCGCGCGTTGCAGTTCGGCGACCCGCTCGCGCCCAACGACCTCTTCGACCGCATCCGACCCCGCCGCGGCGGCGCGCATCGCGGCTCGCGCGGGCCCCCCACCTCGCGTCGGCCTGCCGGCAGCTGGCGATCGGCTGGCGCCGGCGGACACGGAGACACTGAGCCTGCGGGCACCCATGCGCCGCGGCGCACTCGTACTGTCGGCGCCGTCTCGGCCGCGACCGCGTTGGGACATGGTTGTGCCGCTCACCGGGCCGCTAGCCCCTCTTCCCCGAGCGCTTGGCGCCAGCGCTCTTTCCGTTGCCGGTCCCTCTCGTCTGCTTTCGCTTTTTAGGAGTCTTCTTCTTGTGCGCGGCCTTCTTGGTCTTGGTGCAGCCGGTGGCGGCGATCTTGGTGGTGGTCTTGATCAGCGCGCCGTTTTGCCCGAGGAATTCGGTGGGCATCGTCAATTTCGACTTGCAGAGGTTGCCGTTCGCGGCCAACGCTGAGTAGGGGCCCTCGGGGAGCGTGAGTTCGAAGGTGCCGACGGGGACATCGGGGACGGTCTTGAAGGTGCTGCTGGTGATCCCTTGCTTGCTGATGAACGTCGAGCCGACGAGGTGGACGGTTACGCCGTAGCCCTGAAGCACCACGACTAGGCTGGGGAACGATTCGTTGCCGTGCGAGACGAAGATCGCGGGGCCGGTCAATGGAACAGGCAGCACGGGCGTCGTCGCGGTGGCGTGCCCAATCACCGACGCCGCCGGGCAGTTCGCAGGGTTGGCTTCGAAAACCGCGGCGGTGCACGCCTTCTGCAGCGTCGTCAAGCGCGAGGGCAGCTTCTTGGGCAGTTCGACTTTGACGCGCGAGATGTTGGCGTCGTAGGGGCCCGCGGGGTAGGTCAGCTTCACGTGCAAGCTCGCCCCGTTCGCCCGCGAGGTCTTGCCGCTCGTGCTGGCGGTGAGCTTCGGCTTGAACGCGAGCACGGCGCAGTTGGTGACCTGGAAGGGCACCTGCAGCGAGGAGTCGGCGCCTTCGCTGCTACCCAACGTGCCGGTGATGGCCAGCGGGCTGCAGTTGGTCGGGTTGAACGTGAACCCGGGACGGTTGATATCGACATTTACATGCCTGATCTGCAGCGGGATGCCGTCGATGATTGTGGGAATCTTGTAGGGGCCTTCGGTATCGGTCGTGATCGTCAGCGCCGAGGTTTCCTCGTTGACGTCGATCTTCGCGCGCACGATGACTTTGCCGAGGTCGAACGGGCCGGCCTTCGCGGGATTCACGATCGACAATCCGAACGGCGCACCCTTGTAGGGACCGGTGATGTAAACCTTGCCGCCGGTTACCGTGAACGGATCCCCACCGAGACCGACACTGACAATCGTTTCCCCGATCTGGCTTTCCGGCCCGCAAGTTCCCAGATTGGCTTGTTCTTCTCCACAGAGCTTGACCGTGGAGAGCGTGCCGGACATCCCGAGTGGCATGTGGAGCTGAATCGACTGCAGGTTCTGCTGGCCGTCTTCACGACTCATCGTCATCGTGAAGGGCGTGAACCCGCCGGCCTGGATGCTCGTCGTGCCGGCCGTCAAGCTCGGACTAAACTGCAGCGGGCTGTGACACGCGGACCCGTCTGGACCGGAGACCACATCGAATTCCGAGGAGGATTCGGCGGTCGCGGCTTCTGACCACGGTGTGAAGGTTCCCGTGGTCTCGTAGGAGCCGCAGAGGGCGGGGGTTCCGAGTGGTGCGCGGTCGCCGCCGAAGAAGTGCAGTTCGACGTCTTCGAAGGGCACCTCGGGCAGGAACCGCGCTTCGGGCTCACTGGCGTACTGCGGGTCGTCCTCGAATACGGGATCGCCTTCGAAGTGCGCTGTCAACTGTCCCGTCACCGGGTTCTCCACGACTTCCCCGGCAGCCTTCGCGCTCACACCCGAGATCGGATCGTTGGCATAGATATACATCGCGACGAGCGAACCGAAGGGATTGGAGTCCTGTGTCGCCAGATATGCCGCGCCTTGCAGGGGCTCATTCAGCAACGGCGTCCTAATCGTGGCGTTCGCGATCTTCGACGCTTCCGGACATACCGGCGCGGCATCGTTCTGCAAGCCGATCTCTTCGATCGTACACGCCTGCAAGCCATCAGCCGCCGCCGGGTTCAACGCGACTCCTTGCGGCAGCGTCACGGACAGCCCCTTGACCGAAGACTCCGCCAAACCGGTCGGGTTCAGGCTGGTTTCCTGCGGCACGTGCTCATCGACTGTCAACCCGGTCGGGGTGCTACCGGCCTGTCCATCTGGCGTCACCTTGATGGTCGGCGTGAACGGCAGCTGATTGCAGCCATCCAAGCCAACTGGCCGTTCCAGATTATCTTTGAACGTGTATTCCGACGGTGGCGTGAAAACACCCTCTTCCGTCCACGAATCGCCTTCGACCGAGGTATGTACCGGGCCCGTACACGCCGTCGGCAGTGTCAGCAACGGCGGCGGCAACGTCTGCCCGACGGCCGTACAGGGCGTGCCCCCTACGGGGTCGAGGCAGTTCCAACCCCGCACGGGGTCGTGGCGAGGGTCACCCGGCACGCCCCAGAACGTGACACGACTCGAGAGGAACCCGACGATCTCGCTGATGTTGTCGACGTCTACGGTCACGCCGTAGTCTTCGCCCGTCCGAATCGACGTATTGAGGTATACGGGCACGTTGAGCACCATGAAGCCGAAGCGTGCGGGTTCGCCGACCGACGGGACCAGGGCGAACAGCGGAACTGTGAAGACCGTCTGAACGAGCCCGCCGCTCGCTCCTTTCTCGACGACCGTGACCGAGGCGACGCCGATCGCCGTGTTATCCGGGCAGAAGTTCTGTCCGCTCTCGGCGTTCCCGGTGAACTTGGCTAGCGGGCATTGCGGGAAGGGCGTTGGGTTGCCGACCAAGCCGGGCGGCAGCTTGAAATGGAGATCCTTCACGGCCACGGCGGGTAGGTGTGCGGCAGTCGTATTCAAACCGATGTCGGTCGTTAGCTGAAAGGGGTGCGAGCCGGCCTGTGTATCGGGCGCGCCATTCGCCTCTTCGGCCCTCAGCGCGTAATGTTCGATTCCGAACCGAGTCGGCTCCGCGCTGACGGTAATCGGGCTGACGGCGGACGCTCCGGGCGCACCGCCCCCATAAATGCTGGCCCTGTCCTCTTCGCCTGTGGCGGCGCCTTTGGCGACCTGGACCTTGATCTGGACTTCCAGATAGCTGTAGGGAGCGGGGAAGAAGTATTCAGCGGCTTCGGCCGGCATCGTGCAGACCACTTCTGCCGGCAACGTCTTGCAGAACGTCGCGCCAAGGAATTCCGCTTCGCTTTCGCTCGATCCGCTGGTTAGCAGCGCGACGCTCTGTGCGGTCAAACCCGCGGGCAGCTTGTCGCTGAGAACCACCGGGGAAGCGACAGTGGGGCTAGCGTCGCCGAAGTCCTCGGCCAGCACCGCGATCTCGCCTTCTCCACCGGGCGGAAGGTTCGCCGGACTCGACTGAGAGCTGATTTGCCACCAGGGAGTACACGAGTTGCATTCCATCCCGGCGAGAGCAGGGGTGGCGCTCCCCATAGCGAGCATCAGCACCCCGGCCGTCGCAACACCTATAAGCAACCTGGCGCTCATGAGCTTGCTCTTGATCGTGATCATGGTCTGTCTCCTCCGCTCTCTCGCTCTAGCGCCTGGTCCTGGCGGACACGCTCTTGCCGGGACGGGACTGCTTGGCCCCGTACTTCTTCCTGGCCTGCCGCTCGCACCCGGCGCGCGCGCGCTTTGGCTTCCTCGTGCAGACCTTCAGCGCCTTGGCGAGCTTCTGCGCTCGCGGCTTCGCCTTCGACTTCGTCGTCACAGCGGGTTTGACCGCGGAGGGGGCGATGTTGCCCGCACCCGAGAACGTCTCGCTCGAAGGCGCTCCGAACAGCGTGGGCTGCGGCGTGGGGCCCGGCTTGCACGCATCGCCGGTCGTGCAAGGCGGCGGCAGCAGCGCCGGCGCTGGCGCGCATGGCGCCGAGGCGGTGCATTCATGCGCGTCGTACAGGTCGATGCTCGTGTCGTAGTCCTGAGGCGCGAGCCGCGAGAGCGTCAGGAAGAACACGTCGCTACCTGTTTCGCTCGCGTCCATGAACGCGGATTCTTCAGAGGATGTCCCGGCCGAGATCAGAGCGACACAGCCATCCACGCTTTCGCTGAAGACGACACTTGCGCTCTGGTCGTAGCTCGGACTCTGGCAGCTACCGACCCCTGCGGGCTCGTACTCGTAGACGTCCTCTTTACCGTTGACATCTGCTGGCACGAGCGCGTCGGCGCTGTTAAAGAACAGTCGGCCGCTGTCGGAGAGATAGCGCGATTGGTAGAGGGCGCTACCGATATCTTTGTTGGTCCACCCGGGAATATTCCCTGCGAGCCATCGTCTGCGCCAAGTGGCCGTGTAGTCGACGAGCCGTTCGTCGAACAGTTCTCCCTCCATCAGTCCTACCGGCCGGGCGCCGGTCGGGTTGCAGGAGGCGCATATCACTTTGCCGCTGCTCGCGTCATAGAGGAAGACCTCCTCGTCGGGCACGTCGCTGTTGGCGTCGCGGTTTTCATAGCCGGTCAGACTCTTTTCCGACATGAACGCGAGATAGCGGCCGTCCGGCGAGACGCGGGAGGTCATTTCAGTGAGGCTCGTATAGTTACCGCTGCCCCAAGTTGGCCTGTCGCCCTGCGCGAGCGCGGCGATGAGCTTCGGCGCCATCCAGATTTTTCTACCTGCGTCGTAGTGCTCTACGTAGAGGTAATGGCCGCCTTCGGCACCGTGTTCGGCGGCGTCGCCAAGCAGCTTGCCGGCCACGAAGTAGACGTAGGAGCCATCTTCGCTAGCCCCGATCACTCCCTGCACATTCGCTCCTTCGGCGGAGCCGGCGTTGACCGTAAGATCGGTCAGCTTCCCGGCCAGTCGTTCGCCGGGGCCGCTGGTCACTTCGAACACGTAGAGGTCTTCCGCTTCGGATTCTGCCGCCGAGTCGGCGGTCAGACGCTTAGTGCTCGTGAAGAACACTCGCGAGCCTTCGCTGTTCGCGGTCGTGTAGCGCGACGTGCCGCTCGTTTCCGGCAGACCTTCCTGAGCGGCGTCGACTTGCACCGTTTCTTTTCTTGTCATGTCGCGCAGGTAGTAATGACTATTGCCTCCGCTTGGATTTTCGCGTTCCCAGATGACGCGCGAGCCGTCGTTGGAGATCGCGTGCCTGACGACTCCACGCTCAATGATCCCGGCCTCCCCGAGATTGGCGTTAGGCGTAGCTTCGCCGTCGGGTAGCACACTGACTAGCTGCAACTGCCCGCCGGCCCACTCGTAGAGCCCACCTCCCGCCGGCGCGCCTTTGGCCAGCGCGACCTGGGCTTGGATAACGACATGGCTGAGGTCGGGCGAGGCCGAAACGAACTGGAACTCGCCGTACAGTTCGCCACTGCCGCCAAACTTGGTACCCGGCGGTACGTTGGCCGACGTGACGAGCGCTTTGTAGGCTCCGCTCGCTTCACGGAAATAGATCGTCTTTTCCGAGCCCGGTGGCAGCGGCGGCAGCGGCGTGTCGCCATCTGGTTGAACGAGCCCAAGCGAAAGATCGCTCGAGAAGAGCTTGTATTCGGCGGACTGGCCGATCCCGGGCTGCGTCGGCCCTTCGTTATGAGCGGTGGTGATGTCCGCCGTTTCCCAGCTGTCGGGTGCGCGCCTATTGGAGATGACCTGTGTCACTTCCAAGGAGCGACTGCCCGCCGGATTAGCGACGAACGGCGAGTCAGCGCCGTAGGTAATCCCGCCGCCGTCCGCGGCTGCCTGAATATCGTCGCCTTGTTCATAGCCCAACGCGAAGATTCCCGAGCCCTGCTTGTTCGGCGGTGAGACCATTTCCCAGGCGCGGCCGTCGGGCAGTGTGAGCGCGGTGGCCGTGGCCTGCGTCGTGAATGTCTGGTCGGCGCCTTCATTGGTAACTAGTTCGCCACCCGCTTCCCCGATTGCGACTACGCGATAGTGATAAGTGGTGCCGATCGCGAGACCCTGTAGATGCAGACTCACAGCCACGGCGCCCTTGGCGGAGCCCAGAGCAAGTCCCGGAGGGGCAGGCACAGTGGAGCCATAGGCGGCGCTCGTGCCGTACTGGAAGTAATAGGTCGTGACGGCATTATTGGGATCGATCTTGGCGCCCAGCGTCGCCGAGACCGAAGTCACGCTAGAGGCCGACTCCTCCTCCACACCGGGGCCCGCTGTCGTGAATTCCTGGTCCTGGGAGGCTTCGCCAGGATTCGTACCGGAGGCATTGCTTGCCTGCAAACGGTAGTAATAGGTCGTGTCAGGCTGAAGGCCGCTCAGAGCAGCGTGCACGGCAACGGGGCTATTGCCTTCGGCGACGCCTTCCGGTTCACACGGTGTGACTTTGCTCAGCGAAATGCTCGTCCCCCATGCGAAGCGACAAGTCGCGGCGCCCGCCGCGTCCGGGTCGACCGTACCGTTGAGCGTCGCGCTCCTCGCCTTCGGAGCCGCGGCGGGCCCGGTCGCGACGTCGGGGATCACGATGCTCGGACCGAAGATGTCAACGAACGACCCATTGCGATTGACGTCACCGGCATACACATCGTGCGTGCTCGGATCGATAGCGATCGCGGTTGGCTCTTCAGGACCATCGCTGCCAGCCGAGCTCGTCAGATGGCCTAGATAGACGCCTGCGGAGCTGAACTGATCGATCACGCCGCGTTCCCTTTCGGCCACGTAGATGTCACCGTTGCCGCCATCGACGGCGACGTCGCTGGCCCGTTCAAGCGGCCCAGCTGGGGTGCTCGTCAGCCTCTGCGCGAGGGCATATTTGTCCAGTGCGGTCGGTTCGAGGACATCGACGGTATGCCCCCCGTCTACGACCAGCACATCGCCGTTGACCGGGCTAACCGCCACGTCTCGCACTTCTTCGAAAGGCACACCCGGCTCGGGGCCGGTCAACTGCGTAAGGTATCGCTCGCCGCCGCCGGCTTTGGCTTCGAAGACGTCGACCACTCTCTGTTCAGGGGCCGTGACATACACGTCGCCGCTCGTGAGCATATTCGCCGAGTTGTCCACCGCGACGCTACCGAGGCCGTGACTGCATTCAAAACATTCGAAGTTGTGACTGGGGGTATCCGCGCCGTCCCAGACACCCTGGAAGGTACCGGCGGCGCCGAACACGGCCACGGCCCCCTGGGGTTCGCTGCCGCCGCCGATACCGACATGTTGTTCGTCCCCTGCCAGATACACCTCGGTTTCACCGGTTTTGTGTCCCACCGCGACACTCTGGCGGAAATCGTAGAGGGGCGATTTGAGCTGGGGGAACTGTGAGATGAAGGCACCCGTGGAGTCATTAAACTTGTCCAATCGAGAGTCTTCAAAGCCATCGGCTAGATACAGTTCGCCCGCGTCCACGGTAATACCCTCAACTGCGCTGAATTGGCCGGGCGCGGGGACGACTTCCCCATGCGGACCTTTGGCCGGGACTTCGGTAATCCGCGAGATGTATTGGTGTGTGAGCATCGCTTGAGCGGGGACAGCAGGAAGCAGCAGCCATGCGGTAAGTGCGCACAGCGACCACAGCGTCGTCGAGATCAGCCTGCGAGCGGTCATCAAACCATCCCCTCCTCGAGATCCGAGGGGACGGCCCCCCGCTTATTGCATGACAGCCGCGCGCTCGTGAGCGCGGAGCGAGAGCGAAACGACCCGCGGTCCAGGTGAGAGCCGGCGCTTGGCGTGGTGTGCACGTACACGCGTGCGTACCGCCGGTAGCGGCACGTCATATATGCGCGCGTGACCCATCCCCATCTGGGGCGTCCTATGCGATGGCGCAAGCGCGCCGGACCGACGGCCTCAGCGGCTAAATGCCAAGCCGAAGAGAGAGAGAGAGAGAGAGAGAGATGCGCCAGCAAGCTGCTGGTGCATCTAGCTACGGCCCCCCGAGGAGGCGCACAGACTCGTGACACGTATGTCCCGCTCGAACTCACGCTGAAGACAGCTCCCTCTTTGATCCTCTGACCCGGTCCCTCTCCAAAAAGCGAACCCGCCAGTGCTGAAAAGGTCGACCACGGAAGGCCGAACCCCAAACCAGACCCTTATGTTCCCCACGACGATCCGCTCGGGGCCGCCGGGGTAGGACCACTATACGCAGAGTGGCGGCTAGCTGTCAAGCCCTCTGCGTTCCGGACCGCGACAACTCATGCGACGTGAGCGTTGCTGCGACCGCGCCTACTCATACGACGTGAGCGTTGTTTGGGCTGCGACTACTCGTACAGCGTGAGCGTCGCGAGCACGACGTAGAGCGCGACGAGCGCCCAGCCCTCGAAGGCGACGGCCTCCCCGTCCCCGGTGACCTGCCAGACCGACAGCGCGGTCAGCGTGAGCGCCCCGATGTAGACGGGCGCGAGTGCGAACGTCAGCGTGGTGGCGAGCGCAAACGAGATCAGCACGAGCAGCGGGAACAGGAAGGCGGCGATCTGCGCGACGGAGTTCTTGACTACGGAGATCGCGAGGTCGGAGCGGCCCTTCCAGGCGAGGACGAGCCCGGCGGTGTTCTCGACGGCGTTGCCGGCGATCGCGACGATGACGAGCCCGGCGAACGCTTGGGAGATGTGCAGGACGGCGATCGCGGGCGAGAGGGCGTTGATGAACCAGTCCGAGACGAACGCGGAGGCGACGCCGGCGGTGAGCAGCAGCGCGAGCGTGACCGCCAGCGAGAGCCGTGGCCCGCTCGCGGCGGTCTCGTCGCGCACGCGCGCGGGCGCGCGCGGCGGGGTCGGTGCGGCGTTACTCGAGCGCTGCGCGGAATCCGCGAGCGAGCGCTGCGCCGGATCCGCGAGCGCACCCTCGCGGCCGGCATCCCCAGAAGCGTCGGCCTGCGCGGCGGGCGCGACGTCGGAGCGCAGGTAGGGGATGACCCACGAGACGTAGACGACGAGCAGGCAGATCGCGCCGACGACCGAGATCGCCTTGACGTGGTGGCTCGCGGGATCGTGCGCGGCGAGCGAGAGCCCGAGCAGCACGATGATGAAGACCGTCACGAGCAGCAGCGTGGCGGTGTCGCTGGGTAGCCGTCGCGAGAAGCGCATGACCCCGTCGGGTGCGCGGCGCGCGCCGACGACGATCACGAGGCCGAGGACGAGCAGCGCGTTGGCGAAGACGGACCCGATGATCGCGGTCTGCGCGACGACGAGCTCGCCCTTCTGCAGCGCGAAGATCACGACGAACAGCTCGGGCAGGTTGCCGAGCGTGGACTGCAACATCCCCGTGACGGCGGGCCCGAAGCGCTCGCCGAGCTGCTCGGTCGCGAACGACACGACCCATGCGAGGCCTGCGAGCGCGAGCGTGGCGACGGCGAAGCGCGGCACGGGCGACCAGACCTGGTAGTTGGCGAGCCCGGCGAGCACCGCGAGGGCAGCGATCAGTCCGAGTAGCGCGCGCTCGAGTGTTGTCAGGCCTGCCATGGGGCCCGGCGAGCATAGCCGATGACAAGATATATTCCCCAGCTGCCGACACTATAACTCCCCAATTGTCGCCACTTTAACTCCCCGATTGTCGGGCATTGCGGTAGTCTGGGCATGTGCCGACATCGGCCTCCTTCATCGAGCGCAATGCGCGAGCGACCGTCGTCGAGGCGTTGAGGGAAGCGCGCGCTGTGTGCCTGCTGGGAGCACGGCAGGTCGGGAAAAGCACCCTTGCGCGCGCGATCGCAGAGCGCGAGCATCCGGCGCGGTATGTGACCCTCGACGATGAGGCGACGCGGCGCGCCGCGCTGGAGGACGCGCCGGGATTCATCGCTCGGGTGTCGGGACCGACGGTTATCGACGAGGTCCAGCGAGCGCCTGACCTGATGCTGGCGATCAAGGAGCGCCTGGACACGGACAACCGGCGCGGGCAGTTCCTGCTCGCGGGCTCCGCGAACATCCTCACCTTGCCGACGATCGCTGACGCGCTGCCAGGGCGAATCGACTACGTACGGCTGTGGCCGTTCTCACAAGGCGAGCTGGCGGGACGGCGCGAGAGCTTCGTCGACCGCCTGCTGGCGGGCGAGCCGCCGCAGATTGACGACGCGCCGGTCGGCCGCGGGGCGTACGCGGCGCAAATCGTCGCGGGCGGCTTTCCCGACGCCCACGGGCGTGGCATCCGCGGACGCGCGCGTTTCTTCGACAGCTACATCGCGTCGATCCTCGGTCGAGACCTCCAGGATGTCGCGAGCGTGCGCGACATCGGCAACGTGGAGCGTCTACTGCGGCTCGTCGCGGCGCGCTCGGCACGCCTCATGAGCTCGCGCGCGGTTGCGGGCGAGCTCGGCGTCGATCACAAGACCGTGGCGGCCCAGACTCGGATCCTGGAGAACCTCTTCCTAGTCTCGCAACTAAAACCGTGGGACGTGAATCTCGGCGGTCGCCAGGTGAAGACGCCCAAGCTCTACGTAACGGACACCGGACTGCTCACCCACTTGACCAATGCCAATACTGAGCGCCTCATCGAGGACGGTGTCCTCGCTGGCCCGGTCTTCGAGACATTCGCCGCGATGGAGCTCGCAAGGCAATGCGGCTGGACCGATAGCTCACCCTCGCTGTTCCACTACAGAGATCGCCAGCAGCGCGAGGTCGACGTCGTCCTTGAGCTGGGCAGCGGCGAGGTCGCTGGAGTGGAGATCAAGACAGCGGCAAGCGTTGCGGCGAAGGATTTCGCGGGGCTTCGTCACCTGCGCGACAAGCTCGGCGACCGCTTCACGGCGGGGGTGGTGCTCTATACGGGTAGGCGAACGCTCAGCTTCGGCGAGCGCCTCACCGCCGTGCCGTTGTGCGGGCTGTGGACATAGCTATCCGTGCAGCGTGAGCGCGGCGACGTTCGCGCGGCGCGCGCTACCGATACGCTGCGCCGGTGCGCCTTGCGACGTTCTTGCCACCCGGCTCCTCACCCCCCCGCGCGGGCATCGTCGCCGACGACCGCGTAACCGCCTTCGCGGACGAGAGCGTGAGGATCCTCGACCTCCTTGCGAACCCCTCCCCCGCGCGCGCGGCGGCCTCGCAGCCGGCGGGCCCGTCGTGGCCGCTGGCGGAGGTCACGCTGCTCGCCCCGGTGCGGGCCCCGCGCGCGATCTTCGGCATCGGCCTGAACTACGCGGACCACATCGCGGAGACCGGCGGCGAGCCCCCGGAGCGCCCGATCGTGTTCATGAAGCTGCCGTCCTCGGCAACCGCTCCGGGCGCGGCGGTGCGCTGTCCGGAGGTGGTGTGGCGCCTGGACTACGAGGGCGAGCTGGCGGTCGTGATGGGCGCCGACGGCGCGGTCGCGGGCTACGCGGTCGCGGACGACGTCAGCGCGCGCGACCTGCAGGGTCGGGAGCCGCAGTGGACGCGGGCGAAGGGGGCGGATGACTTCTGCCCGTACGGGCCGTGGATCACAACCGCGGAGGAGATCCCCGATCCGCACGCGCTGAGCCTGCGGACGTGGGTCAACGGCGAGCTGCGCCAGGACTCGAACACGTCGAACCTGATCTTCACGGTGCCGGAGCTGGTGGCGTTCATCGCGCAGACGTGCACGCTGGCGCCGGGCGATCTGATCCTCACGGGCACGCCGGCGGGCGTCGGCATCGGCCTCGACCCGCAGCGCTTCCTCGCTTCGGGAGACGTGGTGCGCATCGAGATCGAGCGCCTCGGCGCAATCGAGCACTCAATCGCCTGAGCGGCCGATTCGCGCCGCGCGGCGATCGCAACAGGGCGCCCGAGCAACGAGAGTGCGACGAAGCCACCTAGGGCTTGTGTGCCTGCGCGCGGCGGTACAGCAGCGCGACGAGTTGGCGCTCCAGCGGCAGCGCCACCGGCGTCGGACCGTTCGCCTCGTTGCGCGGCCCGGCGATGTACACGAGCATCACGACGTAGCGTCCGGCCGCGAACCACAGTCGATCCGTGAAGCTCCGCACGGGGCTGCTCTTGCAGGTGGGTGCACTGGGAAGGCAGCGCCAGACGCGCACACCGGATATCGGCGCGCCGTTCAGGGGCTGGCGCAGTGCGACGACTTCGCTCTTTCGCTGCACCCGCGCGGCGTCGCGCTTGCGAATTTCTTCGCGCTGAATGCAGCTCAGCCCCGAGCGACTGTCGGCGGCTGCGACGTACTCCGCCGCGCTGGACGGGCTGTGCATGGGATACACCACCGATACCATGGTCTGGATCGGAAAGGTCGATTTCTGCAGGAGCGAGGAGGCGACACCGCGGCTGGTCGCATTTACGAGCGGCCCACCGTCGCACTCTTCGACCCGCCGCGGCACGGGACCGGGCGGCGCCCCCTGTTCGCCCGGCGTCCCGGCAACGACCTTGAAGGCGGGGACGTCGGAGGCGCGCAAGTTGACCTCGCCGGCGAACGCGCGAGCTTGCGTCTGCTGGCTCGCGGCGTCGCTCGCGGACGCGGTGCTGCCGGCGCATCCTGCCGCCAGAGCGGCTGCCGCGCCGAGCGCGAACCAGATGACGAGGGCCCGCGGCACGCTTAGGCGACCTCGACGAGCTCGCGCTCGGCCTCGACCTCGGCTTGCGCGAGGGCCTGCTCGGTGGGGCGCGCCTCGACGCGCAGCGCGATCGCGGCGACGATGACGGCGAGCGTCGTGAAGCCGGCACCGATGAGGAACGCTAGGTGATAGCCGCCGGTGAGCGCGGCGGCGTGCGAGCTGCCGCTGGCGAGTAGGTGCGTGGTGCGCGTCGCGGAGAACGTCGCGAGTACGGCGAGGCCGAGCGCGCCGCCGACCTGCGCGGCGGTGTTGACCAGACCGGAGGCGAGGCCGGCGTCCTCGCGCGTGGCGCCGGACATCGCCAGCGTCATCAGCGCGGGGAACGAGCCGCCGACACCGAGACCGAGCAGGATCATGACCGGGAAGACGTCGGCGAAATAGCTGCCGTGCACGGGCACGCGCGCGAACAGCAGCAGCCCGATCGTGATCAGCACGAGACCGGGCAGCAGCGTGGTCTTGGGACCGAAGTTCATGATCAGGCGCTCGGAGAAACGCAGCGAGAGCGTGCCCATTACGATCGTCGCGGGCAGGAACGCGAGGCCGATCTTCAGCGCGTCGTAGCCGAGCACGCGCTGCAAGTAGAGGGCGCCGAGGAAGAACATCCCGAACATCCCCGCGACGAGCAGCGCCTGGACGGTGTTGGCGCCGGAGACGTTGCGCGAGCGGAAGATCCGCAGCGGCATCAACGGGTGGCGCGCAGTGGCCTCGCGCGCAACGAACGCGACGAGCAGGGCAAGCGAGACGGCGCCGAAGGCGAGCGTGCGGCCGGCACCCCAGCCGTCTTCGGCGGCGGGCTTGACAATCGTGTACACGCCGAGCATCAGCGCGCTGGTGATCAGCACCGCACCGGGGATATCCGCGCCGCTGGAGAAGCCGATGCCGGCGTCGCGCGGGAGCAGGCGCGCGGCGAGGAACCCGGTGGCGATCCCGATGGGGACGTTGATGAAGAAGATCCAGTGCCAGTCGATCGCCTGCGTGATGATCCCGCCGGCGAGCAGCCCGACGGAGCCGCCGGCGGAGGCGACGAAGCCGTAGACGCCGATCGCCTTGGCCTGCTCGCGCGGCTCGGGGAACATCGTGACGATCATGCCGAGGATCACCGCGGAGGTCAGCGCGCCGCCGATGCCCTGCACGAAGCGCGCGGCGACGAGCACCTCCTGGCTCTGGGCCAGCCCGCAGACCAGCGAGGCGGTGGTGAAGACGACGAGGCCGATCATCATGATCAGCTTGCGTCCGGCGAGGTCGCCGAGGCGCCCGGCGAGCAGCAGCAGGCCCCCGAAGGCGATCAGGTACGCGTTGACGACCCACGCGAGACTGGACTGCGTAAAGTGCAGGTCGGTCTGGATCGAGGGCAGCGCGACGTTGACGACGGTGGCGTCGAGGACGATCATCAGCACCCCGACGCACAGCACGTAGAGCGCGATCCAGCGGTTTCGGTCGGTCATCTGCTCGGTCATACGTTCAAGCCTTTTCCATTTGGGGTTCTGTCGCGGTCTTCCTACAGTCGACTCTCGGCGGTCGCATTTCTCATCGGTCGCCGCCGCGTGCTCAGAGCGCGGCGGCAAGCTTCTCGAACATCTCGCGCGTGCCGTGCTCGCGCTCGGCGGGGGTGTCGGCGCCGTCGAGGAACACGCCCTGCTCGGTGAGGATCAGGCGGGTGCCGGCGCCGGCGGGCTCGAACTCCACAGTAGCGACCGACACCGACATGCGCGTGTCGTCGCGATCGAGCGTGTAGGCGTAGACGATCCGCGTGTCGGGCACGATCTCCTCGTAGCGCGCGTCGTAGGTGTAGGTCGCGCCGCCGGGTCCACCGACGGCAAAGTACTCGCGGCCGCCGACGGAGAAGTCAAGCGTGCGCTCGACCTCCGCGCTCGGCCCGAACCAGCGCGCCTTCGCGGCGGGGTCGGCGAATGCGGCGAACACGCGCGCGGGCGTGGCATCGTAATTGCGCTGGATCGTGAATGTGGCGTGCTCGGTCGATCGTTGAGTCATCCGGGCTCTCCTCGATTGGATTTTGATTGCCGGCTTCGCCGGCCTGTTGCAGGTTTGTGGGGCTCCCGCGCCCTGCTCGCCGCCGGCCGCTCATCGGCGGTCCGACTCGCTCGCGGGGGCGGTTTCGGCGAGATAGTCGCCCAGTCGATCGAGGCGCGCTTCCCACAGCGCGCGCCGCTGCGCGACCCAGTCCTCGGCGCCGCGCAGCGCGGCGGGCTCGATGCGGCAGGTGCGCACGCGGCCAACCTTGAGCGAGCTGACGAGCCCGCTGCCTTCGAGCACGGCGAGGTGCTGCACGACGGCCGAGAGCGACATTGGCAGCGGCTGCGCGAGCTCGCTGACCGTCGCCGACCCGCGACTCAGACGCTCGACCATCGCGACGCGCGTGGGATCGCCGAGGGCGTGGAAGACGCGCTCCGGCGACGGGTCCAATTGCTTAAGCATCTACTTAAGTATTGCAGACGCCGCCGTCGACGGGCAGACGGACGCAGCCTCCGAGGAGCCCGCGCGCCAGACTCAGGACGGGGGCTCGGTGAGAGCGGCGAGATCCTCGAGGTCCACCGGGCGCGCGCTGGCGCGCTTCATGCTGATGAGATCGTCGCGCCCAGCCACCGCGATCGTCTTCGCGCCGAGGCGTATCTCGAGCGCACGTCGCCGCAGGTTTGCGTAGGAAGGCGCACCCGGCGCATGGTGCAGCACGTCGATCGCGCCGTGCGGTGTCGCGAACTGCCACATCGTGGCCCGCGGCAGCATCGCGGCATCGATCATCAGCCCCTCGTTTCCCGGATTGAGGACGCGAGCGTCGAGCGCGTTGAGAGCAGCGGCCAGCCGGGCGAGATTGGACCGCTCGGGCCTGGGAAAGACGTCGATGTCGATCGTCGTGCGCAGATGCCCGTGCGTCTGCACCGCGAGCCCTCCGACGATGACGTATTCGACCTTGTGCTCGGCCAGCGCGTCGAGAATGCGCTCCGGATCAAACGGCCCTTGGTAATTCACTGCTCGCCTCCGCTCCCGCCTGGCGCAAGCCCGCGGCGAGCCGATCGGCCGAGAGCGCAAGCGCGAGCCGCTCGGCCGGAGCGCGCTCGCGCAGCGCGACTAGATGCACGGGATCCCACCTGCCGACCAGGCGACGCGCTCGCAATTCCGGCTCGTGACCCATCGCGAGCAGCAACGCACGCAGCGTCTCCCAGGTTGGCGCGGTGAGACCGCGCTCGATCCGGCTGACCGCAGCCTGGGTCGTGCCCGCGCGGAGCGCCAGCGAGCGCTGACTGAGACCGAGTCGCTCGCGGTGATCACGGATGAGACAGCCAGGATCGATATAGAAAAATATATCAAAATTTGCCCCGCGCCGCCCAGCGCTCGGCCCACTCATCGAGCGGACCGAACAGCCCGAGCAGGCTCCGGCCCTCCTCGGTGAGCCGATAGCCGCCCGCGCCGGCCTCAACGACACCGGCAGCGCGCAGCTCACGCAGGCGCTCGTTGAGCACGCTTGAGGACATCCCCTCGCAGCGCTCCTGTAGCGCGCGGAACAGCAGCGGCTCATCGCGCAGCTCCCAGATCGTGCGCAGCGCCCAGCGTCGACCGAGGAGGTCGAGCAGCGCCATGATCGGCCTACCGCTCTGCGAGCCGCGAACCGGGGCGCCGGGAAGCGGCATCGTCCGCGCGTCCGCGCGCGGCGCGCCGGCCGTCACCTTCGTTGCACCCACGCGCGGTGCGGTGGCGGCCCGCTTCCCGCTATCCGCGGGCATGTCGCCCCACCACCCTTGCGCTGCGGAAATAGAAGCAATATGCTGTCTGCTCTGAAAATCGAAGCAAGTCGAGGAGTCTACCGCCATGCCCGATCAGACCGTTCGCATCGCGCCGCTGCAGCCGCCCTACGCCCCGGACGTCGCGGCGGCGCTCGCGAAGTGGATGCCGCCCGGCAGCCCCGTCGAGCCGCTGCGCCTGTTTCGCACGCTCACCGTGCATGGAGAGCTCGCGAGCCGTATGCGCCCGCTCGGCGCGGGAATTCTCGGGCGCCAGGCAGCGGTGCCGGCGCCGCTGCGCGAGGTGATGATCCACCGCACCTGCGCGCTGACCGGCGCGCAGTACGAGTGGGGCGTACACGTGATGGGCTTCGGCAAGCCGCTCGGTCTCAGCGATGAGCAGCTGTATTCGACCGTGCACGGATCCTGGAGCGATCGATGCTGGGACGCGCGGCAGTCGACCGTGATGCGACTCGCCGAGGAGCTACATCAGACCAGCACCGTCTCCGAGGATCTCTGGCAAGCGCTGAGTGAACACTTCGACGAGCGCCAGATCATCGAGCTGCTGGTGACGGCCGGCTGGTACCACGCGATCGCCTACGTGTGCAACGGCTTGCGCATCGAGCATGAGCCGTGGGCCGCGCGGTTCCCCGTGCCGGCGGCCGGCGCGTCCGCGTAGCGCGCGGGCTCGCACCGCATACCTACGCAACCCCGGCCGGCGAAGCCGGCCAGTCCTCAAGATCGTCGGTCATATGCTGTCATGCAGAGCGATGGCCGCGCAACCAGAGCACACGGCCGCGACGGCCGCGAGCACGGAGCTCGCGAGCACCACAGGCGATGCGTCCGAGCCCGTCAGCGCGACCGACCCCGCGCGCGAGCCCAAGCCGGCGCGCCGCCCCGCAATCCTCGCGGTCGACGACGAGCCCGCGGTCCTCGCGGCCGTCGCGCGCGACCTGCGGCGCGGCTTCGGCGAGCGCTTTCGCATCCTGCGCGCGAGCTCGGGGGCGGAGGCGCTGGAGGTTCTGCGCGAGCTGCGCACGCGCGGGGATCGCATCGCGCTGCTGATCGCCGACCAGCGCATGCCGGGGATGCCGGGGACGGACTATCTCGTGGAGGCACGCAAGCTCGTGCCGGACGCCAAGCGCGTGCTGCTGACCGCCTACGCCGACACCGAGGCCGCGATCGCGGCGATCAACGAGGTCGCGCTCGACTACTACCTGCTCAAGCCCTGGGATCCCCCCGAGGAGCAGCTGTTTCCGGTCGTCGAGGATCTGCTCACCACCTGGGAGGCCGGCGCCGCGTTGGAAGCCGGTGGCGTGCGCCTGATCGGGCATCGCTTCTCCAAGGAGTCCCACGACCTGCGCGATTTCCTCGTGCGCAACCGCGTGCCCGCACGCTGGCTGGACGTCGAACGCGACGGCGAGGCACGCGAGCTGCTCGCCGTCGCCGGCGTCGACGCCGAGCGCCTGCCGGTCGCGCTGCTCGAGGATGGCGCGGTGCTCGAGCGCCCCACGATTCTCGAGCTCGCGGAGCGCCTCGGCGTCACCGGCGTGCCCGCGCAGGACCACTACGACCTCGTCGTCGTCGGCGGCGGGCCCGCCGGCCTCGCGGCCGCGGTCTACGGGGCGTCGGAGGGGCTGAAGACCGTGATGGTCGAGCGCGAGGCGCCCGGTGGGCAGGCCGGGCAGTCGAGCCGCATCGAGAACTACCTCGGCTTCCCGGCGGGACTGTCCGGCTCGGACCTCGCGCGCCGGGCGACCGATCAGGCGCGACGCCTGGGCGCCGAGCTGCTCACCGTGCAGGAGGCCGTCGGACTGCGCGTCGAGGGCTCCGCGCGCCTGGTGCAGCTGAGCGGCGGCGGCGCGCTCAGCGCGAGCTGCGTGATCGTCGCCTCCGGCGTCTCCTACCGCCAGCTCGACACGCCCGGCTTCCCCGAGCTGACCGGCGCGGGTATCTACTACGGCGCCGCGATGACCGAGGCGCGCGCGTGCGCCGACCAGCACGTCGTCGTGATCGGCGGCGCTAACTCCGCGGGGCAGGCCGCGGTCTACTTCGGCGGCTACGCCGCCCAGGTCACGATGCTCGTGCGCTCGACGCTCGAGAAGTCGATGTCGCACTACCTGATCGAGCAGATCGCGGCGCGAGGCAACATCGAGGTGCGCACCGGCAGCACCGCGCTCGCCGCCGAGAGCGAGGACGGGCATCTCAAGCGTCTGCGCATCGCGAGTCCGGACGGCGAGGAGACGATCCCGGCGGACGCGTGCTTCGTGTTCATCGGCGCGGCGCCGCGCACCGACTGGCTCGACGGGGTGCTCGCGCGCGATGAGCGCGGCTTCATCCTCGCGGGGCGCGACGCGCAGGCCGCGGGCTGGCCGTTGCCGCGCGAGCCCTACATTCTCGAGAGCACCGTCCCGGGCGTGTTCGTCGCCGGGGACGTCCGCGCACGCTCGATCAAGCGCGTCGCGTCCGCCGTCGGCGAGGGCTCGATGGCGGTCTCGCTGATCCACGAGTACCTGGTCGAGGCGTGAGCGAGGAGCGCGAGACCCCTGCCGCGCGCGCGGGGGCGCACGCGGGCGCGGGCGCGGGCGACGCGGGCACGCACACGCGCGCGGGCGACGCGCGCGCGGCGGGGCCCACAACCGACCTTGGGGTGGGTGGGCCACCTATTACCCTCGAGGAGCTGCGCACGATCGACCTGTTCGACGAGCTCTCCGACGAGGAGCTCGCGGAGTGGCTCGAGCTCGCACGCACACGCCACGTCGCGCCGGGCGAGGCGATCTCCGAGCAGGGCGAGGAGCCGCGCGGCCTGCAGCTCCTGCTCGAGGGCGAAGCGCAATCGCTGATCGTCGGCGAGGACCGCAGTGAGCAGGTCGGCACTCAGCACGCCCCGACCTGGATGGGCGCGATCGCAGCGCTCACCGGCAACCCCTCGCCGGTGCGGATGCAGGCCAGCACGCCCTGCCGACTCGCGCTCGTCGACCCGGAGAACTTCCGTCGCCTTGCGCTCGCGCAGCCCACGGTCAACCGGCGTGTGATGCAGCAGGTCGCTCCGATCGCCAGTCGCATCAGCGCGGTCGAGGCCAACCGTGAGCGCCTCGCCTCGCTGGGCACGATGGCCGCGGGGCTCGCGCACGAGCTCAACAACCCCGCGGCGGCGGCGCGGCGCGCGGCCTCGCAGCTCACCGAAGCGCTCGACGCGATCGGCTCCGCACTGCGCGCGTTCGTCGAGGGCGGCATCGAGCGCGAGGACGCCGAGCGGCTCGTGCGTCTGCAGCAGGAGGCCGCGGAGCGCGCCGCGAGCGCGACCGCACTCGACGCGCTCGACGCCTCCGACGCCGAAGAGGAGCTGCTCGGGCGTCTGGAAGACCTCGGCATCGAGGAGCCCTGGAAGATTGCCGAGCCGCTCGCCGCGGCGGGCCTCGACCAGCCGTGGCTCGATCGCGTCGCCGCGCTCGCCGGCCCCACGACGGACGCCGCGCTGCGGTGGGTCGCCGCGACGCTTACGGCGGGGCGCCTCTCGGGCGAGCTGTGCGAGTCCACGCAGCGCATGTCGGCGCTCGTCGGCGCGGTGAAGTCTTACTCGTACATGGACCGCGGCGACCTCGTCGAAGTCGACCTGCACGAGGGCCTGGAGACGACGCTGGTCGTGCTCGGCTACAAGCTCAAGCACACCACGATCGAGGTCGTGCGCAACTACGATCGCGACCTGCCCAAGCTAACCGTGCATGGCTCGGAGCTCAACCAGGTCTGGACGAACCTGCTCGACAACGCGATCGACGTGCTCGGCGAGCGCGGCACGATCGCGATCGCCACGCGCGCCGACGGCGACTGCGCGGTCGTCGAGATCGCCGACGACGGCCCCGGCATCCCCGCGGAGACCGCCGCGCGGATCTTCGACCCGTTCTTCACCACTAAGGATGTCGGGCGCGGCACCGGCCTCGGCCTGGCCACCGCGCGGCGCATCGTGCTCGAGCGCCACGGCGGCTCGCTGACACTCGACAGTCAGGCCGGCCGTACCGTCTTTCGCGTGCGGCTGCCCTTCGTCCAGAGCAACAAAGCCCCCCAGCCCCGATGAGAGAGGATTGAGCGCATGGCCGACTGCACGCACCTCGACCAGGTTCTGATCACCGAGCTGCCCGAGTCCGTCCCCGGCTGCGAGGACTGTCTCGCGATCGGCGGCGAGTGGCTGCACCTGCGCATCTGTCTGCAGTGCGGCCACGTCGGCTGCTGCGATGACTCCCCCAACCGCCACGCCACCGCCCACAACCGCTCCAGCGGTCATCCAATCATCCGCTCGCTGCAGCCCGGCGAGATCTGGTCGTGGTGTTACGTCGATGAGGTTCTGATGCGGATTCCCGAGGTGCACGGCCAGACGCGCATCCCGCCCTCGCCGCTGGGCGGGTGAGCTCGGGCGCGCACGCCGCGGGCGTACGCGCGGCGAGCCGTTCGAGCACGATGCGCTGCTGTTCGGTCCCGCTGCCACCTGCGACCTGCAGCCAGGCGTCGCCGACGCGCCGCACGGTGTCTCGACTCCCTTCTTCGGGGGAGCGCACCGTGAACACGCCGGGATGCCCGGGGACGGCCTGTTTGTCGGCCAGCTGCACCGACGGTCCGTGGCCGCCGGCGATCAGCAGGACAGTCGCCGAGAGCGGCCAGTCGCGGTAGTAGAAGGTGGCTCGCGCGCACTCAGCGAGTTCGAGCATGCCGCGCGGAGCGGGCATGGCGAGCGCCTGCTCGAGCCGGCTGCGAGTGCGAGCGCTCTGCGATACCTCGCGCAGGCCAGCGAGGGGACGCACGGAGATCGAGCACGGGGAGCCCGCGGGCGCGCTCGGCGCGCGGCGGGGTGCGCGCAGGTCGATGGCTCCGACGCGTAGCGCTCGCAACCCCTGCAGGCGCTGGCTCACGCTGGCCTGTCCCTGCACGACCAACCAGGCGTCGCCGGCGCGCCGCGCGGTGATGCCTTCGCGCAGGAAGGCGCTCGAGCGGTCCACGACACCGGGCGCGCCGGCGAGGGGGCGCATGTCGGGCAGCGCCGCGGGCGGGCCCCCGGGATGCGCGGCATCGAGCAGCACCGCGGCGGTGAGCCACACGCCGTGCAGGCGAAAGCCGACGGCCACGCAGGAGAGGAACGCGTGTCCGATGATCCCGGGGTCGGGGATGATCGCGGTGAGAATCGTCCCCAGGCCCGCGTGCACGCCCGAGTCGGGACGCGCGGTTAGCCGGCAGCGGCCCTGCGGCTCGCGCTGGGGGGACTGCCAGTAGCGCGCCTGCTCGCGCGGCGGTTCCTCGTAGGAGCTGCCCGGGATCGCGCGACCGGTTCCGTCGAGCGCGGTCACGCGCGGTGCGCCGCTGGAGAAGGCCTTCGCGGAGAGCTCGAAGACCGCCGCGCGGAAGCCATACGGCAGGCGCGCATCCGCGCGGGTGAGAATTGTGGGCCCGTTCGCGACGCTCACCGCGGCGACCTGCGGCGCGGTAAGCACGTACCACAGTCCCGGCCCCCGGGCTCCGTCCGCGGCGAACAGCGGCGAGCCAATCGCGGGCGTGCCCGTCGGGCATCCGCCTCCGCCGAATTCGCCCCCGCGCGGCACGTCGCGGAAGTGGATCGACGTGCACCAACCGATCGTGCCCGCTTCCAGCGAGGGCGTGATCGTAATTTCGTAGTGCGATCCGGCGACCGAGATGTTGCCCTGCGCGTCATACGGAGGGACGACCCCCGAGAGCGAGCGCGAGCGCTCACCCGTGATCAGGACGGCCGCGGCCGCCGAGCCGCCGAGCAGGAGCACGGCAGCGATCAGCAGCAGGCTGCGGCGCGGACGCTTCAGCGCAGCGCCGCGCGAGCGCCCGCCGCGCAGCTTCGCCTCGCGCTCGACGGCATCCAGCAAGCGTGCCTCGACGCGCTCGAAGTAATCGCTCATAGGGCATCCTTGGGGTCGCGGGGTGATGGGTCGCTCGTTCATGTCTCCTCCTGATCCACGCGCGGCCGCAGCCACGCCAGCGCGCGACTGACGCGCTGGCGCACCGCCGCCTCCGATGTCCCGACGTGGAGCGCAATCTCCTCGTACTCGCGCTCCTCGATCACGCGCGCCCACAGCGCCTCGCGCTGCGCGGCCGGCAGCCGGTCGAGGAGCTCAAGCACCGCGCCGCCCTGCGCCGCGAGCTCCTCGGCGCGCACGAGATCCTCGTCCTGCGGGGACTCCTGCGGAATCCCCAGACGCCTCCGCGCGCGATCCTCGGCGCGACCGCGGCGGCGCGACTCGCTCGCCTTGTAGCGCGCGATCCCGCACAGCCACGGCAGCGCGCTCGCGTGCTCGGGCCGGTAGCGTGGGGCGGCCAGCAACGCCGTCGCGAACACCTCGGCGGCGAGATCCGCGGAGAGCTCGCGATCGCCGGTCTCGCGCAGCAGGAACCCAAGCACCGCCGCCAGGTGGCGACGGTAAAAGCACGCAAACGCCGCGCGGTCGCCTGTGGCGCTCGCGGCCAGCAACGTCTCGTCCTCCCCGGTGGGCGGCCTCTCGTCCATCTACATCAACATGACAGCGAGGCGGCACGCTGTGACGGCGAGAGGTCGCGCTGTGACGAGGACTAGCCCGTCGGCAGCGCGAGCGCCGCGTCCACCAACCGCTGCGGTGCGTCCCACATGACCATGTGCCCGCAACCCTCCCAGGTCTCCACGACAGCGTGGCGGGGCAACTGGTCGACGTGGCGCGAGGTTCGCGCTCGCGCGATGCGGTCGCGATCGCCCCAGACGACACGCACGGGAACGTCGGAGGAGATTTGCTGGCCACCCAGGAAGCGCAGCCGCCGCGTCTGCTTGAAGTGCTCGGGGAAGTGCCGCGAGGCGAGCACCGTCGCGACCATCTCGATGGCAACGTTCGCTGGCACGTGCCCCGGGCGCGCCGAGATTGCTCGCAGCGACAGCCGCCGCCCGACGCGCGTGCGCAGCGGCACGAGCGCACCGGGCCCCAGCAGCTGGCCCAGACGCCAATTAACGGCGAGGATCGCGTCGGTGATCGGCGGTGAGTGCCGGCGCCAGAGTCCCGCGGGCGTCACTGCGAGCACGGCGCTCGCGCGGCCGAGCTTGGCGAGCTCGAGCGCCGTCCAACCACCCGATGAGTGGCCGACGACGGCTACGCGCGGGATGCCCAGCTCGTCGATCAGCGCCGCGACCTCTCGCGCCCACGCCGGCGGGCTGAAGGAGCTCGGCGGCGACTGGCCGTGCGCCGGCAGATCGACGCTGAAGACCTCGCGCTCGCGCGCGAGTTCTGCTAGCTGCGGCTTCCATATGCTGCGCGAGCTGTTGGTCCCATGCAGGAGCATGAGCGGCGGCCCCGAGCCATCGCGTTCGAACGCAAGCATGTAAACATTTGTATACCAATGCCGGAGGACTCCGTCAAGGACCGCCTGCTCGAGGCGGCGATCATCTGTCTGCAGCGCGAGGGTTACGCTGCGACCACCGCGCGCGACATCGCGGCCGAGGCGCGAGCGAACCTGCGCTCGATCGGCTACCACTACGGCTCGACCCGCGGTCTGCTGCTCGCCGCGATCTCCGCGAACTGGCGGCGCTGGCTCGCGCCGCTGATCGCCGCCACCGCCAGCGAGGGCTCCGACCCCGCGAACTCCCAGCCCGAGGAGGCTTCCCAGACCGAGAGCTCTCCACCCGAGGTCGCTCTGCCCGAGGTCGCTCTGCCCGAGGTCGCTCCACCCGAGGTCGCTCTGCCCGAGGTCGCTCTGCCCGAGGTCGCTCTGCCCGAGGTCGCTCTGCCCGAGGTCGCTCTGCCCAAGGACTCCCAGCCCACGGACTCCCCGCACGAGGACTCCCCACCCGAGCGGCGACTGGCCCAGGGCATGGCACTGTTCGCGGCGGCCCTCGCGGAGAACGCGCCGATGGCGCACGCGTGGCTGGAAGCCGTCACGCTCGCACCGCGCGATGCCGAGCTGCGCGCGACGCTCGCGGCCAACCAGCAGGAGTTCCGCGCGGCCCTCGCTCGTAACCTAGCCGCGGCCGGCCAGCCCGACGCGGACGAGCGCGCACGCGCGATCGTCGCCGTGTGCGACGGCCTCGTCGTCCATTTCCTGCTCTACGGCGAGACGCTCAGACCCGCCGACGTCGCCGACGCGGCGGCAGCAGCGCTCGGGCAATTCGTCGGATAGGCACCCGCTGGTCGGTCCCGCGTGTCTCAGTCGGTCCCGCTGGACCCGTCTCCTCGGGCCCGCGGCGGCCAGTCACCCAGCGGCTTGCCGATCTCCCAGTGGTGCCCGAAGGGATCCGCGATCCGCCCCAGCAGCCAGCCGTGTTCCTCGCTCACCGCGCGCACCTCGACGGCCCCCGCCGCGACGGCGCGCTCGAGCGCGGCGCGTGGATCGTCGACGATCAGCAGCATGCGCACCGTGCCCCCACCAACCGACTCGGGACTGAAGTTCTCGTGCGGCGGCGACTCGTCGGCGACCCAGAAGGAGGCCTCGCCGACGGAGAGCTGCGCGACGACGGCCTCGTGCTCACCGGTCCCGCCAACGCGGTAATCCTCGACGGCGCCGAGGGCGGCCCTGTAGAACTCGATCGCGTCACGACCGCGGCGCACGGAGAGTTGGGGCAGGAGGCTCGTCATCGCATTTTGGGCTTCGCGTAGCCGTAGAGGAAGAACTCGGGCGTCCGCTCGACGCACGCATCCCACCCTAGCTCGGCGAGCTTACGCTGCAGCGCAGCGGGCTCGTAGAAGGACTTGATAATACGGTACTCACGACCGTCGGCGAGCCGTCGCAGCATGACCTGCTCGTGGGGCGCGGGCAGCTGGTGATCGACGGCGGAGGCGAGATCGCTGCGCAGGCTGTCGACGAAGAACACCCTGCCCTCCGGCGCGAGGGCGCGCTTGACCTTCGTCCAGAACTCCGCGAAGTGCTCCGCGGGCACGTGCGAGAGCCAGAAGGAGAAGAAGCACACGTCGTAGGTGCGCTGGGGCTCCCACGCGAAAAGGTCGGCCTGGACGTAATCGACGCGCGCGTCCGCGACGCGAGCGCGCGCGAGCTCGATGACCTCGGGAGAGGCGTCGATTGCGGTGAGACTGCGCGCGTGGGGCAACAGCCGCTCGGTCCACAGGCCGGTGCCGCACGCGAGCTCGAGGACGTCCCCGGCCGGCCCGAACCGCTCGAGCGCGACGGCGACCTCCTCGCCGTCGGCGAACCAGCGCGCGTTGGCCTCCTCGCCGCGGTCGTAGCGTCCGCGGCGCAGCCACCAGTCGTCGTACTCGCCGGCGCGCGCGCGGTAGTAGCGGGCCTGCTCGGCCAGTAGATCCTGAACTCCGTTCATCGCGGCCACCTTTCTATGTCGCAGCTGACTTCCCGAAAATCAGATTGTACCCGCAATCTGAGTTTGCACCACCATTTAGTTGGCCTCCGCGAGCGCAGCTGCGGGTCTAGCGCTCGGCTAGCGAGTCAACCGCGGCTCGCACGCTGGGATAGACGCGCGTGAGCGTTTGCTCGGCGGCGGCGGCTCGTTCTCGGGATGGCGCGCGAGGCTGGCGAACTGGCCGTCGCTTCCGGGGACGCGCCCGAGCTCGCTTACTTGCGGTCGCGAGGCGCGGTAGAGGAGGAGCAGCAACGAGACGCCGATCCCGATGAACAGACCGGGCAGCGTGTCGAAGACCATCACGCCGAGCAACGCGGTGATCGCGGCGATGAAGTCGGGGCGGGCGGCGACGCCGTAGGCCTCGCCGAGCTGGCGCGTGTAGACGTGGTAGATAGCGCGCAGTGTTTGCTTGCACCGGCGCCGCCGGCTGCGAGCAGCACGATCGTGCCGACGACGGCGAGGCCGGCAACCCACCCGGCGATGAAAGCCACGCCATTGGGCCGGGCCGGGGGCGTCCCCAACATCAAGACGACCCCGATGATCGGGAGCGGACTAGAGCGACCCCGGCCCCGAACGAGAGCACCTGGCCGATCGCATCTCCCACGTGACAGTGTCCATCGGCGCGGGTGAGTGGCCCTCACCCCATCGGGGTGATCTCTGGATCGGACTTAGCGGAAATGGATTTGCGCTTCGCGCACGATTGTTGGATGAGCTCTAAGATCGGCGCATGGTGAGCGCGCGGGCGGTTGCGCCAACGGGGGGCCGGTTTCACCCGCGACGACTTCTGATCGGGGCGCTGGTGATCGTGGTGATCGGCGCCGCGGCGACGCTTGCCGGCTGGGACATCTCGGGGTGGTTCAAATCGCTCTGGGGCACGATGACGAGCATCTCGCTCGGCTATCTGCTCGCGGCGATCGCGCTGGTCACATTGCAAACGACGACGACGGCGATCGCGTGGTACTCGATCCTCCGCTACGGCTATCCGGACTCTGAAGTTCGCTGGTTGCAAGTCCTGGCCTGCTACGCGGCGGCGGTCGCCCTCAACGGCGTGTTGCCGGCGAACCTGGGCACGCTGACGATGATGTTGATGTACACCTCGATCATCGCCGCCGCCGCCTTCGCGGGCATCCTCGCGGGCTTTGCGGTGCAGAAAATCTTCTACTCGGTGATCGGAACGCTCGGCTACCTGTATCTGTTTCTGAGCGTCAGCGGATCGTTCGACCTGCAGTTCAAGTTCGTAAGCGATCATCCGTGGGCCGCTGTAATCCTGCTCGCGGGCATCGCCGTGCTGCTGTTCCTGGTGGCGCAGGCACTGCGAGAGCGCGTCACGCAGTGGTGGGCGCAGGCGAAGGTCGGCGGCGCGATCCTCGCCCACCCCCGGACCTACTTCGGACGCGTGGTGCTCCCCGAGGCGATCAGCTGGGTGGCGATGCTCGGCATCATCGCGGTCTTTCTAGCGGCCTACAACATTCCCGTCAGCTTCCACACGGTGATGCGCGTGGTCGCGGGGAACTCGATCGCCAACGTCACTTCCGTGACACCGGGAGGTGCGGGCGTCACGCAGGGCTTCAACGTGCTCTCACTGAAAGGCATCACCAGCCCGGCCAACGCGAACGCCTACTCGGTGGCCCAGCAGCTCGTGACGACGGCATGGAGCATCTTCTTTGCGATCGTGCTGCTCGCCCGCGCCTTCGGCTGGTCGGGCGGCAAGACGCTCGTCAAGCAGTCCTACGGCGAGGCGCGCGAGAAGACCGCCGAACAGTCCGCGGCGCGCAAGGCCAAGCGGCAGGCCAAGCGTCACCCTGCCGCTCAGACGTCAACTCTGCGTGATCACGATCCCCAGCACGAGTAGGGCGAGCGCGACACCGATGACCGCGAGCGCCTCGATCAGACGCCCCTCGGGGGGAGCGAACTCGCCGCGAGCGAGTGCCTGCTCGACGCGCCGATGGCGCACGGAGGCGTAGGCGATGAAGATCACGCCGACAAGCGCGAAGCCGATGCCGGCGACCGTGTAGGGCCACCGCACACCCGGCGCCAGCGCGGGAATCAGCTTTCCCGCACCGAGGCTTACGGCGAGCGAGGTGAGACCGGTGCGCCACCACGCGAGGTAGGTGCGCTCATTCGCCAGGCGGGTTCGACGCGTGGCGTCCTCCACGCCATCACGAGTCGGCTCGGGCGATGCCGGCTCGCGCGCCTCCGGGCTGATCATCCTCTGGATAGAAGCAGAGACGCCCCCGGATCACCTCGCGCACAGATCGGCTGGAGCGCCGGGATCAGGTGGCGAGTACCTCGTAGGCCGCGATCGCCTTCCCGTGCGTACACGAACCCGCCCCGGCATCCTGCCCGCAGCGCCATCCCGGCCACGCGGCCAACGTCCAGTAGCTCTGGGCGTCGCTGGGCCCACCGTGCTGGGTCACGCCGTGGCCCGACCAAAACGCCTCGATCACGCCGGTCGCGGTGTGGCAGGGGACTCCTCTGTTGAGCACAGCTATGCGATCGGTGCCGGCGCTGTAGCCGTGCGCGCGGTGCGTGAACGAGCCGCAGTGGTGTGTGGGCCATTGTGGAGCTCCCGCGAGCGTGGTGTCGGCAAACACCAGCGCGGACAGCGCAAGTCCGCACGCGAGGAGCGCCATCGCGATGACTCGTCGGTACTGCACGCGCGAGATGCTACCGCGGCCCGACTCGCTCCAGGGCGCGCGCGTAGTTGAGCCGCAGCAACTCGATCGCGTCACGCACGTCGCGCGGCCGGTGCTGCGCAGGATCGCCTTCGTCGTGTTCGCACAGCGGATCGGACTCTCGCTTGAAGAGATCGGCGCGGAGCTCGCCAAGCTACCACCCGATCGGGCACCGACGCGCCGCGACTGGACTCGCGCCTATCGAGCCAGTGGAGCACTCGAATCGACGAGCGAATCGCGGAGCTAGAGCGCCTGCGGGCCAGCCTCGGAGAGTGCATCGGGTGCGGCTGCCTCTCGCTCGAGTGCTGCAAGCTCGCGAACCCCGGCGATCGCGCGGAGCAGCGAGGTGCGGGTCCGCGCTACTGGCTCGGCGACCGTGCCGAGCGAGTTAGTGGCTCTCGAGCACCCGATCGACCAGCCCGTACTCGACCGCCTGCTCGGCAGTGAAGAAGCGGTCGCGCTCCATGTCCTCTCGGACCTGCTCCTGCGTGAGTCCGGTGTGTTGCGCATAGATTTCGTCGATCCGCTCGCGCACCTTGAGGATCTCGCGCGCGTGGATCTCGATGTCCGTCGACTGCCCTTCGAAGCCCGCGGAGGGCTGATGGATCAGGATGCGACTGTTGGGCAGGACGGCGCGCTTGCCCTTCGTACCACCCGCAAGCAGCAGCGAGCCCATCGACATCGCGACCCCGACGCACATCGTCGCGATGTCGGGCTTGACGAAGTTCATCGTGTCGTAGATCGCAAGGCCCGAGTAGATCGAGCCGCCGGGCGAGTTGATGTAGATCGAGATGTCCTTTTCGGGATCCTCGGACTCGAGATGCAGCAGCTGTGCGACCACAAGGTTCGCGACCTGATCGTCGATCGGCGTGCCGAGAAAAATGATGCGCTCGTTGAGCAAGCGCGAGTAGATGTCGAATTCGCGCTCGCCGCGAGCGGTGCGCTCGATCACCATGGGGACTAGAGCCATAGCTGCACCCTATCCCTTGGCGTCCACGTCGGCGGTGCCGTCGGTACTTCCAGCACCCAACCACTCCAGCAGCGCAACCCGCGCGAAGCGCCACTCGCCGCCCAACTCGCGCCCGGGCAGCGTGCCGGCGCGCGCGAGCTCGAGCACGACGTCGGTGTCCACCTGCAACAGCTCGGCGGCATCCTCGGGCGTGAGTACCTCGAGGTGGCGTGGACGGAACGAATGATGACCAACCGTCAGGTCACCCTGATCGAGCGTCTCAACGGTGACCCGTCGTCGACCCCCGTCGCCGATCTGTGGTCCCCCGGCGCCCCGCAGCCCCTCATCAGCCCGCCCCTCTTCGACCCGCAGCCTCTCGTCGACCCGCAGCCCCTCTTCGACCCGCAGCCTCTCATCGACCCGCAGCCCCTCTTCGACCCGCAGCCTCTCCTCGACCCGCAGCCTCTCCTCGGCCTGCAGCCTCGCGTCGGTCGTGCCGCGTGGCTCCCCGTCGGCGCGCAAGCCCCAGCCCCGGCCGAGTGCCAGCAGTGAGGCCGGCGAATCCGGGTTTACATAACGCTCGACGAGCTCGGAGACAAGACTCTGCTTGGGAACGCGCAACTCGAACGCCGCGCGATCCAAGCGCCGCGCGTGCTCGGTCGGGATCCGCACGAACAGCGCCGCGGTTGGCTCCGCGCTCTTGCCGAGACCTCGGCCAGATCGCGGGATGTGGGGGTGTGAAGGGGAAGGCATCTGTAACTCCTCTCGCCATGCCGCACGCGCCTGCTATCTAGATATCACGATAGCAAGCGCGTGCGGTGTCCCAAGCCGAATACCCAACCCACCCTGCAACCAAGGAGCCATCACCAACAGTCCACGAAGCGGACGGGTGGCGCGCCAGCGGAGATGGGCTGGGCGCTACCGCGAGCGGTCCTACAGATTGACCCCGCGCATCCCAGCCTCGTCGTAGCGCTCGCCCGCCGCGGCTGGCACGGCGGCGGCAATACGCTCGGCCTCCTCGGCACTCAACTCGACCTCGGCGGCGGCGAGATTCTCCTCCAGATACCTCCGGCGCTTGGTGCCGGGGATGGGAACGATGTGCTCTCCGCGGCTCAGAACCCACGCGAGCGCGAGCTGCCCCGGAGTCACGCCCTTCTCCTGCGCGAGCTCACGAACACGATCGGCCAAGACGCGGTTGCGCTCGCCATTCTCCCCGGTGAAGCGTGGACCATAGCGGCGGAAGTCACCCTCGTCGAGCTCCTCGCTGGAGCTGAAGCGTCCCGCGAGAAAGCCGCGACCAAGCGGAGAGTACGCGACGAGCGCGATCCCAAGCTCCTGCAGCGTCGGCAGAATCTCGTCCTCGATGTCGCGCGTCCACAGCGAGTACTCGGTCTGGACAGCTGCGATCGGGTGCACGGCGTGAGCGCGGCGGATCGTCGCGGGCGCGGCCTCGGAGAGACCGAGGTGGCGGACCTTGCCCTCCTGCACGAGCTCGGCCATCGCGTCGACGGTCTCCTCGATCGGTGTCTTGGGGTCGACGCGGTGCTGGTAATAGAGATCGATGTGATCGATGCGGAGGCGCCGCAGGGAGCCCTCGCAGGCTTCGCGCACATAGGTCGCGCTGCCGTCGATCTCGCGCCGCACCGGCGGCCCCGGATCGAGCTTGATACCGAACTTCGTCGCGAGAAAGACCTGCTCGCGACGATCGGCGATCGCGCGGCCGACGAGCTGCTCGTTGGTGTGCGGCCCGTACATGTCCGAGGTGTCGAGAAAGTTGCAGCCGAGCTCCAGCGCGCGCTGAATCGTCGCGATCGCCTCGCCCTCGTCGGTCGAGCCGTAGAACGCGGACATCCCCATGCAGCCGAGCCCGATCTCGGAGACCTCGGGGCCGCCGGGCCCGAGTGTGCGCTTTCTCATGGCAATTTCGCTTCTTCGCGGTTGGTTGGGAGCACCGATGCCGACATAATGCCCCGACGTGTTCCCGCTGAACCTACCGAACGTCCTCACGGTGCTCCGGATCATGCTCGTCCCGGTGCTGGTCGCGGCGCTGCTCGGCAACACGCCCTCCGGCGATGTGCTCGCGGCGATCGTGTTCGCGCTGGCGTCGCTGACGGACTTCGTCGACGGCTACCTCGCGCGTGCGCGCGGGTCGATCACGACGTTCGGCAAGCTCATGGACCCGCTCGCCGACAAGCTCCTGATCGTCGCGGCGCTGCTCGCGCTCGTCTCGCTGAACCGCCTGCCGGCGTGGATCGCGATGGTGATCATCACGCGCGAGCTCGCGGTCACGGTGCTGCGCATGGGCGCGACGCAGGCCGGCGTGGTGATGGCGGCGAGCATGTTCGGCAAGGTCAAGACTTGCTTGCAGATCGCCGCGATCCTTGCCGTGATCGCCGTGCACGGCCAGCCGCTGTGGGTCTCACTGCTGCTTTACGTGACCGTGCTCGTGACGGTCCTCTCGGGCCTGGATTACTTCTTCGGTCTGCGTCGCCAGATCGCGCAGGCGCAGGCGCGTCCTTCAGGCCCCTGAGCTACCGTCGAGCCATTGCTCGAGCGTGGTCTGTCGCATGGCGGGCGCTCCGGACTCGAGCTCTCCGCGCAGCTCGGCGAGCAGGCTGTGACGTTCGGCGAGCACGTTGTGCTGGTGGATCGTCTCGAGGTTCTCCTGGCGTGCGGAGACGAAGCTGGCGCCGTCGAGTTGCGGGAATGCGCGCACGACGCCGGCGAGCATCTCGCGCACGCAGTCCTCGACGAAGCGCGGCCGGCGGTGCGCCTTCTCGACGACCTCGACCTCATCGGAGCGCTTCATCAGCTCGTAGATCTCCGAGGACATCGAGCTCTCGACGATTCCTAGCAGCGTCTTCGCGTCGATCTCGGCCTCGCAGTTCTCCCGGCAGCCGATGTAAAGGGTTCCGAGGCCGCGCTGGTTGTGCGTCGCGACCGGCACCTGCGCGAGGATCCGCTCGATCTGCTCGGCCGAGAATCCCTCCTCGTCGGCTAGGCGCCCGCGCGCGCGGGCGGCGATTAGCTCCTGCGCGCACGGACACGCCGTCATCCCGGTCGCCGAGACCCCAACCAGATGACGCGTACCGCCCGCCAGCGCGACGGCGCGACCGTGAAGCGTGTAGATCTCTTGCGTCGCGACACCGGATACGGGCGCGGGCTTGTGCTCGGGGTAGCGCGCCGCGATCGTGACTTCCGCGCGCGCGGCGCCTTGGCGCACGCGTACCAACTCGGCAATGTCGCGCGCGAGGGTCTCGGCGCGAAACGGCGACTCGGTCAGCACGACCTCGCCGATCGCTTCGTTGACGACCTCCTCAAAGCGCGACATGTGCGCGCCCTTCTGCGCGCCGCTCAGGTCGACGAAGCACTCCAGGCGCGCGAAGAACAGCTCGTCGCGGATGCGCACGACCTTCTCGACCCCGGTGACGCCGACCCGCGAGAGGCCGACACCGATCGTGGGTGTCCGCGCCTGCACGTCCTCCATGCCGCGAGGCGTCAGCGCAGATGTGGCGTCCGTCGGGCTCGACACTGCCCGGCAAGCCTAGCGGTCCCCACAGGCCGCACACGACGTCCTGACCGTCGGACCGCACACGACGCCCCGAGCTTCGGGCGGCTCCGAACCCCGCTCGCGCACTCCGCCGACTGGAGCGGTCGGCGGAACCTGCTCGGTGCGTACGCAGATCTGGTATCACTCCGCACATTGCTTCGGGTCAAGCCCGCAACGCGGGGGCTCGAGGTGTGTTTGGGGAGCTGAGGGCCCGCCCTCCGGAAAAGACAGAAGCCGGTGTCAGGGTCGAGGAGTCACGGATAGGAGGCTTTGGGTAGGTCGCAGCGGTTGGGGAGGTCGGGGCGGTGACGCCTCGATGGGGAAAGTCGCGTGGATCCTGGGGGTCCGAGTTGAGCAATAAAGCCGATGTTGCGTTGCAAGTCACAGGCGTAAGTGCCATCGATACCGCGGTTGCGGTGGTCGACATGGAGGAGCTGCACACCCTGATCGCCGACGGTCAGGAACGCGGATTCGTAACCTCCGCGAACCTCACGTCGGCGTTGGAGGAGGCGGAGATCTCCGCTGAGCAGGTCCATGACCTGTTCAGCTACCTCGAGGAGCACGGGATCGAGATAATCGGCGAGACCGCGGAGCCGATCGTCGATCCGCGGCTCGCCGAGGAGGGAGGAACGGATCCACATCCAATCCCGCTTCACGGTGCCCAGTCCCCCGATGACGTCGGCGAGGCCCCGGAGGAGGAGGATGCCGAAGCGGAGCTCGAGGAAGTACACGATCTGCGCGCTCGCTTAGACGATCTCAAGCGCGTCGAATCCGACTCGGCGGTCGTCGACTCGGGCCTAGACTCGCTGCGGCTCTACTTGCGCTCGATCGGGCGTGTGCCGCTGCTGAGCGCCGCTGAAGAGGTCACGCTCGCGAAGCGCATCGAACGCGGCGACGTGCTCGCCAAGCAGCACATGGTCGAGGCCAACCTGCGCCTCGTCGTCTCGATCGCGAAGGGCTACATGGGGCGCGGCCTGACCTTCCTCGATCTCATCCAGGAGGGCTCGCTGGGGCTGATCAGGGCGGTCGAGAAGTTCGACTACCGCCGCGGCTACAAGTTCTCGACCTACGCGACGTGGTGGATCCGCCAGGCCGTGACGCGTGCGATCGCGGACAAGGCGCGCACGATCCGCATCCCGGTGCACATGGCCGAAAAGCTCAACCGCGTGATCCACACCGAGCGCCAGCTGATCCAGCAACTCGGGCGCGAGCCCACGCCGGCCGAGATCGCGGCCGAGCTCGAGCTCCCGAGCACCGAGGTCCGCGAGATTCTGCGCATGGCCCAGCAGCCGATTCGCTCGAGAAGCCGGTCGGTGACGAGGACGACTCGGCGCTGGCGGACTTCGTCGAGGACATCGGCGCGGAGTCGCCCTTCGAGACCGCCTCGGAATCCTTGCGTCGCGAGAGCGTCGGTCGCGTCCTCGCGGTCCTGCCGCGCCGCGAGCGCGAGGTGCTCGAGATGCGCTACGGCATCACCGGCGGGCGCTCGCGCACGCTCGAGGAGGTCGGGCGCGCCTTCAACATCACCCGCGAGCGCGTGCGCCAAATCGAGAACCGCACCCTCAAGAAGCTGCAGACGCTGCCCGAGGCGCAGTTACTGCGCGAGGCGAGCTGAGCGGGCCCACCCCCCTCCGCTCGCCGTCCCGATCCGGGTCCGGCTCTGCCGATGTAGGGGATACCCCAATCGCTATCATCGGCGTCCCCGGTGGGGTGTCCGAGTGGTTAAAGGAGATCGGCTGTAAACCGATTGGCTCTGCCTACGCAGGTTCGAATCCTGCCCCCACCATCTCTTCGCTTCAGCGCCGAACCCCGGAAAAACCCTGGCTATCATTGAAGAAACACCCGCCGGGCCCGAAACTCCCGGTTAGCGAAAACCCGAATTTGCGTCGACTGACAGCGAAACGCCGTCGATGGCGCGCACAACCTCGCCTCGCCGGGCCTGTGGTGCTTGACGACGTCCTACAGACGGAGCATCCCGTCCTCAGACCGCGAGCGCCCGCGTCGGGGCGGCTTTCATAGATTCGAAGGAACTTGATGCTGTCGCTGGCAATGACAGCATCTCTGGTGCGGCGCCGCGCGGCTTATGCGCGAGACCCTTCGGCTGCCGCCGCGAGCGCGCCGCGGGAAGCCTCGGCGGAAACCCTCGGCGAGAGCGTGCGCTGCAGCTGTTCGCCGCGCGGGGTCAGCCTCCACGCGTTCGGCTCCCCTCTGCGCCTCGGAGGACCGATCCTTTCGATCAGCCCGAGGGACTCCAAGCGCCGGAGCAGCTTGGACGTTTGACCTTGGTCGACGATCCCGGCGGCGTCGCCGATCACGCGGTTGCTGGACCCCGGCTTCTCTCGGATCGTCAGCAGCACACGCACGGTGCGGTAGGTGAGGCGGATGCGCAGACCCTCCAGCGGATCGGAGCGCGCCACCCGGGGTTTGGCGGCCTGGAGCTTCGGCGCCGGGCGCTGGCGCTCGCGCCGGGCCGCGGCCTGACCGAGGTAGGGCAGCACGATCATGCCCATCAGCGGTCCGGTGAGGCTCGCGAAGGACTCGCGATCGCCGTCGACGAGACGCGTGTACAGGATCGAGAGCACCGCCCCGACGATGCCCTCGGCGGTGAGCCGCGACCGCGGGCGAGCGGGGGAGGGCGCCTCGTGCCGTCCCTCATCGACCGCGTCGACCGCGTCGACCAGACGCCGTACGACCCGCGCGCGGCGCTCGCGGGTGCGGGGGCCCGCGTTCAGGGTGTGCACGATGCACAACGCCCCGAGGTCGGGGGCCTCGTCGAGCAGTTCCAACCCCGCTGTCAACGCCGCGCGGATTCGGTCCGACCAGCGCCCCGGCGCGAGGAAGGCCGGGACGCCGCGCGCGGCGAACTGCGCAAGCGCGGCGTCGAACGCCGCAAGGAAGCAGTCCTCGCGATCGCTGAACAGCTCGTAGAACGTCCTTCGCGAGATCCCCACACGCGCGACGATCCGCGCGACGGCTGCGGCGGGAAAGCCCTCCTCGACGACGATCTCCTGGAGCGCGGCGAGGACACGCGCGCGCTGGATCTCGTCGACCTCCCGCGCGAGCGAGCCCTCACCGCGTGGGGCGCCGCGGCGCGCGGCCCCGTCGCGGCTTGCGTTCAGGCGCGTCGCAGCGCCGCCGCGCGTCAGCGGCGCCGCGGGGCGGCGTCTGCCGGCCACGGAGATCTCCGATCGGAGCTCGATCGTTCGGCGCGCGGGCAACGGCTCACGTCTTCCCGCGCTTGCCCTTCGGGCCGCTTCCCCTGCGCTTGCGAGCGCCGTGTCCACCGGCCTTGCCCTTGTGGCCGTGCGCGCGCGCCTTGCGTCGAGCGGCGCGCTTGGCCTTGGGGCAGCCGGTGACCGCGATCTTCGTGGTCGTCTTGATCAGCGCGCCGTTCTGTCCGAGGAATTCGGTCGGCATCGCGAGGCTCTTCGCCTTGCAAACGTTCCCCAGCGTCGTGAGCGCCGAGTAGGGGCCCGCGGGCAGGTTCAGTTCGAATTTGCCTACAGGCACGTCCGGGACGGTCTTGAAGGTGCTCGACGTGATCCCGGCTTTGCTGATGTACGTCGTACCGACGAGGTCGACCGTGACGCCGTAGCCCTGCAGCACGATGACGAGACTCGGGAACGCTTCGCCGCCGTGAGAGACGAAGTACGCGGGACCGGTCAGCGGCACCGGCAGCACCGGCGTGGTGGCCGTCGCGTGTCCGATCACCGACGCCGCCGGACATGAGGCGGGGTTCGCTTCGAAGACCTTAGCCAGACATGCTTTCTGCAACGTCGATAGTCGCGAGGGCAGCTGCTTTGGGAGTTCGACTTTCACCCGCGCGATGTTCGCGTCGTACGGCCCCGCGGGGTAGCCGAGCTTCACGTTCAAGCTCGTGCCGTTGGCTCGCGAGGGTCTCCCTGAGGTCGACGCTTGGAGCTTTGGCTTGAACGCGAGCACGGCGCAGTTGGTCACCTGATACGGCACCGAAAGCGTCGCCGCCGCACCTTCCGTACTGGTCAGCTTCCCGGTGATCGCTGTGGGCGTGCAGTTAGTAGCGTTGAAGGTGAAGTCCGGACGGTTGATGCTCACGTTGACGTGTCTGATTTCCAGCGGGATGCCGTCGATGATCGTCGGGATCTTGTACGGTCCTTCGTTGTCGGTCGTGACCGTCAACGCTGCCGTTTCTCGATTGACTTCGAGCTTTGCGCGGACGACGACTTTGCCGAGATCGTACGGCCCGGCCTTCGCGGGGTTGACGATCGAGAGACCGAACGGCGCTCCCTTGTAGGGACCGGTGATGTAGACCTTCCCGCCCTTCACCGTGTAGGGGTCGCCGCCGACACCGACGCTGATGATCGTTTCACCGATTTCGCTTTCCGGTCCGCAGGTTCCGGCGTTCGCCTGTTCTTCGCCGCAGAGCTTCACGTTGGAAAGCGTTCCGGAGAGCCCGAGCGGCATGTGCAGTTCGATCCCCTGCATGTTCTGTTGGCCGTCTTCGCGGCTCATCGTCATCGTGAACGGGCTGAAGCCGCCCGCTTGGATGCTGGTCGTGCCGGCCGTCAGCGACGGGTTGAACTGCAGCGGATCGCGGCACGGGCCTCCGTTGGGGCCGGTGAGGATCTGGAATTCGGAAGCCGCGTTCACCGGGGCGCTGCCGGACCACGGAGCGATCGAGGCGTTCGTGGTATAGCCGCCGCATCGCGCGGGCGTCCGCAACGGCGCGCGGTCGCCGCCGAAGAAGTGCACTTTCAATTCTTCAAATGGCAGCTGCGGAGTGTTCTTGAACGTGGAGACCAAGCGGCCGGTGATCGGGTTCAGTCCGACTTCGCCCGCGAGCTTGATGAGCGTGCCCGAGACAGGATCCCGCGCGAGCAGGTACAGCGCTACGAGGCTCCCAAACGGGTTGGCGTCCTGCGCGGCAAGGTACACGTAGCCGTTCAGCGGGTTCGCCAGCAGCGGCGTCTTGATCTGCACCGTCGCTACCTTCGACGCTTCAGGGCAGGTCGCTTCCGCGTCGTTGTCTAGTGGAAAGTCCGATTCCGGGCACGACTGCAGCCCGTCCGCCGCCGCCGGATTGAGCGCCACGCCTTCGGGCAGAACGACTTCCGTGTCTTTGACCGTCGCCTCGGCAAGCCCGGTCGGGTTCAGCACGAGATCCTGCGGCACGTGTATCCCGACGTCCAAGCCGGTCGGCGTGGAGCCCGCCTGTCCGTCGGGGGTAAGACTGATCGAAGGACTGAACGGCAGCCGGTTGCAACCGTCGAGCGCGCCGATCGGTTCGTTCGACGGGAAGGGCGTGAAGTTCCCCTCTTCCGCCCACGGGTCGACTTCGACAGCAGTCGGCATCGGGCCTGTGCAGGAGGTCGGCATCGACAGGAACGGCGGAGCGTGGGAGACCGTTTCGGTCGAGCAGGCAAAGGGCCTGCCGGGGCTTCCGACGCCTTCGTCGAGAGTGTCTTCCAGACAGCCCCAACCGCGCACGAGGTTGTGGCGCGGATCGCTGGGCACACCCCAGAAGGTGACCTGACTTGAAAGGAAGGAGACCGTCTGGGTGATGTTGTCGACACTCACGGTGACGCCGTAGTCTTCGCCGGTGCGCACCGACGTGTCGAGGATCACCGGCGCCCCGGCGAGCGGAATGAAGAAACCGAAGCGAGCCGGCTCTCCCACCGCGGGTTCGAGGTTGAACACCGGCTGGACCAGGGTGAGGGCTCCGACCGGGTAGACGTCGACGTCGACGACCGCGACGCCAACGGCGGTCTGCGGGGGGCATTCGTTCGAGTTCCCCGGTGCCTGGCTCGATTCCCCCACCGTCGTCAAGAACTGACCGATCGAGCACCGCGGAACCGGCGTCGGGTTGCCGAGCAGACCGGGCGGCAGCTTGAAGTGCAGATCCTTTGTTAGTTTCACCGGTTCAGTGAGCGTCGGGGATTCCCCTTCGGCCACTTCGAACGGGCGCGAGTCGAGATGCTGGCTCAGGACAAGCGTCGTCGTCAGCTGGAAGGGATGGGAGCCAGCCTGCGAGTCTGCGCCGCCGCCTTCTTCTTCGGGCGACAGTTCATAGCTTTCCACCCCGAACTGCGGCGGCGTGCCCGTGACGCCCAGTGCCCGTCTGACGGACTCGCTCGGCGCCCCGCCTCCAGCGATCCTGGCTTCGTTGAAGGCGCCGGCGGGCGGCGTGGATTCCACCACGACGCCGATGCGCTCTTCGATGTGCGTATAAGAGGGAACCACTCGACCGTATTTGCAGCTCAGCGTTCCCAGCGAGCAGCTCAGTGGAAAGTACGCCTGGTCGCCGTCATAGTGAGCGGCCTCGATGGCCACGGCGTGCAGGCCGGGGGGCAGCTCGTCCACGATGTTGATAGGGGCCGCGCCGCCTTCCGCGTTGGCATCCCCGAGGTTGGAGGCCGTCACGATCACTTCCCCGTCGGGATGGCCTTTGGCGGTTTCGGCGAGCGCGGGGGCGCCTTCGCAAGACCGGCACGTCAGCCTCACCGCCTGATCGGCGAGCCCGCCGACGAACCGGATTTCGTAGGGACCGCCGGTGGCGCCGCTGACCGTCACGTTGCCCGCACCGTAGAGCCCTTCGAGCCCGTGCTGCAGTTCCGTCGCGGTCGCTCCGCCTTCGAAAGTGGCTTCCTTTTGGTTGTCGGCATCTTCGACCGTGAATTGGCTGGTGACATGGGTCAGTTCGAACGTCTGATCGGCCGCCGAGCCGGGCTGGATCGTCGAGCGGGTGCCCGAGGTCAGGTGCCACCAGGGCGAGCTTGCCTGGGCCGAGGACGTCGCTGCCAGCACGAGCAGCAGCATCGCCGTCGCACCACCGAGCACGGTTCGCTTGAGAGAATCCACGGCGCTCACCTGTTTCCCTTCTTCGTCTTGGCATGTCGAGGGGCATAGCGGGCTCGCGCCCGGCGTTCACAACTTGCACGTCGTCGTCGTGGCTTGCCTCGGCAAGCTCGTAGCGCCTCCGTCAGCTTCTTGCGCGCACTCGCGGCCGCGGACTTCTTGGGCTTGACCTGCGCGGTGGGAGGCGACGCGGCGACGATGTTGCCAGCCCCGGAGAAGGTCGCACTGGAGGGCGCGCCGTAGATGGCCGGCTGCGGCGTCGGCGCGGGCTTGCACGCGTCGCCGGTTTCGCACGGTGGCGGCTGTTGCGCCTGCGCCGGGGGACACGGCGATGTGCTTGTGCATTCGTGTGCGTCGTAGATGTCGGCGGCGGTGTCGTAGTCCTGCGCGGACAGCTGGACGGCAGTCCAGAAGAAGACGTCACCGCCGCTCGCACTGGCGTCCACGAACAGCGATTCCACCGGCGAGGTTCCGGAGGAGATGAGACCGACGCAGCCTTCCGACCGCGCGCTGTAGGTTGAGCTGGCGGTCGAGCAGCTTCCGACGCCCGGGGGCTCGTACTCGTAGGTGTCCCAGGTGCCGTCCACGTCCTGCGGCACGAGCGCGTCATCGCTGTTGAAGAACAGCCGGCCTCCGGACACGAGTGCGCGGGAGTGGTAGAGCGCCGCGCCTCCCCCTTCGTATCTGGTCCAGGTCGGAAGGCTCGCGGCGAGCCACTGTTCTCTGCCCAACAGTTCGCCATAGCCGGCGGGGTCGACACGCAGAGGTCCGTATTCCGTCCCACTCGGACGGGCGCCGGTGGGATCGCACGACGCGCACACGACCCGCCCCGTGCTCGCGTCGTAGAGATAGACCTCCTCGTCGGGATGTCCGCTGAGGTTGTCGCGCACCGGATTCGTGGTCAGCTGCCGCTGCGACATGAACGCGAGCCAGCCACCGTCGCTGGAAACCTGAGCCTTGCTCCCCTCTTCGCCGCTCCATTCGGAGGAGTCCTGCCCGGCCAGAACGGCGACGAGCTTCACAGCGCCGTCGTGGCGCACGTAGAGGTTGCATTCGCCTTTGACGCTTCCGCTTTCGTTCCGGCAATCTCCGTGCACGGCGCCCGCAGCGAGGGCGCGGTTCGCAACGAAGTAGATCCAGCTGCCGTCTTCGCTCGCGCCGAGCAGACCCAGCGCTTCGGTGGGTTCGCCTGCGCTGATCGGCGTGAGATCGGTCAGCCGGCAGTGAAGCTGCCCGGCTTCTTCGACCATCTGGCATTCGTAGATGTCCGCCGCGCCTTCGGCGGCGCCCGCATCGGACGTCAGGCGCTGTTCGTCCTTGAACAGAACCTTGGAGCCGTCGGGAGACACGAACAACAGGCGCGCCCCGCCCACGCCGCTGCCTGTACCGCCCTGGACGGCGTCGAGGGCGATCGTTTCGCCTTTCGCCGTGTCGCGCATGAACAGGTCTCGGGAATAACTGCTGAAGACGACACGGGAGCCGTCGTCGGAGATGGCGTGCTCGTTGGCGATTGCGCCCTGGCCACCGAATAGCCCTTGGCCGATGAAGGTCAGCTTGCCGCCGGACCACTCGTACAGACCTTCACCGTCGGCCAGCGGCGTGGAGGCTTCCAGCACGATGTGGCTGGTGTCGGGCGTCGCGCCTACGAACCGCGGCCCGCAGACCGCCGCGCGCGGACAGGTTACGCCGGCGGATGTCCCGAACGTCGTGCCCGGGGGCACGTTGGCGAAGCCCGGCGCGCCCGTGACCAGAGGCTTGTAGCAGGACGTCGGGCACGGGTCTTCAGCGTCTCCCGCGGCGAAGTCGGTGCGCAGGAAGGCGGTCTGTTCGGAGGCTTCGGCAGACAGCGAGCTGTCGAAGCTGCCAAACGGCTGCACGACCGCTCGTGAGAGGTCTGCGGAGAAGAAGCGGAACTCCTTGCCCTGGCCGATCCCGGCCCCTATTCCCTTTTCGTGCGGAACGGCTATGTCTTCGCTGATCCAGCCGGCGGCGGTACGGCGCGAGAGAACCTGCATGAAGGCGTCGTAGCCCGGCGGCTGCAGTTCGGTGGGAATGCTTGCGAGGTAGCTGATCGCATCGCCGTCGTCTGCGGCCTGCGTGATCTGTTCCTCTGCTGTTTCTGACCTGAAGGGTTCAATCGAGGCGCCCTGCTTCTGCGCCGGTGAGACCATTTCCCACATTCGCCCGTCCGGGAGTGCGAGCTCGCCGCCGGCGACCTGCGTGGTGAACGTCTGATCGGGGCCGTATACCGTTTCGGAGCTCCCCGGCGCCGGTTCCCTGACGGCTACCACGCGATAGTGATAGACGCTGCCTGCGAGAAGACCTTGGACGTGCAGGGCAACTTCCGCTTCTTTTTCTTCGGGGTCGAGCGGCGCGCCGGGCGGCGCGGGTACGTCGGTTCCGTATCCGGCGTCAGTCCCGTACTGGAAGTAGTAGGTCGTGGGCACGTCTTCGGGCGCTATACGCGCAAAGAACGTCGTCGCCGAGGCGCTCACGTTGGAGACCGCCTCTTCTTCGACGATCGCGGCGGACGCGCTCGCGCACCAAAGCGCAAGCCCGGCCAGCAATATGCACAGCAACGTGGGCACGAGAGACGCCGGTTTGCGAACCTTCATCAGACCATCTCCTCCGGTACAGAGGGGACGGCCCCTCGATTGCATGACGACGTGCCGCGGTGCGACCAAAGAGAGAAAGACGCGCCGGCGTCGCTCTGGCGCACCTGTCTGCTCCCAATGCGCGTGCCGGCTCGATCTTCTTCGCCACGACGCCTCTCCAAATCCACGCAGGAAACAACTCCCTCGAGCTTTGTAACCAAGGCTCCCTCTCCCCAAATAACGTAAAACGCGCGCACCACTGAGCGGCCAGACGCCGCCGGACCCACGCTCGATCTATGTATTATGAACACGGTGGTCCTTATCGACCACCGTACGTTGCGTATCATAGACGGATCGGTTGACTTAAGTCAACCCCATCTCTTATGGGTAGCCAGGAGCGTCGTCGTGGGCTAGCCGAAGCGACGTTTAAGCGTTGACTTCGGCGAATTGGCGCAGGCCGTTGGACATCGAGGCGACGGGCACGAACGCGGAAGAGATGAAGGTAAGGGGGAACGCCCGCCAGGCCCGGCCCCGCCAGTGATTCGCACGGCTTTATCGGCTAGTGGCGTGCTGGTCCGTCACGACGGAGATGGCGCGCTCGCCATCGGTCGACTCACACACCTGGCTCGCGGGCATCTCGAGGAACCGCTTAGGTATCCGTAACGACCTCGAGGTCACAGAACACGAAGCCGCCGCGCTCGACGACTTCCCCGGTGCGGCAGGCGATCGGCTCGGTGAAGATCGGCCCGGCGTGGACGAAGGTGTGAAACTCGCCGTTCTCTCCGCAGGGGTCGACACTTGGAGGCAGCTCGCGCAGCAGCTGCGCGTCAAATCGCCTCCCGGCGAAGGAGGCGTCGAGCGCACGCGGATCGACACAGACGATGAACGCCTCAAAGCCGGCAGCGATGAACTCGCGTGCGAGCTCGCCCGTATCGCGCCCCCAGAGCGGGAACAGTCCGCGCCTGTCGTTCGCGGCGAGCTGCTGCTCGCGATAGGCGCGAACGTCTTCGAGAAACAGGTCGCCGAATGCGACCGACTCAACTCCGCAGAGCGGCGCGGCGGTCATCCAAGCCTGGGCCAGGCGTGTCTCGTAGACGTCGTTTGCGCAAGCCGGTGGAATGCGAACCTCGACGAGCGGGATGCCGGTGGCGTGCGCTTGCGCGACGAGCAGCTCGCGGCGGACACCGTGCATGCTGATGCGCTCGTAGCCGTCGGTGACGGTCGTGATCAGCGCCGTGGGCTCGCAGGCCTGGCGACGCAAGGCCCATAGAGTCAGGGCGGAATCCTTCCCACCGCTCCAAGAGAGCGCGCACCTCTCCCGGAGCGCTCCCTCGGACCCCGGAGGCGAGAAACGATTGATGGTCATGCGCAGCCCTCGAGCTCTGCCTTGACGAGGCGCAAGCCGATGTCGAGCGTGGCCTGCGTTCGCAGGTGTCCGTAGCGCTCATCCCACTTGCCGCTGTTGAGATCCTGGCGCAGCCGGTGCAAGCTCTCGGCAACGAGCGCGGGTGGCAGCAGGTGCCAGATCGAGGAGGCACGGCGGACGTCGGGGTCGAGTTGAGCCTCGGGTCGGCTCCAGAGGGCGACGCAGAACCCGTCGGTGCAGTCGGCGGGCGCATCGATCGGCTCCACCTGAAGGTCGGGGAGGACGGCTCGGAGGTGAGCGATCGTGGGGAAGGCTTGGCGGTCGTGCTCGACGATCTCCGGCAGGTAGTCCCGACATAGCCACATCTGCGCGGTCACATCGAGGTCAAGCGTAAGCAAGACGATCCGCCTGCGGGTGACTCGGATCACCTCGCTGAGGCCGCGGTCGAGGTCATCCCAGTGCTGCATTGTGAACACGCCCATCGTTGCGTCCACGCGCTTGTCGCCCAGCGGGATCGCCTCGGCGACTCCCTGGATCGCTGCGGCGCAATCCGCGGGGCGCTGGGCGATCATCACCTGGGAAGGCTCGACCGCGATGACCTCGCGATCCCTCGGCTCATACGAGCCGGCGCCCGCCCCTATGTTCAGAACAGTCCCGGCGTCGCCCAGCGCGTTCCATATCGCGCTCTCCAAACGCGGGTCGGCTCGCCGCACCGCGCTGTAGCTAAGGCCGATGCGGTCGTAGGCGGGAGCGCTCACCGCTTTACTCTCCTGCGAGGGCGCGATTGTTCGGCTTGACCCCGCTCGCGCGACATCGACACGAGCAGCTCGACGAAGTCGCCGTAGAGGTCGTGGCGCACCGCCTCGGGACTAACAAGCGATTCGATCGCCAAGCCGATGCCCAGTGCGCGCAGGATGATCGCAAGCTCCTCCGCGGGCATCGCGAGCTCCAGGCGACCCTCCTCCTGGTAGCGGCTGATGTAGCGCGCGACGGCCTCACGCATCGCCGAGGAGCGTGTGCCGAAGCGACGTGCGAGCTGCGCGTCGCGCCCGGCGTGAGCCAAGAACTCCATGTGCAGAGCGAAGGACTCGCGGTCGCGGGCGAGCCTATCCATCCACTGGTCGGCCAGCGCCCGGGCGCGAACCTCCATGGAAGCATCACCGGCGAGCGCGACCTGTGTCTCGCCAAGCTCGCGGACGCGCTCGGCCATGTAATCCTCGAACACCGCGAGGAACAGGTCGGCCTTCCCCTCAAAGTTGGAGTACACCGCACCGTGCGAGTAGCCCGCCTCCTCAGCGACCTCCTCGACGCTCGCAGCCTCAAAGCCACGCCGAGCGAACACTTGCGCCGCGGCCTCGATCAGCTGAGAGCGGGTCTGGGCCTGTCGCTCGGCGCGTGTCGGTCGCGATGGCTTGGTGCGAGGTCTGTCGCGAGGCCGATCAGGTGGCATACCTCCAGATGATGGTAGCAACCCCGATTACAAACGTCATCTGCGTGCCGGATGCGATGCCCCGACCTTGGGGAGCCTGGCCCGGCGGACGCCTTCGCCGAAGGGCCACACCTGAACGCGCGGCGCCTCTCGGGCCGCCAAAACGGCGAAGAGCGCCCCGTCACGCTGGACGCGCGGGGCGCCCCGTGGGATCCTCCCGCTCGCTAGAATCCAGAGGTCTCATTCGGTGCCGGAGCGTTGGTTCTAGCAATAGCGCTAGCGCTTCGACACCGGTCTCACGAGTAGCCCTGCGCGCGCGGCGATGGCCACACTGGAGCTCGAGGTCGTCAACGGTCACCTCGAGCTATCGACCTCCCACGCGCCCGCGCAGCTCATCAACGGACCCATCGGGCCGATGGTCGCAGCGACAGGTACGCCCCTCACCGACGAGGACGTACGCCGCACACTCGACGCGGTGCGCGAGCACCGGTGAGCCAAACGGCCGACAGCAGCATCACGCATACGCCACGCTCCCCGCGAGCAAGGCACTCCAAAGCACACACAGCTCGCCGCCGCCCGCGCGCACGATCTCGAAATCATCACCCGCGACAAACGCAACGAGCGCACCTACCGCGCTCAACGTTCGCTATCAACTGCCCGCATAGCGCACCCCCGGTGTTTCCCGATTGCGTGTCTCGCGCAGGCACCACCGCAACACGACCGCAAGCTGCTACTAGCGCACGGGGCTCGTGGCGAGCACGCGACCGTCGCGGGCATGTTGGACGAGCAGCTCGCGCGGGCTGTGGCGGGGCTGAGTAAAGGCGAAGAACCCTTCGGCGACGGCGACGCGCAGGCGCACCCGGGTGCGCCCTCGCGCGCGCGCACGCCCGCGAACCGGGCTCTGCACAGTGAGGTAGGCGACGCGGGGCGCGGCCACGCCGCCGTAGAGCACCGGCGAGCACCGCGGCCGGCCGGAGCGGGGAGTCAGGCAACTGGAGCCGGAGAACAGGATGCCGGTGGGGAGCGTCGTGTCGGTGGATAGCAGTGGGATTGAGGCGCCGCCGCCGTCAAGCTGCGAGCGGCTTTGGCGGTGGACGAGGGCCAGGGATTGCAATCCGGGGTCCGTTTCGGGCATGGCGGTGAGCGTGCGAGCGACGCGCCGACGCAACGGGTCGCGTGGCTGGGGGCGCAGTTGCGCAAGCCGGCGCAGACGCGCGGCGAGGCAGCGCCGGGGATCGCGCAGCGTGAAGGGGCCCTGGCCGTGCGCGACGTAGACGATCAACCCGATCCCCCCCGGGAGCCGGATGCTGCGGATGGTGCGGGCGAGGACGGCGCCGCCGCTGTTGCGCTCGGCGAGCGCGATGACCCATGGGCCCGGCGCAACGGGCGGGGGACTGGCAAGCCGGGGCAAGACAGCGGTGATACGGGGGTCGGGGGCTTCGTCGCTGAGCGCGGCTTTGCGCGGACCGACGCGGCGACACGCGGGAGCGCTCTGGGTGTCCTTCATGACGCGGGCGATGAGCGCGTCGGCGGGGCTTTCGCCGGAGCGAGCGACAATTGTGGCGGCGGTGGCGGCGGCAACGATGAACAGGAAGGGCGCGGCGAGCAGCAGCAGGCCGCGCCGCGAGCGCGCGGGGCGCCACCGGCGCGACCGCGCCGCGACCGCCGGCTCGACACCGGCGGGGTGCTCGCGCGCGCGGCGGGCGACGCTTTGCAGGAGCTGACGCTGTAGATCATCGAATGCGCTCATGAGCCCTCCTGTAGTCCCTGTCTGAGACGGCTGAGGCCGCGGTGGACGCGCTGGCGGACAACGGCCTGCGAGCAGCGCAACTCGGCTGCGATCGAGTCATAGGAGCGCTCCTCTAGAACCCGCGCGCGGACGGCGTCGCGCTGCTCGGGAGGCAGACCGTCGAGCAGCTCGCTCAGGCGCGTCCCGTGCCCGAGCGAAGCGAGCTCCTCGACGCGCGTGGAGATCGTCGTCTTCGAGCACGAGCGGGCGGTGCCCGAGCAGGTGCCGCGCGGATGCCTCGACGCGCCCGCGGCGCAGGCTGTCGCGGAGCTTGCGCTCGGCGATCACGAACAGCCACCCGGGCGCGGAGCCGCGCGCGGGGTCAAACTCCCCGCAGGCGGCGACGACGGCGGCGAAGGTCTCGGCAGTGAGATCGAACGCGACCTCACGCACCCGTACACGCCGCAGGTGAAACCCGGTGACGGCGGGCAGCCAGCGCAGATAGAAGACCTCGAACGCCTCCTCCTCCCCACGCGCGGTGGCGAGCAACAGCGCAGCGTCGTCGGTATCGCGATAGCCCACACCCGCTCCTACGCTTCACGCGCGATCCTGTGACACCCTGCTGGAAAATCGCGACACGAGGACTTGAAGAATGACCTCCAAACGACAGAGCACAGCCGGCAGACCACGCACCCGAGCGCTACAAGAGCCTCGACGTGAAAGATGCGATGGTCCTCCGGGCGAAGCTCGCAACCGCAGCAGGACCGCGGGGTGGCGAGGTGGCCTTCCAATGCGGCGACGCGATCCAAACGAGGACAGTCGTCGTGGAACTGCGTTTCTCGAAGGAGCTGCCGAGCGCGAGCCTATCCGCGGGCGTCGTCTTCGTCTCGCGTTTTTTAAGCGCGGCTACGAGGTCTGGGAGGTAGCCCACTGACCGCAGGGCGACGCGCCGGGCAAGCCAGTGACGTCGGTCCTTCTCAGAGGCCATTGAACATCTTGATGACGTGGCCGTCGGCGGCTCGCCAGATCGCGGACACGGCATCTACCTCGCCGGAGACATGCTCGCCGCACCGGGCTATCTCAGCGATGCGTCCTTCACCAGCGCCCAACAAGCCGCGAAGGCAGCCAGCAGCTGGAAGGCCGCCTCCCCTCGATACAGGCGCGCCCCGCAGGCGCCCAATCCGCCTAAGCGCGTCAGCTCTGAGCGACCGTCACTCCGCCCCACTCCTCCGGAGCGACGTCGGCGAGTGTCTGCGAGAACGTCCACTGATGACCCGCGGGATCCTCGGCGGTGTACTGCCGCTCGCCGTACTCGAAGTCTCTCGGCTCCGCGACGATGCGCGCGCCATGGGTTCGTGCGCGCTCACAGTGCGCGTGCACATCCTCCACGCGCACCATCACCGAATGCGTGACCTCGCCGGGCCGCGGTGGCTGGCGGTCGTGGCGCACGTCGCCGATGATGACCGCGCCGCCGGCGAAGCTGAGTTGTGAGCGATGGTTCTCGCCGATGCGCACGCGCTCGGCGAACCCGAACGCCGTGCTCAGCCAGTCGACGGCCTCGCGAACATCCGGGTAGATGAGGACGGGCATGACGCTGGCCGCCGGGATCGAGCGATTGTCTTTCACGCTGATGCCGAGCTTACATCGCCACCAAGCAGGCAAACGCAGCCGCGCGAAACGGCTCAGTCGTCGGCGTGGGCGCTCGACGGCCGACACTCGCGGGACGGCCTAAGCTCACAGGTGATGACTCCTGCAGGCACGATCCTCGCGTGTCCCAAATGCGCCACCAAGAACCGGGTTCGCCCGACGTCTGCGGGTGTGCCGCGCTGCAGCGTCTGCCAAACCCTGCTGCCTTGGATCGTCGAGGCGGCCCCTGACACGTTCGATGCGGAGATCGCCTCCTCGGTCCCGGTGCTGGTCGACTTCTGGGCGCCGTGGTGCGGACCGTGCCGCATGGTCTCGCCGCTCGTCGAACGCCTCAGCCAAGAGAACGCTGGCCGGCTGAAGGTTGTCAAGCTCAACATCGACAACGTCCCTGCGCTCGCGGCCCGCTACGGCGTCCAGGGAATCCCTCTGCTACTCGTGATCGTGGACGGATCGGAGGCCGATCGGCTCGTGGGCGCGGCACCGCTTGCGCGGCTGCAGGCTTGGCTCGCGCCCTATCTCAAACCGAACGCCTCCGCGAGCAGCTCGTAGGAGCGCCGTCGCGCCTCGTGCTCGTAGGTGATGCTGACGATGATCGCCTCCTCGGCGCCGTATCGTCGCGACGACCTCTTCGAGCTCCGCGCGCACCGTCGCCGGCGACCCCACGATCGCGCGCCGCTCCGGCGCGGCTGTCCCGGCGTGCGCTCGCTCGGCGGCCAGGAACTCGAGCGCCCGCTCCGGCGGGGGCACCGCGATCAGCTGGCCGCGGCGCAGCAGCGTGAACGTCATGCGGCCGCTTGCGGCCAGCCGTTTGGCCTCCTCGTCGCTCGCGGCGCAGATCACCCACACGCCGACCGCGACCTGCGCCGATGCGCCCGCGTGTTCGTGTTCGGCGAAGCGCTCGCGGTAGAGCGCGGCGATCTCCGCGCCCGCGCGGGTTGATGAAGTCCGCGAACGCGTAGGGCAGCCCCAGCTCGGCCGCCCAGATCGCGCTCTGCTGCGAGGAGCCCAGCAGCCACGGCACGGGCCGCTCGGGTCGCCCGGGCAGCGTCTGCGCCAGACGCGCGAAGGGGTGCTCGGCGGGGAGGTCGTCCTCGAGGTAGGCGAGCAGCTCGGCGAGCTGCTGCGGGGAAGTCGTCGGGCGCCGCCTGACGGCGGTCGCGCTGCAAGGCGAAGGTGGTCAGCGGATCGGTGCCCGCGGCGCGCCCGAGCGCCAGATCGATCCGGCCCGGGAACAGCCCCGCGAGCAGGCTGAACGTCTCGGCGACCTTGAACGGGCTGTAGTGCGGCAGCATCACCCCGCCGCTGCCGACGCGAATCCGCGAGGTCGCGGCCGCGATCGGCCCGATCAGCGCCTCGGGGCTCGGCCCGGCGAGCATCGGCCCGCCGTGGTGCTCGGCGACCCAGTAGCGGTGATAGCCGAGCTCGTCGCGCGAGCCGCGCGAGGTCGATCGTGTTCCTGCAGCGCCTGCGAGCCCGAGGAGCCCTGGGAGACCGGCGACTGGTCGAGCACGGAAAGGCGAAAGGGCGGAGTCATAGTCGTTGCGAGGACGAGCGTAGCGATCGGTAAACAGCTCGCCTTGGACATCGGCCTCCCGCGTTGCCCGATCCGCTCGCAGCCGCCCGATGCCTTCGAGGTCTGCGCGCGCGGTCGCGACGATCGCAACGCGCGAGTCCGGGTCGTCTACCCAGCGCACCGGAACCTCGTGGATCGCCAGGCCGCGCTGCTCGGCGCGATAGAGCAACTCCGTATCGAAGAACCAGTCCTCGTCCTCAACCTCCGCCAACAGCACCTGCGCCACCTCGCGGCGCGCGGCCTTGAAGCCGCATTGGGCATCGGAGAATCCGGCGTGCAGCAGTGCCCGCAGCAGCAGGTTGTAGCTGCGCGAGATGAGCTCGCGCTTGATCCCACGCGTCACCTGCGCGCCTGCCGCCAGGCGGGAGCCGATCGCGACATCCGCGCGCTTCTCGAGCAGGGGGATCAGAAGCTCGGGGAGCGCCGCGAGATCGGTCGAGAGATCGACATCCATATAGGCCACGACGTCGGCGGCGCTGCGACTCCACGCGGCCCGCAGGGCCCGCCCGCGCCCCTTGCGCTCGAGACGCAAGACGCCCACCTCGGGGATCGCCCGAGCGAGCGCGCGCGCGATCCTCGGAGTCGCGTCGGTGCTGGCGTTGTCGGCAATCGTTATCTCGAAGGTGAAGTTGAACTGCTGGGTCAAGTAGTCGTGCAGCCGTCGCACGCTTGCCCGCAGCACGCGCTGCTCGTTATAGACGGGGATCACGATTTGCACCGCGGGGGGTTGCACGACTGACATCGCCGGCGATCCAAGATTCGACACGCGCGCGCTGAGCTCGTCGCCGTCGGTTGTGTCGGTATGGGATGGGAGAGTATGCATATCAGTCAGCTTCGAGGCTGTGCATGGCGGTCGGCTGGGCGAAGGCTGAGAGCTCGCTGAGGGTGACTTTCGGCAGCGGATCGATGGTCGCGGCTCGCGGCTCGATCACTTCGTGCGAGCCGTCATCGAACACGATCACCCCGCCGTGAGCGAGCCACGCATGCGCGCCCCGCGGTCCGCTGAGAATCGCGGCCTTGGCGTGCATCTCTGCGATCAGCGCGCTCGGGGCGAGCGCCGTGACCTGCACGATGCCTGTGAAGGCGGCTTCACCAGTTGCGGGGTCGAGCAGATGATGGACCGGACGTCCGCGCCGTCGAGCCAACTGCGCCGGCCGATGCCGCTGGTCGCGACGCCCAACGAGGCAGGTGAAACGTGTGCAGGTTGCTCCCGTCGAAAGGACTTTCGACGTTGATCGGACGCGGATCGCCGCCGCTCCGCCGATTGCGAGGTCGCCGGCGCAGTCGATCGCAAAGCTCGGATGGCTTTGCCAGCCGCTCGGCGAGCACATCGGCGAACAACCCCTTCGCGAGACCACCACTGTCGAGCTTGACGCCGCCGAGCGGCGTGCGATCGCCGAGCTTGCCCGTCGACCTCCAACCGCCGCCAGCCGGCGTCGACGGCGGCGGCGGCTGGTCTGCGTGCCGGCGCAAGCTCCAGCGCCCTCGCGAGCGGGAGCGGAAGGCGCAGATCATGTGTGTAGCCGACCCCCTCGATCTGGTCGAGGAGCGTCGCATCGACTAGACCGCCCGTCAGGGATCCGGCCTCGCGAACGGCCTGCGCGAACCGCGCCATCAGTGCACTCACCGGTACCGCGCGGCGCGGGTCGTCGTTCAGCAGCGAGAGCTCGCTATTGGGCAGGAATCGCGAGAAGCGTGCGTGCCACGCCAACAGCTCTCGCCGTACGAGCTCGAGGGCGGCGCGCGCGGAGCCCTCGCGACCGTCCCCCGTGAGGACGGCACCGCAGGAGGAGCCGAAGCAGTCGAAGCTGTTACTGAGCTCATCGCGCATCACGATTGGGAGGTAGTTACCGCGGTGGCCGTTTCGCTCGTGCCCGCGTCGCTCGACCCGGTCGCGGATTCTTTGTCGCTGGTACCCGTGCCGGTCGAGGTTTCGGCCTTCGTCGACGAGGTCGCGACGCCTGTCGATGTCGCCGCGCCGGTCGAGGACGTCGTGTCATTCGAAGCCGAACCCTGCGTCCCCGAGGAGGTCGACGAAGCGGTGACCGCTGGAGTCGACGCCCGCCTCGCGTCAGCCACCAGCGCGGGATCGTGCCCGGAGACGAGTTGCACATACACCATTAGGAACGCGGCACTGAAGAGCGCGGCGGCGAAGAGGGCGACCGATCGCCGGATGTGACGCGCACGCCGGCGCAACATCGCGCGTCGGCTGTCGACGAGCGGCTTGGTATGCGGCCGCTCAGACACGTTGGATGAGCATCGTGCGTCCGCTGAGTTATCTCGCTGTGTCACGCGTTACTCCATTCGAGCGGTTGCGGTGTGCGCGATCGTGGCATCGATCGCGTGTGTTGGAGATTGCTGCGGTGAGTCACGGAAGACCTTGAGTAGGAGGACGAGCGGCGGCACGACGACGATCGCCGTCATCGCCAGAAACCACGCCTGACCGGCGTCGGAGCCCTCGCCCAGCGAGTGCGCGACTCCCATGATCCAGGCGAGCGCGGTGAAGCGATGCATTTGCGCCAGCGCTGCACGCCGATCCGGGCCGCGCGCGTAGTAGGAGATCCCGAGCGCGGGAGCACCCAGAAGGCGACTATCCCGGTATCGTCCAGAGCGTCTTGTAGGAGCCGAGAAATGGGACCGCGATATCACCCAGGCTTGGATGCAGGTAGCCGTCGCCGATCAGCGACAGGCCGTGTATGACAAGTGCGACAAGCGTCGCAAGCGACAGCGCCTCGTGAGCGACTCGCATGTCCAACCGATGACCTTTGACGATCCGCCGGCTCATGAGCAACCCGAGGCAAACCGAGAGGCTCGAGAGAATCAACGCGGCGATTCCGGCAGCGCGGCTGACTATCCAAAAGAGGTGCGGCGCCACCGCGGTGGCGAGGGTGCTGATCTGAGTTGTCACGCCTCCCATCAAAGCGGCGGTTCCTGAGAGCGAGCTGTGTGACGGCTGAGCGGTTGCTCGGGATCCGCCGCGCTTAGGCCGCGGCCGCCGGGGACTTGGGTAGACGGACGATGAACACGGCGCCCCCGTCGGACGCGTCCGCGGCGCTGACCGTGCCGCCGTGGGAGACGACGATTTCGCGCACGATCGACAGGCCGAGCCCGGCCCCGGCCTTGCCGCGCTCGCGTCCTCCCTCGGAGCGCCAGAAGCGGTCGAAGATGTCCTCGCGGGAAGCCGCGGGCAGACCCGGCCCGTGGTCGCGCACGGTGACGCTTACCGCGTCGTCGTCCTGCGTGACCGAGACCTCGATCGCGGTGCCGGCGGGGGTGTGAACGAGCGCGTTGCGTATTAGGTTGGCGAGCACCTGGTGCAGTAGGTGCGAGTCGCCGGATACGACCGCAGGCTCGCCGGCGTCCAGGCCGATGGACCGCTCGGGCGACGTGGCGCGTGCGTCGGCGACCGCGTCGTGTACGAGCACCGCGAGGTCCACGGGCGCGCGCCTGCAGCTCGGGGGCCTCGTCGAGGCGGGCCAGCGTCAGCAGATCCTCGACGAGCACGCCCATGCGCTTGGACTCGTCCTCGATGCGACGCATCGCTGCTGCGTTCCGGCGGCGTCCTTGGTGGCGCCCATGCGGAATAGCTCGGCGTAGCCGCGGATTGAGGCCAGCGGCGTGCGCAGCTCGTGCGAGGCGTCGGCCAGGAACTGGCGCAGGCGCTCCTCGCTGGCCGCGCGTTCAGCGAACGCGCGCTCGAGCCGGTCGAGCATCGCGTTCAGGGCGAGGCCCAGCCTCCCGACCTCGGTGCGACTGCTCGCCGGGCTCACCCGGCGCGAGAGCTCGCCCGCGGCGATCTCGCCGGCCGTCACCTCCATGCGATCGAGGGGGCGCAGGCCCAGGCGCACGACGAACGATGCGGTTACGCCCAGCGCGAGGAGCACACCCGCGATCACGAGCGCCTCGACCAGCAGCAATCGGCTGAGCGTCTGCTGCACTTCTCGCAGGGGCACGGCGACGAGCGTGAGTGCCGCGTCCTCCGGATCGTGGCTCACGTAGACGCGGTAGCGCAAACCCGAGGATCCCGTCGAACCAACTGTGAAGAGCCGTTCGACCGGTACCTGCGTGGGGAGCTTCGGGGTGGGTGGCGCGGACTGGGTGAGGCTGAAGAACGTGTGCCCGACGATCTTGCCCGACGCTTCGCGCCGCTCGCCGAAGGTTCCGGGTGGGACGCTTAGATTTGGGGGGCCCGGGGGCCGCCCTGCAGCGCCTTGCCTGCCGCAGAGCCGGCGTCCGATCCCTGATCGGCTGCGCTCCCGAGCACTCCGGGCGGATAGAGACCTTCGCGGTCGAGGGCTCGGGAGACCGCGGGCGCGGCGTCCCTGAGCTCCTGGTTGACGCGCCCTTCCAGGAATGAGCGTTGATCGACATAGGTGACCGCGGCGAGCGCGACCAGCCCCGCGGCCGCCAGCAGGAGCACGCTGAGGAGGATCCGCGCGCGCAGCGATGCCATCTCAACCGCGCGGCGCGCGGAGCGCGTACCCGACGCCGCGTACCGTCTTGATCAGCGACGGTCCGTGCGCGTCGAGCTTCTTGCGCAGATAGCTGATGTAGGTCTCCAGTACGCGACCGTCGCCGCCGAAGTCGTAGTTCCAAACGTGGTCGAGCAGCTGCGCGCGGGTCATCACGCGCCGCGGGTTGAGCATCAGGTAGCGCAGCAGCCGGTATTCGGTGACGGTCAGCTCAATCGGGCTCCCGCCGCGCGTCACCTCGCGCGACTCCTCGTCGAGCTCGAGGTCCGCGAAGACCAGACGTCCCGACTCGGGGGCCGCCTGACCGCTGCGGCGCAGGATCGTCCGGATTCGCGCGACGAGCTCCTCGAGACTGAAGGGCTTGGTCATGTAATCATCGCCACCGCCGCTGAGGCCGCGAACCTTGTCCTCGGTGGCGTCGCGCGCGGTGAGAAAAATGATTGGCACGCCCGCGCGTTGCGCGCCGAGGCGTGTGGCGACCTCGAAGCCCTCCATGTCGGGCAGCATCACGTCGAGCACCATGAGATGCGGTTTGAAGCTGGCGGCCGCGCTCAGCGCCTCGCGGCCGCTCGAGGCGCTCTGCACAGTGAAACCCTGGAAACGCAGCGCCATCGAGACGACCTCGACGAGGTTGGGCTCGTCGTCGACGACGAGCACGCGGTGGGGCTCGGCGCCGCCGGGCAGCTTCGTGGTGGGTTCGGGGCTTATGTCCATGGCTCGCTCTCCCGCTGGCTTTGACGTGCACAGTCAGGATCGCCTCGCGGTGTGAGCGTATCCTGTGAGTTTCCTGAGAGCACGCTCCATCAGCTCTTGGCCTTTGTGAGGTCATAGATGGTCTGCCCACCGATCGCCTGGGCGGTGTAGTGGGCCGCGACCCAGGTCGCGATCGCCGAGCTCGAACCGCCGCGACCGGGGCCGCCGCCGCCCGCGCCGGAGGCGATGTAGTAGTGGATCTCGCCGGCGGCGACGTAGCGCTCGAACGCCGCAAGGCTGAGGTTCCCGCCCTGCCCGTTGAAGCCTCCGATGCCCATGACGGCCTCGTCGCTGGCGAGCTCGAGGCTCGCCGCGCTCTGTGACCCGGAGGTGGCGGCAACCCAGCGGTAGCTGCCGGCGTCGCTGCGCAGGGCCTTGACAAGTGCGGCACTCGTCGCGACACCGCCACCGGGCAGCCCACCGGTCGCGATCCCACCACCGGTTCCACCGCCTCCGATCGGCGACCGAGACGTGCTTGGCGCTTGGCCGGGGAATCGGCCCGCAGAACCGCCGGAGGCACCCGGCCCAGCCGGCGGGCCGCCCGCGGCGGCCGCAGATGAGCCGAGCGGGCCGACCGCGCCGGAGCGAGCGCTCGGGATCGCACCCCCTGGCCCAACCGCACCGGAGCGGCCTCCGAGGGCGCCACCGCCCGGTATTCCGCTCGGGGAGGCGCCGCCCCCGGCACCCGGCGTGCCCGCGCGCCCGACACCACCAAACGCACCCCTCCCGGCGCGGCCCGCGCTCGCGGGGCCGGCCGAGGGGATCGAGCCGGTGTGCGGGGTGGAGATCGTGTCGGCGGCGTAGGCAACCGGTCCGGCCATCGCAGCCACGACGCCGAGCACAGCGGCGGCGGCGGTCAGGCGCCGGGCGTCACGGCCGAAGACGGGAGCGAGCAGTAGGCCGATCACACCCAGCGCACCGGCAAGCAGGATCAACGGGCGCAACCACGGCTCCCAGCTCGGCGTGCGCTCCAGCAGCGCATAGGCCCAGCCCGCGCTCGCGCCGATCGCGAGCGCGGGCATCAGGCGAGCGGCGGTGCTCTCGCGGCGCGACCAGCACATCGCGACGCCGATCGCCACGAGCGCGCCGATCGCGGGAGCGAGCGCGACGGTGTAGTAGGTGTGGATCACGCCCTGTCCGAAGCTGAAGACGATCGCGGTGACGAGCAGCCAACCGCCCCACAGCAGTAGCGCGGCACGAGTGCGGTCGGTGCGTGGCGCGTGGCGCCGGGCCCACAGCCCGCCGACGAGCGCGAGCAGCGCTGCTGGCAGCAGCCAGGAAGCCTGCGCGCCCATCAGCTCGTTGAACAGGCGCAAGGGGCCGGTTGCGCCGCTGAAGTTGGCGCCGCCCCCACCGCCTCCGCCGGGGCCGCCGCCGCTGCTGGCGAAGACGCGTCCCAGACCGTTGTAGCCGACGATCAGATTGAGGATGCTGTTGTCGGGCGAGCCGTCGATGAAGGGTCGCGAGCTGGCGGGCCAGAGCGCGACGATCGCGACCCACCAGCCGGCACTGATCAGGATCGCGACCCCCCCGGCGAGCAACTGCCCGAGCCGACGTCGCAGCGTCGTCGGCGCGGCGACCATGTACACGAGCGCGAATGCGGGCAGCACGAGGAACGCCTGCATCATCTTCGCGAGGAACGCGACGCCGATCATCACGCCGGCGGCGAGGATCCAGCGGGTGCCGGCGCGCTCGATCGCGCGCACCAGGCAGTAGGCGCTTGCGACGAGCATCAGCACGAGCAGCGCGTCGGGGTTGTTGAAGCGGAACATCAGCGCAGCGACGGGGGTCAGCGCGAACACGGCCCCCGCGAGGAGTCCCGCGCCGGGGCCGAACCAGCGCTTGACGGCGGCGTATAGAAGCCCCACCGCGGCGACACCCTCGAGCGCCTGCGGGACGAGCATGCTGGCGCTGCTGAAGCCGAAGATCCGACCCGAGAGCTCCATTACCCACAGCGAGGCCGGCGGCTTGTCGACGGTGATGAAGTTCGACGAGTCCAGCGAGCCCAAGAAGAACGCCTTCCAGCTCTTGGTTCCCGCCTGCACGGCGGCGGCGTAGAACGAGTTCGCATAACCCGAGGCGCTCAGATCCCACAGGTACGCGACGGCCGTGAGCAGCAGCAGCGCGAGCAGCGCGGGACGCGCCCACCCGGGGTCGGCGGCCGGATCTGGGGAGCTGGTCGCGGAGTCAGTGGAGGATGGGCGCGCGAACGCGGGGGGCGAGGGCGAAGCCGGCGCGCGCCGCAGGGGATGGAGGAGCTCGGTGGTAGTCATGCGACGATGCTCGTCCGCCAGCCTGGGAACCGGGCTCCGGGAGGCTGGGAGTTGGCTGAGAGCGCCGCGGTATCAGCCGGGTGCGGCTCGCAGCCGCCGCGCAAGCTCCTCGGCCTGTGGCGTGCTGACTACGACCCGCTGCAGGGTGCCACCGTCCTGGACCGAGAAAGCCAGCGCCGGCACTCCGCGGCGCACGAGCCAGACTTCGTCCAGGCGGATGGTGCGCGCGGCGTAGTAGAGCCACGGCAAGCGCAGTCCAACTTTGAGGCCGGTGCGCATCACCGCGTGGATCGGATCGCCCACGATCTCGACGTCTCCGACCGCGCCGCGAGCGACGCGGATGTCGCGCATGAGACCGAGCACCTTCTGCCAGCGGGCAAGCCTAATCTCGAGCGAGTCCTCGGAGAGGGAGATGCGCACCCGCAGAGCCTATTTGGTGCTACCGCGAGAGCGCGCAGCGCGATTCGGGTAGAAGGAAGCCGAGGGCGCCGCCTTTCGAGATTGCTGTTGAGCGCCCGATCGATATCGACGGCACAAAGGAGCCGATGCCATGGCAAGCAGCGCCCCCCCTCGAATCCTGGTGGTTGCCCATAAGACGGCCGCCACTCAGCCTTTGCTCGACGCGGTGCGGGCTCGCGCGGCGCTGGGTCCGTGCGTGTTTACGCTTTTGGTTCCCAATGCCACACACGGCCTGCATAAGGTCGTGGACCCCGAGGATCAAGGCGCCGCTGAGGCGCGCGCCGTACTTGAGCGTGCGCTTCCCCGATTGAGCGAGGCCGCCGGCGCCCCCGTCGAGGGCATTCTTGGCGACGCCGACCCGATGGCAGCGGTCCAAGATGCCGTGAACCTGCAGGGCTTCGATGAGGTCATCGTCTCGACGCTGAGCCCGCGCGTGTCGCGCTGGCTGAAGCTCGACCTCCCCAGCAAGGTGGCCGGCCTGGGACTGCCAGTCGCCACCGTTACGCCCGAGGACTCCGCAGCCGATATCGCGACACCAAGCACTGTGGCGTAAACGTAATTGACATAGACCGCTTTAAGCGTTTATATTTCGTTGCCAGCGTAGACAGCGGTCGGCGATTTTGCCGATCGGTCCAACGCTGCACAGACAGCCGTCTGTAGACGCCTCGTCTGCGAGGGGCGACAGTTAACCGATGTCCGTGGAACAGATCCGCAAGCAATTCGCAGAGAACCTGCGCACCGCCAGGGAAAAATCGGGCCTCTCCCAGGAGGCGCTGGCGGAGGCGTGCGACCTGCATCGCACCGAGATCAGCCTCCTGGAGCGATGCAAGCGCTCGCCGCGCCTGGAGACGCTAGTGATCCTTGCCCGGGGTCTGGGGCTCGCCTCGCCGGGCGAGCTGCTCAAAGGCATCCGCTGAGCCACACTCCTGAGTCTTGCGGCCCACGTGCGGGCTCGAGGCTCACTGAGGTTTGGAGCCCGGCCTTTGGACGCCGGCCAGCACCTCGGCGCCGAGCACCGCGTCCACTTCGAGATGCGCCGTCGCCATCACCCGCGCGAGCATCATGTACTGGCCGATGACTAGCAAGAGCTGGACGATCTCAGCGGAGCTGAAACGGGCGCTCATCGCGTCAAAGGTCCGCTCGTCGGGAGCGGCGTCGAGCACGACCTGGGTCGTGAAGCGAACGATCAACCGCCCATCCTCACCGAGGGTCTCGGCGTCGACTTCGTCGGCTTCCAACGCGGCGAGTTGTGCGGGGGTACCGCCGACCGCGAGCAGGATCGGCACGTGCTGAGCCCACTCGTATGCCGCACCGGGGGTCAGCCGTGCGACGCGCAGGATCGCCAGCTCGCGCAGCATCGGATCGAACAGGTCGCCATTGAGACAGTCAGCGCCGAAGCGCAGCCAATTGACGAACGCGCCCTGCGCGTTGGCAAGCACTCGGAAGACCGCCAGCGGCGGTAGCCGCTCGAGCGCTGAGCGCACGCGAGGCTCCGCGTCAGAGGGACTCAGCTCCGGTAGGCGCGCCACTGTGCGAGGACACTACTCCAACCGCTCCCTATCTCCCCAGGTTCTGCGCCCGTCATACTCGATGAGGTCGGCGATACCCAGATGATGCGCAAGCAACTTATCCATCGACTTCTCGTCATCGCGATCGCGAGCGCTGCACTCACCGCAGTAGCAGCATTTGGAGCCAGCGCACTGGCTCAGCGCACCACACTTTCCAGTCCTCTCCATCGCGCCGCTCGATCCCTGCGGCACCTGCGTGGGGCCGACTCCGACCGACACGCTTCCGGTAAGCGCCGGCGCCCCGATCGCCGGCCTGTTCGGCCCCATGCCCGTCGCCGCAAGAAGCATCATCGTCATAAGGTCAAGCGGTACCATCGTCGTCGCAAGACGCGGGTCGTCGTCTTGCCCGCGACCGCCCCTACGACGGGCACGGCCACAAGCAGCCCTAGCGCTCCTCCTGCAGCCCTACCCGCGTCTCCACCGGCGGGCATGCCCTCGCCGCCGCCCAGCGGCTCCTCGCCTGTTAAGCAGCCGCCGCCTTCGCCGGTATGTGCGCAGACTGTTTCGAGTGTCGCTAGTGCGGCTTTGGCGGTGTCTGTGACTAGTGGCGAAGCAGCGATTTGTTTGACAGCGGGTGCCTATGGGCATCTCAGTCTTGCTGGTGCGCACGGGGGGAACGTTACTGTCGAGCCGGTGCCGGGTAGCAGCGTGAGCCTGGAAGGCGTGAGCGTTGCCGCTAATTCCAGTGGTATCAGTGTTCACAACTTCTCTATCTCTGGTGGTGTGAGCCTCGCCGCGGGTGACTCGCACATCGCGATCGATCACAACGACATCAATGGTCAGGGTCCGGGCGGTGATGGTGAGGGAGTCGAGACGCTCTCGGTCAACTGCTCCGCACCCAACGCACCCACGTACTTCGGTTGCACGACGACTACGCCCGATACGTATCTCACGATCAACGGCAACGAGATCCATGGGTACGGCGAAGGCAGCACCGAAGACGCGATCCACCTCAACGACTGGGAACACGTCACGATCACCGCGAACGACATCTACGATCTCGAGGAGCACGGCAACCACACCGACGCGATGCAGAGCGTCTTCGGCGGGCACTACATGACGTTCGCCTACAACTACGAGCACGACAACCAAGCCCAAGGATTCTTCATCAAGGACGGCGATGTCAGCGAAGTCACCGTCAACGAGAATCTCTTCCTCACCAACAACAACCTCGGTGATGACGAGTACAACGTCCAGGTCTTCAACGCGACCGGTTTCACGATGACTAACAACACCGTGTGGGACGGCCAGGCGGACATCCTTCGCGCGGAAGGCGCCGCGGAGGCACTCACCGCCACCGTCAACCACAACGTCGAGCAGAACTTCGACGTGCTCGACGAAGGCGGCCCCGCGTACGCGCTGAGCGAGAACTACGACATCTTCTCCGAAGCACCCTTTACCTTCACCAAGGGCACACAAAGCAAAGTCGAAGCCGACCCAGATTTTGCCAGCGCCGCCTCAGACGACTACGAGCTCGCATCCAACCCGGACGGCATCGGCGTCAACTGGCAACCCTCCGAATACACCTACGGGCCAACCGGGAACTAGCGGGAAGTGTCACAAGCGTCCGTGTACTCATGCGCGTTTAGGTCGCGACTTGTATCGCCACGGCACTCCCGGAAACTCTGTGTTAGGCGAACTTCTTCTGCTGTATTTGGCTAGGAGTACTATGTAGCTACTAGGATAGTTTCATAACGCTACAAGTGCGGACGTACGGCGTGCGTGCGCTGCACGATCGCCTAAGCAAGCACCTGGAGCACGTTCAAGGCGGCGCATAAGTGCTTGTCACGCGCCGCGGTCAACCAATCGCTCGCCTGTCCGCGGTCGGCATCGACGTACGGCTCACACGCGAGGCCGGCGAGCTGCCGAGAAGTTCGTCCTGCGCGGCTACGATGCAGTCCATCTCGCCAGTGCGCTGTCGGCCGCGCTTCGGGATTGCTGCCGGCAGGGCGCGGTTATGAGCGTGTTCGCCCGGGTTCTGCTTGCAGGCTGTCGGGTGCTTCGCCTGAGCGTGGCTCTAGGACGAAGCTCTCGATCGCGATGTCGGGGTCGAGATGGTTGTCGCTGAGGAACGCGAGGACTTTGCGTCCTGAGTGGTGTTCGACGGCGGCGGTCAGGTCTGCTCCCATCGCTTCTTGATAGGCCTTGCGTGCGGCGAGCACGAGCTCTGTCTTGCCGGCGGCGATGAGGCTGATTTCGCCCTTGGTCAGGGTGTCGCGCAGGACCACACTGATGAGTTCCTCGGTGATGTGAGTTCTGGCGCGCGTGGGGCCGCGGCCGGTGTACTCGCTCAGTAGGCGCACGACCGCGTTGGAGATCTCCGCTGCGACGCTGCCTGCGCTGGCGCGCTCGCTCGATGTGGCTGACAAGGAGGGGGCCTGTTCTCGCCTCCCTCCTGTGTATGGATCTCGCGAAGGGTAGGAAGGAGACGGATTAGATCCGTCCGCGAGATCCGCGTCTTGTGCCGTGCTCGCCCGCGGCGATCCGGAGCAAACTCACGTATAGAGGCATCCTATCGGCCTTGAAGACCCACGTTTGCGGAGGTATGCTCTAGGGTACATCGGGCCCTCGTCCACGCGGGCTCGATCGTAAGCGGCGACAGGACATGCCCGCCTGGCCGTGGGTGGGGATGGACTTTCGCACACCGTCCTTGTTGCGAGGCCGGGAGGTTTCTCGGGCTTGCATGATCCTTTGAGTGTGCGGAGAGCGCGATGCCTTACACGAACTGCCCCGCCTGCGGGCTGACCATGAGATGCAGGGGGCGCAAGCATGATCGAGCACTGCCCGCGATGCTACGCGCGAGGCAAACGATTGGTTGGACTGTTCGTCTCCGAGATCCCCGGAGGCCGAAACCAACCCGAGAGCAGACCGAGTCGGACCTAGAGCGAATTCCTGCCGGGAAGACGCCATGACTGGCCCCACACAGCTGGAGGTAGGAGAGACAGTCTGCGGCGGCGAGCATACGTTCACGCTCACCGGGGAGCTTGATCTTGCCTCCACTCCGATCTTGCAGCGAGCTCTCGCTTCTCTCGCTGCGGCTATGAATGGGACAAGCGCGATCACGCTCGATCTGAGCGGACTTCAGTTCATCGACTCGACGGGACTGCACGCGATTCTGACGACCAGAGAGCTCTGTCAAGCCAACGGGTACGAGTTCTCGCTGGTGCCCGGCCCGCCTCAAGTTCAACGGCTATTCGAGATCGTGAAGCTCGTAGACGCGCTGCCCTGGAGATCTCCAGATAGCTCGCTACTCCACGGTTAGCCCGTCAAGCGCTAGCCGTAGAACAGCCTTCTAGCGTGCTCGGCTGATGGCGTGGCGAAGCTTGCCCATCTTCGAGCGTCAACGAATGTTGAGGCCACGGGCCTCGGCTTCCAGTTCCTTTCGCGTCTTGCTTCCCCTGAGTGCACCTTGTTGCCTCCTTGCCGAGCGCGGTACGCGTCTTGGCCGGCAGATGCTTGAGCGTCTGCTTGCTCTTTGCCGAGGCTTGAGCCTTCTTGACGTTGCGCCGCACCACTGCGCGCTGCTTCTCGCTGGCCATCGTTCAAGCGAAGATCGTCGCGCGGAGCTCTCCGACCGAGCGCGCTAGCCAAGTCGCCTTGGTTCCCATCACTGACGCTCCTCTCGACGCGTTTTCCGCTTCCATAGACCTACCCCGCTCCTACGAAATCAAGCGCCAGGCTACTCATCCCTCTGGCCGGGAGGCTCGCGCCCGGACCGCGTCGTCGTCGCCGTTTAGAAGCAGGCGTTTTGGGTGAAATCGATCGGGATGGACGCGCTGCAGCAAAAGCTGACGAAGTACCTGACCGATGTGCATTCGATCGAGCAGCAGGCGTTGGCGCAGATGCGTGCCGTGCCGGCGCTGGCCGGCGACCCGGAGCTTGCGGAAGCGTTTGCGCGACATTGCGAGGAGACGGTCGAGCACGAGCGGGCAATCCGCGAGTGCCTCGCAGACCGAGGGGCAAGGCCGTCGGTCATCAAGGATCTGCTGGGCACGCTCACCGGCAAGGGATTCGTCGCCTTCGCGCAGTCCCAGCCGGACACTCCCGGCAAGCTCGTCGTGCACGCGTTCTCCTACGAGCACATGGAGCTTGCGGCTTACGAGATGCTCGCCAACGTCGCCGAGCGCGCCGGCGAGACCGCAATTCTTGCCAAGTCACGCGAGATCGGCAGCCAAGAGGATGCGATGGCCGGCCGGCTACGGGCGTCCTTCGACCGCGCGGTTAGCGCGTCGTTGCGTCAGACCGACCCCGATGAGCTCGCTGAGCAACTCGACAAATACCTCGCCGACGCGCACGCGATCGAGGCGCAGTCGTTGCAGTTGCTCAGCCACGCGTCAAAGTTGGCGGGGACCGACTCGCTCGTTGATGCCTACGCCGAGCATCGCAGCGACACCGAAGGTCACCTGCAGCGCGTCGGCGAGCGGCTACAGGAGCGCGGCAGCTCTCCATCAAGGATCAAGGACGCCGCGCTAGGACTCGGCGGACTGAACTGGGGCGCGTTCTTTCGGGCGCAGCCGGACACTCCCGCAAAGCTCGCCGCGTTCTCCTACGCCTTCGAGCATCTCGAGATAGGCGCATACGAATTGCTCGGCCGCGTGGCGACGCGTGCCGGCGACGAGAAGACTCAGCAGCTGGCGGCGAGCATCCTCGCGCAGGAGCAAAAGGCTGCCGAGCGGCTGCACTCGATGTTCGCGACTGCGCTCGAGGTTTCGCTTGGCGATACAACGGGGCGGAGCGGACCTTTGAGATAGCCTTGGCCCAGGCGGCGCAATCGGCGCAGCCGACCGCGCGCTCGTCTATGCCAACCGGGCCGCGCTCGATTGCATGGGCATCGCGACTCTCGCCGAGCTGCAGCACGCCTATCCGCAAATGCTGATGGCCGGGCTACGTGACCACGGATGAGGACGGCCATGCGATCTCGATGCAGGATCTTCCGTCGGTGCTGATACTGCGAGGCGTACGCGGCTCGGATGGTTGGCAGCGCGAACGGCGCGCCGAGTTGACGAGCGCACTGCGCGCGACGCTCGTCGGGATGTTGAGAGGCTTGACCAGCATCCGTCTCACCCACGACGAGTCCGCGCGGCGATGATGGCGCGCCTGCTTCCCCCCGGCCCGCGCAGCGGGCGCCTCAGCGGCACCGTGGCCTTTCACCGCGACCCCTTGGCGGTCCTGCGAGACGCGCAACGAACGTTCGGCGACGTGTTCACAATTCGCCTGGCGAGCACCGGACCCTTCGTCGCAGTCGCTGACGTGAAGCTCGCAAGGGAGATCGCCGCCGGCGATCCGGGGTGCGCCAGAGCGGGGACGGCACGTCGTCAGATCCTCCCAATGGCTTCACCCCTGTCAGTCTTCGGCGGTGACGGCAGCGAGCACGATGCAGCCCGCGCCCGCCTCGCAGAGGCGTTCACCCCAGCTGCTCTCGGCGCTCAGCTGCCGAGAATGCAGCGCATCGCCGAGCGCCACGTCGAGAGTTGGCCGCGCAATCGTCCATTCCGACTCCTGCCGCGAATGCGAGCAATCGCGGATGAGATCTTCGTGCGGGAGGTGCTCGGAGTCTCTGATCCTGGAGCCGGTGAGCTCGCGCCGGCTATCGCCAGCTTGCTGTGGGCGCCCGGTAATCCGCCGCTGACGATCCCCGGACGCGAGCAGGGCCTCGTTGGGCAGCTTGTCGACCGCGTGTACCGCCGTCGCCACACGAGGATCGCCCGGCTGCTCGTAGCAGAGATCGAGCGACGCCAACGCGCCGAGCGTCCCGGCGCAGGAGCGCTTGGCCTGATTTTGGCCGATGAGCCCCAGCGCCCCGCCGATCAGATCGTCCAGGAGCTGCTCGCGTTGCTGATGGCGCCGAGGACGCAGGCATATCGGAGGTCGTGGGAGAGCTGACAGGCAACGGCGCCCCCGTCGAGGCGGCGCAGGTGGACTTGAGGGCAGCGACCGGCGTGGAGGATCTCTATGGCCAGCTGCAAGCGTTCGGTCGACCGTTGCAGGCGGCGGCCCTCAACGCAGGCGTTGGCGCGGGCGGCGCGTTCGTTGGCGGAACGGAGCTGGAGGACGAGCTGGGAATCATCGATCTGAACGTCCGTTCCACCGTCCATCTCGCAAAGCTGCTGCTCCCCGCGATGGTCGAGCGCGGGCGAGGCCAGATGCTGTTCACCTCATCGATCGCCTCGACGATGCCCGGCGCCTTTCAGGCTGTCTACAACGCCTCCAAGTCGTTTGTTCAGTCCTTCGCACTCGCCCTCAGGAACGAGCTCAAGGACAGCGGCGTGACCGTCACCTCGCTGATGCCGGGGGCGACCGACACCGAGTTCTTCGAGCGCGCCGACATGCTCGACACCAAGGTCGGCGCCGGCGAGAAGGACGACCCCGCCCAGGTCGCGCGCGAAGGGTTCGAGGCGATGATGGGCGGCGAGGAGCGGGTGCTCGCAGGCTCGCTGAAAAGCAAAGCTCAAGGCAAGGCGAGCCGTTTGATGCCCGACAGCGCCAAGGCCGAGATGCACCGCGGCATGGCCGAACCAGGCTCAGCCAAATAACGTCTCGGACGACTCACAGTTTACTGGAGCGCGGAACCGGATAATCACGAAGGATAGTTTCACCGCTCAAACAGGGGCGCCGAAATGGTTACGACAGCGAGCAGGGCCAACAATTATCAAAGTGTAGGGCCGGGCAGGCTGGACAGCTTCAATCCAAGAACACGATGCCGGAGGCTGAGCATGCCCTATCTGAATTGTCCGCGTTGCGGGCTGACGCTCGCGATGCTCCGTCCCGACGCGGAGATCGAGCATTGTCCTCGGTGTCTGGCGAAGGCGCACCGCGCAGTCGGACTATTCGTCTCCGCCGAGCCGCGTGGCAGTAAGCCCACTCGTCAGAGTCCCGTCAGCGCTGCCACAGCGCCTGCGCAAAGTCGCTTCGCCGATAGGTCCACCGGCCCCGCCTCCGCGTGAACGGCGCGCGGCCTACCGGGTTGGCGCGCCGATTTAGTCGGGGCGTTTCATGAGCATCAGGCTGCGGGTATCTCCCTTGATGTCAGCTTCGTGGTGTGCGAGGCGGATGGAATAAGCGGCGGGGACGGCGGTTCTCAGTGGAACGGCATCGGACTCTCGCCTGTACGCAGATGGCTCGCAGGACGAGTCTGGCTAGAGGAGAAACCCGATGATGAAGATGAGCTGCCCGGAATGCGGTTTGATTGTGATGCTCGGCCATAACGAGCGGTCGAGCGGCGAGCAGTGTCCGCGCTGCTTGGCGAGGAGCAGCGGGACGCTGTCGGTACGGTTGAGACGGGGAGCGCCGCCGCGACGCGTCTCACGCGAGCGGCGCGTAATCGAGTTTCTGCGCAAGCGGGCCGGCCACCCGCTGGGCGTTTGAGCGTCCCGGCCGGCACCCTGGCGCCCGTTGTGACACGCTCGACCATCAAGGTCGCCTCGATCCCGGCGAGCCATGTCTACGTTCGTCATCTGAGCGATCCGCTCCAAGAGGATGGCGTGGAGCGTCTGCCGGACGCGGCGCCGCCGGACGGGCGTCGCGTGCCGTGGGGATGGTGGCCACCTGTGATGCTCGACCCCGATTGGCTATCCGATCATGCCTCGAGCTTCGACTTGGTCCATGTGCATTTCGGGTTCGACGAGGCGACGGCGGCCAAGCTGGAGGACATCGCGGATTGCTTGCGCGAGCTCGCTCGACCGCTGCTCTACACCGTTCACGATCTGCGCAATCCCCACCAACCCGACAGCCGCGAGCACGAAGCGCTGCTCGATGTGCTTATACCGCGCGCCGACGGCCTCCTAACGCTGACGTCTGGGGCCGCGAGAGAGATCGCGCGGCGCTGGCATCGGCATGCTCTCGTGCTGCCTCATCCCCACGTGCTCGAGCTCGAGGGGCTCGAGCGTGCCCGCTTGCGGCGCGAGGAGTTCGTGATCGGCGTGCACGCGAAGAGCGTGCGAGCGAGCATGGACCCGCTGGCCGTCGCCGTCGTGCTCGGCGAGGTCGTGCGGGAGCTGGAGAGCGCCCGGGTACGCGTCGACGTCCACGATGAGATCTTCGATCCGGAGAGCCACTGGTACGCGCCCGACGTCGGTTCCGGCCTGCAAGCGCTCGCCGACGCCGGTTCGATCGAGCTGCGCGTCCATCCCTACTTCAGCGACAGAGAGCTGTGGGACTATCTGGCGGCTCTAGACGTCTCGGTGCTTCCATATCGCTTCGGGACGCACTCGGGCTGGCTCGAGGCCTGCTACGACCTCGGCACTACGGTCATCGCGCCCGACTGTGGCTTCTACTCCGAGCAGCGACCCGTCCTCACATACGCGCACCACGAGGAAGGCCTCGACGCCGACTCGCTTGCACACGCCGTCCTCGAGGCCTACCGGCGCCGGCCCCGCTGGCAGGCCACCCGCCGAGCGCGCCTGCACGAGCGCGCACGCATCGCCCAGGCGCACCGACGGTTGTATGAGGAGGTTCTCGCGCGATGAGCCGACCGCGGCGCATCGCGATCCTCGCCGCGGCTCGACACCCGATCAGCGAGCCTTTCGCCGGCGGCCTGGAGGCGCACGTCTACGCGCTCGCGCAGGGCCTCGCCGCGCGCGGGCACGACGTCGTCTTATACGGCGGTCCCGGCTCCTGCGCGATCGCGCAGCTACGCGTGCGCACTCTCGAGCGCCCGCAGCTGAGCGCAGCGGCTTGCGCGGATCCGAGCATGACGAGCGTCGAGGACGTCGGCGAGCATCACGCCTATCTGCGCCTGATGCTCGAGCTCGGCGCGAGCAGCGAGTTCGATGTGATTCACAACCACAGCCTGCACTATCTGCCGATCGCGATGGCCGAGGCGGTCAAGGCGCCCATTCTCACGACGCTCCACACACCGCCGACACCGTGGCTCGAATCGGCCATCCAAGCTTCGCGGGGGCGCCGGAACATTACCTTCGCGGCCGTCAGCCTGCATACGGCGCGGTCTTGGAGCCACCTACTGCCAGCGGCGCGGGTCGTGCACAACGGCGTCGATCTGACACATTGGACGCCCGGACCCGGCGACGGCGCGCCGATCTGGTTCGGGCGGATCACGCCGGAGAAGGGCACGCACCTCGCGATCGCCGCCGCCGAGCGGGCAGGCGAAGAGCTGAACATCGCCGGACCGATCAGCGATCGAGACTATTTCGAGTCCGCGGTACGTCCGTCGCTGGGCTCGCAGATTCGCTATCTCGGGCACCTCCGGCGCGCCGAGCTCGCCGCCGAGGTCGGACGGGCCCGGCTGGCGCTCGTCACGCCCTGTTGGGATGAGCCCTACGGCCTGGTCGTGATGGAGGCGCTCGCATGCGGCACGCCGGTCTGCGGCTTCGATCGCGGCGCGCTCGGCGAGCTGGTCGACGACTCCTGCGCACGGCTGGTGACCGCAGGGGATACCGTCGCGCTCGCGAGCGCGCTCAGCGCCGGCGCTCCCCTCAGCCGCAGTCGCGCGCGCGCCCGCGCCGAACAGACCGGTTCGTTGACACGGATGATCGACCGCTACGAGCGGCTCTACGGCGAGCTGGCAGGCACAGCACCGTGATCGGCTACTACGTTCACCATCACGGCCGCGGGCACCTCGCGCGCGCCCTTTGCATCGCCGCGCACCTGCCGGCGCCGATCGCAGGGCTCTCTTCGCTGCCCGCGCCGGCGGGCTGGCCCGGAGACTGGATCGAGCTGGATCTAGATCTCGCCGCGAGCGGACGCCCCCGGGAGCTGACCGCCAACGGCGCGCTGCACTGGGCGCCATTGCGCCACGGTGGCCTGCGCAGACGCATGGCACAGATCGCGGAATGGATTCGGTGCGCGGATCCCGATGCGATCGTCAGCGACGTCTCGGTAGAGGTCGCCAGTTATGCGCGGTTGATGGGAGTCCCCGTGATCGGCGTCGCGATGCCGGGCCGGCGCGAGGATGCGCCGCATGCGCTCGGATACCGGCTTTCGAGCGCGATCCTGGCGCCCTGGCCGGCGACGGCGAGACACATGGAGTGGCCTGCTCGCTGGCAGGACAAGACGCATGCCGTCGGCGCCTTCTCGCGCTTTGACGGCCGAGAGCGTCCCCCGGCGACGAGTACGACGAGATCCTGCGCAACGGTCACCGTGCTGTGCGGGGCGGGTGGCACGCAGGTCACGCCGGCCGATCTGCAGGCGGCGGCACACGCGACGCCGGGGTGGCGATGGAATGCGCTCGGCGCGGAGGGCTCATGGACGGAGGATCCATGGGAGCTGCTGTGCGCATCGGATGTCGTCGTCACGCACGCCGGGCAGAGCTGTCTCGCCGAGGTCGCCGCGGCGCGGCGACCGGCGATCGTCATTCCCGAGCCGCGTCCTTTTGGGGAGCAGCACGCCACCGCGCGCGTCCTGGAGCGCGAGCGGCTCGCGATCGTGCGCCCGAGCTGGCCGCGACCGGACGCTTGGCCCGCGCTCTTGCAGGCGGCGCTCGCCGCCGGCGGTGAGCGCTGGTCGGACTGGAGCAGCGGCACGGGCGCACAGCACGCAGCGCGGATCATCGCCGAGGTCGCGCACGGGACACCGCTGCGAGCGGCTTGAAGGAGAAGCGATGCGCTGCGCCCTGGTCACACTCGTGCATGCGCGCCACGATCACCTGCGCTTGCAGCAGCGCGCTCTGCGCAGCGGCACGAGGATTCCCGAGGAGTACGTCGTCGTCGCGATGGACGATCCCTGCGTCGCCAACCTTCTCGAGCGGCGCGCGCCGGCTGCGCACGTGCTCGAAGTCCGGGTCGAGGACGCTCGACTGCCGCTTGCGCACGCCCGAAACGTAGGCGCAGAGAAGGCGCTTGCGTTGGGGGCGGAGCTGCTGATCTTCCTCGACGTGGACTGCGTGCCGTCGAGGTCGCTCGTCGAGCGATATGCCCGGGCGGCCGAAAGTGGCGGGGAGTCAGCGTTGTTGTGCGGGCCGGTCGGCTATCTGCCGCCCCCACGCGGCGAATATCAGCTCACCCGGATCGCCGGCGAAGCCCGTCCGCATCCCGGCCGGCCCGTACCGGCGGAGGACGAGCTGCTTCGCATCTCCGAGATGCGACTGTTCTGGTCGCTTTCCTTCGCCGTGAGCGCCGAGAGCTGGCGGCGAATCGGCGGCTTCTGCAGCGACTATCGCGGCTACGGCGCAGAGGACACGGATTTCGCCCAACTCGCCGCGCACATCGGGCTGGGGATGCTGTTCGTCGGCGGCGCCTGGGCCTACCATCAACATCACGCAGGCGAGCATCCGCCTTACCAGCATGCGCCTGACATCGTCGACAATGCCAACTTGTTCCATCGGCGCTGGGGCTGGTGGCCGATGGAGGACTGGCTGTCGGACTTCGCGCAGAGCGGACTTGTGAGTTTTGACGCTGACAAGGAAGCGTGGACGTTCGTCAGATCCGACTCGTTTTCTCGGCCCGCTCGAGGGGTATTGCAGGGCTGGTCAGCGACATCACGAGGAGGCGGCACGATGGCCAAAGATCACGGCTCGAGCGTAAAGGACGATAAACAGTACGAGGGGCTGCGCAAGAAGGGCATGAGCAAGGAACGAGCGGCAAAGATCGCCAATACCCCGGACGCCTCGAAAAAGGGCGGCAAGAGCTCAGGGAGCGGTACCCGCCGCGATACGAAAAGCCAAGGCGGCACCAAAGCACAGAAGGCCGCAGCCGGACGTAAGGGCGGCAAGCGCAGCAGCTGACGCTGAAGCGTGTCCTGACCGTCCGCAGCTGACACCGAAGGGTGTCTTGGCTGTCCGCAGCTCAGCCGGTCCGCCGGCATCCGGCAGCGGCCGGGGCCCGCACACGCTCGGGTCCGGCGTATACGTTCATGTCCCCGCCCCGCGCGAATCCGCAGAGCGTCATGTGACGGTCGCGGGCCAGCTCCACCGCGAGGGAGGTGGGGGCGCCGACGCCGACGAGAACCGGGCAGCCGGCCACCGCGGCCTTCTGCACCAGCTCGAAGGACAGCCGGCCACTGACGCACAGCAACCCCTCGTGCAGTGGCGGGCGCCCGCTCAGGAGCGCCCAGCCGATGACCTTGTCCATCGCGTTGTGGCGCCCGACGTCCTCGCGCGCGCAGAGAAGCTCGCCTCGAGGGTCGAACAGGCCTGTCGCGTGCAGGCCGCCGGTGCGCGCGAAACCCGGTTGCACCAGTCTCTCCGGCAGCCCGGCCAACAGCGTCCTCGCGACCCGCGGACCCGCCGGCAAAGCAGGAGCGTGGACCGCGACCTCCTCCAGAGCGCCCTTGCCGCACACCCCGCAGGAGGAGGTCGTGTAGAAGCGTCGCGCGCTCAGCTCCCGCGCGAGGGAACCCTGCACTTCGATCGCGTTGGCCGCGAAATCGTCGGTCAAGCCCACATGGGGAGCGGACCGCAGCAGCCCCTCGCCGAACAGGAACCCGACGGCCAGCTCCTCGTCGTGGCCCGGAGTACGCATCGTCACCGCGATCGGCTTGCCGTCGACGCGGATCTCCAAGGGCTCCTCGACCGCAACGACGTCCTCCTCCCCATCGCGCACGACGCGTCTGAGCTGGACCCGCGAGCTCTCGCTCGCGGATCTCGCGTCGTCATGTGCGGCGGTCTGCGGAGGACTCATGCCGGCTCGTCGCCGGCATGGTCTTCACGCTCCTCGCGCTGCGCGGCCGCGAGCCGTTCGCGCTGCGGCGCCACCGTGTAGCGCGGATCGCGCGCGGAGGCCATGCCGGCCTCGAATAGGCCGAAGCGGGTGAGCGCCGAGCCCGCCAGCAGCGCCGTGCCGCTCAGCGCCGCCGCCAGCCTGTTGGGGCGCGCGAGAGTCGCCGCCCCCACCGCACCCCCGACCGTCAGCGTCTTCGCCGCTTTCAGGCGTTTTCCCGCCCGCCCGTCGTGCAGCGCCTCGGCGACCATTCCCAGCCGCCGCTCCAGCAGATGCTCGGCCGCGAGCTCTCCCATGGCGCCGATCATCGCCATCCGCCGCGCCGGCGCGTTTTCGGCCACCGGCACGGCGAGCAGGGCGAAGCCCGCGCCGGCGCTCGCCGCCGAGCCGACGAACAGGAACGGCAGCTCGCGGTGGCCTTCATGCCAGGCCGGCACCGCCGTGTTGGCGATCAGCGCGCCGGTATACGAAGCCACGCCGGCGCCGAGCGTCCCCGCTCCCACGGACGCGATCCGCCCGCAGATGGGGGCGCGGCCCAGAACGTCGCTTGCCACTGCCGCTGCGTTGAGCGGGCCGTAAAGGCCGAGCAGCCAAGACCCGACGCTCATCGGCGAGGTCGGCTTGAACACGCGCAGCATGTTCAAGAAGCGCGCCGGCCGGCCGAGATCGTGCACGAGCGCCGCCAGCGAGACGCCGAGCGCCGCCGCCGCGCACACCTTGCAGCGGCGCGCCAAGCATCCGCGGCCGGTGAGCTCGCCGCCGGCGGCGAGGATCGAGCTGGCGCCGGCCAGCCCACCCGCGAACAGGTAGCCGGCGATGTCGCGCTCCTCCCAGACGGGCGGGTTGATGATCGGCTTGCCGTAGTAGGAGCTGAACCGATCGGCCTCGCCGCGCCGGCGCCGTCCGCCGCCGGGCCGCTCGGGGTCACGGTTCCCGCGCGTCTCCTCGTCATCGCGCCCGTCGCTCGCGTCCTGCGGCCAGGTGCGCGCCTCGCGTCCGGGACTCACGCCCTCCAGACCTTCGCGCGTGACGCGCGCCCGGCTTCCCTCACTCATCGCCCCGCTCCTGCGAAGGACGCCACGGCGCTTGCGAGCAGCGCACCCGCCGCGATGCCGACGTGGCGCCACATGCGCGGCAGGTCGCGGGTGGTGACGATCGGATCGGGTGGCAGCCCGTAGACCTCCGGCTCGTCGAGCAGCAGGAAGAACGCTCCGTCGCCGCCGACGCCGTCCTCGGGGCTCTCGCCATAGAGCCGCGCCTCGGGAACGCCGAGCTCGTGCAGCTGCTCGACGCGGCCGGTCGCGCGCTCGCGCAGCTCCTCGAGCTCTCCGAACTGGATCGAGTCGGTCGGGCAGGCCTTCGCGCACGCGGGCTCCTGCCCCTCGCCCAGGCGGTCGTAGCAGAGCGTGCACTTGAAGATGCGCCCGTCTTCCTCGCGCTTGTCGAGCACGCCGTACGGGCACGCCGGAACGCAGTAGCCGCACCCGTTGCAGATGTCCTCCTGCACGACCACCGTGCCGAACTCGGTGCGGAAGATCGCGCCCGTCGGGCACACGTCCAGGCAGGCGGCATGCGTGCAGTGCTTGCACACGTCGGAGGCCATCAACCAGCGAAAGCCGTCCCTGCCCTCCTCGCCCGCCGCCGGCGCGCGCTGGAAGTTCGGCTGGTGGCCGCCTACGCGCACGCGCTGCTCGACGAACGCCACATGACGCCAGGTGTCGGCGCCGAGCCCGCCGGTGTTGTCGTGAGAGTTGCCCGTCCAGTCGAGTCCGTCCTCCGGCACCTGGTTCCACTCCTTGCAGGCCACCTCGCAGGCCTTGCAGCCGATGCAGAGCGAGGTGTCGGTGAAGAACCCCATCCGCGGCGGGTGCTCCTGCCAGCCCGCGCTGCCCGCCGGCTCGCCGCTCTCCAACAGGATGTCCAGCAGCTTCCCGCCGGAGCCGGCGCCATCCGGGATGCCCGGCTGGGCGCTCACGGCTTCATCCCCGTCCGCGCGGTGATCCCCGCGCGCGCGCGGTACTCGCGCACGAGCGCTTGGCGCGCCGCGCCGCGGGGGCGCCTGCCGGGCCTGATGTCGACGCTCAGCGCCTTGACCTCCTGGATGTGGGAGCTCGGGTCCAGCGACATCGAGGCGAGCTCGTTCATCGAGTCGCCTTTCGCGTAGCCGTTGGCGCCCCAGTGGAAGGGCATCCCGATCTGATGGAGCACGCGGCCCTCGACGTGCAGCGGGGTCATCCGATCGGTTACCATCACCCGCGCCTCGATCGCGCCGCGCGCGCTGACGAGCGTCGCCCACCCCGCGTGCTCCAGGCCGCGCTCGGCGGCGAGCTCGGGGGAGACCTCGCAGAAGAACTCCGGCTGCAGCTCCGCCAGGTACGGCGTCCAGCGCGTCATGCCGCCGGCGGTGAAGTGCTCGGTCAGCCGGTAGGTCGTCACGACGAATGGGAACACGTCGGCCCCGGGCTCCTCGGGGTCGGGGTGATAGCGGTTGTTCTCGTGCTCGTAGACCTGGCGCGCCGGGTTGCGCTGACGTCCGGGGTACATCGAGTTGGCGACGGGGGAGTCCTGCGGCTCGTAGTGGGTGGGCAGCGGACCGTCCGCCACACCTGCCGGCGCGAACAGCCAGCCGCGGCCGTCGGCCTGCATGATGAACGGCGTGTCGCCCGCGATCGCCTCGGGCCCGCTTGCGTCAGGCGCGGGACGGTAGTCCGGTGGCTTGTCGGCCTCGAAGTCGGGCGTGTCGTGTCCCGTCCATTCCTTTTTCTCCGGATCCCACCAGATCAGCGCCTTGCGCTCGCTCCACGGTTTCCCCTCCGGGTCGGCGGAGGCGCGGTTGTAGAGGATGCGGCGGTTGGCCGGCCACGCCCACGCCCACTCGCCACCCGTCCAGTTCTGCTCGCGCGCGGGCTTGCGCCGCGCGGTCTGATTGACGCCCTCGGCGTAGCAGCCGCAGTAGATCCAGCAGCCGCACGAGGTCGAGCCGTCGTCCTTCAGCTCGGTGTATGCCGAGAGCATCTCGCCCTTGGCGTTCCAGCCGCCGATCTCCGCGAGCACCGCATTCGCATCCGGATCCTCGTGCGGGCCCTCGGTGGGATAGTCCCATGTCAGATCGAGCACCGGACGGTCGCGCTCGTCCCGCGAGCCGCGCAGACGCTCGCGGATGCGCTTGCCGAGGTGAAACGCGAACCACAGGTCGCTGCGCTGCTCATCCTGCGGATCCTGGGCCTTGTGGTGCCACTGCACCATGCGCTGGGTGTTGGTGAACGTGCCCTCCTTCTCGATGTGCGCTGCGGCGGGGAAGAAGAACACCTCGGTCGGGAGCTCCTCGGTGCGCATCTCCCCCGACTCGATCTCGGGACCGTCCTGCCACCAGGTCGCCGACTCGATCAGCGAGAAGTCGCGTACGACCAGCCAGTCGAGCTTTGACATCCCGAGGCGCTGCATGCGCGTGTTTGCCGAGCCGACCGCCGGGTTCTCGCCGAACAGGAAGTAGCCTTTGACCGTGCCCTTGACCTGCTCCATCACGGTGTCATAGGTGCTGTGGCTGCCGGTCAGCCGCGGCAGGTAGTCGAAGCAGAAGTCGTTGTCCTCGACCGCCGCGGCGCCCCACCACGCCTTCAGCAGGCTGACGGTGTAGTCGCGCATGTTCCCCCAGAACCCGCGACGCGCCGAGGTGCCGGCGATGAACTTCTCGAGATCCTCGTGACGGTGGGCGTGCGGCATCGGGATGTACCCCGGCAGCGTGTCGAACAGCGTCGGTATGTCGCTCGAGCCCTGGATCGAAGCGTGGCCGCGCATCGCCATCACCCCGCCGCCGGGACGTCCCATGTTGCCGAGCAGCAGCTGCAGGATCGAGGCGGCGCGTATGTACTGCGATCCGATCGTGTGCTGCGTCCAGCCGACGCCGTGCACGAACGCGGCCGTGCGCTCGCGGCCGGAGCTCTCCACGAACAGTTCGCAGACCTTCGCGAAGACGTCCTGCGGCACGCCGCAGATCCGTTCGACCGCCTCCGGCGTGTAGCCGGCGTAGTGGCGCTTGAGAATCTGCCACACGCAGCGCGGGTGCTGCAGCGTCAGGTCGAGTTTCGGCTGTCCGCGCGCCGCCTCGGCGTCCCTGCCCTGCTCCTCGCCGGTGAGCGCCGCGATGTTGCCCTCCTGGTCGCGCTGTCCGGCGGCGGCGGCGACGAACGCGTCCTCGTACTGCCAGCTCGAGGGGTCATAGCCGCGTTGCGCCTCGTCAAAGCCGGAGAACAGCCCATCAACGCCGACGTCCTCGAACTCCTCGCCGATGATCGTCGGCGCGTTTGTGTAGGCGAGCACGTACTCGCGGAAGTCGGATTCGCTGCTGAGCACGTGGTTGATGACGCCGCCCAGGAACGCGATGTCGGTGCCCGCGCGCAACGGAACGAACATGTCCGCCAGTGCGCTCGTGCGACTGTAGTGAGGGTCGATGTGGATCACTTTCGCGCCGCGCGCCTTGGCCTCCATCACCCACTGATAGGCGACGGGATGGGCCTCGGCCATGTTCGAGCCCTCGAGCACGATCAGGTCGGAGTTCTGCAGGTCGCCCGGCAGCGTGCTGGAGGCGCCGCGCCCGAAGGAGGTGCCGAGGCCGACGACCGTCGAGGAGTGGCACACCCGCGCCTGATTCTCGATCTGGATGACTCCGGCTGCCGTGAGGAGCTTCTTGATCAGGTAGTTCTCCTCATTGTCGAGCGTCGCTCCCCCGAGCGCCGCGATGCTCATGCAGCGCCGCGTGCGCTTGCCGTCGCGCTCCCACTCCCAGCCTTCCTCGCGGGTCTTGACGAATCTGTCGGCGACCATGTCCATCGCCGTCTCCAGCTCCAGCCGCTGCCACTCGCGGCCATACGGCGGCCGGTAGAGCACGAACCGCTCGCGTGCATCTCCGGTCGTCAGCTGCAGCGTCGCCGAGCCCTTGGGGCACAGTCGCCCGCGGCTGTGCGGCGCGTCGGGGTCGCCCTCGATCTGCACGACCTTGTCGTCTTTGACGAACACGTTCTGCGCGCAGCCGACGGCGCAGTAGGGACAAACGGACTTCACGACACGATCGGACTCAACCGTGCGGGGACGCAGCGCCTTACTCGCCGAGGACTTGACCGCGGCGCCGCGTCCGAGGCGGTCCTCGCCACGCAGCTGGCGCAGCAGCGGCCACTGCGATGGGGAAGGCAGCCGCGGCATGCTCAGGAGCTTTTCCTCAGCTCGCGCGCCGCGCGCCGCTCGACCCATTCGATCACCTGCTCCTTGCGCGTGGGATTGAACGCGGGAGGGTTCACGAGCTGCTGCGAGCTGCCCTCGAGCACCGGCTTCGCGGCGAGCTCTCGCGGGGAGGGGGCATCGCCGCCGTCGGCCGGCAAGCCCGTGGCGATCATGAACGCCTGGCCAGCCGGTATGCGAAGCTCGCGGCCTGCCGTCTGGTAGCTGTGTCCCGCCTCCAGCAGGTGCGTGACTTGGGCGCGCGTAGCCACCCGAGGCTTATACCCCCAGGAGCCAACGGATAAGCGCCCTGGCCCTCCGCGGGTTTGGCGTCAGGCCCTACGCGGGTTTGACTTGCGCGCCCCACGGGCACTTACCCACGCAGTGCCTAGGCAGTTAGGGGACATGTCGTTGGGAGATGCCGCCACCGCGATCGGTGTGAGCGTCGACACGCTGCGGCGCTGGGATCGTGCCGGGAAGCTCCACGCCCGCCGCGACGAGCGCAATCGCCGCTGGGTCTCGGCCGCCGAAGTTCAGCGCCTCGCGGGACGACCGGAACGCCACAGAACCCACAGCTCTGGCTCCGCCCGCAACCGCCTGTCCGGCGCGGTGCGCTCAGTCGAGGTCGATGGAGTGATGGCGCTCGTGGAGATCGAAGCCGGCCCGTTCCTCCTCACGGCGGCGATAACACGAGATTCCGTACGGGAGCTCGCCCTCGCGCCAGGAGTCCGGGCCACTGCCGTCGTCAAGGCAACCTCGGTGATGGTCGAGCGGGAAGCTCGATGAAAGCCTCGCTGACGCTTGGCGCCGCGCTCCTCGGCGCCATGCTGCTCCTGAGCGCCTGTGGAAAGAGCTCCGCGCGCTCCTCCGCGCATGATGAGCAGGTATCGGTCATCTATGCCGGCTCGCTCGCGGATCTCATGGAAAATGACATAGGGCCCGCCTTTCACAGGGCTTCCGGTTACGCCTTGCAGGGTTACGGCGGGGGCTCCGGCGAAGACGCCAAGGAGATCAAGGGAAACGTCCGCCAAGCTGACGTGTTTCTCAGCGCCTCCGCAGAAGCCGACGCCGAACTGGAGGGGCCGGCGAACGGGAGCCGGGTGTCGTGGTACTCGACATTCGCCACCACACCGCTCGTGCTCGGCTATGACCCGGACAGCAAGTTCGGCAAGGAGCTCGCCGAGGGAAGGCCCTGGTATGAAGTTCTCACACAGCCCGGGATCAGCGTCGGGCGCACAGATCCAAAGCTCGACCCGAAGGGCGTCCTCACGGTGAAGGCTCTGCAGAGCGCTTCCAACCAGCTCGGGGATCCCGCGCTCGTCAAGGCGCTCCCCTCCTTCGCGGTGTTTCCCGAGACCGCTCTGGTGGGACGTCTGCAGTCCGGTCAGCTCGACGCCGGCTTCTTCTACGCGATCGAGGCCAACGTGGCACATATTCACACGGTCAGTCTTGCTCCGGTCTCCGAGACCGCCGCCTACACCGTGACGATCCTCAACCACTCCAGCCAGCAGCCCGGCGCGCAGGCGTTTGTGCGCTACCTGCTGGCGGACAGCCGCGCCGGGAAGCTGGCGAGCGACGGGCTGAACCCGCTGTCGCCCAAGCTGACGGGTGAAGCCGGGGCGGTTCCCAGTGGCGTTCGCAGGGTCGTCGGCGCGCCCATGCCCTGAGCATGATCGCTCGCGCGCGCAGTCCGCTGCCATGGCTCGGCGGCCTCCTCGCCCTGTATCTGCTGGCGCCGATCGCCGCGTTCGTCGTGCGGCTCGGCGATGGGGTCTCCTCGGCGCCCGGCCTCGAGTCGGCGCTGCTCACCTCGTTGCTAACGGCGACGATCTCCACGATCGTGATCGCGGTGCTGGGCGTCCCGCTCGCCTATCTGCTCGCACACGGGCACGACCTGCGCACACGGCTGCTGAGCGCGCTCGTCGCGCTGCCGCTCGCGCTGCCCCCCTTGATGAGCGGCCTGCTGCTGCTGTATGTAGTTGGTCCATACACCGCCGCGGGGCGGATCTTCGGCGGCGAGCTGACCGATACGCGGATCGGGATCGTCCTCGCGCAGACGTTCGTCGCGGCGCCCTTTCTGATCATCGCCGCGCGCTCCGCGTTCGCCTCGGTGGATCCGGCGTTGGAGGACATGGCCGCCGCGCACGGTCACGGGCGCCTGGCGCGCTTCCGACGGGTCGCGATCCCCGCGGCGCTGCCCGGTATCGGTGCGGGACTGCTGCTGGCGTGGCTGCGCTCCTTCGGCGAGTTCGGCGCGACGGTGATCCTCGCCTATCACCCGTATTCGCTGCCGGTGTTCACGTTCGTGCAGTTCGGCGCGACCGGGGTCACGGCGACGATGCTGCCGATCGCCGCCGCACTGGCCGCCGCGCTGCTCGTGCTGCTGCTCGCCGGCATTCCCCTCCCGCGACGGCGCAGGAGACACCTTGCAGTGGCGAGGCCGATCCCGGCCGAGTCACAGCCGCCGGCGGTCCTGGACTTCGCGCTGAGCAAGCGCCTCGGCGCCTTCTCGCTCGAGCTGGCCCATCGGGCGAGCAGCCCGCGATTGGCGTTGCTCGGCTCCTCGGGAGCGGGGAAGACCTTGACGCTGCGGCTGCTGGCCGGCTTGACCGCCACGGAGGGCGGACATGTTCGCGCTGGCTCGCGCGCGCTGCACGAGCTGCCCACAGAGCGGCGGGGGATCGGCTACGTGCCCCAGCAACCGGCTTTGCTGCCGCGGTGCACGGTCTGGCAGCAGGTCATATTCGGTGTGGGCGCACCGCCCGCACTGGCCGCTTGGTGGCTTGCTCGTCTCGGTCTTGCGGGCCTGGAGGACCGCTACCCCGACGAGCTCTCCGGCGGACAACAGCGACGCGTCTCGCTCGCGCGCGCACTGGCGAGACAGCCCGGCGTTCTGCTGCTCGACGAGCCCTTCACCGGGCTCGACGCGCCCGCGCGCGACCGCCTGCGGCGCGAGCTGCGCCGGCTTCAGCGCGAAGGCGATCTGAGCACCGTGATCGTCACGCACGATCCTGAGGAGGCAGCGCTGCTGGCCGACGAGATCGTCGTGATCGACGGCGGTCGCGTGCTCCAAGCGGGAACCCGCGAGTTCGTCTTTCGCGCCCCGAACTGTCCCCAGGTAGCCGCGCTATTGGGGATCGCCAACACGCATCGCGGCGTTGTCGCGGCCCCCGGCTCTCTCGCCAGCGACGGAGCCGAGCTGAGTGTCCCGACGGCCGGGCTGGCCGACGGCAGCGAGGTGATCTGGTGCGTGCGCCCCGAGCGCATCTCGCTTGCGCACGACGGCCGCTACTCAGCCGTTCTGCTCGACGACGCGGATCTCGGCTTCGTCCGCGAGCTGACGATCTCCCTTCAGGGGACGTTGCGGCTCACGCTGCGCACCACCGAGTCGCGGCAGCTGACGCTCGGACAGAGTCTGCGCGTGGACATCGCCTGCGAGGACATCGCCGTCTGGCGCTGCGCAGCGCCCGCCGGAGACGCCGAGCCGATCGCCGCATCCGCGGCTCAACCGCCGATGTAGGACATCTCGACCTTGCTCGCGTCGGCGGGCGACGGGGACGCGCGCGTCGAGCGGGCACGCTCGGTCGAGTAGCGGTCCTCTCGAGCGGTCCAGATGGCGTGTATCCGCTGCGCGATCTCCTCGTCGCTCACGCCGCCACGAATCAGCGCGCGAAGATCCTGTCCCTGACGCGCGAACAGACACGTGTACAGCTTGCCGTCAGCGGACAGGCGCGCGCGCGTGCAACCGCCGCAGAACGGCTCGGTCACCGAGGAGATCGTGCCGATCTCCCCAGCGCCGTCGCGATAGCGGTAGCGCGTCGCGACCTCTCCTTGGCGGGTGGGCTCGAGCCGGTCCAGCGGCCAGCGCTCGGCGACCGCCTGGAGGATCTCGGCGGCGGGCACGACCTCCGCCGGCCGCCAGCCGTTCGTCGCGCCGACGTCCATGTACTCGATGAAGCGAAGCACGTGCGGAGTGTGACGAAAGTGCTCGGCCATCTGCGGCACGCAATGCTCGTTGACGCCGCGGCGGATGACCATGTTGACCTTCACCGGCGACAGGCCGGCCGCGGTGGCCGCGTCGATGCCCGCGAGCACGCGCGCCACCGACACCGGCGTGTCGCTCATCGCGCGCAGCGCGTTCTCATCCAGCGCGTCGAGGCTGACCGTGACCCGGGCGAGGCCCGCGTCGGCAAGCGCACGCGCCCTGCCGGCAAGCAGCAGACCGTTGGTGGTGAGCGCGATATCCGCGATCCCCTCGATACCGGCGAGCAGCTCGACGAGCCGCTCCAAGCCGCGACGCAGCAGCGGCTCGCCGCCGGTGATCCGCAGCTTCTCGACGCCGTGCGCCGCGAACGCCCTGGCCAGTCGCGCGATCTCCTCGAAGCTCAACAGCTCGGCGCGGGGCAGAAACGCGTGCCCAGGCCCGTACACATCCCTCGGCATGCAGTAGGTGCACCGCAGATTGCAGCGATCGGTCACCGAGATCCGCAGATCGCGCAGGGGCCGCTCCAGCAAATCGCGCATCGCACATGTACTACCCGCCGCGCACGTCGATGAGACGGCAATGCGCTCTAACCTGTGCTCGTGACCCGGGACGAGTGGATCGCCGCGTTTGCCGAGCGGGCCGGAGTGCCGCGTCCGTCTCTGGAGGAGATCCGGCAGCTGCTGGAGCTCGCCGGCAGCGCCGCGCACGCCTCCGAGCGCACGGCCGCGCCGCTGGCCTGTTGGATCGCCGGGCGCTCGGGCGCTTCGCTCGCCGAGCTGCGCGAGCTCGCTCAGCGGATCGGCGGCGAGGAGCGGGACGCGGGGGAATTCAGCTCCTCGGCCTGAGTCACCCAGCGCTCGGCTGCATGCAGCTCCGCGGCGTCGTTGACGTTGAAGGCCAGTCGCTCGGGCTCGCCGAATCGGCGCAGTTCGCGCTCGCTCACGATCCGCGGCGAGAGCTCGCCGATCGCTCCGCGCAGCGACCGCCCCGCTGTGAGAGCCGCCTTCAGAGGGGCTATCTGGGCGACAAGACAGCGGCTGAGCAGCGGCTGCCAGCGGCCGCCGACCTCAGCCATCGCGGCTCCCTCCTGCATGGCGAGCCAGCCGAGCAGCTCGCCCGTCAGGAACGGCATGTCACAGCCGACCAGGAGCACCGCCGCAGCGGGCGACCGCTTGCCCGCGAAGCTCAGAGCGCTCAGCGCGCCGCACAACGGGTGGCTGGGCCTTTCGGGCTCGAGCAGCACCCGCTCGGCCAGTGGTGGGAGCACAGTCGTGGCCTTGGCGAGGACCACCGCCTCCAAGCCGGCCGCGCGGGCGGCGGCGAGCGGGTAGTCGATCAGCGGGCGGCCGGCCAGGAGCGCACTCGCCTTCTCGCCGCCCATGCGCTGGGCGCGGCCTCCGGCCAGCACGGCGACTATCGCGGGCGGCTCGGCCACGAGCTGAGTGTCGCACTAAAGTGCGCGGATGATGGCGGCAAGCGGGCTGCTCGAGATCCAAGCGGCACAGCGGCTGATCCTCAACGCCGCGAGCCCTCTGGTGGGCGAGGCGATCGAGCTCGATCAGGCCCTCGGGCGCGTGCTCGGCAACGCCGCGACGGCCGCTGCGCCCGTGCCCGCATTCGACAGCTCCGCCATGGACGGCTTCGCGGTCCGCGCCCGCGACACAGCCCAGGCGACGACGGAGAGACCGGCGCTCCTGCGAATCGTCGGCGAGTCGCGGGCGGGACTCCCCGCCCGCGTCGCGCTCAGCGCCGGGCAGGCCATCTCCATCTCGACGGGAGCGATGGTGCCCGAGGGCGCGGACTCGATCGTGCGCCTGGAGGACACGCGCCGGGCGGGGGAGGAGATCGAAGTGCTTCTCGCGGCCGCGCAAGACCAAGACATCAGACGCGCTGGCGAGGACATACGGGCGGGACAGACCGTGCTGCGAGCCGGATCCCGGCTCGGCCCGGCCGAGCTCGGAGTCCTGGCCTCCCTTGGCTACGGCACGGTCCTCTGCGCACGCCAGCCGCGTGTCTCCGTGCTCGTGAGCGGTGACGAGCTGATCGCCTCCGCGCAGCCCGCGCGGCCGGGGATGGTGCGTGACTCCAACTCGCTGACGATCCGCGCGCTCGCGCATCGAGCGGGAGCGCTGGTCCCCAGGAGCGCCGTCGTTGCAGACGACGCCGCGGCGACCAGGATCGCGATCGCGCAGGCCGTGGAAGACGTCGACATAGCGGTGATCTGCGGGGGTGTGTCGGTCGGCGCGCACGATCACATCCGGTCCAGCTTGCAGGCGCTCGGGGTCCGCCAGGGCTTCTGGGGTCTCGCGCTGAAGCCCGGACGCCCCGCGTGGTTCGGCAGGCTCGGCTCGACGCTCGTATTCGGCCTGCCCGGCAACCCGGTGTCGGCGATGGTGACCTTCGTCCTGCTCGTCGCGCCGGCGCTGCGGGCGATGCTTGGAATTCCCTGCGAAGCGGAACGGAGTACGGCGGTGATCGACAGCGACTACGACAAGCCGGCGGGCCGCACCCACGCGGTGCGCTGCCGCCTGAGCCTCCAGGAGGATGGCTGGCACGCCACCCCCACCGGAGGTCAAGGATCCCACATCCTCAGCTCGATGCTCGACGCCGATGCGTTGGCGCTCATTCCCAGCGACACGCTCAGGGTACGCGCTGGCGAGAGAGTGCCGATCGAGCTCTTGCGAACGCGGGTAGGAGCGCTGTTGTGAGCAAAGCTCCCGCTGCACGAAGCCCGCGAGCGATGGGTGGACAGGAGACTCCGCCGGTCGATCTCGCGATCGGCCTCGTGACGCTGCGCGTGCGACTGTTCGCGATCCTGCGCGAACGCGCCGGAACCGATCACCTCGAGCTGCGACTCGCGCCGGGCGCGACCGTCGCCGACGCGCTCGACGCTCTCTCTGAGGTGCAGCCGCTCGGGGAGCTGCTGAGCCGGATGCCGGTCCACATGGCCGTCAACCGCGACTACGCCGCTCCGGACATGGTTCTGAGTCCCGAGGATGAGCTCGCGCTGATTCCTCCACTGAGCGGCGGCCAGCCCCGATGAGCGAACACGAGCACCACCAGCATGGCGTGTCAGTGCCATTGCACGTTCGCGTGAGCCAGGAGCCGCTCGTCCTGGAGGCGCTTTCCCGTGCCGTGGGGGATCCGCGCGCTGGGGCGATCGTGATCTTCCAAGGCGTGACCAGAGAAGTGCGACGCTTGAGCTATGAGGCGTACGAGGCGATGGCCCGGGAGCGAATCGAAGCGATCATGCGCGCGTGCATCCTCGCCCATGATCTGCGTGCGGCCGCCGTCGAGCACCGCGTCGGCAGCGTGCCGCTCGGCGAGCCGAGCGTGATCGTCGCGGTCTCCGCGGCGCACCGCGGCGAAGCGTTCGACGCCGCGCGAGATGCGATCGATCGCATCAAGGCGCAGGCGCCGATCTGGAAGCGCGAGCATGCCGTCGGACAGCCAGAGCGCTGGGTTCCCGGAACCGAGCCAACTCTATGAGCCCGCGGCGGCTGACCCATCTCGACGAGACCGGGCGCGCACGGATGGTCGACGTGGCCGCCAAGGAGATCACCGAACGAGTTGCTCGCGCGTGCGCGCGGGTGCGAATGGCGCCGGCGACCGCGCGTGCCGTGCAAACCGGGGGTGGACCAAAGGGCGAGGTGCTCGGGGTGGCGCGGCTGGCCGGCGTCCAGGCCGCCAAGCAGACTGGCCTGCTGATCCCCCTCGCTCATCCTCTGTCGCTGACGTTCGTCGATGTGATCGGGCGAGTGGACCCGGAGCAGGGCCTCGTGGAACTGGTGAGCGAGGTGCGCACCATCGCTCGCACCGGGGTCGAGATGGAGGCGATGACCGCCTGCGCCGTCGCGGCGCTCACGGTTTATGACATGGTCAAGGGGCTCGAGCATGGCATCGAGATCGAGCAGGTCGTCTTGCTGGAAAAGCGGGGTGGACGTCGTGACTTCCTGCGCGAGGAGCCCCGCGAGCCCGCAACAGGTTGAGCAGGATGCGCGCGGCGATCATCACGATCAGCACCTCCAAGGCCCAGGGCACGGGCACAGATGAGAGCGGCCCGCTGTTGCGAGCGCTCGCCGAACGGTGCGCAACGCAGATCGTCGGCGAGGATCTGATCGCTGACGATCGTCAGCTGATCGAGCAGCGCCTGCTTCACTGGGTCGAGACGGAGAGCTGCGCGCTCGTGCTGACCACGGGCGGCACCGGCCTGGCGCCCGATGACGTCACTCCGGAGGCGACCAGGGCTGTCATCGAGCGGGAGGTTCCCGGGGTCGCCGAAGCGATGCGCGCGGCCTCCCGAGCGCACACACCGCATTGGATGCTCTCTCGAGGAATCGCCGGGGTCCGCGGCTCGAGCCTGATCATCAATTTTCCCGGCAGCCCGAGCAGCATCCAACAGTGCGGGCCGGCGATCGCAGGCGCTCTCCCGCATGCGCTGGCGCTGCTCGCCGGACGCACTCACCGTCACTGAAGCCGTTGAGCGGGGGATGCTGAAACTCAGCATCCCCCGCTCCAGCAGGCCCGTACCATGGCCACACTCCCGGCCTATGGCGCGGCGGAGATCGCCTCGACCAGCTGGCCGGTCTGCTCGTGATCGAGCGATTTGGCGAGATCGGCTTGACTGACGATCCCGATCAGCTCGTGCCCGTCGATCACCGGCAGCCGGCGGACCTTGTGCTCGGTCATCGTGCGCAGCGCCTCCTCCACGGAGTCGTCCGCGCCGATCGTGACCGGCTTGCCCTCGGCGAGCTCGCCGGCGGTCGTCTCCCGCGGGTCGCGGTCCTTCGCGAGCACCTTGACGACGATGTCGCGATCGGTGAGCATGCCCTGCAGGCGGTCGTCCTCACCGCAGATCGGCATCGCGCCGACATCCAGCTCGGCGAGCCGCCGCGCCGCGTCGATGATGCTCTCACTGCTCTGCACGCACTCCGCGCTGCCTGACATCACGTCCCTCGCTGTGCTGCCCATCGTGCACCTCCGAGTCAGATTGAAGTCTCCTGCCTCCTATACCCCCGCCGCGCACCGCGTAATACCGCGACCGACTCGCGCCTGGGGAGGCTCTCCGGCGTTTGAGTAGTGAACAGTGGGGCAGTTGCTGTGGTGGATGGCCCTACCGCGGGTCAGTTTTGAGCACGAGCAAGGACGAGCGAGGCCATTCGAGGCAGGATTCCGCCGCTGCCGACCGGTCTGCTTACGAGTGCGGCTCGAGGCGCTTGGCAAACGGCGGTGGAGCCCCGATCGGTGGGTATTCGAGTTGTTGCGCGAAGCGGTCGAGGATCCGCGCGGCGACTGGATCGTGGAGTGCGTGGAGTGCATACGGCATATGAGCTCTGGTCACAGGCGCCGGTGTGCAAGCGCGCACTCGCATACACGGCTTACTGCGCGGGGATCGAGCCTGTGAGCGGCTCGCATCGGCAGAAAGGTGCGACCGCGCGGCGTCGCCGTTTGCTCGGTCCGACAGACCATCGGCATTTGCTCTCTGAGCTGCTCAGACCGTTCATTGTTGATTCGTTTAGTCGTCCTCGGTCTGGGTAAGCACACGCTGATGGCAACGGATAGACCCGACCTTGAGCTTCCAAACGGGCTACCCCCGACCGGTCGGACGCCGGGACCGCAGGGTATGGCGGCGGTACTGCCGCTGGTCGGGATGACGCTGCTCTGGGCAGTCATTATCGGCGCACTGGTTTTGCTCGGCGGATGGCTCGCGTTTTCCGTCGCGATCGTCTTGACCATCGGCAGTGTGTTTCTCCTGGTGCGGTACGTCGAGCGTATTGCTTGGACTCGAGCCTCGCGCGAGCATCTTCGGCACGGCCTGGGTGGGATGAACACGGATCTTTCAGTAACAGATGAGGCGCACGAGGACATCGCTCCTTCTGATCTTCCGCCCGGCAGTCTCGCTCGTCGCGAGGTCGTCCGACGAATAGATCAAGAGCAGCAAAGGCTGCCGCCAGAACAGCGTCCAGCTGTCCCTACCTACAAGCCGTGACGCGGTGGCCGACGAGCGAATAGAGCAGCCTGGCGTGACCGACGGGTCCAACGCCGGGCTGGCCGTAGCGGACCTCGGTCGCCGGCCGTCGAATGATTCGTACATGGTAGTTCACGAGCTGAGGGTGTTCGATGGCTCGGGCGGCGAATGGTCCGGACGTGTCACCTTCGAGGAGGTGCACGATGGTCGAGAGGCCCCTGAGGCGATGGCCAAGGGCCTGCTCGAAGTGATCGGAGAGCATGCGGAGTCTCCGATCAAGGCACTTGCATCGACCCCTGAGCCCATCCGGCTGTTCGGGCACCGGGGTCCGGCCGATGGGACTCGGCGATCCCCCGCGAACGCGTCACGCTCGGACGCCGCCGAGATGAGCCTCCCAGAGCGCGCTGCCGCGCACAACGGCCGTCGTGATCCTTCTAGGGCTGGTGGAGCTTGTCATCGTGTTTGGCGGGCTCTTCCGTCTCTTCCTCTCCGCGGAACTGACGCGGCTTCCGCGTCGCAATCCTGTGCAACCCCCGAGCTCTAAAGGCCTCGACGCCCCGTCTCCTCGCCAATGACACGACCCTCATCATCTGCAACGGGCGGACCTCATTCTGGCGAGGAGGGTTCGAAGATCTTGGTGATCGCCAGCGAGCCAGTCAGGCCCGAGTGCCTGCGCGCCGCGCTGAGTACCAACGAGCACGAGCGCGAGGTTCTGGTGATGGCACCTGCTCTGCACAGCTCAATGCTGCGCTTCTGGATGTCTGACGCAGACCAAGCGATATCCGAAGCAGACAAAGTGCAACGGCAAACCGTCGAGCGTCTCGAACGGGAGGGAATCGACGCGCGGGGTGACACAGCCGAAAGCACGGTGACGGAGGCAATCGAAGATGCGCTCGTCACTTTTCCCGCCGATCGCATAGTTCTCTTCGTCCATCCGGACAACGACGAGCAGTACGGCGAGCATGTCGAGGTCGAGGAGCTCGCCCACCGGGTGGGACTCCCAATCGAACGCTACACCGTCGCCGCACCCAACCAATAGCGCCCCCGCGCCGCAGATCACCGTCGAGCCGGCAAAGTAGACGCGTCGCACATAGCGGAAAACCTTAGGCCGGCTCAGCGCACGGATCAGACCCCACGCTATCCCAGCCATGCGCGGCGCGTCGGATAGGCGACATGCGCGTCCGCCAGACGAGCTGGGCGACACTCCAGACAAGCGCGATCCGGCAGCGATACGATTGGCCCCAGCGCCGACGTAGCTCAGACGGTAGAGCGCTGCCATGGTAAGGCAGAGGTCAAGGGTTCGATCCCCTTCGTCGGCTTTTTCGTACCGCAGCGTCGCCACCGAAGCCGGAGGTGGTCGGCATGGGCCTGACCGGCAAGGAACGCCGCCGCGGGCGGGAGTATTACCGCTACTCAGGGAGCCCGCTCGACTCAGGCCGCGACCAGCTCCGCCTCGCCGACCAGCTCGACGCCGGCTCCCTGCTCGGCCTCCTGCGCCACCGTCGTGGGCGGGCGCAGCACCAGGAGAGCCGCCAGGATGCCCAGACCGACGCTCGCCGCGGCGACCAGGTAGGCGAGGTGATAGCCCCCGGTCAAAGCGCTGGGCAGCGAGTGGCCGGCGGCGGTCAGCGCTTTGGTGTGATCCGTCGCGACCGTCCCGAGCGTCGCCAGCCCGATCGCGCCGAACAGCTGTACGGAGACGTTGATGATGCCCGAGGCGAGACCGGCGTCGCGGGGGGCCGAGTCGGACATCCCCATCGTCAGCAGCGGCAGAAACGAGGCCCCGGCGCCCAGCCCGAGCGTGAGGAACGCGAGGAATAGGCCCGGGAAGTAGCTCGCGTGCAGGCCCTGGACGGCGAGCAGCAGCAGGCCGACGATGATTCCCCCCAGCCCGGCCACCAGCGTGGGTACCGAGCCGAAGCGCTCCACGGCTTTCGCCGAGACGCCCATCGACATCACCGCGATCGAGAACGTCAGCGGCAAGAATGCGAGGCCGGTGTCGATCGCGTCGTAGCCGAGCACGCGCTCTAGGTACAGCGCCCCGAGGAAGAACGCGGAGAACATCCCGGTGATCAGCAGGCCGCGGACGAGGCTCGAGCCCATCAGCATGCGCTGGCGCAGGACGCGCAGCGGCATGATCGGGTTGGCCAGCCGCGCCTCGAGCGCGAGGAAGCCGGCCAGCAGCGCCAACGCTGCTCCCCCGATGCCGAGCGTGCGCGCCGAGAGCAGGCCGTATTCGCTGGACTTGACGATCGCGAAGGCACCGAGCATCGTCGCGAGCGTGATCAGGATCGAGCCGAACACGTCGACACCGCCGGCGAGACCGATGCCTTTGTTCTCCTCGATCAGCATCGCGCCGAGCACGAATGCGAAGATGCCGATCGGGACGTTCACGAAGAAGATCCAGTGCCAATCGAGTGATTGCGTGAGCGCCCCGCCGGCGAGCAGGCCGACCGAGCCGCCGCCTGCGGAGACGAACGCATACATGCCCATCGCCTTCGCCTGCTCGGCGCGCTCGGGGAACTCGGTGACGATGATCGCGAGGATCACGCTCGAGGCGACTGCGCCCCCGATTCCCTGGATGATGCGCGCGGCGATCAGCATCGTCTGATCCTGGGCGACCCCGCAAAGGACCGACGCGGCGGTGAACATCACGAGACCCGTCAAGAAGACCTTCTTGCGCCCCACCAGATCGCCGACGCGGCCCGCGAGCAGCAGGAAGCCGCCGAAGGTCACGAGGTAGCCGTTGATCACCCACGTGAGGTTGCTCTGCGAGAAGTGCAGTTCGCGCTGGATCGAGGGCAGCGCGACGTTCACGATCGTCGCGTCGAGCACCATCATCAGCTGCCCGAGGCACAGCACGGCGAGCGCAACCCAGCGACGGCGCTCGCGTTTGCGCTCGCTCTCGCTGGCGGCGGTGCTCTGCTGGAGGTCTTCTGTGCGGGCGGTGAGGGTGCTCATGTTGTGCTCCTTCCGATCTGGGTCTGGGGACAACATAGCAGGGATCATCCATCTAACAAGTACCATCTTGTTATCAGTGATGATTGTTACGACGTGGTATAATTAGCGCGTTATGGGTGACGGCACGCACACAGCCGATTTGGGCTCGATGGTCCTGCTTACGCGACTCGCCAAGCAGGTCTACCGCCGCAGCACTGAGGAGCTGCTCGGCATCCACATGCGCCTCGTGATGGCCCTCAGCTACCTGCGCGACCACGACGGAGCGCCCCAACAGGAGCTCGCCGAGGCGCTCTGCATGGATGCCAACAACGTTGTGCTGCTGCTCAACGAGCTGGAGGATCTCGGGCACGTCGCCCGTCAGCGCGACCCCGAGGACCGCCGCCGACATCGGGTGCAGCTCACAGAGCAGGGGCGCCGCGCGCTGAGCAGTGCGGAGCGCACGCAGGAGACGATCGAGGACGAGGTGCTGCAGTCGCTCGACCCGGAGGAACGCGCAACACTCTGGCAGCTGCTCACCCGCGCGCTGCGCGGCGCCGAGCCGAACGCGCCCGATCGCGAGGATGTCGCGGTCGGCTCAAGCTCGACTTAGACGCCTTCGCTAAACCGGCCTAATCCCCGCCTCCGCGACCCCCTCCTGCAGCACCTCCAGCCCGAACGCGTCCACCGGCCCGAGCGCCCCGATGCCGCGCAGCTTGCCGGCGGCCGCGGCCCGTGCGCCCCACGCGAGCATCGGCCCCGTGAAGTCGTAAGGCCCCGCGCCTTCCAGGCGCACCTCGGCGAGCTTGGTGCCGACGGCGTCGTAGGCGGCGCCGAGCACGACCGAGCCGGTGCGCTCGCGCGCCGCGGCATCGGGACCGCCGGTGGAGCCCTTCACGACGCGAGCGAACGCACCGTCGAGAGTGCGTTTGAGGGCGGGCGCGCGCAATAGTGGCGCGCTCGCCGCCGATAGCGCCTGCACCACGCGCGAGGCGGGACCGAGCCAGCCGAGGTAGACCTCGACGTCGCGAATGCCGCGATCGAGCCGCGGCAGCGCGAACTGCTCGGTACCGCCGACCGAGACCGCGGCGGCGCGCTTGCCGGGCGCGAGCTGGTAGTGACGTACATGTCGCGCGGCGCGCTCGGAGACGAGCCGCGTGTCGCGAAAGGCGTAGCTGGGGTCGAGCATGCTCGTCATCACCGACGCGCGTGTGCCGCCGCTCATCGCACCGGTGTTGAAGGGGATGCCGGTCGCGAAGTAGGCAGCCTCGATGCGGGTAACGGCGGCGGCCTCGCCGGCTGCGCGCAGCGCCAACGCACCCGCGAGATTTCCGGGCACCCAGTCGGAGGCAAACGCGGTAAGCAGCGCACAATCCGCGTCGGCCGCGCGCGGACTCCAGCGCTCGAAGACGTCACGTATGAACGGCGACTCGCCGGTCGAGTCGACGTAGTGTGCGCCCGCGTCGATCGCAGCGACGAGCGCGGCCTCGCCATAGCGCATGAACGGTCCGACGGTCGTGAGCAACACGTCGCCGCGCTGCACGAGTGCGCGCACCGAGCGCGGGTCGGCGACGTCGGCGACCGCGATCTCCAGGCCACCGAGCTCCGCCGCGAGGGCCTCCACGCGCGCGCGGTCACGCGCGGCGAGGACCGGCCGTGCGCCCTGTGCGACCAGTGCGCGCGCCGCTAGGCCGCCGGTATACCCGGTCGCCCCGAAGAGCACGATCCGCGCATCGCTCACGAGTCCACAACCCACGGCCCGTGCCAGCGGCCGAAACCCCCGACGAGCTGCTCGGCCTCCTGCGGCCCCCACGAGCCCGGCGCGTAGCGATGCACCGGCGGGGCGCTCTCCAGCAGCGGCGCGAACACGCGCCACGCCTCCTCGACACCGTCCTGGCGTGTGAAGCGCTCACTGCGGCCGTGCATCGCGTCACCGAGTAGCACCTCATAGGGCGTCGGCGCTTCGCCGCCCTCTTGCGCGAACTCCATGTCGAGTGTGATTGCCGCCGGCCCGGCCTCGTCGGCGCGATGCGCGTCAAGCAGCAGCTGCGTCCCGGCGCTCGGGTCGAGCTTGACGACGAACTGGTTGGGCTCGGGGCGGCGGTGCGCCTGCTCGATGAAGCCCAAGCGCGGCGGACGACGGAAGACCACGCGCAGCTCGGTCTGCGTGACCGGCATGCGCTTGCCGGCGCGGATGAACCACGGCACCCCCGACCAGCGCCAATTGTCGATGTCTAGGCGCAGCGCGACGTAAGTCTCGGTGTCCGAGTTGGGAGCGACGCCATCGATCTCCAAGTAGCCGTCGTACTGCCCGCGCACGCAATGCGCCGGGTTCACGGCCTCCACGGAGCGCAGCAGCGCGTACTTGGCATCCTTGAGCGCTTCGGCGTCGCTGCCTGCGGGCGGCTCCATCGCGGCGACGGCGACGACCTGCATCAGGTGGTTGACGACGACGTCGCGCAGCGCGCCGACGGGGTCGTAGAAGTGCCCGCGATCCTCGACGCCGAAGCTCTCGGCCATTGTGATCTGCACGCACGCGACGTTCGCGCGGTTCCAGATCGGCTCGAGCATCATGTTCGCGAAGCGCAGGTAGAGGAGCTCGTCGGTGCCCATCTTGCCGAGGAAGTGGTCGATCCGGTAGAGCTGGGACTCGCCGATGTAGCGGTGGATTTCCGCGGCCAGGGTGCGCGCGGAGGCAAGGTCGTGGCCGAACGGCTTCTCGACGACAACGCGCGCGTCGCGCGTCAGGCCCGCCCGTGAGAGCTGCCCGATTACGGGCCCGAACAGGAACGGCGGGATCTCGAGGTAGAAGACCGGGCTGCGCGCCTGCCCGACCGCGCTCTTGACGCGCTCGTAGGTCGCGGCATCGTTGAAGTCGCCGCCGACGTAGGAGAGCCGCGCGGCGAAGCGCTCGAACACCGCCGCATCCAGCGGCTCGCCGGTTCCCTCGATGCATACGCGCGCGTGCTGGCGCAGCTGCTCGACGGTCCAGTCCTGCGCGGCGACGCCGACGATCGGACAACCGAGCAGCCCGCGACGCTCGAGCCGGTAGAGCGAGCGGAACGTCATCACCTTCGCGAGATCCCCCGTGATCCCGAAGATCACGAGCGCGTCGGCTACCGCCTGGCCGCCCGATGCCGCGGTCGTGCTCGTCGCGGCCATCTCGCTACCCGACTCCGAGGATCCAGCGCTCGACGGCATCTGCGAAGCCCTCCTGCTCGTTGGTGGCGGTGACATGGCGCGCCGCGCGCTGTACCTCGCGGTCGGCATTACCCATCGCGATGCTCAGGCCCGCGTGGGCGAACATCAGGACGTCGTTGGGCATGTCCCCGATTGTCGCAACCCGCTCCAGCGGCACGTCGTAACGCGCCGAGAGCCACTTGACGACCGCGCCCTTGTTCGCGTCGGGATGCGTCACATCGAGGTAATAAGGCTGCGAGCGCGACGCCGACACCTCGCCGCCGAAGCGCTCCTGCGCGGCCTGCGAGGCGCGCTCGACCGCGTCGAAGTCGTCGCTGGTGCCGACGACCTTGACGACGCCCTCGTCGATTCCCGCAAAGCTCTCGACGACGCTCGGCGCGAAGCCGACGGTTCGCGACTCGTGCTCGACGTGCGCGCCGTGGGGATCGAGCAGGTACCAGTCCGCCCCGCGATACACCCAAACGCCGAGCGCGAAGGACTCCAGCAGCCCGATTACCTGCGGGACCAAGCCAGCCGGCAGCGCGCGGCGCTCGATCGGCTCGAGCTTGGCATCGGGCTCGACGACGAGCCCGCCGTTGAACGCCGCGATCGGCGTCTGGAGGTTCAGCGGCTCGATCAGCATCGCCATCCCGCGCGGCGGGCGCCCGCTGGTCACCGCGAACAGGATGCCCGCCTCCCCCAGCGCCCGCACCGCCGCGATCGCGCGCTCGGTCAGGAGCTTCTCTTGAGTGACGAGCGTGCCATCGACGTCGGCGAGCAGCAGCGCAATCGAGGCGGCGGCCGTGCTCGGTGTGGCGCCCATGCGCGTGAGTCTGGCAGGTCGCCACTGCGCGTAGCGTGCGCCCGCCATCATGTGCGGAGGTGAGACCGCCCGCCGAGGATCGAGCACCCGCCGAGGCCGCCGCCGGCGCCCCGGTCAGCGACGTCGAGACCGCTGCGAGTGACGCGCCGCCAAGCGAGCCGCTCCTCGGAGCCGCCGAGGAAGAGCGGGGCGCAGGCCCGGACGCCGCCGCGAGCGGTAAGCCGGATACCGCCGCCGACATCCAGCCGGGCTCCGCGCGCGGCACGCGCGGCAAACGCGGGGAGGCGCTGCTTGCGTGGCTCCTGCCGGGATCCAACCCCGCGGGCGCGATCTACGGGATGATCGCCATCGGCGCGCTATTGGCGGCGGAGAGCGGCCTGCGCGACACCTATCTGGAGACCATTGGCTCGGCGCTGCTCGCGCTGGCGCTCTACTGGCTCGCGCACGCCTACGCCGACCTGCTCGGCCAGCGTCTGCAGACCCGCGGGCGGCTGACCCCGCAGGCGCTGGCGAAGAACCTGCTGCACGATTGGGCGATCATGCGCGGCGGACTCGTGCCGCTAGTCGTGCTGCTGACCTGCTGGGCAGCCGGCGCGAGCCAGGAAACCGCGGTTACCATGGATCTCTGGGTGACGGCCGCGAGCCTCCTCACCTACGAGCTGCTCGCCGGCCTGCGAGCGCGAGCGCGCCCCGCCGAACTGCTGCTCGAAGGATGCGTCGGAGCGACGATGGGCCTCGGGATACTCGCGCTGCGGGTGATTCTGCACTGAGCGCTTCGCGCACAGCGACACACGCGTCTCACTGCCCCGCCTCCGGCCGCGCGTTCACACGTGCGTCCACGCGTGCCCCCGCGCGCCCACCCAGTGTCTTCGCGCGCCCGCGCGTGCGCCCGCGCGCGGCGGGGCCCGCAACAGGGACGTCGAGTACCCTGGCGGGAGTGCAGGGTGAGCGTCCGATCTTGATCGCCTATGATGGCTCCGAGCCGGCGCGCGCCGCGGTGCGCGAAGCCGGTGCGCTGTTCGCCCCCGCGCGAGCGCTCGTGCTGACGGTTTGGGAGCCGGGTCTGACCCAGGTGATGTTGACCCCGGATCCGATCGGGATGGGAGGCACGATGCTGCCTTACGATCCTTCGCTCGCACGCGACGTGGAGCGCGCGAGCGAGGAGCACGCCCAGCAGGTCGCGCAGGACGGCGCCCGTCTCGCGCGCGAGGTGGGCCTCGACGTCGAGCCGATCACCGCCGAGGATAACCTCACACCCCAGGACGCGATTGTCGCGGCCGCCGAGCAGCACGACGCGCGCGCGATCGTGATCGGCTCGCGCGGCCTGCGCGGGCTGAAGTCAAAACTGCTTGGCAGCACCTCGGCGCATGTGCTACATCACGCGCTGCGCCCCGTCGTCGTGGTTCGCCACCCCGACGATCACAACACGCAAGCCTAAGAGCTCGCTTTCGCCACCGACGGAGTGGTGGATTCCGAGCGCGCCCGAAATGCGCTCCGACTCTCTAGTCAGAAACATTTCACAGAAACTGGGTGAGGCACGTATCGCGGCTCGACGGCTCTCCGTGAACGCTCACACCTGGCTTCGATCGGCAAAGTGGCGGACATCCGGTTGCTCGGATTCGTAGCTGCGCCCCATCGGGGCGAGGTGTGCGTCAACGCAACATCGTGGCCTCGCCCGAGCGCTCCGGTATCGTCGCCAGCTTAGGTACCTACAGGGGAAACCCAACTAACGGGCGTGCCGCTACACGGGGACACGCGGAGGCATAGACTTAGCTGTAGACAAAGAATCGCTGACATGGAATGATGTTGTTTACCAGACTCCTTGACAGTCTGGCGATCGAAAGTATCCGGGGAGGTGGAATGTCTATGTTGGAGCACGGAGGTCGACGCTCCACGCGGCGAGAAGGTCGTGAGTCGCGGCCGACTCAGACAATCGCGCCCATCTACAAGCGCCTGCCGAAGGGGCCCCGATGGCATTACCGCGACGGGGGTGGCCCATCACCAGCGAATCCGGATGCACGGAGCGATGATCGAGGCGATCGCGACGCGCGGCTACCGGAATACGAGCGTCAAGCACGTGATCGGCCTCGCGGGCGTCTCGCGTAGAGCTTTCTACGAGCAGTTCGCGAACAAGGAAGACTGCTTCCTGGAGACCTTCGACCTGATTGTGCATCGCGGAGTCAAACGGATCAACCAGGCTTACCGATCCACTCCGGGCAACACCGAAGAGCGCATGCGAATGGCATTCGCGGCATTCGCCGAGGAAGTGCAGACCAATGCGAAGGCTTTGCACCTCGTGGTGATCGATGCCCAAACCGCGGGCGCGGGCGGCCTGCGCCGCCTGCGACGGATCACCGCGACGCTCGAAGGACTGCTGTCGAGCAGCTTCGCCGACAGACGCGAGGTGGAGGCACTGCCGCTGCCGGTGGTCCGCGCAATCGTCGGAGGACTGCGACGGGCCACCTTCATGCGCCTGCGGGAGGGACACGTCGAGGATGCGCAGGAGTTGAGCGAGGAGATGCTGAGCTGGTCGCTCTTGTTTAGATCCCCTGAGGTCTCCGAGCTACGGCCGCGGCCGTGTTCGAACCCTCCGTTTACACAGCCGGTCGCGCTCGAGCGGGCGACGCGCACCGAGAGCGAGCGCACTCGGGTGCTGCGCGGGGCAATCGACCTGACGCTGCGCGAGCGCTTCGACGATCTCAATGCGCTGCGGATCGCGGATGAGGCGAAGGTCTCAATCGACACCTTCTTGGGATTCTTCGCCAGCAAGGAGGAGTGCTTCCTGGCGGCGCTGGACATGCTCGGCGGCGACGTGCTCCAACTGGTGGCTAATCCGGCTCTGGTCTCCACCGCCTGGTCGCGTGCGGTGTGTGAGACCGTCGAATCGCTGCTCGCGTACCTCGCGAGTCATCCGGCGCGCGCGATCACGCTGACGAGCAAGGCTCAGGAAGCGGGACCGCGCGCGGTCGAGAACACGATGGATCTCGCGCACGAGCTCGCGACGCTGCTGACCGAGGGCGCGCCGCGCCGGCCGCATGGCAAGTTCGCCGTGGAAGGTGTGGCGGGAGCGCTGTGGCACACGCTCTCGAGTGAGATTGTCGCCGGCCGCGGACACCGGCTTCCGATTCTCGCGGAGTACCTCTCCTACGCGGTACTGACCCCGTTCGTGGGCTCCGCGGAGGCGATGCAGGCGATTATCGCCTCACGTCCTGCCGCGTCCGCCGCGCCGCCCGATCCGGCGCTCGGCGAAGTGGGTGAGCGCCGCGCCGACGAGCACGGAGATCACGATCACGATGATCAGCGGCGCGCGTCCGGAGCCGAAGATCCAGTCGACCTCGACGGATTCGAGATTGAGGACGGCGAACAGCGTCGCCAGCACCGCGAGCAGCACGAGGCCGCCGGTACGCGCGAGCTCGCGGCGACTGCGCTTGGGCTTGGTGCCCGGAGCGTTGCTCAGGATGGAGGACATACCGGCATCGATGCTAGCCGGAGTCAGAGCGCGCCGCGTTAGCGGCAAGTAGCTCGGATCTGACCCAGGGACAGGTCGCGGAGAGATCCTCGACGCCAAGCGCGGCTGCTACCTGCAAGGCCATGCCGTGGCGGAAGAAGTCGTCGATGCGCTCGTCCTCAGCGCCGGAGAGCTCCTGCGCCAGCCCGACGAGCTCCGCGTAGCGGTAGCGGACCCGTGCGCGCACGAGCTCGTCATCGCAGGCGGCGTAGGACTGGTGTTGGAGCATCAGGTAGTCGCGGTCGGAGGCGAGCAGCTCCGTGTAAGCGCGCCCCATCGCCTGCAGGACGTCCTCGCAGTCCCCCGCGCGCCCCGCGCGGTAGTCGGCGTCAGCGCGGTGAAAGGTCTCTGCGACTCGCTGGAAGCTGCGCTCGAGCGCAGCGATGAACAGCTCGCGCTTGCTGCCGAATAGCGAGAACACGTAGGGCTGTGCGACCCCGACGCGGCGCGCGATGCGCTCGACCGGGGTGCCGTGTAGGCCGCCGTGCGCGAACTCGTGCACGGCGGCGGCGATCAGCGCCTCGCGGCGCTCGGCGGCGGGCACGCGCGTGCGCGCGGCGGCAGCGGCGGGCTGCATATCCGCGGGAGTCGATGCGTCTCGTGGCGTGGGCTCGGAGTCCTCGTCGCTCACGCGGCTTCTCCGATGACGCTCGCGTGCGCCTCGCCGGGCAGGCCGGTGGCGCGCGCATCCGCACTCGCGGCACCGGCCCCCACGGTCAGCGTCTGGAAGGGGAACAGCACGACGGCGGCCGCGCCGAGGGCAAGCACGGCGACCCCGACCCACATCGCGGGCACGACGCCCGCAACGAACGCGTGCGCGTTGCCGTAGCCGCCGCTGCCGGTGAAGACGGAGGCCAGCACGGCAACCCCGAGCACGCCGCCGGTCTCGCGGATCGCGTTGGTGGCGCCCGACGCCTGCCCGGCCTGCTCGGGACGCACCGCCGAGAGGACCGCGGCGGCGGAGGGTGCGAAGACGAGCGCCATGCCGGCGCCGGCCATTGCGAAGGGCACGATCATCTGCGCATAGGCAACGTGCTCGCCGATGATCGCGGCCAGCCAGGCGAGCGCTCCCGCTTGGAGGGACAGTCCGGCGATCATGAAGGGACGACTGCCCACGCGCTGGGAGTAGACGCCGGCGAATGGAGCGGTGAGCATCGTCGCGCCGGTCCACACGAGGATCTTGAGCCCGGCCTGAAGGGGTGAGTTGTGGAGAACGTTCTGCATGAACTGCGAGAGAAAGAAGATTGACCCGAACATCCCAAAGTACATGGTCAGCGAGGCGCAGTTGGTAACCGCGAAGGCGCGCTTAGAGAAGAATGACATCGGCAGCATCGGCTCGCGGGCGCGCCGCTCCCAGATGACGAAGGTCGCGAGCAGCGCAACGCCGATCAGTAGCGTGGCGAGGATCGTCGGTGAGGTCCAGCCGAGCGACTGCGCGCGGACGAGTCCGAAGACGACACCGAAGGCTCCAGCCGACGCAAGCGCAAGACCGGGCAGGTCGAGCGAGCCGTAAGGCCCGCGGCTTTCGCGCAGGCGCAGTGCGGCGAGTGGCAGCAGGACCAATCCAATGGGCACGTTGATCCAGAAGATCCAGTGCCAGGAGATGCCCTGAACGACGGCACCGCCGACGAGCGGGCCGATCGCTACTGCGCCACCGGAGATACCAGACCACACTCCGAGCGCCATCCCGCGACGATTGGCGGGGAAGGCTTCGGCGAGCAGCGTGAGTGTCAGCGGGGTCACCAGAGCCGCGCCGGCTCCCTGAATCGCGCGCGCGAGGACAAGCAGATCGGTGCTCGGCGCCAGCGCGGCGGCGGCGGAGGCGGCGGTGAACAGCGAGAGGCCCGCGAGGAACATGCGCCGCCGCCCGAAGCGATCGCCGAGCGCGGCGCCGGTCAGCAACAGCACGGCGTAGGCCAGCACGTAGGCGTTGACCGTCCACTCCAGCGATTGGATCGAGGCGCCGAGATCGCGGTGGATCGAGGGCAGCGCGATCGAAACGACGAGGTTGTCGAGCACCACCATGAAGAGCGCAACCGAGACGATTCCGAGGGTCCAGTTGTTTGCGCTGGCGCTCGTGCGCGGGCGCGCATCATGCGCGCGCACCCGCGCGGCGGGCCCTGCATTTGAAGCATCAATCAAGTCCGGGCCACTCATCGATCGTCCTCCAAAAATTAGTGATTGCTAACTACTAATAAAATTAGCAGTGACTAATAAACTTGTCAAGGGCGCGTACGGGTAAGCGAGGAGGTGCTCGCGCGACGCCGAACTACGTGGGGAGCGATCATGAGCAAACAGGCGAGAACAACCTTGGCGTGCACCGTGCTCCTTGCCTTCGCGAGCGCGCTCGTCGGCGGCTGCGGCAGCGGCGCAACGAAGACGGTGACGGTTTCGAGCGGGGGAGCATCGGCGGCAAGCACGACACCGACAAGCGCGGCGCGCCCCAGCCCAGCCCCTACGACCTCGACGACCGGTACGGCAACCATCCCGCAGAGCAACACTGGCACCCAGAGCGCCGGCGGCGCACCGAGCACGACCCGCACTGCACCCGAGCCGGCCTTCGCCGGGCACGGTGGGACGGCCGGCAACGCAGAAGCCTCCGGTGAAGAAGCGGCCGCGGCGGTGGCGGTCGTCAAGACGCGTGGCTACACCCCCGACGATGTCTCCGAGTACCACCCAAGCCAGACGCTGCGCGTCCTGCTCGGCACTCGCACGGGATCGGCTGACGGCTACGATCAGCGCGCGTTCTTCTTCCTCGACGGCAAGTACCTGGGCACTGACTCCAGTCAACCGAGCGCGTCGCTCAGGATCGTCTCCCAGAGCGACACCGAAGTCGTGCTCGCGTACGCGCTCTATCGCCCCCATGACCCCCTGTGCTGCTCGAGCGGGGGTCAGAGCACGGTCCACTTCCAGCTGAACAACGGCCAACTGGTGCCCCTGCAGCCGATCCCACCCGCGAGCTCGCCCGCCGGTCTCAGCCGGCAGTAGTCCGGGGGCTCCTCTTCCGGCGGTGGCCGGGGCTTTTCTGGCTCACGGACGCGAGACGGCGCCACTCACTCGGCCCGCGTGAGGAGCAGTCCCTATCTTGATGTGTGCAATGACACGCGCCTAGAGAAAGAGGGTCTGTGATGAGCTCAACAACGGTCGAGGGTCGTGCGGCGGAGCTGCTGAATGACAAGAACTTCTGCGTGGTCTCGACGCTGCGGGCGGATGGCTCGGTGCACGCGGTACCGGTCTGGGTCGACCTGCAGGACGGCCTACCGACGCTGAACACCGCCGAGGGACGGGCCTGGCCGCGCAACCTGGAGCGCGATCCGCGCGTGACGCTGACGGTGCAGAACCTCGATAACCCCTACGAATACGCGATGATCCGTGGGCGCGTGGCGCAGCGCACGCACGACGGCGCGGACGCTCACATCGACGCGCTCGCGGGCAAGTACCTGGGCAAGGAGGAGTATCCCTTCCGCCAACCGGGCGAAGAGCGCGTGATCATCCGCGTGGAGCCCGAGTACGTGAACACCTACGGCGGCTGAGCCGCCGAGCGGATGCGCGAGTGCTTCGTCAGTCGCTCGGGCGCCCGAGCCGCAGCAACCGTCGCCACCGCGACGGCGGCGGGGGCTGGCCGCGACGCCACTCGTCGTGGAGCGGGAGCTGGCCGCGCCGGCGCGCGGCGAGCACGCAGGCGGTGTGCGCGTGCCGGCGCCGGCGGGTGTCGCCTTCGGGAGCGATCAACATGTGCTCGCTGAGCGCGGGCAGCTGATGGCCGCAAATTGGACAGCGATACGTCGCGGGCTTGCGATTCGCGGCGCGTCGCACCGTCCACCACGCGGCGCGCGGAAGGTTCGTCGGCATCGCTCCATTCTGGCGCCCCCAGCGAATGCCACCTCGCGAGCGAGCTCGCTCGCGAAGATGCTGGTGCTCGTCGGCGTCGGCGTCGCGCTCGCCAAGGCGGAGCGGGAGCGACGCGCGGCGGCGCACGCGCGACTCATGCGCCGCGCCTCGCTGCTGGCGCGGGAGCCGCGCGCGGAGGGCCTGCGGCGTGTGGCGCTCGGCCGACTGAACCACGCGATCGAGCTGCTCGAGTGCCGCCCGGGCGAGGACATCGACGAGGCAACGGTGCACGAGCTCCGCAAGACCCTCAAGCGTCTGCGCGCGATCGTGCGACTGCTGCGCGAGGAGCTCGGCGCGAAGTGCTTCGAGCGCGAAAACACGGCCTTGCGCGACTGCGCGCAGCGTCTGGCGGGGGCGCGTGATGCGGAGGTCATGGTGGGCACGCTCGACGCGCTCCTCAAGCGCGATCCGAAGTTGGCGAGGGGAAGACCGGGCAAGCGGGGGAGCGGCGTGAGCGCGCTGCGCGCGCAGCTCATCGCGGAGCGCGACGCGGCGAGCAGCGGGGATGGCCCTGAGCTGCGCCGCGCCGTCGCGGCGGACCTCCGCGCGATTCGCGCGCGGGTGGTGGCTTGGAACCTGCGTGAGTATCCGGAGGAGCCCACGCGGCTGGTGACGCCGGGCCTGCGACGCCTTTACGGCGAAGGCCGGCGGCGTATGCGCCGCGCGCGCCGGCGCGGGGACTTCGAATCGATGCACGCGTGGCGCAAGCGCGTCAAGGCTCTGCGCTACGCGGCGGAGACCCTCGACCGCGGCGGCGAGTCGCGGGACACCAAGAGCGCCCGGCGCCTGCACAGGCTGGCGCGACGTGCGGATGGACTCGGCGAAATGCTGGGCGAGGAGCACGACCTGGCGCTGCTCGCGCGCGTGGTGCGCAAACGCTCGACGCTCTTCGTGGGCGAGCGCAAGCAGCGCAAGCGGCTATTGAAGGCGATCGCGCGGCGGCGCGGGCGACTGCGCAAGCGCGCGCTGCGCGAGGGCAGTCGCCTGTATCGGCGCAAGCCGAAGGTATTCGTGCGCCGCTTGCGCGAGGCGCTGTAAGCACCTGGACACGCGCTCAGCGCGGGGAGGAATGCTTCAGTAGCCGCGACAGATGGCCGATGCGCATCGGGGGCTCACAAGCCGAATGCGCACACGACCGACATCCATGACCTTTGTCCTGGCGTTTCTCGTCGGGGGGCTGGGCGTGCTGGCATTGCACACGCTCGGCGGCGTCGGCGGCGCGAGCCGCAACGGCATGTTCGACCAGGGGATCTACGGCGTGCTGATGGGCGGCGCGGCGCTGAGCGTGATCGCGCGCGGCGTGCTCGTGCGCGCGCAGCGCGCGGCGTGGCTGACGGTGGGAGCGGGACTCTTCTGCTGGGGCCTGGGCGATCTCTATTACACGCTGTTCGTCGAAGGGACGCGTGTGGCGGGGGGCAGTGTCACGCCGGCGGATGCGCTCTACCTGGTCTTCTACCCGTGCTGCTATGTGGCGCTGGTGCTGCTGATGGGAGCGCATCTGCGCGAGTTGCGCATCGGCATGTGGCTCGACGGGCTGATCGGCGGGCTAGCGGCGGCGGCGGTGGGGGCGGCGGTGATCCTGCCGCCGATCATCGCGCGGGCGCACGGCGATACGACCTCGATGGCGATCGCGCTGGCTTACCCGATCGGCGATCTGCTGCTGCTGATCTTCGCGATCGGGGCGCTGGGCATGACGGGCTGGCGCCCGGGGCGTGTGTGGCTGCTGATCGCGGCGAGCATGCTGGTGAGCGCGGTGGCGGATTCCTCGTACCTGTACCTCACGGCGACCAGCAGCTACCGCGTGGGCGACTGGGTGCAGGTGCTGTGGCCGACCTCGGCGGTGCTCCTCGCGATCGCGGCGTGGACCCCGTGGCCGCGACCGACGCGCCGACGGGTCGAGGATTGGCGGCTGGTGTCGGTGCCGGCCTGCTCGCTGCTGGCGGCGCTCGGTGTGTTCGTCTACGGCAACCTGCACGGCCAGCTCACGCCGCCGGCGTTGGTGCTGGCGATTGCGACGGTGCTCGCGGTGTGCGTGCACCTGATGATGACGGTGCGGGAGAACATCGCGATGCTCGTGGGCTCGCGGCGGCTGGCCTTGACGGACCCGCTGACGGGCCTGGGCAACCGCCGGCAGCTGATGGAAGACCTCCAAGTGGCGTGCCGCCGGGCGGCGACGGGGGAATCGTGGGAGCTGGTGCTGTACGACCTCAATGGCTTCAAGCGCTACAACGACACTTTCGGCCATCCGGCGGGCGACGCGCTGCTGGCGCGCCTGAGCGACAAGCTGCAGCGGATCGTGGCGCCCCAGGGCACGGCCTACCGGATGGGCGGCGACGAGTTCTGCGTGCTCTTCCGGGGCGGCGCGGGGCCGACCGATGCGGCGCTCGTGCAGGCCAGCGTGGCGGCGCTGGCGGAGCGCGGTCCGGGCTTCTCGATCGGAGCGTCGCACGGCGTCGTGAGCATTGCGGCGCGCGGCAGCGACCCGGCCTCGATCCTGCAGCTCGCCGACCAGCGCCTGTACCGGCGCAAGGACGAAACGCGTGAGGCGAGCGCGGTGCATCAGCTGCGAGATGTGTTGCTGCAGGCGTTCCAGGAGCGCTATCCGGATTTGCAGGAGCATCAGCGTGGAGTCGGCTCGCTCGCGCTCGCGGTGGGACGGCGCATGGGGATGCTCGGCGAGGAGCTCGACGTGCTCGCGCGCGCGGCGGAGTTGCACGACGTCGGCAAGATCGCGATCCCGGATGCGATCCTGCAGAAGGCGGGCCCGTTGAACGAGGAGGAGTGGCGTTTCATGCACCGCCACACGATCCTCGGGGAGCGCATCCTGACCGCGGCGGCGGCGCTGCGCCCGGTGGCGCGACTGGTGCGCTCGAGCCACGAGCGCTTCGACGGGCGGGGCTACCCGGATGGCCTGCACGGGACCGAGATCCCGCTGGGAGCACGCGTGATCTTCGTGTGCGACGCGTTCGATGCGATGACCTCCGAGCGGACGTATAGCGGCGCGATCGACCCCTCGCGGGCGCTGGCGGAGCTGCGCGCGTGCGCGGGCACGCAATTCGACCCGACGGTGGTGGCGGCGTTCGTGCAGACGCTCGAGGATGCCGGCTTGGACCCTCGGGGCAACGCCGCGGCGCAGTCGCGGCCGGCGGAGTCGCGGTCGGCGCAGTCGCGGCGGAGCGCGCGGGCGCTCAGCTGACGCTGAGAATCGTCAGCAGGCTCTCGCCGCGGGGCAGCGTGACGGCGGCCTGCTCGCCGCTGCGGCGGCCGACGAGCGCGCGCGCGACGGGAGATTCGGCAGAGAGCAGACCCTGGGCGGGCGCGGCGTCGTGCGAGCTGACGATCCTCCAGGTGCGCTGCACGCCGTCCTGGTCGCGCACGACGACGGTGGAGCCGAAGCCGACGATGCCCTCAGCGGCTTGCTCACCCTCCTCCACGACGACGGCGGTGGAGATCTTTTCGCGCAGTCGCGCGATCTTGGTCTCGAGATGAGCTTGGTCGTTCTTGGCGTCGTGGTACTCGCTGTTCTCCTTGAGGTCTCCCCACTCGCGCGCGGTTTTGATCCGCTCGGCGATCTCGCGGCGTCCCTCTTCCTCGAGGGTCGCGAGCTCGGCGTGGAGGGCCTGCAGGCCCTCGGCGGTCATGAGGTTGGTGGCGTCGTCGACCATCGGTGGACTAAGCGTACTGCGTGTCCGTCGCGCGGCTCTCCGGTGGTGGCTGCGCCGCCCGGGGCGAGCGCACCGGCGCGGCGCGCGAGACGCGCAATCAGAAGTAGGTGCTGGGCGAGGTCGCTAGCAGTGCGTAGATCTGGACGATCGCGGCCTGGCGCAGGAGTTCGGCGGTGGGCGGTGAGCCGTAGGCGAACAGGTTGCTGCTCAGCCGATGGCGCTGCCAGGCGTAGTAGACGTATTCGCTGGCGGGACGGGAGCCGGGGGGGTCGTGGGTGATGGAGTCGAGGTACAGGAGATTGCGAAAGTAGACGGCGACGAAGAAGGGGTTTTCGTTGGAGAGCCGGGTGTAGGTGAAGTAGGGCAGCGCGGCGCGGGCGGTTTGGCGGGCTTGGTAGAGGTAGGCGCCGTTGTGGGTGGCCTGGTAGAGCAGCACGCCGGCGCCCATCATCGAGCCCTGGTTGTAGCTCCAGAGGGTGTGTTCGATGGTGCCGTTCAGATCGATGTGGTCGGCGTAGAGGCCGCTGGGTTCGAGCAGGCACTGGCGCACCCAGCCGTAGGCCATTTCGGCGAACTGGAGGTAGCGGAGTTCGTGCGTGATGCGGTAGAGCTGGACGGCGAGCTCGGCACCGGGACCGTCGGTGACGGTGTTGCGCGCGGTGTTGCCCTTGGCGTTGGAGAAGGGAACGCCCCCGGGGCAGGGCAGCGACTGACCGGCTGGTCCGACGGTCTGCCAGCCGCTCATCACGAACGTCATGATCTGCTCGGCCTGCGTGAGGGCGGCGGGGTCGTGATCAAGCTCATAGAGGCGCGCGAGCTCGATTCCGACCCACTCGTTGTCGTCGTAGTAGCTGGCCCCTCCGGGTCCGGCGGGCGGGGCGACGTTGTCGTTGTAGGAGCGCACGGTGGTGGCGGTGGAGGCGCCGGCGGCGACGGTGCTGCCCCCGGTGGGCTGTCCCGCGGCGGTGGTTTCCGTGGCGGCGGCGCCTTCGCCGGATTCGGTGACGGGCGTGGGCAGCGGTCCGAGGTACTGCTGCAGGCCGACCATCAGCGCGCGCAGCGCCCCACCGAACTGGACCGGCGCGTGGGGTATGTGCGAGAGGCTGACGGTCGCGGCGAGCGCCTGCGAGAAGGGCCACAGGAACGAGTACTCGGGTTCGCCGCGGTAGAGGCCGGTGCCGGGCACGTAGAAGTTTTGCTGCATGGCCTGATAGGCGAGCAGGGCGCGAGTTGCGTAGGTATTGAGAACGGGTCGCTTGGGGTGGGCGGGGCGCGCCGCTGCGCCGGGCGCGCAGAGCAGCAGCAGAGCGACCGCCAGGGCGCACGCGAAGCGGGTGTGAGCTGGTCGTGGCGAGGTCATCTTCAGGCGGGGCTTAGCTCCGAAGGGGAAGAACATGTGAGCGGCGCGTTCGATGTGGTGGGAGACACGCAGGCGCCGGCAAGCGCGGGCTGCCGGCACTCGTGAATTCGTCTGTTCGGCGTGAGTCCATTGAGCGGCACGTGTCCACATGGGTGTGGCGGACGATCGGCGACATCGGTGCATGTTGGCAAGAGCTAGGCGAAAGCAGGTGGATCGATGGAACAGGTGATCGAAAACTTGCAGGGGGCCGCGCTGGGCCGTCGCTGGTACTGTCGAGCTGTCTTGAACGACTCGCATCCAAAGTCGACGAGGCCACAGCAGCCACCGCCCTCGCGCCTGGAGCTCTCGGGCGCGGGAGAGGGATGCCTGCGGGCGACGGTGACGGGTGAGATCGACTTCGCGAACGCGACATCGCTGCAGACGCGGATCGTGACGGCGTGCGCGGAACGCGGCGCGCGCATGCTGGTTCTGGACCTGACGGGCGTGGAGTTCATGGACTCGAGCGGCCTGCGCGCGATTCTGCACCTGCAGCGCGAGCTCGCGGAGGGCGATGGCGGCCTGGTGCTGCTGGATCCGACGCCGCAGGTACGGGGAGTCCTGATGCTGACGGGACTCGACCGGCAATTGCCGGCGGTGGACACGCTGGCGCAAGCATTGGCCCTGCTCCACGGAGCAGGGGCGTCGTAGGGGCGAGCCGGGCGAGGACGTCACAGCCGGTGGCTGACGCTGGCGACGGGGCCACCGATCGAGCCGGCGGTATCCGTGGCGTGGCGGCGGGTCCATAGAATGCCGCGGATCGATGCGGCGACGCGAGGGGCGGTAATGGCGTGAGGACAGTCAGAGAGGCGACGATCGAGCTGCTGCGCGAACGCGGCATGACGACGCTGTTCGGCAACCCGGGCTCCACGGAGCTGCCGATGCTGAGCGAGTTCCCGGAGGACTTCCGCTACATCCTGGGGCTGCAGGAGGCGGTGGCGGTGGGCATGGCGGACGGGTACGCGCAGGCGCGCGGGGGGCCGGCGCTGGTGAACCTGCACACGGCGCCGGGCCTGGGCAACGGGATGGGCGCGATCTTCAACGCGCAGGCGAACAAGTCGCCGGTGGTGGTGACGGCGGGCCAGCAGTACCGCTCGCTGATGACGCTGCAGGCGAACCTGACGAACCGCGACGCGACGCGAATGCCGCATCCGCTGGTGAAGTGGAGCTACGAGCCGCCGTGCGCGCAGGACGTGCCGCACGCGCTGGCGCGCGCGACGCACCTGGCGGGCCTGGCGCCGCGGGGACCGGTGTTCGTGTCGATCCCGATGGACGACTGGTACGCGGAGGTGCGCGACGAGGACGAAGTGCGCCACCAGACGACGCGGACGGTGAGCGGCGCGGCGCTGGCGGACCAAGCGACGATCGCGCGCCTGGCGCAGCTGCTGAGCGAGGCGCACAACCCAGCGTTCGTGGCGGGCCCGGACATCGATGCGGCGGGCGGCTGGGAGGCGGCGGTGCGCTTCGCGGAGGCGGCGCGCGTGCCGGTGTACGCGACGCCGGCGACGGGCGGTGGACGCCTGGGCTTCCCGGAGGACCACGCGCTGTTCCAGGGCATCCTCCCCCCTTCGGTGCAACCACTCGGCGAAGCGCTCGCGCCTTACGACTTCGTGCTGGCGGTGGGCACGTCGATCTTCCCTTATTACCCGAACATCCCGGGCGCGCTGCTGGCGGAGGGCACGCGCCTGACGGCGATCACGAGCGATCCGGACGAGGCGGCGCGGGCGCCGATGGGCGACGCGATCGTGGCGGACGTGGCGCTGACGCTGGCGGCGCTGGCGGATGCGGTGAGCGCGCTCGGCGACCCGACCCGCGAGGCCCCACGGGTGCGCGAGGCGCCGCCGGAGATGCCGGTGTCGGACCCGATGAGCCCGTCGACGGCGGTGCGGGCGCTCGCGCAGGTCTTCCCGGACGACGGGATCGTGGTGCTGGAGTCGCCGTCGGCGACGCCGGCGCTGCGCAACCAGCTGCGCCTGAGCCGGCCGGGGAGCTACTACTTCTCGGCGGGTGGCGGTCTGGGCTTCGCGATGCCGGCGTCGATCGGCGTGCAGCTGGCGTGCCCGCAGCGCCGCGTGGTCTGCGTGCTCGGCGAGGGCTCGGCGCAGTATGCGGTGCAGAGCTTCTGGACGGCGGCGGCGTACAAAGTCCCGGTGACGTTCCTGGTGCTGCGCAACGACGAGTACGCGATCCTGAAGTTCTTCTCGCTGCTGGAGGAGGTTCCGGGGGCGCCGGGCCTGGACCTGCCGGCGCTGGACACGGTGGCGGTGGCGGCGGGCTATGGCGTGAACGCGCGGCGCGTGGGCGACGCGGAGGAGCTCGGCGTGGAGCTGCGCGAGGCGCTGGACTCGGACGGTCCGGAGCTGATCGAGGTCGCGGTGGCGCCGGGCATGTCGCTGGCATGAGCGACGCCAACGGCAACGGAACGGCGCCGGATCCGGACGTGATCGTCGTCGGCGCGGGCATCGCGGGTCTGGTGAGCACATTGGAGCTGCTGCGCGGCGGACATAGGGTGCTGCTGCTGGACCGCTGCACCCCGCGCGAGCTGGGCGGTCTCGCACGCGAGGCGTTCGGCGGCATGTTCATGGTGGACTCGCCCGAGCAGCGGCGCTCGCGGATTCCCGACAGCGAGCAGCTGGCGCTCGAAGACTGGCTGCGGATTGCGGAGCTGGAGCCGGAGGACGAGTGGCCGCGGCGCTGGGCGGAGCAGTTCGTGACGCGTGCGCGCGATGACGTCGGTGGCTGGCTGCGGACGCTGGGGGTGCGCTTCTTCCCGGTCGTCAACTGGGCCGAGCGCGGCAACTTCGGCGACGGCAACTCGGTGCCGCGTTTTCACCTGACGTGGGGCACGGGCAAGGCGCTGGTGGAGGCGGTGTGGGGCGCGATCGAGCGCGACCCGCACCGCGCGGCGCTGGAGGTGCGCTTCGGGGCACGCGTGAGCGAGCTGCTCGTCGAGGATGGCCGGGTGGTGGGCTGTCGCGTGGAGGCTGAGGATTACGGCCGTCTGGACGGCCGTCGGGGGGGCAAGCAAGCGCAGCGCGCGGACGCGGCGAGTGGTGCTCCGGCGGCGGATACGAGCTACGAGGCGCGCGCGAGCAAGGCGGTGGTGATCGCGGCGGGCGGCATCGGCGGCAACGCGGAGCTGGTGCGCCGCGAATGGAATACCGAGGTGTTCGGCAGCCCCCCGCGGCGCCTGCTGATGGGCTCGCACCCGTACGCGGACGGCGCGATGCACGAAGAGGTGGGGCGCATCGGCGGCAACGTGACGCACCTCTCGTGGATGTGGAACTACCCGGATGCGGTGCGCCACCCGCACCCGCAGCGCGCGGACCACGGCCTCAAACTGATCCCGCCGCGCTCGGGCGTGATGCTCGATCCGGACGGCCGGCGCTACGGGCCGACGGCGGTGATGCCGACGTTCGACGCGTACGCGGCGCTGGAGCGGATGTGCGAGGACGAGCGCAAGTACTCGTGGCTCCTCTGCAACTGGAAGATCGCCAAGCGCGAGCTGGACGTGTCGGGCTCGCAGCACAACCCGCACCTGCGCGAGCGCCGCGCGGTGCGCTTCCTGCTGGGGGTGCTGCTCGGCAAACCGCGCCAGCTGCGCCACTTCCTGGATGGCTCGCCGGACTTCGTCGAAGCGCCGACGCTGCCGGAGCTGGCGCGCAAGATGAACGAGGTGACCGGCGAAGCGGCGATCGACGCTGAGGTGCTGGCGGGCGAGATCGGCCGCTACGACGCGAACATCGCGCGCGGCAGGGGCCTCTTCAACGACGACCAGCTGCGGCGCATCGCGCAGCTGCGCAACTGGCGCGGCGACCGCCTGCGGACCTCGAAGTTCCAGCGCATTGTCGATCCGAAGGCGGGGCCGCTGATCGCGATCCGCCTGCAGGTGATGGCGCGCAAGAGTCTCGGCGGGATCCAGACGGACCTCGCGTGCCGTGTGCTGGGCGCAGAGGACGGCGAGCCGATCGCGGGTCTGTACGCGGTCGGCGAGGCGGCGGGCTTCGGCGGCGGGGGCATGCACGGCAAGCGCTCGCTGGAGGGGACGTTCCTCGGCGGCTGTGTCTTCACGGGACGGCTCGCGGCGGCGGCGATCGCGGGCGCGGAGCTGCCGCTGGCGACTGCCCCGCGCGTGGGCGCTACGCGGCGCTGAGCTGGTGCGCTTCGACTACGTGACGGTTGGGCACGTCACGGTCGACGTCCTGGAGGACGCGCCTGGCGGCACGCGCGGCGCGCCGGCCATCGCGGGGCATGGCCGGCGTCAACCGGGCGGCGGAGCCTTCTATAGCGCGCTGCAGGCGGCGCGCCTGGGCCTGCGCACGCTGATCCTCACCCGCGGCGACCCGCGGGAGCTCGAAGCGCTGCTCGAGCCTTACCGGGCGGAGTTTGAGGTCGAGATCGACCCGGCGGAGCACACGACGACGCTCTGCACGCGGGGCGCCGGCCACGCGCGCCGGCAGCGGCTGCTGGCGTGGGCGGGTCGTTTGCGCGAGCCGAGCGCGCTCGACACGGCGATCCTGCATCTCGCTCCGATCGCGCGTGAGACGCCGGGCTCGTGGGGCGGGCACGTCGACTTCGTCGGTCTCACGCCGCAGGGCCTGGTGCGCAGCTGGGACGAGCACGGCGAGGTGACGCGCGCGGCGCTCCATTCCGAGCAGCTGCCAGCGCATTGTGACGCGATCGTGCTCAGCGCGGGCGAGCGCGAGAGCTGCGCGGAGCTGATCGCGGGATCGACTCGGGATGCCGTGGTCGCGGTGACGGCGGGGGCACTGCCGACGACGATCCTGCCCGCGGGCGGTGGCGCTGCACTGGCGGTCGCGCCTTCCGCGGTTGCGCGCCCGCGCGACGATCTCGGCGCGGGCGACGTCTTCGCGGCGGCGTTCTTTGTGGCCCTCCACGAGGGGCGCGCCCCCGCCGCGGCGGCGGCGTATGGCAATGCGGCGGCGGCGGTGCGCGTCGCCGGCGTGGGCGCAGAAGCGATCGGCGACCGGGATGTGATCGAGGCGCGGCTGTGATCGCAGCGAGCGGACGCTGACTTAGGCGGCTGCCTGGGCGAGCTCGCGGTCGATCAGCGCGGTGAGCTCCAGTTGCGCGAGCGCGCGCTCGGCCCCGCAGGCGCGTGCGGCGAGCAGCAGCGAGCCGCCGACGGGTGCCATCTCCACGACCGACACGCGCGCCTGCGGCGCGAGCATCTGGATCGCTTGTGTGAGCGGCTGCACGAACACGGCGCCGGCCTTGTAGGAGCTGCCGATCAGGCCAACTGGGAACTCGCCGTCGAGGCCGGTGTGACGAATCACCGCGGCGATCTGCTCGGCGAGCTCGCGCGCGCCGGCCTCGTATAGCGCCCGCGCGACCTCGTCGCCGCGCTCGGCCAACCGGGCGGTCTCGGTCGCGAACGCTGCGATCTCGCTCTTGGTCAGTGGCTTGCTGTAGACGAGCGCGGCGAGCGCCTCGACGCTGCGCGCGCCGAAGAACTCGGGGGCGGCGTCGCTGAGCGCGGTCGGGGGCCCGGAGGCCTCGCGGTCGCGCAGCGCGGCCTTGATCGACTGAACACCGAACCAGTAGCCGGAGCCCTCGTCGCCCAGCAGATGCCCCCAGCCGCCAGCGCGCCAGGCGCGCCCGTCGCGACCAACGCCGAAGACGTTGCTGCCGGTTCCGGAGATGGCGCCGACACCGGGTCGCGCGGCGGTCGCGGTCGCCCAGGCCCCGACGACGTCGCCGACGACGAGCCACTCCTGTGAGCGCGTGGCGCGCACGTGCGCGATGACCGCGTCGGTATCGGTGCCGGCGACGGCGAGCACGGCACCGTCGAGCTCGCCGTCGCCGATGCCAGCCTGCGCGAGCGCTTCGTCGGCGGCGTCGAATAGCGCGCCCCCGGCGGCGTGCACGCCGACGGCATCCTGGTTGCTGGGACCGCCGTGCCCGAGATACAGCGCGCCGCGCTCGAGATCGAGCACGCCGGCGAGCGTCTTTGTGGCACCGCCATCGATCCCCAGCAGGTAGCGCGCCGGCGGTCCCTCGCCCGCGTGCTCCTCGGTCTCGGAGAAGTGCGCCAATACTGGCGGCAAGCTGACGAGCGGGTCGCGGTCCACGGCAGGGATACTTACACCCATGGCACTCGCGGGTCTGCACGCCGTCTTTCCCAGCGCCGCGCCGCGCGCGGGAATGTACGAGTCCTTCTACCTGCGCGCGGTCTCCCCCGAGGAGCCGCGCGGCCTGTGGATTCGCTACACGGTCCACAAGCGCCCCGGACAGCGCCCGCGCGGCTCGCTCTGGTGCACGTTCTTTGACGGTTCCGACACGCGCCCGTTTCAGCACAAGCTGAGCACCGACGTGCTCACGATCCCCGCGAGCGGTTGGATCGCGGTCGGGGAGGCGCAGTTCGGCCCGCGGGGCGCCACGGGGGCCTGTGGCGGAGCGCGCTGGTCGTTGCGCATGACGGCGGCGGAGCCGGAATTGCGCCACCTCCCGCGCGCCTGGATGTACCGCGCGCGGCTGCCTCGCACGAAGCTTACGAGCCCCGCTCCGGCGGTGCGCTTCGACGGGGAGCTCGAGCTGCCGAGCCCGTCATCCGCCAGCGGCGCGCCGCCGAGCTCACCGACCCATGTGGTCGAGCTGCGCGGCTGGCGCGGAATGGTCGGCCACAACTGGGGCGCGGAGCACGCGGAGCGCTGGATCTGGCTGCACGGCATCGGCTTCGAGGAGGACTCCGCGGCGTGGCTCGACGTGGCGCTCGGGCGGATCCGGGTGGCCGGCAGACTCACGCCGTGGCTCGCCAACGGCGTGCTCTCGCTGGAGGGCCAGCGCTTGCGTTTGGGGGGTCTGGCGGCGCATGGGCTGCTGGTGGCCGCGACGGCCCGCCACTCCCGTCTGTCGGTCCCGGGTGCGGCGGGGATGGTGCTCGAGGCGCACGTCGACGCGCCGACGGCCGCGATCGCCGGCTGGCGTTACGCCGACCCCGATGGCGGCGCGCACGACATCGCGAACTGCTCGATCGCAGCGCTCGCGCTCACGGTCAGTCGTCCCGGCCTACCGTCGCGGACCTTGCGTGCGCCCCACGGGGCCGCTTACGAGCTCGGCATGCGCGAGCGCGATCATGGCGTGCCGATCGCGCCGTTTGCCGACGACTGAGGAGCCGTTGCGGAGGGGCACCGCGGGGACGGCCCTAGTGGCGTGCAGGCGACGACGACTTCTCGTGCGGGAGACGTTCCCGACATCCTCGCCGTGTACGCCGGAGTTCCTAATACACGGTCAACCCGTCGCCGCGTTGCTCCGTAATCCTCCGCAAAGATGTGTCTAGTTCATTAAATCTTCCGCAATTTAGGGCCAAACCCACTATACTCCGGCGTTCAACAGGGAATGGCAAGAACAACAAGCAGGGATAGCTTCAGTCTGGGTTGACTCAGCGACCCCACGTACCCTTGGACGCGCGGGAGTGGGTGGGTCAAGATGTCGGATCACTCCAGACTATGACAACGCTCCCAACAACGGGGGCGGCAAGGACAGCGAGGAACACGGATGATCATCGCAGGCAGGCATCGGGGACGAGTCCGTGCCGTGTCGACCGCACTCGAGTCTGAGGCATCGGGCGACTCGCGCGTCGCCGGTGCCGCGCGGCTGCTGCCGGACTCTGCAGCTCATGCGCGCCCCTCTTCGGAGCTGCACCGCCTGCGCGAGGCGCTCCTGCACGGACGCGCCGCAACGGGCCCCCGGATCACACCGCGAAGCGCGCTGCTGGGCTTCGACACCCAGGTGGTCGTGCCGTTGGTGCTGCTCGCGCTGGCGCTGAGCGCGTTCATCCCCGGGGCACACTTCGAACTACAGACGGCCTCCGATCAGGCCGCGGTCGAGACGGCGGCGACGCTGATTTCGGCGCTGGCCGCGATCCTCTTCCTCCAGCGCTTCTGGCGACACCTGCGGCTACGCAGCCTGCTGCTTGCTTGCGGACTGGCCGTGATCGCCGGGTCGAACCTCGGCGCGGGGCTGCTGCTGGCTGGGAATCTGGTACTCGCCGGGCACTCGGGCGCGTGGGTCGTGGTCGGCGGACGGCTCGTCGGATGGCTGTTGATCGCGGGCTCCGCGGTGGTTCCCGACCGGCGCCTGCGCCGTCCGACGCAGACCGGCATGCGCAAGCTCGCAATCACCGCCGGCGCGGTCGGCGCGGCGGGCACCATCCTCGTGGCGCTCAGCGCGCATACGACGACATACGAAATCTTGCACGCCGGCCCGCTCGGCAACCCGACCGCGATGCTGGTCGCGCAGATTCTGCTGGCGCTCATCACCGGTATCGCCGCCGTGGCCTTCCGGCGTGAGGCGGGACGCGACGGTAGCCCGCCGGCGCACCTGCTGGCGCTGGCCTGCGCATTCGCGGCGTCCTCGGCGCTCGCGGCCTGTGCGTCGCCGGCCTTCTACGCCACGCACGTGGCGATCGCCGACATCCTCCGTCTGGGCTGGCTTGCGGCGCTGTTCGCCTGCGTCTGCGTCGAGTGGTCGCTGGATGAACGCCACGCTCCGGGGCACGCACTGGCACGCGAGCGTCGCCGCATGGCGGCGGATGTCCACGATCTGATCATGCAGGATCTCTCCTTTGCTCTGGCCAACGCGCGCACGCTCGTCGACGACTCCGCGCGCGGGGACTCGGCGAGCACGGTCGTGAGCGCGGGCGAACGCGCGCTGGCCGGCGCGCGCGATGTGGTGAGCGGACTGACCGAGCAGCGCTCGCTGCCGATCGCGGCGGTTGTCGAGGGTAGCGCTCGCACCGCCGCCAGGCAGACGCCGCTCAGGTTTCAGGCGAGAGGCGCGCTGGCGGCCTACCAACCCGATGCGCCGACGCGCGACGCACTGGTGCACATCGCTCGCGAGGCGGTGACGAACGCGGTCAAGCATGCGCGTGCCGACGCAATCGAAGTCGCGCTCGAGCGCGAGGACGAGTGGCGCCTGGTCGTGGTCGACAACGGGCGCGGCTTCGACACGGCAACCGGTGGCGATGGCTTTGGCCTGGCCAGCATGAGACTCCAGGCGGAAGCGCTCGGCGGCACTCTGCTGGTGCGCAGCGCGCCGGTCGGCGGCACAACTGTGGAGGCACTGCTGCCGTGAGCGCCGCGCCTACCGTGGTGCTCGCCGACGACCACCCCGTGATCCGCCTCGGCGTGCGCATGGCGCTGATGCGCGGAGGCTTCGAGGTGCTCGCCGAGGCCGCCGACTGCGAGGGCGCGGTGGAGGCGGTGCTGCGCGAGCAGCCGGATATCTGTCTGCTCGACATCTCGATGCCGGGCGGGGGCATTGAGGCCGCCACGATCCTCGCGAGCGCGGCGCCGACGACCGCGATCGTGATGCTGACGGTCTCGCAATCGCCCAACGACCTGCTTGCGGCGCTGCGCGCGGGAGCGAAGGGATATCTCCCCAAGGACACCTCGCCCGAGCGGCTGCCGGCGGCGCTGTGTGGCGTGCTGAAGGGCGAGGCCGCGCTCCCGCGCAACCTCGTGGGGCGCGTGCTGCACGAATTCCGCCACATCCCGGCTCCTGAGGACGCGCCGCTGCGCGTCGCGGGCGTCGACCTCACCGCGCGGGAGTCGGAGATCTTGCGCCTGCTGCGCTCGGGTCTCTCGACGGTGCAGATCGGAGAGCGCCTATCGCTCTCGCCGATTACGGTCCGCCGCCACATCTCGGCCGGTGTCGCCAAGCTGGGCGCCGATAGCCGCGACGAGGCGCTCCGCGCGATCGCCTAAAGCGGCTCTTAGACCAAGCCGGTGCGCACCGCGTAGACGGCGGCCTGCACGCGGCTGCGTACGCCGAGCTTTTCGAAGATGTTGGTCACGTACTGCTTGACGGTGTGCGGGCTGATCGAGAGCGCCAAGCCGATCGCGTTGTTGTCGGCACCCTCGGAGATCAGACGCAGAACCTCGACCTCGCGTGGCGTGAGCGCGAGGCGATCCTCGGTCTCTCTGACCTCGGCTCTCGCGTCGGCGCCCGCCTGAGCCGCGTCCGCGCCGGCGCGAACGTGCGCCATCAAGGCGCCGGCGATCTCGCGCGAAAGCACGAGGTGCCCATCCGCCGCCTGGCGGATGCTCCCGGCGAGACGATCGGCGCGCGTATCCTTCAACAGGTAGCCGCATGCCCCGGCGGCGAGCGCGGCGAGGACGTCGGCGTCGGCGTCGGAGACCGTCAGGACCACCGTCTGCACCTCGGGGCAGGTCCGCGCGATCCCGCGCAGCGCATCCAGTCCTGAGCTACCGGGCATGTGCAGATCGAGTACCACGACCTGCGGAACGAGCTTGTGGGCGAGCGCCACGGCCTCGTCGCCGTCGGACGCCTCTCCTACGACCTCTATGCCGCTCGCCTCCAGCATCCCGCGAAGCCCTTCCCGGAAGAGGTGGTGGTCGTCCGCGATCACCACACGCAGCGCATCGTCGGATGGGTCCACACGCGGAAAATAGCCAATCGGGTGCGGCTTAGCGGTGTAGTAGGGTGTGCGCGGTCCAGGAGAAGTAGCTCGCGCGGAGAAGAAGTAGTGCGCGCGGGCATGCAGGTCGCGCACGGATGAGTGTGCCCACCCACGGACGCGTGCCCCGGCAGGAGACTCTGATGCGAAGACTGCTTAGCAATCGTTTTCTCACAATCGCGCTCGTAATTGCCGTGTTGATCGGCGCATCGGCTTTCGGCGCGGAGGCGGCCGTTCAGCGCACCGACGCTCGGCGTGTCGCCGGGAGATCCACCGGTGCTCGTCGCGGCAAGCAGAAGCCTGCGCGCGAGCATGTCCGCCGGCAAAAGCGGCATCGCCATCAGGCAAAGAAGCACCGACACCGCAAGCAACACCGGCGCAAGACCAAGCTTCAGCAGCCCATCGCCGCGCCGACGCCGGGGGGTCTCGTCTCTGGCCCGAGCCTGAGCTCTCCCATCGGTCCGGTGCTATCGGTGAGCCCGCTCCTGCCGCCGGCCGCTGCGCCGAGCCCCAAGCAGGGTGCTCACCCCGAAGGACCGCCATCGAGACCGCCTGCGCCCAAGCCCACAAACACCGCGCTGCCAACGGTCGCCGGCTCGACGACGGCAAGCCAGACACTCAGCGCGACCACGGGCACCTGGACGGGTAAACCCACCTCCTACGCCTACGAGTGGGAACTCTGCAGCTCCGCGGGCCGCGAATGCCAGGCGATCCCCGGTGTGAGCGCGTCGAGCTACAAGCTCGTCGCCGCCGACGTGGGACGTACCGTCCGCGTCACCGTCACTGCGACGAACGCCGGCGGATCTACCTCGGCGACATCGGCCGTCTCCCCGAAGGTCAAAGCGGCCGCCTCTCCCCTACCGCCGGCTCCGACGAACACGGCGCTCCCCGCGGTCAGCGGCACCGACACCGAAGGCGACACCCTGAAAGCCACCACGGGCTCCTGGGCCGGCAGTCCCACCTCCTACGCCTACCAATGGCAGGACTGCAACACCTCCGGCACCAGCTGCGCCAACATCCTCGGGGAGACCGCCGCCACCTACAAGCTCGCGGCGAGCGATGTCGGACACACCATCCGCGTCACGGTCACCGCAACCGGCGCCGGCGGCTCGACGCCGGCGACCTCCAATGCAACCGGGACGGTAGCGGAAGTCCCATCGCCGCCACCGCCGCCCCAGCCACCGGCCAACACAGCCCCGCCCACGATCGGCGGTGCGACCACGGAAAGCCAGACGCTCACCGCGAGCAAGGGCAGCTGGACGAACAGCCCGACCTCCTATGCCTACCAATGGGAGACCTGCAACTCATCCGGGACGGGCTGCTCGGACATCTCCGGTGCGAGCTCCTCGAGCTACACCCTCCTCGCCGGCAACGTCGGGCATACCATTCGGGTGATAGTCGCTGCGACCAACGCGGGTGGCTCGGCAGTGGCCACGTCGGCCAATACCGCTGTGATCGCCTCCCCGGCCAAGCCGCCGCCGCCCTCACCGGCATGCGCGCAAACCGTCTCGAGTGTTTCGAGCGCCGCCTCGGCGGCGTCGGCAGCCGGCGGCGAAACAGCGATCTGCCTGACAGCCGGTTCTTACGGACACCTCAGTCTTTCCGGTGCGCACTCGGGGAATGTCACTGTTGAGCCGGTGCCGGGTAGTAGTGCGAGTCTGGAAGGCGTGAGTATTGCGGCTAACTCTAGCGGTCTCACTGTTCACAACTTCTCTATCTCTGGGGGTGTGAGCCTCGCGGCGGGCGATTCGCATATCGCGATCGACCACAACGATATCGACGGTCAGGGTCCGGGTGGTGATGGTGAGGGGGTCGAGACGCTCTCGGTCAACTGCTCCGCACCGAACGCACCCACCTATTCCGGTTGCACCACGACCACGCCGGACACGTATCTCACGATCAACGGCAACGAGATCCATGGGTATGGCGAAGGCAGCACCGAAGACGCGATCCACCTCAACGACTGGGAACACGTCACGATCACCGCGAACGACATCTACGATCTCGAGGAGCACGGCAACCATACCGATGCGATGCAGAGCGTCTTCGGCGGGCACTACATGACGTTCGCGTACAACTACGAGCACGACAACCAGGCGCAGGGATTCTTCATCAAGGACGGTGATGTCAGCGAAGTCACCGTGAATGAGAACCTTTTCCTTACCAACAACAATCTTGGCGATGACGAGTACAACGTGCAGGTCTTCAACACCGCGGGTTTCTCGATGACTAATAACACGGTGTGGGACGGGCAGGCGGATATCCTTCGCGCGGAAGGCGCCGCGGAGGCGCTGACCGCTACCGTCAGCCACAACGTCGAGCAGAACTTCGACGTGCTCGACGAAAGCGGCCCGGCGTACGCGCTGAGCGAGAACTACGACATCTTCTCCGAAGCACCCTTTACCTTTACCAAGGGCGCGCAAAGCAAAGTCGAAGCCAGCCCTGATTTTGTCAGCCCCGCCTCAGAGGACTACGAGCTCGCGTCCAATCCGGATGGCATCGGCGTCGACTGGCAGCCCTCCGAATACGTCTACGGACCGACGGGCCACTGAATCAATTGCACGTTTGTACCGACAAGCGGTGGGTATAAACAGGCAGAGCGGTAGGGTAGGTTAGGGCGGTAAATGAGTACCGTGCGGGCAGCTTTAAGCCCGCAGCGACCTACCTGAAGTGGATTCGGAAATTCACGTGCCTTGAATAGTGCAAGTGCGCGTCCACGGGTGTTCTAGTCAGGCCTGCGCAGCTTAAGCAGCGTCATGGGCGGACCGAACTCGCTGGATACGTGCCCATGCCTGCCAGGAGGTTCCGATGCTTGCTCTTTTCGCGCGTATCCCTGCGCGCTACTGCTGTCTACTGCTTGCGGTAGCGCTCTTTACAGCCCCATCGGCGCTCGCTGCGCCCCCCTTGCACCGTGACAAAAGTCGTGCAGCACACCATCGCCGGACCCATCGACACCGATCCCACAAGGGCGCCGACAAATCGACCGCGGCCCGTCTGGTCTTGGCGGGCGAGACGACCGCGGTGCTCTCGGCCACGCCGACGCTCCTCGGCGATGAAGCGGTGGAGCGCCAGCGCGACTACCTGAGCGCGGGACAGGCCGAAGCATTCCGCTTTCAGGCGCTCGCGTCCGGCCAGTCCGCGGCGATGCACCTATATGTCGATTCCAGCAACAGAGCGCGCACGATCGTCGTGGGCCTCTACGCCAACTCGAGCGGGCACCCCGGTGCGCTGCTGAGCACTGGCTCCACCGCCTCCCCCGCCGCGGGGGCGTGGAACACGGTTCCGATTTCCACAAGTTCGCTCGTCTCGGGAGCTACCTACTGGATCGCCATCCTCGGCGAGGGCGGGACGCTCCACTATCGCGACCGCGGGAACGGACCGTGCCCGAGCGAGAGCAGCGCCCAGACGAATCTCGGCACCCTGCCGACTTCGTGGAGCACGGGGCCGCTCTATGCGGACTGCCCAGTCTCAGCCTACGTGAGCGCCGGCGGGAGCCTCCCGACGGAACTCCCCAAGGAAGAATCGACACCGCCGGTCGAACCGCCGCCCCCGCCGCCACCCGCGGCGCCAGCCGACATGACGCCGCCGGCGATCAGCGGAACGACAATGCTGGGCCATACGCTCAAAACGAGCAGCGGCAAATGGACGGGCAGCCCCACCGCCTACACGTACAAATGGCAGGACTGCAACACCTCGGGCGCGAGCTGCTCGAACGTCAGCGGCGCAACCAGCACGAGCTACACCCTCGGCACTCGCGACGTCGATCACGCGATTCGCGCGGTCGTAACGGCGACCAATGAAGGCGGCTCGGCCAGCGCGACCTCGCCCCCGACCACCGCGGTAGCCGAACCGACGCCGCCCGTCGAAACGTCACCGCCCCCGCCGCCCGCGGCGCCGTCGAACACGACGCTGCCGGCGATCACGGGCACGACGACCCAGGGGCAGACGCTCAGCGCGAGCAGCGGCAAATGGACGGGCAGCCCCACCGCCTACACGTACAAGTGGCAGGACTGCAACACCTCGGGCGCCAGCTGCTCGAACATCAGCGGCGCGACCAGCACCAGCTACGCCCTCGGCTCGAGCGACGTCGGACACACCCTCCGCGTCCTCGTGAGCGCAACCAACGAAGGCGGCGCCACCACCGCCACCTCAGCCGCGACCGCAACCATCGCCGCCGAACCGGCGCCTCCGGTCGAAGAAAGCGGGGGCGCCACCGGCGGTGAAACCGGTGGCGGACCCAGCTCGTCCCCCTCGCCGGCGTGCACGCAGACGTTTTCGAGCGTCTCGAGTGCGGCATCCGCGGTCTCCTCGGCCGCGAGCGGCTCGGCGATCTGTCTGACGGCGGGTAACTACGGTCACCTGAGCGTCTCGGGGAAGCATTCCGGGAATGTCACGATCGAGCCGGTCCCCGGCGCGAGCGCGAACCTGGAAGGCGCCAGCATCGCCTCCAACTCCAGCTACATCACGATCCACAACTTCAGCATCGGTGGTGGCGTGAACATGGGCTACGGCGATTCGCACATAACGGTAGACCACAACGACATCAACGGCCAGGCGCCGGGTGGCGGTGGCGAGGGAGTGGAAGGCCTGACGGTCAACTGCTCCGCTCCCAACGCGCCGTCTTACTCGGGGTGCACGACGACGGCACCGGATAGCTACATCACGATCAACGGTAACCAGATCCACGGTTACGGGATGGGTGGCACCGAAGATGCCATCCACCTCAACAACTGGGAACACATCACGATCACGGCGAATGACATCTACAACCTCGAGGAGCACGGTAACCACACCGACGCGATGCAGAGCGTCTTCGGTGGTCACTACATGACGTTCGCGTACAACTACGAGCACGACAACCAGGCGCAGGGATTCTTCATCAAGGATGGCGACGCCAGTGAAGTCACCGTCAGCGAGAACCTCTTCCTGCGCAACAACAACGAGCCCGAACTGTACCCCGGAGGGGAGTACAACATCCAGGTCTTCGACACCACCGGCTTCACGATGACCAACAACACGGTGTGGGACGGCCAGCAGGACATCATCCGCGCGGAAGGCGCCGCGGAGGCGCTGACCGCAAACGTCAACCACAACGTCGAGCAGGGCTTCAACGTGCTCCACGAAGGCGGCGGACCGGCGTACACGCTGACTGAGGATTACGACATCTTCAAGGAAGCGCCGTGGACCTTCACCAAAGGTGCACACAGCAAGGCGGAAGCCAACCCGGGCTTCGTCAACCCGGCGGGCGAAGACTACGAGCTCGCCTCCAACCCGAACAACATCGGCGTCGACTGGCAGCCCTCGGAATACGTCTACGGGCCGACCGGCAACTGACGCAGAGGCGTAGTGGCGACGCTCCCCCGGCCCCTCTCTGCGAGGCGGTCGGGGGAGCGTCAGGCGGTGGCAGAAAAGGGCGACCCAAACGTGGGCGCCCGGAAGACCTCAAGCAGTAGGGTTGCGTCGATGCGTGAACTGCTGCTGCGGGGCCTGCTGGCGCCGATTGCCTCGATCGTGCTGGCACTTGGGGCCTCGGCCTGTGGCACCACGGCGGCGCACTCCGATGCGACACCCGCCGCCCGCGGCGGTGAATCCGCGCAGGCACACGCGGCTGCCATCGGGGGTCGTAGAGCGCCAGCCTCGCCGGCGTGTACGCAGACGCTTTCGAGCATCTCCGCGGCGACCGCGGCGCTGAGCTCGGCCACCGCTGGATCTGCGATCTGCGTGAGCGCCGGCTCCTATGGGCACCTCGAAGTCTCCGGTGGGCATTCCGGCAACGTCACGCTCGAGCCCGCGCCGGGTGCCACCGCGAGCATCGAAGGCGTCGACGTCGCGGCGGGCGCCAGCTACATCACGATCCACAACTTCGACATCTCCGGTGGCGTGAATCTGGCTGCGGGCGATTCCCACATCACGGTCGACCACGACGACATCGACGGCGAAGGACCGGGCGGCAAAGGCGAGGGGGTGCAGGACGTGACGGTCAACTGCGGGGCGCCTAACGCGCCGACCTACTCCGGTTGCAGCTCGACGCCACCCGACACTTACATCGCGATCGTCGGCAACAAGATCCACGGCTACGGCGTGGGCTCAACCGAAGATGCCATCCACCTCAACAACTGGGAACACGTCACGATCGCGGCGAACGACATCTACAACCTGGAGGAGCACGGCAACCACACCGACGCGCTGCAGAGCGTCTTCGGCGGGCACTACATGACGTTCGCCTACAACTACGAGCACGACAACCAGGCGCAGGGATTCTTTATCAACGACGGCGACGCCGGCGGGGTGACGCTCACCGAGAACCTTTTCCTGCGCAACGACAACGAGCCGGCGCTCTACCCGGGGGGCGAGTACAACGTGCAGGTCTTCAACACGACGGGCTTCACGATGACCAACAACACGGTGTGGGACGGCCAGGACGACATCCTTCGCGCCAATGGCGCCGCCGCGGCGTTGACGGCGAACGTCAACCACAACGTCGAGCGGACCTTCAACGTGCTCCACGAAAGCGGCCCGGCGTACTCCTTACGCGAGAGCTCCAACGTCTATGCCGAAGCGCCGTGGACGATCAAGCTGGGGCCGCACAGCCGGGTGCTGCGGCGGCCTCCCTTCGCCGATCCGGCCGCGGGCGACTACCAGCTGCGCCGCAACCGGCACCACATCGGCGTCGACTGGCGGCCCTCGGAATACGTCTACGGGCCGACCGGCGACTGACGGGGTCGCAGGCGCAGGATCGTGAACCCCTTCGAGGGATAGGTGCCGGCGATGGGGTCCGCGAGCGTCCCGACGACGCTCTTGGTGACGGTGGAGTCCCGCAGGTAGGCGCCGAGGAGCGGGTCGTAGTTCACGCCGAAGGTGGGTGTCCCCCAGGCGGAGAAGTCGCGGGCGCCGATGACCGCGAGCGTGACGTGCGCGCGGCGCAGCCTGGCGATCGCGGCCTGCTCTTCGGCCGGCGAGTCGAGCAGCCCGGGCAGCAGCGAGAGCTCGTACAGCGCGGGCCGGCGATTGGACATGAAGTACAGCCCGCCGTCGAGCGGGCCGGCGAGGATCTTTTCGTGGGGACGCGTGAGCGTGTCGATTTGCGTTACGGCGGCCTGCAGCGCGGGCGCCGCCGCGGCATTGGTCACGAACGTGCCGCGCGGGGTGTGCACCGCGGTGGTGTCGTGCCGGTAGAGCCCGCCGACGGCGTAGGCGGCGAGGCCGACCGCCACCAGGCCGAGCGCGCCGAGCACGGCGACTCGCGCCCGCGGGTAGCGCTCGGCGACACGCGCGTGCAGGATGCCCAGCAGCAGCACGAGTGGTGCGGCGTAGTAGGGCGCGTAGGAGCCCTCGGTGGTGAAGACGTTGTAGGCGCGCAGGCCGAGACCGGCGGCGACGACGATCAGTGCGAGGTCGACCGGCCAGGCGCCGTCGAGCGGCGAGGCACCGCGGCGCACGAAGCGCAGCGCGGCGAGCGCGCCGGCCGCGAGGCCGAGCGCGGGCAGCCAGCTCATGCCGAGGATCAGGTGACGCGATTCGAGCTCGATCGCACTGCGCTCGCCGGCGAGCAGCCCGGTGGCGCGCAGCGCGCCGTCGAGTAGCGCGATCGCCAGCAGCGTGCCGAGCAGTGGCCAGAGCGCGCGCACTCGCGTCGCTCCTTCGTGCCGGCGCCAGCCCTCGACGCTCGCGACGAGCGCGGCGAGCAATCCGCAGTAGATCGCGCCGCGCAGCGCCAGCCCGAGGAAGCTGGCGGCCGTGAACGGCATCCAGTTGGTCTCAGTTTTGGCTCCGACGCTCACGAACTTCACGGGCCACAGGTTTTCGGTCACCAGCGTGCCGAGCCCGGCGCGCGTCGCGAACCAGCCGAGCACGAGCACCGGGATCGCGATCGCGGGCAGAGCCATCCTCCACGCCGCGCGCCACGCGGCGGCGCGGCCGGCGAAGCGCCATTCGGCGAGCACGTAGGCCGCGAGTCCCCCGGCGGCGACCGCGAGAAACTCGGGCCGGGTCAGACCCACGAGGCCGACGGCGACGCCGGCGAGCCACAGGCGCCGGCGGGTCAGCGCCAGCAGTGTGAGCAGCAGGAAGAGCAGCCCGAAAGTTGCCGAGTTGGTGTGCGGCAGGATGAAGTTGAAGGCGGTGCCGGAGAAACCGATCGCCATCAGCACCGCGGTGCTAAGACCCGCTACCAGCGGCGCCAGCCAGTGCCGGGCCAGTGCGTAGAAGGCCGCGAGGATCGCCGCGGCCTGCGCGAGGCCGAAGGCGTAGGCGGTCGTGAAGCTGGTACCGAGGAGCTTGAAGCTGAGCGCTAGCGAGTAGAGGCCGAGCGGGCCGTAGTAGTAGCGCACGTCGCGGTAGGCCAGTGCACCGTGCTTAATCAGGTCGGCCGTCGTCAGCTCGGCACCGGCGTCGATCTCGGGCGCGCCCCACTTGCGCCACGTGATCGCGGTCAGAACGGCGAAGCAGGCCAACAGGATGAGCAGGACCGGTCGATCGCCAAGTCCGGTGGTGCGCTCGCTCTGCGCCTCTACCCCGCTGGAGATGGCCGCCCCGGACGCGGCAGGCGCGGCTCCAGGAGCCGGCGCGGAGGCCGGCGAGCGCAGCAGGGCGACGTTCACGCTGTTGCGGGTCGAGTGACGAGCGCGCCCATCAGCACCTCGAGCTGCGGGCGCGCGATCAGCCATAGGCCGGCGAGATACGCGGCGCAGCCGAAGATACCCGCTACCGCCGCCTGCGCGAGCTCGGGCACGGGGAGCGCGGCGCCGATAATCCAGCCGCCGCCAAAGGCGAGTGCGGCGACCGTCAGAAAACGCAGTCCGTCGCGGGCTAGCTCGCCGGCGAGAGTCGTGGCGCCCGAGCGACCGGTCGCGGCAACCAGCAGAACCGCCGCGAGGCAGCTCGGCGCGACCCAGAAGGCTCCGACGGCTCCGTCGACACCGAACAGCGCACTGCCGATCGCGGTCGCGGCGAGCTGCAGCAGGACCAGCGGCACGGCCAGCACACCGAGCAGGCGTGCACGGCCGAGTGCCAGCAGGACGGGCAGTAGGAAGTTGACGATCAGCGCCGCGATCAACCACGGTGCGAGCAGCGCGGCGAAGATCCGCAGCGTGTGCACGTCGGCCGCGGAGAGACTGCGCGGGAGCACCGCGTGCACGAGCGGCGCGCCGGCGGCGATCAGCCCGGCGAGCGCGGGAGCGGCGATCAGCATCGCGTAGCGAAAGCCCCGCGGCACGGCGCCGGCGACGACGCTGCGTTGCTGCGAGCGCGCCTCGCGCGTGAGATCGGGGATGCTCGACATGCCGAGCGCCATGCCGGTGCCGGCGACGAGGTAGCTGACGAACAGGTAGGCGTAGGAGAGAACCGTCGTGCCGCCGGCCGCGGAGCGACTGCCGAAGGCGAGCGTGATCACGAACAGCACGTTGAAGGCGAGGTAGATCGCGGTCCGGCCGAGCACGACGCCGCAGTCGCGCGCGAGCGCGGCGGGCGTGAACGAGCGCTGGGCGGCGGCGGCGCCGAGGACTTCGGCGCGCGAGCGCCTCACGCCCACCAGCATCCAGCCGCTGGTGACGATCGACATCGTCAGCATCGACCAGCCGAGTGTCTGCACGCCGGTAGTGCCCATCAGAGCCACGAAGGCGACGAGCCCGGCAAACGCGCCGGACATGTAGGCACCGGCGATCGTCGTGAAGCGGCTGCGCACCGCGAGCACGGTCGCGCCACCGGCGGCCCACAGTTGCAACACCATCGCGCCGCCGAGCACCGGCAGCGCGTGCGCGGTGATCGCGCGGGCGTGCGGGTGCAGGCCGGGAGCGATCAGCGCCGCAAGCGGGCTCGCGAGCGGTCCGGTCAGGATCAGCACGGGCACCGCGATCAGTCCGAGCGTCGCGGCGAAGCGGCTGACGTTCAGCCGCGCGCCGGGTTCGACGAGCAGCGGCACGGAGGTGACGCGCAGGCTCTGGCTGAAGACGCCGAACACGGAGTACAGCGCGAAGGCGACGAAGAAGCCGTCGGTGCGGGCGTTAGTTCCGAACTTGCCGAGGTAGAGGATCGCCTGGATCGCGGAGGCGGCGGCCATCGCGAACGTCGCGATCGACATCGCCAGGCCGGCACGGGCCTTGCGCGTGCCGGTGTCGGGCGGCTCGATCGTCAGGGCAGCTTCGCCGGCCGCACGCGCCGCGGGCGCATCGGGGGCGAGCGTCAGCGTTTGGGTGCTCATGATCGAGCAACGCGTCGGCGGCGGCGTTTCTCGCGCCATCGCGCGAGCCGGTCGCAGACCGCCCGCGGACGGGTCGGGAGGGAGACGGGCGAGCAGGCCTCGGCTCCCGTATCTCGCGATAATTCCCCGATGGACGCGGCGCCCCTGCGGGTGGGAATCTTCCCGGCCGACGAGTACACGCGACGGCGCCGGCTGTGGTCGGCGCTCGAGGACGCCTATCCCGTCCGCTTCGAGGGCCGTGAGCGGGCCGCCGCCGCCGGTCTCGACGCGCTCGTCGCGATCGGCGGCGAGCACGAGCATCCGCCAGCGGACATCCCGTGCCTGCGAGCCGAGGGCGACGAGCCAATCGAGGCGGCGAGCTCCTCTCGCGCGCTGGTGTTCGCGCACGACGCGGCGCTCTCGCGGCCGCTGCGGGGAGCTCGGCTCAGCGAGGCTCGGTGCACGGCACTTCGGCCCCAAACGGCACTCGAGCATGACGTCGTGCTCGCGACGCTCGACGGCGCGCCGGCGTGGACGCGCGCGCGCGCCGGCGGGCACCCGACGCAGCGTGTCGCGTGCGCGCCGGCGGAGCTCGCGGAGGGCGAGGCACTGCGCGAGCGCCTGGAACCGGGCCGCTGTCTGGCGCTGCTGGCGCTGGCGCAATTTCTGGACGACCTCGCGGCCGACGGGCAGCGAGCGGCGAGCCCGTTGCACGCGACGTTTCTGATCGACGATCCGAACCTGCACCGGCCGAGCTATGGACATTTGCGCTACGGCGAGCTCGTGCGCGACGCGCGCGCTCACGGCTATCACCTCTCGATCGCGATGGTGCCGCTCGATGGTTGGTTCGCGGATCCGCGCGTGGCGCGCCTGTTCCGCGAGAGCGCGGCGCAGCTTTCGGTGTGCGTGCACGGCAACGAGCACTACGGCCCGGAGCTCGCGCGTCCGCGCTCGGTCGCGGAGGGGGTCGCGCTGGGGATGCGCGCGTTGGCGCGCGCGGCGGCCTTCGAACGGCGCACAGGCGTGGCGGTCGATCGCGTAATGGTCCCGCCGCATGAGCGGATCGGCGAGCCGATGGCGCGCGCGCTGCCGGCGTGCGGCTTTCAGGCACTTTGCACGACGCGCCCCTACCCGTGGGCGGTGAACTCTCCGGATCTGCCATGGCTGACGCGACCACCGGGGGCCGGCCCGCTCGCGGCGTGGCGGCCGGTGGATGTCGTGGCCGGCGGCCTGCCGGTGCTGCTGCGCGCGGACTTCGCGCGGCACCCGCGCGAGGATCTCGTCCTGCGGGCCTTCCTGGGGCAGCCGCTGATCCTCTACGGGCACCACGAGCTGCTGCGCGAGGGACCGAGTGCGCTTGCCGAGGCGGCGGCGGCGATCGATCGGCTGGGCGAGGTCCGCTGGTCCTCGCTGGCGGAGATCGCGCGAGCGAGTAGCTCAGTCGACGCGGTGGCACCGGACCCGGCGATAGTCGCGCTGCAGCCGCGTCGGCTGCGTCCGGTCCTGCGACGTGTGGCGGCGGAGGCTGAGGTGAGAACGCGCGCCGCGGTCGCCTCTCGCAGAGGCAGGCCCTAGCGATCAGGCGAGCGCGAGATCGAGCAGGCGGTCGTGGCGGGCGCTCCAGGAGTTGGTCTGCACGAACGTGAGCCGCACGTCCTCCTCGGCACGACCGAGCTCCAGCGCGGCGCGCACGGCATCGGGATACCCGGCGCTGTCGTCGACGAGCGCGACGCGCGAATCGACGCCGCGCACGGGCTGCAGGTTGGCGGCGACGACGGGCAACCCGCCGGCGAGATACTCGTAGAGCTTCAGTGGGCTCATGGCCTCGGTCAGCGGCGAGTGCACGTGCGGGATCAGGCCGACGTCGGCGACGCGAATCAGGCCGGTGACGGCCTCGCGTGAGAGGGCGGGGCGGATCTCAATGTTGGGTGCGGCGCGCAGCGGCAGCAGGTGCTGGGGATCGCAGAGCGGGCCGACGAGCAGCACGGTGGCGTGCGGGAAGGCGCGCGCGATCTCAAACAGGGCGGTGACGTCTAGACGCGAGTCGAGCGAGCCGGCATAGAGGAGCAGCGGACGGCGCAGCCCCCCCAGCCAGCTGGGGGGCGCGGGATCCCCGATCCACTCGGTGGGCTCCAGGCCGTTGGGGATGACCGCGCTGGGACCGGTCGGAGCGAGCCGCTCGAGCACGGGCTCGGACACGGCGGCGACGCGGCGACCGTCGCGGGCGAGCCGCGCGAAGCTCTCGCGGTAGCCGGGCCACCAGCGGCGATGCGGGGGATAAGCGGACCAGTCGTCGGTCGCGTAGAAGGTCACGGCGCTCGCCCAGGGACAGTCGAGGAAGCCGGCGAGCAGGGGGTGCGCGGTGATGACGACGGGGTCGACGAGGCCCATGCGCCGCACCTCGTGCGCGAGGGCGCGCTCGTAGGCGGCGGCGGCGCGCTGCACACCGGCAAGCGAGGTCGGATCGTGACGGCGCAGGCGCACCGGCTGCAGCAGCCGCGCGCGCTCGCTGGTGGGAAAGGCGACGTGCTCGCGTGCGGCGAGGTCGCGGACGAGCTTGACGGGAAGGCTGCGCATCAGGTCGCTGACGAGTACGCGTCGCACGCGGCGGTGGGAGACGAGCGTGCGTGCGAGGCGGTCCTCGGGCATGAACCAACCGCGCTGTGCGGCGGCCTGCCAGGTGACGTAGGAGAAGGTAAAGACGACATCTCGATCGGCTCCGGCTTGCGCGCCGAGCAGATCGAAGCGTGAGCTGACGTCGAGCACTAGTCCTCCTGGCGCACGGCGAACATATGCAGGCAGTCGCCGTCGGCGACGCGATCGAGCGCCCACATCAGCGGCGCCATCGCCCATGCCGCGAGCCGCAGGCCGCGGCCGTTCCAGCGTGGGCGCCCGAACGCGGCGTACTGGAGGCTGAGCAGCAGCGCGGGTCGCATCGAGACGGTGGTGCGCGCGACGGGTCGCAACCCGGCGCGCTCAAACAGCGCGGCGAGCGTTTGCGTCTGCATGTGCTGCAGGTGGCGCGGCAGGTCGAGTTGAAACCAGCGTGCACCGAACAGGCGCCGCTGCCAGCAGTCGAAGTTGGGCACGGCGACCGCGAGCGTCCCTCCCTCGCGCAGCAGCGCCGCGGCCTGGCGCAGGCTCGCGACGGGGTCGGGGATGTGCTCGAGCGAGTGGTTAAAGATGATCGCGTCGAAGGTGGGGCCCTGCCAGGGAGCGTCCTCGAGCGTGCCGTTATGCATCTCGATACCGGCTGCGGTGGCGCGCGCGGCGGCTTCCGAGGAGGGCTCGACGCCGGCGACCGACCAGCCGTGAGCGGCGAACGTCGACAGGAGCGCGCCGCTGCCGCAGCCGACGTCGAGCATCCGCCCGGGGCGCAGGCGGGCAAGGCGCCGGTAGGGACCGAGGCGCACGATCCACTCCAGGCGCAGGCGTTCGGCGAAGCTGAGGCGCTCGGCGCGCTCGGGGTAGTAAACCTGCGGGTAGTAGTCGGCGAACTGCTCGGGGCGCAGTCGCGGCTGGGTGGAGGCCAGGCCGCAGGCGCCGCAGGCGAGCACGGCGAACTCGCCGGGAGCGCCCATCAGCCGGTCGTGGCTGCTCAGCAGCACGCGACCGCGCAGCGGCTCGCCGCAACCGGGGCAGTTCGCGGCTGCGAACGGCGAAGCTGACGGGGCTTGCGATGAGGAGCTTGCGTCCACCGAAGCATCGAGTGCGGTGCTCGCGCTGGGCGTCGCGGAGTGCGGGGCGGATTGTGCGGTGGCGGGCATCTCGCTCGACAAACGCGGGGCAGGCGCGGGAACTTCCTGGGATTGCAAGGGCGGGGTCGCGCGGATCGTTTGTCGAGCGGTACCTGATGTCGAGCGAATCTCACAAAGAGGCGACGCTCAGCGGCGTGCGCTGGGTGATGCTGACGCGGATCGCCAGCGAAACGCTGGCGCTCGGCGCGACGGTGGCGCTCGCGCGGCTGCTGACGCCGGCGGAATTCAGCCACGCGGCGGTGGCGCTGATCTTCATCCCGCTGGCGACGATCCTGACCTTCGAGGGCTTCGCCTCGGCGCTGGTGCAGCGCGCGGAGATCGAGGACGTCCACGTGCGCGCGGCGGTCTCGATGAGCCTGCTCGGCGGCGGCGCGCTCAGCGCGCTCGCGGCCGCCCTGACGCCATTGTGGAGCCTGCTATTCGGCGCGCAAACGGGATCGATGATGCTGCTGATGTCGCCGGTCTTCCTGATGGCGTCGATCGGGGGAGTCTCGCGCGCGCTGCTGTGGCGCAAGCTCGAGTTCCGCAAGACGAGCTTGATCGAAATGGCGGCGCTGACGGCGGGTAGCGTGGCGGCACTGGGACTGGCGGTGGCGGGTCTGGGGCCGCGGGCAATCGTGATCGGCGCACTGGCACAGGTGGCGCTGGGGTCGCTGCTGCTGTTCGCGGCGGCGCCGGCGCCGCTGCCGCTTTGGCACCGCGGCTCGCAGCGCGAAATCGGCGGCTTCGGCGTGCCGGCGGCGCTGGCGGGCCTGGTGGACGTGCTGTTTCGCAACGTCGACTACGCGATCGTCGCGGCGCGGCTGCCGGCGGCGCAGACGGGCATCTACTGGCGCGCGTTCAACCTCGGCGTGGTCTACCAGGACAAGCTCAGCGGGGTGATGATGCAGCTGGCGTTCCCGGTGTACTCGCGCACGGAGAGCCGCGAGGAGCTGCGCGGACTGCACGAGCGCGCGACGCGCGTGCACGCGGCGGTGATCTTCCCGCTGCTGGCGTCGCTGATCGTCTTCGCGCCGATCCTGATCCCATTGGTGCTCGGCGCGGCGTGGGCGCCGTCGGTCGGACCGACGCAAATCCTTGCGGTGGCGGGCATGGTGGCGGCGATCCTCACGGGCTACCCGCAGGTGATGCTCGCGGTGGGCCGCCCGCGGGCGCTGCTGAACTTCAACCTGGCAATGCTCGCGGTCTACGCGACGGTGGTGGCGCTCGCGGTCGGCCACGGTCTGATCGCGGTGGCGATCGCGGTGGTGGCGGTCTACATCGGGATCCTCGTCGGCGTCTACCGCTTCCTGCTGGGCCGCTACGTGGGCCTCTCGATCCGGCGCCTGATCCCCGAGCTCGGCCCGGCGCTGGCGGGTTGCGTGGCGCTGGCGGCTGTCACCGAGCCGCTGCGCCTGCTACTCGACCCGGAGCTGCCGCGCGTGCTCACGCTGACGCTCGCGGGTAGCGTCGGGCTGGTGGCCTACGCGGCGGCGCTGCGCGCGGTCTCACCGGCGGCGTGGAATGACCTGGTGCTGCTGCTAACACGGGTCTTCCCGCCGCTCGCGCGCGTGCGCGTGCGCGGCGGGGGTGCCAGCGGCGGCGTTGTGAGCGCGGCGGTCGCGCCCTCGCGCAACCCGGCGGGCTGAGCCAGAGCGCACCGCAGCCAACGCCGATCTCACCGCGCGCAGCGACGAGCTGTCAAGGAACAAAGGATCCGTCGGCACCCGACGGGGAGGATGTGCCTGCGACGCGCTCCTTGAGTCCTTGAATCGCCTGACGCGCCTGTTCGAGCTTGGCGCGACTGATGTTGCCTGACTCTGCCGCCGCAAGCAGCCCCTGAAAGGCATCTTTGGATCCCGCCTGCGTGCTTGCGTAGAGGAGAATGTCGAGCCCTGCATTGATTGCGCGTTGCCCGGGGGTGGCTTCACCGGCGAGCGCGGGCGACTGCAGATCATCACTTATCGTGACGGGGTGACCACTCACGGCGAGGGGCAGCTCGGTGTCGTAGATCTTCCGGGAGAGCACTGCCGGTGTTGCCGTCCCGGTGAGACTTGGATATATGGCGCTGTTGACCATCACAAGCCCGTATGGACTGTTTCCGCATCCGACATATGGCAAGTAGTCGCCGCGAAGCACAGGCGCAGCGGCGTTCACGGTTGTGGGTTGCACGTCGGTACTGGTCAGTGCCCTACCGAGGCCCGGGAAGTGCTTGAGCGTGTAGGCGACGCCCTGGCTGGCGACACCGGCCGCGAAGCCACAGGCGCGTTCGGCGACGAGCGTCGGGTTGGATCCGAATGACCTCCTGCCAAGGAAGGAGCCCGCGGTGTGAACAACATCTGCCACGGGCGCAAGGTCGACGTTGATGCCGACCGCTCGCAACGCCCTTCCCGTGGCCTCGCCTTCGGATTGAGCGATCGAACCCGAAGACATTTCGGCGGCCGCGAGCTCGGGCGGCGCCCAAGCTAGGCGCTTGACTTCACCGCCCTCCTGGTCAGTCATCAGCAGTAGCGGCGGGTTGCCGCCTTCTTTTGCGGCGCGCTGAAGCTGCTGGTCCAGTTGGCGTGTCGCGATCTCGCCACCGGCGACGTTTTCCGTGTAGAGGATCACGCCCCCTAACTCTCCCGACCTGATCTGAGCGAGGAAGGACGCCGGCGGTACCGAGCCTGCGAAGCGCCCCACGATCATCTGCCCGATCATGCGGGCGAGCGTCGGAGCGTGAGTCGCGGATCCGCTGGAGCTTTTCCGCTCCTGGTGGTATGGGACGGCCGTGCGTGGCAGCGGCGAGGTCGCGCTCCTGGTAGCGCTGGTCGACGTGGCGGGCTTGGATGCGACCAAGGCGACCTGGGCTTCTCCGCAGGCGATGAGCGAGACCGGCGCCATTGCCGACAGGGCCACGGCGAACATTCGGAAGCGCTTACCCGACATCGAGCTGCTCCTTACCGCGCTTGCCATCAGCTGCGCGGTGGCCGTCCTGCGTGCGCGGCCGCCGCCGCATCCTCAGCACGGTTCGGGATGAATGTTCGCTTCGCTAATTCGCCATTGTCCGGCAATCTTGGCCAGGTTCCAGCTACCGGTCCAGTTCTTGCACCCTTCACCGTCGAGTGTCGTCATCTTCACGATGCTCGCGGTCGCGGATTCTGGCGAGTTGATGGTCGCGCTAGTCGCGACATTGACGTTGTATATGCCGTTGCTGCGATGGGATGCTACCCATCCCGATTCACCGCTCTGCAGACTGGGCGCTAGCAGCGCATAGGCCGCTGAGAACTTGTGTTCGGTGATCAAAGAGAACTCGCGTTGAATGGTGTTCTCGACTTCCCGTTGCTGGTCGACCTGCCTGGCGATGCTGACCCGCGGCACCGGCCCGATTGCCGGTGGGACTTTGGCGACCGGCGTGGAAGGTGCCGCAGCATGATGAGCTCCCACGGAGACCGGCGCGGATGAGGACGCCGCTGCGCTCGCGGCTGGCGCGGCGCCGGTCACGACGGGTACCGCGAGCAGTCGCGTCGGTGTGCTCGAGCCGCGTGCTGCGAGAACGATGCCTACACCGATCCCAACGATTGCCAAGATAGCCGCGGCGATGCCACCGACCAGCCAGCCAGAGGGGCCGCGCTGCTTGGTGCCTTGTTGCTGAGGTAACGGCCCCTGCGTCTGTTGGAGGGGATACCCGGCTGACGTTGGGTATCCGCCCGGCGCCGGTGGTTGATAGACGGGCGGCTGGCCAGCGTAGCCTGGGTAACCGGGTGGAGGAACTCCGTATCCGGGCGGTGTCGCCGGATAGCCCCCTGGATGGCCCGCCTGAAGGGGCGGCTGATAGCCGGGCGCTGGGGCCGCGGGGAAACCAGGCGACGGCTGATGTCCGGTGGGTACCGCGGAAGGGGCTCCCTGAGCAGGAGTCTCCGGCCCGGTGGGCGGACCGGGGTATTCGGCACGCGGCGACGCGGCGTCGCGTGCGGTCACCGGCTGCGCCGACTCGGCCGGTGCAGCCGCGTCGTCGTTTGGCGACGCCGAGTCGTATGCGTGTAGCCCCGTCGTTGGTTGGGCAAGGGCAGTCGCCTCGACGGTCCGCGCGCCTTCGTCATTAGTATCGCGGAGGGCAGCTCCGCAGCCCCGACAGAAGCGAGCATTCGCGTCGAACGACGCGCCGCAGCTGGCGCAACGTGGTCCGCTCGTCGTCTCCTCGCCGGCATTCATGCGTGCCCCCTCTTTTGAATCACACGTAACTTCGGAAGCATCACTCGCAGTGATCCTTGATCGCGGCTTATAGTACATTTGCCGCTACTTAGAAGTATTCCGCTTAGGAGACGGGGGATTAGGTGAGCACCCAGGAGTACCCGCAGCTTCAACCGCCGGGGGCCGGTATGCCACCCATGGCACCCGCATATCCGACTCATCCCACTTATTACGGACCACCGATGCACCCCGCGGCGGTTCCGCCGCTTCCACCAACCGGAAGGACGACGGGTTTTTGGATTGGTGCAAGCGCCGCCCTCACGCTGGGGGTGGTGTGCGCACTGCTGGTCGGGTTCTTCATCGGTCGAGGCACACGGCTGTCCAATGAATCGGTGCAGAGCAAGATCGTCCAGCAATCGCAGGCCGACCAAATTGCCGAGCAGCAGGCCCTCGACAACCAGAAGACGGCGTTTGCGTCGGCCGAGACGCGAGCCGTCTCCCAAGCGCGCAAGGCAGCGTTCTCCGAAGGGCAAGAAAAGGGCTTTACGGCCGGCCAGCAGGCGGGCTACAACAGTGGCCAATCGCAAGGCTTCAGCGAGGGTCAAGCCGCGGGTACCGCCCAGGGAGAAGTCGCGGGCTTCAGTCAAGGACTGAACGAGGCTTGCATCACGAACAGCGTCTTCTGCTATGGCGGATGAGCAGCGCCCTCGCGCCGGCGGGAACGAGGGCGGGCTCGCGCATGCGCTCACACCGTCGCCGAAGTGGGACGAGGGTGTTCTGTACGCGCTCTACCAGGCAGCCTTCAGCAAGCCAGGATCGGAGATCGTGGGCGTGCTGGTCGGACATCCGTCACGTACCGGCATGCCTGCTCGGATCTCAGCGATGATTCCGGCCGGTAGCGCTCGAGTGCCCGCGCACGCACAGCTGGATCACCAGGCCTGGGCGTATATACATTCGATGATGGCCCGCCATTATGCGGGATTGGACATCGTCGGCTGGTGGGTGAGCCGTCCTGGACCGAATACCAAACTCACGCGCACCGAGCTCGATGCGGCGCAGGAATCATTTGCGCGGCCAAACCAGTTCGGCTTCGTGTTTGACTCCAGACGCCGCCGCGCCGCCCTCTATGGCTGGCAAGAGGGACACTATGTCTTTCTCCACGAGCAGCTCGTGCCGCGGCGGCTTACCCGTTCACGTGCGCGAGCTGCGAGTCCTGTGCGCCCCGCGCTGACTGCCTTTGGGCTTGGCTTGGGATTGGGAATCGCGGGCTGGCTGGCGGCGGGCAGCCCCGGCTTGACGGCAGCGCTGGTACGAGCCAATTGACCATCGAGGACCGGGGGGACCAATGAGCCAAACTAGGGAGTACTGCCAGAACTGCGGGGCCGCGATCGACGAGCCGAGTGCGTTTTGCGGCAGCTGCGGAGTCGCGCTTGCGACGCCACCGCCGCCTTCGTCGGACTTGCCGCCGGCGACGACGACGCCGCCGCCGGCGCACTCGCCGCAGGAGCATCCGGCGATGGCCACCTCCCGTACCTCGCGGATCGCGCCGGGTGCTCCCCCAGCCGGACAGGCACCACCGCCACCGCCACCGCCACCATCGCCCTCGCCGTCGCCACCGCCACCACCGCCACCGCCCACTGCGCCGCCCCCGCCGGCCGGCAGCCAGCCGCCCGTGACCTCGCGCAGCTGGATCCCGTACGCCGCGGCTGGCGGAGCAGTTGTCGTGGTTGCGGCCCTGGTGGTGATCTTGCTTGTTACGCTTGGCGGGTCGGCCGGCAAGAACCTCAAGAGCGCATCCGTCACCAGACGACAGGCGCTTGAGCTACTCGCAGATAGCGGCGCAACGACCGTCTCCGACGCCGCACCGGGTCTGTTCGCACTCGTGAGCACGGGCAAGCTGACCGCGATCGTGCCGGCGGGTTGGCGCGCGACGGCGCAGGCAGCAAACGGGACGACTCGGGCCGAGTTCACCGACCCCAAGCACTCAGGCTCGACCCTGACGATCGTGGCTCAAGGCTCGAGTGGCGAAGACGGCCACCGCCAAGCCGCAGCGGCCCTGAAGGCCGTCAAGAAGACCGGTGATGCCGTCAGTTCATACGGCCCGGTTACCTTCCCTGGCGGGCGCGAGGCTTGGCAGGTGACCTACACGAATGCGGGCCTGACGAATGAGACGTACTTCTTGGCCGCCTGTCGCGGGAAGGCCGCGATCGTGATCGGCGTTGCGGCGCCAATCGCGATCTTCCGGCAAGAACAGATGACGTTCGGGGCGGTGGCGGCCAGCGCCGAGCCGGTGTGCTCGTGATCATGTCGACCCGCGGATACGTCGATGGCAATTCCGAGCATTGACGGCTCGCGGCGCCGGCACGAGCGGGCGGCGCCGCGGTAGATGATGAGCGTGAGCAGACATGCAGAGATCGGATGGCGCGCGCTGCTGGCACTCGCATGTAGTGGCGCCGCGGCCGGATTTGCGGTGCCCGCGATAGCGACCTCGCTGGTGCAGCAGGAAAAACAGCAGCCAAAGGTGCGACTGCTGCGAGTGCCACATCCACCCGCTAGCGAGACGCAAATTCCCCAGAGCGAATCGACGACTCCGGCGACGGCCAAGGCGGGGCCCACGATCGGCCAGCTCGTGCGGCGCGCTCGTCGGACGGCTCCCCGGATCCCGCCGGCGAGGGCCGACTACCGCTCGGTTGCCCCGCCGCTGGTGGCTCGAGGCCCCGATCGGCCGGCAGTCGGTGCTCCCGCGCAAACCAACTCCCAGACGCCGCGGCAGCCCTCGACGACGACCCGACCCCAGGAACCCGCGAAGAATCCGAAAGCTCGCCCCAAGGAAAAGGGCAAAGCCAGTCCGACCAGCCGCAATGGAAACCAGACCGGCGGCACGGCGCCTGAATCCTGAGGGTCACTGATGAGCCAGCCCGACCTCTACTGCCATCGCTGCGGCGCACCCACCGACGCCAGTGCTCGCTTCTGCAAGAAATGCGGCACGCGCCGCATAGTCGAGCCGGATGTCAGCTGGCCGGCGAGCCCGTCGCCGGCGGCGGGTCCGAACCAGCCGCCGGCAGGCGCCGGTCCATACGGCGCAAATCCTCCCTCCTCATGGCCGCAAGCACCAACGCAAACGGCCGCGGTCGGTGCGTTTCCAGGATATGCTGCGCAACCGCCGGCACGGTCGGACACCTCCATCCACCGCCGCGCGTGGGTGGCTGCCGGCGCGATCGGCGGAGCGCTGGTCGTTGCGGCCGTAGTGCTGATCCTTGTGCTCTCGAGCTCGCCCGGAGGCGCGAGCGTGCGTGCCGCCGCCGTGGTGACTGTCACGAGGACAAGCGAATCCGCTCCGACCAACTCGAAAGCGTCCGCGGCGCCGCGGTCAGCGGCCTCCTCGCAGGCGAACTCCGTAACGCCGACCCAGCCGCTTGCGCCTCGCCTGGTCCCCTACGACGGCGCTCGTATCACTGCGGCGATACCTGCCGGCTGGGGAATCGAAGAGGATGAAGTCCAGAAGCCGGGGTATGTTGAGAGCAGATGGGCCGACTCAGCCGATAGCGCTGATTACACGCTGATCGACGAGAGCCCCGCGAAGGCGAATCTCACCCTCGAACAAGACGCGTCGCCGGTACACCAAGCACTGCAAGCGTCAAGTGGATACCAGCAGCTCTTCTATGGGCCCGGCGACCTGGCCGGAGTGCAATCCTGGATGTGGATATTTCAGATCTCCGGTGACCGGCGCATCGACTATTTCTTCAATCGATGCACGGGGGGCTTCGCGGTGCTCGGGTCGACGCCCATCAATCAGTTCGACCAGCTAAGAGCGACATTCCGAGCGGTCGCCCAATCGGTGCAGTCGACTTGCCACTCATAATCAACGTCTACAGGCCCTGAAAGGTATCCATGAAAGCCAGAGTTCGTGCCCTCCTCCTGTCAGCCCTGTTGCTTACGGGCATCACCGCAGGAGCTGCACTATGCCCGCAGGCATTCGCCGACAGCGCGTCGATCACCGTTACCAACACCGCAGGCCAATCAGACCCGGCCGCTGAAATGCCGCGAGTGTTCACCGTGAGTGGCGACGCGTCCGCGCCTGAGCGCATCTTCATCAAGTACCGCAACCCCGGCGGCGCGCCCTGTGCGTCAACCGCAGCCACCGATACGGGTCAGTGGTTTGAAGGCTACTACGAAGAATACGGTGATGCAACCGAAGTCAACGGCGCATTCAGCTTCTCCCGCGCAGGGACGTGGAACGAAAAAGGCACGTTTGTCTTTTGCATTTGGATCGCACCCAATGATCACACTATCGTGCCAACACCAATCACGCAGACGATCACCTTTCGCTCCCCGACAGGCACTATCACAGCCACGACGAATCCCCTGCTGCCGCGGCCGGAACAGGCGACGACGATCACCGTCGCCGGCTCGAGCGAAGCCCCCGAGAAGGTCTTCGCGAAGATCCGACCAGCCGGCGGTGCCGCGTGCGCGCAAACCTACGAAGCGGATTCCGGCAACGAGCTCATCGAAGGGCAATACGTCAATGGCTCCTTCTCAGAGCAGGCCACGACGACCCAGTCGAAGGCGGGTACCTACTTGATCTGCCTGTGGCTAGCCGGCTCCGCAACCGACACTTCCCCCATCGCGGGGCCCCAGCCGGAGACTTTTACCGTTGTATCGCCGCCGCCTCCGCCGCCCCCGCCGTCTCCTTGTATCATCCCTGCCTTTAGCACGCGTATGCACTTGTCGACCGTCGAGCGTCGGATCCGCGCCGGACACTGTCGTGTCGGCCGAATCTATTACATCGCTAGCAGGCTAGTTCGTAGCGGCTCGGTGATCCGCCTGAGTTATAGACCGGGAGCGGTACTCTCCCCGCAGACCGCGGTGGCGATCGTGCTGTCGACCGGGCATCCCAAACGGCGCGCGCGACGACGACATCTCTAAAGCGGATGAGGAGCGGGTTATGACTTTTATGCGCCGGCCGATGGGCCGATTCATTCCAGTGATCCTCGCGCTGGCTGCGCTGCTGGCTGCGCCGCTCAGCGCACAAGGTGCCGGCACAGCCAGCCCGGGCTTTGCAGTCAACGACTTTGCGACGGGATTTCCGACCGAAAACCGCTTTGGGCCGATGGGCCTCGCGTTCGATAGCCATGGCACGCTTTTTGCGGTCGACAACACTGACGGCAATCTTTACAAGTTCCCGCCGACCGGAGGAGTGGCGGGTGGCGCGACCCTGGTGAGCAGCAGTCCGATCCCGGGATACCTCATCGGCCTTGCGTTCGACAAAGCGGGAGACCTGTTCGTCGCTAGACAGGAGGTCGAAGGCAGCGGCGACATCGCCCAGCTGGACCCCAGCACCGGCGCGATCATCCGCATCGTAGTATCAGGACTCGAGCCGCTGGGGCTCGCCACCGACCCCGTGAGCGGTGACCTCTTCGTGGCGGCCGACGGCTCCCCCATCCAGCGCATCGCCAACCCGGCCTCGGAAGATCCGACGGTAACCGATTACGGCGAAAGCCTCTCGAGCCCCGATGGGATCGTGTTCGGACCGGATGGCACACTTTACACCGAGGACGAAGGCAACATCATCTCGCTCACGGGTACGGCGTCGCCAAACCCGGGGGTCAGCACACCCGTCGGTTACGTCAGCGAGGCCGACGGCATCGCGGTTGCCGAAACCACCAATCCAAACGAAGCGCCTTTCCTGGCGGTCAACTCCAACGACGGATCGATCACGAAGGTGGATCTCGCGACGACCCCTGCGACCTATACGCCGATGGTAACCGGCGGCACCCGTGGGGATCTGACGGCGGTCGGACCGGACTCCTGCCTGTATGCGACGCAGCTCGAAAGTATCGAGAAGGTGACCGCCGCCAACGGCACCTGCCCATTTTATCCGAGTAGTCCATTTCACTGTTCGGACAAAGTTGCGGCGGTTTCGCCATCGTCCGGTCAGGTCGTCATCGGCAACCAAGCGGCGACGACCGTGACGATCACGGGCAAGTCTTTCTGTCCGGGGACTCAGATACAGTTTGGGAACACGGCCGCCGTTGTAAACGCAACCGTCCAGAGCTCCACGACGCTGACGGCCGCCGTGCCGGCAAATGCAACCAGTGGTGGCCTCAGCATCATCGATCCCTATGGCAACGTCGGTCCAAGCGTGCCATATGCGATCAATAATTACCGCAACACCGACGGCTTCCAGTTCATCAACGATTTCGGCGCTCCCAAGAACGACGTTCAGTTTGGGGATGTGGCGGCGGCGTTTGGCTCGGCGGCATATGCACCTTGGTCATTGTGCTCGCACTGCAAAGGCTCGAAGACTCCGACCACTGATGCCTTGCAGATCCTCTCAGAAGCCCAGAAGACGCTCGAAGGAGGATTGTGCTTCGGCTTTGCGATGGGCAGCTTGCGCCTTTCGCAGGATCTCGATCCGTTGAGCAGCACCGTGGACCCTCGACGCACCTCGCCGCTCTGGTCGGAGGCAGATACGTGGGATCTACCGGAATGGCAAGTCGCGGGAGAACCTTACAAATGGCAGATGCGACACTACCTGTACGCGCAGGCGATCCGTCAATTCAGTGTCCAGTACAACAACCAGCTCTCCGCCTACGCGGCTGGCCTGAAGCGTAGCGGCAGTCGCCTGAGCTATCTCTACGGGCAACTAAGTGCTGCACTTTCAAAAGGCCCGGCGCTCATCAGCTTGCAGGTCCACTACCACGATCCCCATACCACGTCGCTGAACCCGTTCGAGCATATTCCGGGCGTTAAGAACGCCTGGGATGGACACGAGCTGGTTGCCTACCGACTGGAACCGCGGCAACCCGACGGCAGTTTCAACGTTGCGGTCTACGACCCGAACCGCCCTTATCTATCGACCGAGGATATCCAGGCATCACAGCATCAAGATCAGTTGGCCCTGAGTCAGATCCATATCGACGGCTCGGGCAACTGGACGTTCGATGGCGACTTCGCTGGGGCCGCGGGACCAATCTGGAGTGGTCCGATCGACCAACTGGTCCCAATCGCGTTTGACACCGTCCATGGAAACCTGACTCCTTTGTCCGAGGGAGGCGGCCAAGCGGTCGCAACTGGATCAGCAGTCGGGCAGATAACCGACGCGCATAGACATACCCTCTACGACCACCAGGGAGAATTGAACCCGCTTGCGTCGCGCGCGGATGTGCAAGTGATGGCCCTCAGCGAACCGAGCGCCACGACGCGCCTGTCGACACCACCGGCCTTGTCATTTGCGACAGACGAATCCTACAAGGAGTCCGTCGCGGCCGGTACGCAGAACCTGTTTGCCGACAAGCTCGACGGGGTCATCAGCACCGGGGCGGGTGGTCAAGTCCAACTTTCCTTGGGGAAGGGCGAAATCGGCGTGACTCCGGCTAAACCGACTGCGATTGGTCTGCAGCTCACTCGCCAGCGAGGCGATCGCCACACCACCATCGGGTTTGGCGGCACCGTATCTGGCGCGGCTACTCTGCGCGTGGCCAATACCGTCATCGTTACTGCGAGCGGTACCGTGAGGCTTACGGTCAGTCGTGTTGGACCCGGACCACCGCAGACCTTTAGGTCCGCCCCAATACATCTGCGTCGGGGCGAGCGTCTGGAGCTGGGCGCGCCGCAGCGACTCGAACCGGCGGCATCCACGCTCGAGGCGACTGTGCTGGGTCGTGGCAGCAGGCTGCTAGTGAGACTGGTCAATCGAGCGCCGCGCGCGGCGGTCCGAATAGACCGCGTATCGGCGACGCGCCGGCACGGCGGCACTCGAGTGACGGTGCACTTGGCAACTGGTGCGGGGCGCGGTGGACAACTCGTAGTCACTGCACGCGGCGTTGCTCGTGCGTCGGCCACTGTCAGCGTGGCGGCACGCCCCCACGTGACGTTGTCGCTGCTACTGCCCCCCCAAAGACGTGGCCGCCGGGTGCAGGTTTGGGCGGTAGCGCTTTTGCGCGGCGGCCAAGCTGGACGTAGTGTGACGGCGACGAGCCGGGTGCGTTAGCCGTGCTGGTTGCGGTCGAGGGTATGGAGCTACGCGGGGGAGCGAGCCGCGGCAGCTAGCTAGGCGACTGCCACCGGCTGGCGCCGAGGCCGACCGATCCCCTCGGCGACGTCGGACGGCGGCGGGAAGGGCTCGCCGGCGAGCGACCCGCGGGGCGACTGGCTCAACGGGTCGCGCAGCACACGCGCGGGCTCGGGCGCGGGTGGCTTGACCGGCGAGGGATTGCGCAGGGCGACGATCATGCCGCCGATGAAGAACAGCAGGTAGGGGACGTGCGGAAAGGAGAAGACGTCGAAGAAGGCGCTGACGACAAGGATCACCCCGACGGAGGCGAGGCTCGCCAGCGCGAGCCCGGCGCGGCGCGGGTCGGGACCGCGAATGGTGCGATGTGCGAGCACCATCATCGCGAGCAGGATCGCGGCGTAGCCGACGAGTCCGAGCAGTCCGACGGCGATCATGACGCCGAGGTATTCGTTGTCGAGGATGCGGTACTTGTGCGGGTCGTAGGTGCCGTAGCCGCGCCCGATCAGCAGGTGGCTCAGGACGTCGGGCATCACGGCGTCGTAGCGCGCGACGCGGTCGGTGGTGGTGGAGACGGTGTTGATGTGCCCGGGCTCGAGCTGTTCGAAGACCGATCCGAGCGCGCCGGGCGAGGTGGCGTGGACGAGCACGCCAAGCACGAGCGCCAAGCCGAGCAGCGAGCGGATCACGGTGCGGGGGCGGTAGACGGCGAGCAGCAGGATCGCGGCGGCGGGCGCGACGAGGCTGGTCTTGCGCGAGGTCGCGACGCCGGCGGCGAGCAGCAGGCCGACGGCGGCAATGTAAAACAGCCGTCGACGGCGCGTGGCGGCTTCGATCGAGCGCATCAGGGCGAACGGCAGCACCATGGCGAGCAGCGCGGCGAGCTCGAGCGGCTGGTCGGTGGGCCCGAGCACGTTGAGGCGACCGATCGAGTCGGCGGTGTCGAGTTCGCTGGGGATCGTGACGGGCAGCACGCGGGCCCAGAGGGAGTAGAAAATGTTGTAGTGCGTGCGGAACTCGAGGATCGTGGCGAGGGCGAGCACGGCCCCGAGGCCGACCATCAGCGCGACGTAGCGGGGCACCTCGCGGGGGCGCACGACGGAGGCGACAATCACGAAGAAGAGGATGTAGGAGAGCAGCAGCGCGAGCTTCTTGGCGGCGAGGCCGACCTCGTCCATGTTGGCGAGCGTCCCGGCGTTGAGGGCGACGCCAAGACAGCAGAGCGCGAGGAAGGCGAACACCGCGAAGTGAACGCCGGTGAACTTCACGCGCGGGCGCGCGGCGCCGCTGACGAGCGCGAGAGTGCAGAACCAGAGCAGCGCGAGCGCGACGAGCAGCGGTCGGTCGAGGTTGGCCCCCCCGGGCAATTCGATCGACTGGAAGGGCACGAGGAACAGCATCGCCATGAAGCCGGCGAGCCCCCAGGGCAGCACGCGCTTGGTGTGGGGCCAGTCATCGCTGGCAAAGGACTCGTCGTCGAGCATGTCCAGCGCATCGGCGGCGCTCGGCGCGCGAGCACCGCGCAGCCGCAGCGCGTAGAAGAGGCTGCCGCCGAGGGCGAGGACGAGGTCGAACACGAAGGCCATCAGCTCCCACTGGACTCCGGGGTCGACGAGCCCGCCGGTGGTGGGCCCGAGTGGGCGAACGATCGCGGCTTCGCCGGCTTCGCGACGCTGGGCGGTCTCCTGATCGGAGACGTGCTTCATCAGGACGTTGCGCGCGGTATCGACGAGCTCGATCGCGGCACGCGCGCTGGGCGCCTGGCCGTAGATCGTGAGCACGGGCGTGGCGCCATCGACGTCGATCAGGAGCCGATAGGAGTGGTTCAGGGTCCGCGGATCGGGGGGCTGCGGATGGGGGAGGTTGCCGAGGCCGAGCAACAACGTGAAGGGTCCGGAAGCGACGACGCGCTGGTCAGGCAGACCTATATCCCGGGCGATCGTGCTCGTTGCTTCGTTGCTCTGCAGGTAGAGGTCGTATTGCACGGCGCTCTGCGCGGCGAGATAGGTGTCGGCCTTGGTCTCGGATGAGATCGTGGTCGGCGCGGAGCCGATCGCGGAGGTGTAGAGCAGCACCTTCGCTTTGGCGGCCCCCATGGTGAGGCCGCGGGGATGCAGCCCGGGCGGCGAGAGCGAGGGGCTGTAGGCGGCCAGTAGCGCGACGAGCGCGGCGAGCAGGACGAGGAGGCCGACGGTCCGCGGATGCGGCTGGAGACTGCGCGGGAGCATTCAGCGGTTCCCCGAGGTCGCGGCCGCGCTCAGTCACGCTCCCCGACGGGCAATGGTGCGGGCCTATCGGAGTCGCGCTGTGTCGCGTCGGCCGACTGCGCGGCAGACGGCGTGCCGGTCCGTGGACGACCTTTGCCTTTGCCGTTGCGGTGGCCATTGCTGTGACCGTTGCCGTTGCCGTTGCCGTTGCTCGCGCGGGCGCCGACGCGGGCGCCGCCGCGGTCGCGGGCGGCGGCGACGCTCTCGAAGTTCTCGGCGAGCACGGCGTCGTCGAGCTCAACGGCGCGGCCACGCTCGAGCAGCGCTTCGGCAGCAAGCGCTTTGCGACGGGCACCTTCGAAGCCGACGAGCAGTAGCCCGCCTAGCAGCAGTACCCCGAAGGCGGCGGCGACCGCGACGGTCATCCCGGCGCTGGTGTTGACGGTGCCGGCCTGCGGCGGTCCGAGCTCGCGAATCGTGACGCGCTGAGCGGTGGGCGTGTTCATGGTCTTCTGCAAACTCGCGACGTAGGCGGTGATCCCGGGGTAGACGCCGCCCGCGAGCCGGGCGGCGCTGGTGATGTTGGGCGCCTGCACGGAGGCGGTGATAACGGGCTCGTTTTCCTGGGCGAGGAACGTGAGCTTGTAGGGAACGTTCTGAGCCAGCAGCTGGTTGCCGCGCGCCTCGGAGGGAGTAACGACGTCGAGCTTCTGACCGGTGCCGCTGTAGGGGCCTTCGGCGGTGATCAGGCTCGCGGGGATCGCAGCGGATTTGCCGATCTCTTCGATGACGGCTTGGCTGGCCATCACCTGCGCGAAGACGGCGGCGCGCGCGGTAAGCGGAACGGTGTTCTGCACGAGGTTGGCGAGCGCGGAGTTGGGCGAGTCGACGAGGATCTGCACGGTCGCGGCGCCTTTGGGTGCGGAGCGCGTGGCGAGCTTGACACCGACGGCGGCGGCTATCGCCAGCACGACGATCGCGAGCGTGACCAGCTTGCGTGAGGCGATGATCTTGAGAATTTCGGCAAGTTCCATGGCGAGCGTCTCCGTCGAGGTGGGGTCAAACGAACAACGTGTCGTGTTCGCGCCGACTTGCAAGCGTTGTGTCGTCTCCTGTGAGAGGGTCGGCGGCGGACCCCGGCGCCGCGGACTGCGCTGTAGCGGGCTTCGCCGTGGCGGGCACCGCCGTCGCGGGAACAGCCGTCGCGGGCGCAGCCGTCGCGGCACAGAGCGCGGTGGACGGCGGCGCGATGAACGGAGCATCGGCGCGACCGACCAGCGTGCGCAGCGCCAAGCGCGCGCTCTCGCCCTTGGCGGCGAGCTGTGCGGGAGGACGCGCGCCGGTCAGTTCGTAGGCTCGCGCACCGGCGCCGCGCAGCGCGTGGCGCATGGCGACGGCCCCGAGGAACAGCCCGCGATGCAGCGGCGTGAGGTGCTTGCGGGCGTAGAGCTTGCGCGAGAGCGCGTCCTGCGCGACGAGCGCGGGACGCGCGCCGGCCTTGCCGGCGTGGTGGCGAATGGTCATCTGCGGCAGGTGCCGAATACGCCAGCCGGCGCGCTGGATGCGGAGGCAGAGGTCGGTCTCCTCGGAGTAGAGGAAGAAGCGCTCGTCGAGCACCCCGGCGCTGAGGAGGGCCTCGCGGCGGATCAGCATGAAGGAGCCGGCGGTCCAGTCGCAGTCGTGCGCGCGGGTGTAGGCGTCGGAGTCGAGAACGCGCTCTCCGGCCCAGCGCGGGCGCAGCGGCCAGCGCTCGGAGGCGAACGCCTCGCCGAGCGCGCGCGCGGCGCTGGGAAAGCGGCGGATCGTGGGCAGCAGAGCTCCGTCGGCATCGACCTGGCGAACGCCGGCGAGTCCGATCTCGGGAGACGCGTCGAGTGTGGCGAGCAGCTCCGCGAAGGTGCCTTGCAGGATCGCGGTGTCGGGATTGAGTAGCAGCACGTAGCGCGCGGAGGTGTGTTCGAGTCCGCGGTTGTTGCCGTAGGCGAAGCCGCGATTGGGAGAGCTGACGACGCGCGCGTGCGGAAAACGAGCTCCGACCAGCTCGTGGGTTCCGTCGGTGGAGGCGTTATCGACGACGATCAGCTCGAGCTGCACGTCGCCGGCGTGCGCGAGGACGCTCGACAGGCAGGGCCCGAGCCATTGGGCGTCGTTGGCGGAGACAATCACGACTGCGAGATCCACGACGAAACAACGGGGGTTCTGATCCGTTCCTTGCTCGTGAGCGAATCTCAACCGAGGGTTCTGATCATCTCCCCCGTGCGCAATGAGGCGCGGCATATAGAGCGTGTGGCGCGTGCGGTCGCGGCACAGCAATTGGCACCGGCGCAGTGGATCGCGATCGACGACGGCTCTACCGATGAGACGCTGGGACTGCTGCGCGAGTTGGAGCGTGACATTCCGTTCCTGACGGTGCTGCAGGCGCCGGCGAATGATGCGGCGGCGGGGGCCCGCGACCGGCTGGCGCGAGCGGTGGAGGTCCGTAACTTCAATCACGCGCTGGCGGCGGCGGACCTGAGCGAGTACACGCATGTGATGAAGCTCGATGGCGACATCGAGCTACCGGCGCAGTATCTGCGGGTGCTGTTCGAGCGCTTTGCGCGCGATCCGCGCCTGGGGCTTGCGGGAGGGGTTCTGGTGGAGCCGAGACAGGACGGGGAGATGCGCCGGATCACGATCCCGGACTACCACGTGCATGGCGCATTGAAGTGCTACTCGCGCGTCTGCTGGGAGGCGATCGGCGGGATGCGGGAGTGCCTGGGTTGGGACACGATCGACGAGACATACGCGCGTATGCGTGGATTCAGCACGCGTAGCTTTCCGGATCTGGTCTCGGTACATCACCGGCCGGTGGCGAGCGCGGACGGCGCGCTGCGCGGACATGCGCGCCACGGCGAGTGTGCGTACATCGCGCACTATGACCCGCTCTGGGTGACGCTGCGCTCGCTCAAGGTTGCGCGGCGCGCACCCGCGGGCCTGTCGGGAGCGGCCTTTCTCTACGGCTACGCGCGTGCGGCGGCGCGGCGGGTGCAGCGAGTTCCGGACCTCGAGTACCGCCGCTTCACGCGGCGCGAGCTACGTCGTCGCATGCTGGGCGCGCACGTCGGTCAAACGGGTTGAGCGTCGCGACGACGGATATACGCGAGCAACGCCGGACGCGGCACGTTATCTGGTCATATGCTCGTTAGAGGCTTGATAACGCCCGCGATGGGCTCGTCCTCGCGCGACGGGACGGCGAGCCTGGCGCTCGCGCGCGTGGCGAACCGGCCGATCGTCTGCCACGTGCTGGACGCGATGCTGCAGGCGCGAGTCGCGGAGGTGGCGCTGCTGGTGCCGAGCTCGATGAGCGAGCAGTTGCGCGCCTGTGTGACGGCGGACGGACCGGCGGGACTGGCAGTCGAGTACGTGCCCTATGAGGACGGAGCACCCGAGCGAGCACTGGCGAGCGTGGGCGGCTTCGTGGAGGACGCGCCGTGTGTGGTGCACGCGGCCAACGGCCTGCTGACGCAGCCGCTGGCGCCGCTCATGGGCGCACTCGGCGAAGATGGACGCGACCTCGTGGCGTTCGTGCACCGCCAACCCGCGGTGAGCGGTTCGATTGGCTTGGCGGCGCGGCGCATGCTGCGGCTGACGGGTGTGCGCGATGAGGATCGCGCGCTGGACCTGGCGGGCGCGTGCCTGTTCGGCCCGGGGTCGCTGCGCGATGCAATCGCGGTGCTCGAGTGGCGATGCGGCGAGCTTGACCTGGTGGCGGTGGCCGAACAGCTCGTGGACAGAGGTGCGGGTGTGAGCATCGAGCGTGTCAACGGATGGCGCAGCTATTGCGGCGAGGCGACGGATCTGCTGGAGTGCAACCGGATCGCGTTCGACGCGCTCTCGCGCGAACCGGGTGAGACCGTGACGGAGATCCCGGGGTCGGAATCGGAGGGCAACAGGATCGAGGGCTACGTGGAGGCGCACGCGACGGCATGCGTGCGCTCCAGCGTGATCGTGGGACCGGCGACGCTGGGCCCCGGCTCGCAGGTGGTGGACTCGTATATCGGGCCGTACACATCGATCGGCGCGGACGTGCGCATCGAGGGCGCGGAAGTGGAGCGCTCGATCATCCTGCGCGGGGCGAGCATCACCCATATCGGTGGACGCCTGGTAGGCAGCGTGGTGGGCCGCGACGCGCGGGTGTTTCGCGACTTCTCACTACCGCGCGCGCTGCGCGTGAACGTCGGCGACGGCGGTGAGGTGGCGCTGTGCTGAGCGGAGACTCGCTGATGAGCGGCGGCTCGACGGCGAACGGCACGGTAACGCTGGACAGCGGCGCGGTAGCCACAGACGAGACGCGGGCGGGTGGCGCCGCAGCGACCGGCGGGCGCGCATCGCCCGGGGAGCGTCTACGAGGACGGGGTCTGCGAGTCGCGATGATTCACATCTCGGACTTCCGCCTGGACTCGCGCATCCAGCGTCAGGCGCGGGCGCTGGCGGAGCGCGGCGACGAGGTGGACCTGGTGTGCGTGGGCGAGCGCGAGGAGCTGCGAGTGGGCGAGGGCGTGATCCGCGTGCACCCGATCGCGACGTCCAAGGCGGCGGGGGGCGCGAGCGCGTACGTGCGGGGTTATGGCAGCTTCCTGGCGCGGGCGCTGTGGCGCGTGAGCGCGCTGGACGCGCGCCGGCGTTTCGATCTGGTGGAGGCGCATAACATGCCGGACATCCTGACGGCGGCGGCGCTCGCGCCGCGCTTGCGGGGAGTGCCGGTGATCCTTAACGTGCACGACACCTTCCCGGAGCTGTTCGCGACGAAGTACGGCCGCCCGCCGGACGATCGACTGGAATGGCTGCTGAAGGGCGAGGAGCGCATCAGCGCGGCGCTGGCGAGCAGCGTGGTGGTGGTGACCGAGCAGGCGCGTCTGCGCTTGGAAGGCCGCGGCGTGGGCGTGGGACGCACGACGGTCGTGATGAACTCTCCCGACGAGCAGGTCTTCGGCCCACCGCGCGAGCCGGTGCGCTGGCCGGCGGAGGGGCCGCTGCGGGTGCTCTACCACGGCGGGCTGGCGCCGCGCTTTGGCGTGGAAAGCGCGATACGCGCGTGGAGCAGGCTGCGCGAGAGCGTGCCGCGCCTGGAGTTGCGCGTGTGCGGCTCGGGTGAAGATCGCGACCGGCTGGCGGCGCTGGCAGCGGAGGTCGACTCGCAGCGCATCCATGTGACCCCGGAGCCGGTGCCGTTCGAGCGGATTCCGGCGGAGCTGCGGGCGGCGCACATCGGCGTGGTGCCGACGCTGCACGACCGCTTCACGGAGCTGCTACTACCGGTGAAGCTGCTGGAGTACGTGCACATGGGCCTCCCAGTCGTGGCCTCGCGGCTGCCGGGCATCTCGAGCTACTTCTCGGAGGCGGACCTGCACGAGTACACGCCGGGCGATCCGCAGTCGCTGGCGCGGGCGATCGAGGCGGTGTGCGCGGACCCGGAGGAGGCGCGCCGGCGCGCGGCGCGGGCGACGGAGCGCTTGGCGGATATCGCGTGGACGCGGCAGCGCGAGCGGTATTTGAGCTTGGTGGATGGGCTGACGGCAGCTCGTCGCGTGGGCTGATCACGGGCGGCGAGCTCGCCCCAGCGATGAGCTGGTGCACGCACATGGAGGCCGTCGCGGCCGTGGCGCTAAAGTCGCTGCGCCGTGACTCGGAAGCGGGATATCAAGCAGTTTCGCCAGGCCTGCAGGGAGGCCGGCCTGTCCGTGATCGAGCGCTACGAAGCTAGTCAAGCCTTACACGCTGAAAAGGAATCGACGGGCGCGCAAGAACACATGGACTACAGCGAACTGCTGGCGTGGCTGCGAGAATGGAGGGACTCATGGCGACCGTCATAGCTCTTGATGCTTCTCCCTCAAGTGTCCTGCGCTCGATGCGCGGGTCGATTGTGGCCGCGCGCGTCGCCTATCCGGATATTCTTCATGTCGAGGTTCGAGACTCGAAGGGCGAGCTCTGGCGTCTCGCGACCCAAGATGCCGAGTGGCTTCCATCTGATCCAGCTCAGCTCACCGAGCGCTCAATTGAGGCTGCCGATATTGATGAGGAGTCTGGAGAGCTGCGCTGCAGGCTGTCAGATGGATCGACACTCGAGATCAAACCCACGACGGTTGAGAAAGAAGACGACCCGCCTTATTGGGAACTGATCAGTCCCGCGGGCATCGTTCTCGAGTTTGGCCCAGGTGTTCGATGGCAGATCAGTAGCGCTGACGCACCGGGATCATCGCGTCGCTGAGGGCGGAGAGAACCCACGTGGACGACGTGTGTGCCGTCGAGTTGCGCCCCTACGCCGCGAGCGCAGCAACCGCGCGCCCATCAGCCGCGCGCGCCTCGTCCTGCACGCGCTCGAGCGCCTCCCCGGCAACGCGCTCGGCGAGTCCGACGACGGACTCGCCGTTGAGCAGCCGCGGGTAGATCTGGCTGGCGGAGGCGAGCGCGAGCCCGTCGATCCCGGGCCAGATGGGCGCGGTGCGCGGTTCGTGCCCGAGGGCGTGGACGGGCTCGACGAGGGGGGCGCGCTGGACGGTCCAGTCGACGACGTCCTCGTGGCGGAAGTCGGGGGCGAGCTTGGCGAGCATGTCGGTGTAGCGGCGGTAGACGGTGTCGTCGTCCTCCGCGAACTCGGGGCTGTCGGCGTCGCAGTACTTGGGCAGGTAGGCGAGGCGCAGGCCGTCGGTGTGCGCGGTGCCGACGACGTGGGATGTCTCAACGACGGTGGTGATGGGCGTGGGATCGCAGATGTTGATCGAGTAGTAGGGCGTGAGCGTGCGGCGGATCTTGAGAATCAGGCAGACGACGCCGAGGTAGCGGCTGGGGTAGGCGGCGAGCAGCGGTTGCAGCTCGGGGGGCAGCAGCCGACGCAGGGCGGGCGGCTGGAGCGTGGGGATCGTGAGATCGAAGTGCTCGTCGACGCCGTCGACGCGCACACCGGCGATACCGCCGCGCTCGTCGCGGACGAGCCCTTCGACGCCGGCGCCGAGGCGGACGTCGACGCCGAGCTCGCGGGCGCGCTCGGCGGCGGCGAGGACGAGCGTTTCGTGGCCGCCCTGCAGGCAGCCCATGCGCTCACCCGCGTTGCCCCCGTCGCGAGCGGAGCGCATGCGGTTGGTGCGCGCCCAGAGGTAGGTGGCGGGCAGCTCGCCGTGGTGGGAGTTGAAGCGCGAGTCGAGCAGGGGCCGCCAGATGCGTTCGAGCACCTTGCGTCCGCAGTGGCGCGCGAGCCAGCGTTCGAGCGGCTGGCGCTCGAGCGAGCTGTAGTCGCGGCGCAGCTGGCACTGGAGCACGAACCAGGCGAGGCGCGCGCGACCGAGTGGGGAGAGCGGCGAGAAGCGCAGGAAGTCTCCGATGCCGTTGAAGGGGTGCATCTCGCCGTCGATGAAGAAGCCGACGCCGACGGGCGTGAAGCTCAGCCGGTCGCTGAGTCCGAGCTCGTCGGTGAGCGAGATCATGCGCTCGTCGGAGGGAACGATGACGTGGTAGAAGCGGTCGACGCGGTGACCGCCGAAGTCGAAGGCGCCGGCGAGCCCACCGGGCGTGGGGGCGCGCTCGAGCAGCGTGACGCGCGCGCCGCCCTGCGCGAGGCGCAGCGCGAGGACGGTGCCGAGGATGCCGGCACCGACGACGCCGATGTGCGGTCGGCGGTCGTCGGCGTCGTGGCGTCCGGCGTCGTGGCGTCCGCGCGGCTCTCCCCCGTCACCGCGTGGACTGTCCTCGCGCGCGCCCGCGCGCGCGCGCGGCGGGGTGCTCATCGTAATGCCCCCCGAGCACCCACCGCAGCGGACTGGCAACCGGCCTTCGGGGCGTACCCCGGAGTGCTCATCGCTCGCCGGCGATCGCGTAGAGCTGCGCGCTGGGACGCTCCTCGGCGCGCGCGGCGAGCTCCTCGCTGCCGAGCGGCGAGATCGGCGGCGGCTGGATGCGCCCGACGAGGTGCGCGGCCATCAGGCGCCCGTAGGCGAGGATCGTGGGCCGCAGGCTCATCTTGGAGGTGCCGAGGCGGCGCGACCAGTCGTTGATGGTGGGCACCTCGGCGACGCGGGCGCCGGCGTTGTAGAGCTTGAGCAGCAGCTCGACGTTGGCGGCGAAGCCGGGCTCGCGGACGAGCAGGTAGCCGTAGGTCTCCGAGGCGCGGCGCAGGGTGCCGGCGCGGTAGACGCGGTAGAGCGAGGAGAGTGTGTGGATCTCGCGCAGACCGCCGGTGTAGCGGAAGACGTTGGAGACGGCCTTGGAGGCGGCCAACCGCCAGGGAGCGACGCCGAGGATCCGTCCGCCGGGCGCGTAGACGGAGGCGAGCACGACGTCGTTCCCGGCCTCGAACTGCTCGAGCATGCGCGGGAGATCGGAGAGATCGGAGGTGTTGTCGGCCTCGAGCATCACGATCGCGTCGTCGTCCTGGGACTCGCCGAGGGCGGCGCGCAAACCGGAGTTGATCGCGGTTCCCAGGCCGCGGTTGACCTGGTGGCGCACGACGGCGAGGTGCAGCGAGTCGCTGTGTTCGGCGATCACCTCGGCGGTGCCGTCGGTGGAACCGTCGTCGACGAAGATCACGCGCGCCCCGAGCTCGCGGGCGACGGGGGCGAGGTCGGCCATCAGCCGGGGGATGTTCTCGCGCTCGTTGTAGGCGGGGATGACAAAGCGAATCATGGCGATCTCCTAGGCGGCGATGGGGACGGGACGCGTGGCGGACATGTCGAGCAGGGTGATGGGTCGGGAGTGGGCGGCGGAGTCGCGCACGGCGAGCGCGGCGGCGAGCGCGCGACAGCCCTCCTGGGCACTGACGGGCTCGGGGGTGTCATCGAGGACGCAGCGGGCGAACGCCTGCAGCTCGGCCTGCAGCGGCTCGACGCGGGGCAGAGCGAAGCGGATCGCGGCACCCTCGGCGTCGCCGCGGATACGAGCGAGCTCGCTCCAGCCGGTGGGGGCGCCGGTCGATTCGGTGAACCAGACGTCCTGGGTGAGGTAGGAGGCGCTGAGCATGCCGCCCTCACCGATGACGGTCATCTCGCGGCGCTTTTCGGGCGTGAGCCAGTTGACGTCGAGCAGCCCCTGGGGACCGTCGTCGCCGAAGCGCAGCAGACAGGAGATCATGTCCTCCTGGGTGGGGTGCACGCAGCGGCTGCCTTCGGCGTAGATCGAGGTGATGTCGCGGCCGAGGACGAACTGCATGAGGTCGAGGTCGTGGGTGGCGAGGTCGATCGCGACGCCGGTGTCCTGGATACGTACGGGCAACGGGCCGACGCGAGTGGCGTGCGCGCGGAAGACGCGCCCGATGCGACCCTCGTCGATCAGCTCGGCGAGCTTTCCGACGGAGGGGTTGAAGCGCTCGATGTGGCCGACCATCAGCTTCAGCCCGGCTTGGCGCGCGGCGGCGGCCATGCGCAGCCCGTCGTCGAGCGCGGTGGCGATGGGCTTCTCAACGAAGACGTGCTTGCCGGCGGCGAGCGCGTCGAGCGCGATGCGGGCGTGCTGAGCGGAGGGGGCGCAGATGCAGACGGCGTCGACGTCGGCGCGCTCGAGCAGCCAGCGGTAGTCGCCGACCCAGTCGATCGGGCGGCGGCCGATGCGCGCGCGGGCGACGTTCTCGTCGGGGTCGGCGACGGCGACGAGCTGGCCCTCGGGCACGCGCTCCCAGGTGTCGACGTGGTAGGCGCCCATACGCCCGGCGCCGATCAGGCCGATGTTCAGCTCATCCATTTGTGGTGCTCCTTTGGGTCTCGTCCGCGAAGGCGAGTTCCGTCCGTGGCTGATGGGCGCGGGGCATCGTGCCCCGCGTCGAGGCTGCGAGCGTGCTCATGCCGCGGCCTCCAAACCTGCACCGGCGGCGAGCGATGTGGCCTCGCCGCCGGCCTGTGTCCCTTCCCTCAGGAAGTCGATGATGACGTCGGCGATCCGCTGCGCGGCGTGGCCGTCGCCAAAGATGGGTGGGCGCTCGCGCGGCAGCGGCCGGCGCAGTGCCTCGGCGAAGGCGTCGGGATCGACGCCGACGAGCGTGTTCCAGCCGGTGTCGACGGTGTCGGTCCACTCGGTCTCCTCGCGCAGAGTGATGCAGCGCACGCCCCACAGGTAGGCCTCGCGCTGGACGCCGCCGGAGTCGGTGGCGATCGCGCGCGCGCCGCGCTCGAGCTCGAGCATGCGGGTATAGGTGACGGGGTCGGTGAGCTGCACGAGCGGCGGCGCTTGCAGCCCCCAGCCGTCGATCCGCGCGCGGGTGCGCGGGTGCAGCGGCATCACGACTGGCAGTGGCGAGCGTCCGAGGCAGGCGAGCACGGCGGCGAGGCGCTCGGGGCTGTCGGTGTTGTAGTTGCGGTGCACGGTCGCGAGCACGTAGTCGCCCTGGCCGGCGGGCTTGATCTGCGAGCGCCAGCTTTCGAGGTTGTCGCAGAGGGGGTCGCCGGTGACGTGGATCTGACCTTCGACGCCTTCGTCTTGCAGGTTGCGCTGGGCGCCGGGGCTGGGCGCGCAGAGACCTGGGAAAGGCGGTCGGTCTCGATGCGGTTGTGCTCCTCGGGCATGTCGGTGCGGTACGAGCGCAGCCCGGCCTCGACGTGGACGAGCGGCACGCCGCGGTTGACGGCGGCGCGGGCGCCGGAGAGCGTGGCGTTGGTGTCGCCGCGGACGATGACGGCGTCGGGGCGCTCGGTTTCGATCAGGTCTTCAATGCGGACGCGGGCGAGATCGACCTGCTCGCCGTGACCGCGCGAGCCGACGCCGAGGTTGTGGTGCGGCTGGGGCAGGCGCGTGGCGAGGATCTGGCTGCCGGACATCGCGTCGTCGTAGTGCTGGCCGGTGTGCACGAGGATCTCCTGCGCGCGGTCGGCGAGCGCCTCGCAGACGGGCGCGGCCTGGATGATCTCCGGGGCGGGCGCCGATGATCGAGAGGATGCGGGGGCGGATGTGCATCGTGGCTCCTTAGGCGGCGGCGCGGTCGGCGAGCAGGGGCAGGGCGAGCGGCTGGCCGCCGGCACGCAGCGAGGCTTCGGCGAGCTCGACGGCGGCGACGATCTCGATTCCGAGGGCGAGGCTGGAGCGGGGTTCCTCGCCGGTGCGGATCGCGTGGGCGAAGTCTTCGAGCTCGAGGCGCAGCGGCTCGGCAGGCTCGACGCGCGGGATGACGACGTCGCCGGTGCGGTAGATCAGTTGGTGCTCGCCGAAGTTGGCGGGCGTGGGCGGCAGCATGTCCATGCCGCGGTCGTAGATGCGGACGGGTTCGTCGGAGGCGGTGTCGTCGTACTGGACCATGCGCTGGCTGCCGACGACGATCATCTGGCGCAGCTTGCGCGGCGCGAGCCAGGAGATCTGCACATTGGCGGTCTGGCCTTGGGCGAAGGTGAGCGTCATGAAGGCGGTCTCGGGGACGCCCTGGCGCAGAACGCTGGAGCCGGAGGCGGCGACTTCGACGACGGGCTGCTCGAGCCAGTAGAGGAGGATCGAGAGGTCGTGCGGCGCGAGGTCGCAGACGACGCCGTCGCCGTTGTACTTACCGAGGTTCATGCGCGAGGAGGTGATGAAGTGGATGTCGCCAACGACGCCGCTGCGGATCAAGTCGCGGACGGTGTTGACGGCGGGGCTGTAGATGAAGGTGTGCCCGGGCATCAGCACGCGCTCACCCGCGGCGGCGAGCTCGGCGAGCTCGTGGGCGTCCTGCAGGCGCGTGGCGAGCGGCTTCTCGACGAGCACGTGCTTGCCGGCTTCCAGCGCGCGCTTGGCCAGCGCGTGGTGGCTTTGGGGCGGCGTGGCGATCACCACGGCCTCGATCGCGGGATCGACGAGCAGGGCGTCGAGCTCGCGCATCGCGCGGGCGTCGGGGTGGCGCTGGCGGAAGAGCTGCAGCTGAGTGGGATCTTGATCGCAGAGGGCCTCCAGTTTCAGCTGGGGGCACTCGGCGATGTTGCGCGCGAGATTGGGGCCCCAGTAGCCGTAACCGATGACCGCGGTACCGAGTGGCGCGGGACCGCGCACGATGCGATTGCGAGTGGCGAGGTCGGACAGCGCGGCGGCGTCGGCGGCGTGGCCGTTGTCGGCTCCGTGGCCGTTCGCGCTTCCGTGGCCGTTCGCGCTTCCGTTGCCGTTGCCGGACCCGTTACTCCAATCTCCGACCATCTCAGGCCACCCCCTGCCGGCCGAGCACGACGGGAACGGTCTTGACGAGGATGCGCAGGTCGAGCAGCAGCGAGGCTTCCCGTGCGTACTGCACATCGAAGTCGACCATTTCCTCGTAGGTGCGCTGGTTGCGGCCGCTGACCTGCCAGAGGCCGGTGAGACCGGGCTTGACGTCGAAGCGGCTGAGGTAGGCCTGGGGGTACTTCTCGACCTCGTAGGGAATCACGGGCCGCGGCCCGACGAGCGCCATCTGGCCGAGCAGGACGTTGATCAGCTGCGGCAGCTCGTCGAGGCTCCAGCTACGCAGGACGCGCCCGACGCGAGTGACGCGGCTATCGACGGAGAGCTTGTAAAGACGGCCGCGCTCGGGGCCGCGCTCGTCGCCGATCAGCGCCTGTACGTACTCGCGGTGCGGTGTGGTATCGGCACCGCTCTGCATGGTGCGGAACTTGAACATCGTGAATTCGCGCAGTCCGCGTCCGACGCGGCGCTGGCGGAAGAGCGAGGGGCCGCCGGAGTCCACGCGCACGGCGAGCGCGACGAGCAGCAGCAGCGGCGAGAGCACGAGTAGCAGGGTGCCGGCGATCAGGATGTCGAGCGTGCGGCGCGCGCCCTGCACGAACAGGTGACGGGCGCGTGCGGCACTAGTCCGTACCGCGGCACCGGCGGCGGGAGCCGCGGCGCTCGAGGGAGCGGCGTCGGTGGCGGCACCGACGAGTCGCAGCTCGGCGCGAGCGCCATTGCCGGCGAGCTCGGCGTGAGTCGGGACGGCGCCTGTGGCGACGTTGCGCGGTTGACTGGGAGCAGCGCTCATATGCTCGATCAACGCGCCTGCGGGCGATCGTCTTTTGTGAATCTTTCGACCGCGCCGATAACTCGATCGGACTCGGCGGTGCTCATGCCGGGAAAGACGGGCAGCGAGCAGATCTGCTCGGCGAGAGCCTCGCTGACGGGCAGGCTGCCGGGGCCAAGATCGAGCGCGGCGTAGGCGCCGGTGCGGTGGATCGGAACGGGGTAGTGGATCGCGCTGGCGACCCCTTCGGCGGTGAGGTGCTCGCGCAGCGCGTCGCGCTGCGCGCTGCGCACGACGAACAGGTGATAGACGTGATCGGCCTCGGGGAAGGGTAGGTGCGCGGGGTCGACGACTGCGCTCGACGCGAGCGCGGCGCGCAGCGTGGCGCCGACCGCGCGGCGCTGATCGTTCCAGCGGTCCAGGCGCGTCAGCTTGCGCCGCAGGATCGCGGCTTGGAGGGCGTCGAGGCGCGCGGTGGCGCCGACCTCGCGGTGGTGGTAGCGCGGACGCTCCCCGTGCGAGCGCAACAGGCGCACGCGATCGGCGAGCTCGGGCGTGGCGGTGACGACGGCGCCGCCGTCGCCCCAGGCGCCGAGGTTCTTGGCGGGGTAGAAGCTGAAGCAACCGAGCGCCCCGAGCGTGCCGACGCGGCGTCCGCGGTAGCGCGCGCCGTGCGCCTGGCAGGCGTCCTCGAGTACGTGGATCCCGGCTTCGCGGGCGAGCTCGAGGATCGGATCCATGTCGACGGTGGCGCCAAACAGATGCACGGGGATCACGCAGCGCACGCGCGGGCCGATGGCGGCAGCGGCGAGCTCGGCGGTGATCAGGTGGGAATCGGGGTCGACGTCGACCGGAACGGGGACGGCGCCCACGGCGCTGACGGCCTCGGCGGTGGCGATGAACGAGTTGGCGGGCACGATGACCTCGTCGCCGGATCCGATCTCCAGCGCGCGCAGGGCAAGCGCGAGAGCCTCGGTACCGGAGGCGACGCCGACCGCGAAGTCGGTCTCGCAGTACTCGGCGAACTCGCCCTCGAAGGCCTCGACGTGATGGCCGAGCGTGAAGGCGCCGCGCTCGGCGACTTCACGTACGGCCCCCATGAGCTCCTCGAGGAGCTCGGGATCGGCGTTGTCCATGCGCGTGAAGGGCACCTCCGCGGCGCGCGCGGGCTCGGGCGTGGCGATAGCGCTCGTCATCGTCAGGCTGCCGCGGCGGCGGTGCAGGGCGCGCAGTTCAAGCGACGCAGCTCTTGCTGGAGCGCTTTGCGACCGCGGTGGTGCAGGCCATGGATCGAGCTCTCCGAGCGGCCCATGTGCACCGCGATCTCCGGGCGGCGTGAGACCGATGACGTGGCGCATCATGACGACGTCGCGCTGCTCCTCGGGGAGGGAGTCGAGCGCTGTCTGCAGGGTGCGCGCGGTGTCGAGATCGCTGTCGTCGGTGTAGGTGTCGGCGCCGTAGACCTCTTCGGCGGGGATCGCGCGGCGGCGACGCAGGTGGTCGAGGGCGGCGTTGCGGGCGAGCCGCAGCAGCCACGCGGAGAAGGGAACGCCGCGGTCGTCGTACTTGCAGATCGCGGTGATCAGCTTCAGGAAGACGTGCTGCGTGAGGTCTTCGGCCTCCTTCTCGTCGCGCACGATGCTGCGGACATAGCCGTAGACGTTTTCGGAGTAGCGCACGTACAGCAGCCGCAGCGCGTCGCGGTCGCCTTCCTTGGCGCGCGCAATTGCGAGGCGCACCTGGCGCATCGCCTCGGGCGACTCGTCGAGCGTGGTGCGCGCTCGCAGACCGATCTGACCTTCCTCTGACTTCTTGGCATACGTAAGCACTGGAGCATCCCCCATCCTTGGTTCGAGTTCTCTGTGCGGGAATCCGTTCCCGACCTCTCCGGTATGTGCAGGCCGGTCCTATTTGCGCCGTTTACGACGGGCGGGTTCCGGGAAGAGATGATGGGCTGGCGGTGGAGGAGTCACAATCCCCCGCCGGTCGCGACCTGCGTTCAACGACCTGAACGCGGCGCTCATTCATGCTTCGCATCAATGACCCGAGCGCCGCGATCGTTGCGATGCTTCATGCTTGGCGGTGAGGAGGCGAGTCCGCGTGCGGCGCGGCCCTCCATCCGGATCGCGCCGAACGTGCCCGCGCCGACTGCGACGCTGCTGCTGGGAGCGTCGTCAATCCCGAGCGAGGAGCACGATCGTGAGCGAGCATCCGGACAGCCGCGGGCATCAAGAGGACGAGGATCCCTACGAGACCGAGATGGCGCGCCGGGGGGCACCCAAGCGCCGCTTTCCGGCGCGCGAGTGCGACCCGCGGCTGGCGTACGCGCTGGTGCACGATGAGCTCCTGCTGGACGGCGTGGCGCGCATGAACCTGGCGACGTTCTGCACGACGTGGGCGGAGCCGGAGGCGCTGGCGCTGCTGGCGGAGTCCTTCGACAAGAACATCGTCGACAAGGATGAGTACCCCCAAACGGCGGAGCTGGAGGCGCGCTGCGTGCGAATGCTGGCGGATCTGTGGCACTCGCCGCAGCCGGGGACGACGCTGGGGACGTCGACGACGGGCTCCAGCGAGGCGGCGATGCTCGCGGGCCTGGCGGCGAAGTTCCGCTGGCGCGAGCGTCGCCGGGCGGCGGGCGTGGAAAGCGTGGAGCGACCGAATTTCGTGTGCGGCCCGGTGCAGGTGTGCTGGGAGAAGTTCGCGCGCTACTTCGACGTCGAGATCCGCGAGGTGCCGATGGAGGGGGAGCGCTACCTGATGGAGCCGGAGCAGTGCCTGGAGCGCTGCGACGAGAACACGATCATGGTGGTGGCGACGCTGGGCCAGACGTTCACGGGCCTGTTCGAGGACGTCGCGGGGATCGCGGCGGCGCTGGACCGCCTCCAGGCCGATGGGGGTCCGGACATCCCGCTGCATGTGGACGGCGCGAGCGGCGGGTTCCTGGCTCCGTTCACGGCGCCGGAGCTGGTGTGGGATTTTCGCCTGCCGCGCGTGAAGTCGATCAATGCCTCGGGACACAAGATGGGTTTGGCGCCGCTGGGCTGTGGCTGGGCGATCTGGCGCGAAAAGGCGGACCTGCCGAAGGAGATGATCTTCAACGTCAACTACCTCGGCGGGGAGATGCCGACGTTCAACCTGAACTTCTCGCGCCCGGGCGGCCAGGTGGTGACGCAGTACTACAACTTCATCCGCCTCGGACTGGAGGGCTATGCGCGCATCCACGGCGCGACGTACGAGACCTGCGAGCACCTGGCGCGCGAGCTCGCGGCGCTCGGTCCGTTCGAGATCGTGCACGACGGCAACCCGCAGGCGGGCATCCCGGCGGTCTCATGGAAGCTGAAGGAGGGCGAGCACGGCTTCAACCTCTTCGACCTCGCGGATCGTCTGCGCGCGCGGGGCTGGTTGGTGCCGGCGTACACCCTGCCGCCGCACCTCGAGGAGCTGGCGATCCAGCGAATCCTGGTGCGTCACGGCTTCAGCCGCGATATGGCGGATTTGCTACTCGCGGACGTGCGTCGCAGTCTGCAGACGCTGGACAAGCACCCGCCGAGCGTGTCGCTCAACGAACAGGAGGTGGGCTCCTTCAACCACAACGCGACACCCGCGGTGGGCATGTCCGCGGCGACGCCGGCGGGGTGACCCAACGCGGTAGCGGCCGCGCGAGGGCGGCGACTCAGGGCAGCGGCTGGGCGAAGGGTTCGGCGAGCTCGCCCTGCCAGGTGCGGAAGAAGGCCTCGGCGGTGATCGCGTCGAGCGGGCGCGCGAACAGGAAGCCCTGGCCGCTGTCGCACTGCTCGTCCTTGAGCAGATCGAGCTCGTGCGGTCGCTCGATGCCCTCGGCGAGGGTCTCGATCGACATCGCCTTGCCGAGCTGGACGAGCGTGCGGATGAGGGTTTCGCCTTCGGGGTTCTGAGTCAGGCGCGAGATGAAGGAGCGATCGATCTTCAGGGCGTCGACGGGGAACTGCTGGAGGTGGGAGAGCGAGGAGTAGCCGGTTCCGAAGTCGTCGATCGCGATGCGCACGCCGAGCTCCTTGACGGCGGTCAGCCGGCGGGCGGTCTCCTCGGCGTCGCGCATGATCGTGGTCTCGGTGATCTCGATCGTCAGCGCGACGGGGTCGACGCCGCTCTCGCGCAGGGCGTCGCTGACGTCGTCGATGAACTCGTCGGTGTCGAGCTGGCGGGCGGAGACGTTGACGGAGACCCCGATCGGAAAGCCGGCGGCGCGCCAGATCGCGGACTGGCGGGTGGCCTCTTTGAGCACCCAGCGACCGACCTCGGTGATCAGGCCGGTCTCCTCGAGCAACGGCACAAAGTCGTCGGGCTGCACGACGCCGCGCGCGGGGCTGTTCCAGCGCAGCAGCGCCTCGACCCCGGTGGGGCTCATCTTCTGCAGGTCGAAGGTCGGCTGGTAGACGAGGAAGAACTGATCGCGCTCGAGCGCTTCGCGGAGGTCCATCTCGAGCTCCATACGCGTCTGGACGTCGTCTTGCATCGCGGACTCGAAGACGACGAAGCGGTTCTTGCCGTCCCACTTGGCGCGGTACATCGCGATGTCGGCGTCGCGCAGGAACTCCTCGGCGGACTCGCGGTCGCCCATCGCGATTCCGACGCTGGCGGTGACGGCGAGGCGCGCGGAGTCGGACTCGTCGAGTTTGAAGGGCGGCGCGAGCGCCTCGAGTATCCGCTCGGCGATCAGCTCGGGGCCGGCGGCGAGCGACATGCCCTCGGCGATCACGACGAACTCGTCGCCGCCGAGGCGCCCGAGCGCGTCGGTGTCGCGGATCGCGCCGCGCAGGCGCGCGGCGACGGCCTTCAGCAGCCGGTCGCCGGCTCCGTGGCCGAGCGTGTCGTTGACGGCCTTGAAGTTGTCGAGATCGACGAACAGCGCGGCGACCGGGGCCTGGCTGCGGCGTCCGCGGACGAGCATCTGCTCGATGCGGTCGAGGATCAGGGTGCGGTTGGGCAGGCCGGTGAGGGGATCGTGGGTGGCGAGGAACGCGAGCTCTTCCTGGCGACGGGAGAGCTCGTCGTGTGCCTTGCGGCGCTCCTCCTCGAAGGACTCGCACATCCGCACGAGCGTGACGTCGAGGCTGCGCTGCAGCATCGAGAGCGCCTCGTCGAGCACCTCGGGCGCGAGCTCGAGTGCCTCGGCGCGCAGGCGCAGCACGTCGTCGGCGGCGTCGCGCCAGCGCAGACAGCGCTTGGTGACCTCGTTCAGCGGCGCGGCGCGCTGGGCGGCGAGCTGGCCGAAGATGCGCCACGACTCGCGGCCAACCTCGCGGGCGACCTCGGGGCCGTCGCCGGCCATCCAGCGAGCGACGGCGATCGTCGAGACCGAGCCGACGCGGGCGAAGCTGTCTTCGACGAGTCCGTCGAGCACGTTGCCGGAGTCGGCGGAGAGGCGGAGCATCCGCGCGACGACGTCGTCGGTCCCGGCTTTCAGCGCTTCGCCGAGACGCCGCAGATCGTGCTCGAAGCTGAGGGGGCCGGTCGCGGCGGTGGACACTCCGGAAGCGGGGGTGCCGAGCTCGATTCCGGGGGTCGAGGCAAGCGTGGAGCCGTGGCTGTCGAGGGACATGCCTTCATTGATCGACGGGCATCGTAATTTCTTGAACGAGCGGCGTGCCGAACTGGACACGCAGGAGCCCGCAGTCTCCGACGAGCCCGCAGTCGAAATCGGGGCACTCGTGCCCGAACATGGGCTCGTCCTCGGGATCGAGCTCGAAATCGGGAACGAACGGCTCGGGCTCCAGCTACAGCGGACCGCCTCCCGGCGGTGGCGGCGGACCGGGGCTCGGCGTCACCCAGCAGTGAGCGCGGCGCGTGCGCGGGGGTGGGCGAATTTCGATCCACCGCTCACCCCGTGTGCGTCGGCGGACTGGACAAACTCACCCGCGGGGCGGTAGTGTCGGGTGTGTGCGCCGCACTCAAGCTACTTTGGTAGGAAAGCTGGCGTTGCCGCTCGCGGCGCTGGTAATCGCGGCGGCGCCGACGCAGGCCGTGGCGCATTCGATGGGCCGCGCAAGTGTGACGAGGACTGCAAAGTCGGCTCGGAGCGGCGCGGGGGAACACAAGATCGAAGCGAGCCTCACGATCGAACTGGGGCCGCCTTCGACGGCGCTGCCGGCGACGGAGACGATCTCGCTGTTCGTGCCCAGCAGCATCCACGACGCGGGCGCGAAGCTGCCGGAGTGCAACCCGGTGAGGCTGCAGGCTGAAGGCGAAAAGGCGTGCCCGAAGGGGTCGCAGATCGGCAGCGGCAGCTCGACGGGCTACACGCTGGGAGTGGTGGAGCCGCTCAAACTGCTGATGTACAACGGGCCGGGTGCGAGTCTGCTGACCTACGTGGTCGGCTTCGATCCGGTCTCGATTCAGATCGTGGTGCAGGGCGCGGTGACGCGTCCCGCGGGAGGCAAGTACGGGCAGGAGCTGGCGTTCACGATTCCGCACGGCCTGCTCGAACCGCTGCCCGAAGACCCGGCGTGGCTGCTGACGCTGAACGCGACGCTGAGCGGCAAGGTGGGCTGGTTGCGCAGTAGCTCGTGCCCGCCGCGCGGCTGGTCGGAGGCGGCGAAGCTCGGCTACACCAACGGGCAGTCGCTCTCGCTGGCGGCGACGCTCGCGTGCGCCTGACGCGGTAGGGGGCCACCGGACCGCCGTCGGGGCGCGCCCTGCGCAACTTGCCCGCCCCCTATGGGTTTTGACCTTGTGACGCGCGTTATAAACAGCGCCTTGACTAGAAGCCCAATGAGCCTATAGGGTCTGAATTTCAGCCTGCTAGGCTCAGACAGGGGTCATACATCGAGGAGGAGAGGTCGTAATCGTGCACACCAAAGGTCGTATTCGCCGCAGTCTCGCCGCTGGAACTTTGCTTGCGACAGGCGCGTGTGCGCTTGCTCTGACAATGGGCGCCGCTGGCGCATCGGGATCGACTGCGGGCGCGGCGCGCACGGTCTCGCTGAACGACACGGCTCATCTGCGCAGGACTTCCAGCCATGGCTTCAATCTGTATGAGTCGGGCAGCGCGAGCGGATCGCTCAGCGGCTCGATCTCGCTGCATCTCGACGTGATCTCGACCAACCGCGTTACCGCGCAGCTAACGGTTCATCCGAGAGGTGGCTCGATCAACGGGACCGCTTCGGGCAGCTACCGCAACAATGGCTCGACGGCGAGCTTCTCGGGCACCCTGACGGTCACGGGCGGCAGCGGCAGCTACTCGGGTTCGCACGGTTCGGGTCTGAGCTTCAGCGGCACGATCCAGCGCTCGAACGACGCGGTCACGGTCCACGTCAGCGGCCACTTCGCGAGCTGACGCGTCGGCGACCGGGGGAATCGATGCCCAACTTCAGAACTCTCGCCGCCGTCACGGTGGCCCTGCTCGCCTGCGGGGTCGCACCGGCGGCGGCGACCGCGGTGCCTGAGCAGGCAACGCTGCACGCGTCGTTCTCGCCCGACAGGCTGGGGACGAGTACGACGATCGGATTCGGTTTCACCGTCTCCACGGCGGAAGGGCTGGCGCCGCCGCCGCTGACGGGCATCAATCTGCATATGCCGGCGGGGATGAACTTCACGACGACGACGCTGGGCCTGGCGATCTGCAACCCGAATACGCTGCAGGAACACGGGGTGTCGGGTTGCCCGGCGAACTCGCGGCTGGGCTACGGCAGCGCGTCGGTGGAAGTGCCATTCGGCACGGGCTCGGGCCATGAGCTTCCGGAAATCCAGGCGCTGATGGGACCGCCGAACCACGGCAACATGGTTGTGTTGTTCTACGCGAACGGTCAGACACCGGTCTTCGCGCAGCTCGTGTTCAAGGGTGAAGTGCTGCCGGCCTCGGGTATTTTCGGCTCGCAGCTGGCGACCTTGGTGCCACCGATCCCCAGCGTTCCCAATGGACCTGATGTTTCGATCATCAGCGTGCAGGCGACGATCGGGCCGAGTCACTTGACTTACTACAAGCATGTGCATGGCCGCCTCGTACCGTTCCACCCGGTGGGGATCGCGGTGCCGGAACACTGCCCGAAGGGTGGCTTCCCGTTCTCGGCTGAATTCGCCTTCCAGGACGGCTCGCACACCTCGACGTCGACTACCGTCGCCTGCCCGCCGGCTCGGCGGCGTCGCTAGTAGCGAAGTCCGGGCTCGCACCATTCGGCGCGAGTCGGGCGGACCCGAGCGTCGCGGCGTCCCTCCGACGCCGCGACGCTCGCGTGTGCTTGCTCGACCCCGCGTCAAAGCAATCGGTTGAAGTGCTCACGACTGATCCCGGCGATCCGCAAGATGTGCCGAGCGTGCCCTTCTTGATCGGCCGACTGGCGGCGGTGAACGGGGACGGGGATCGCGACGGGGATGCTTGGGTGGCGCGGGATGCGATGGCTGCCCGGGGATGCGCTTCACGTACCGGCCTTGGCCTTCGTGAACCTTGACGAGCTGCTTGCCGGTGACGGTAGGGGTCTAGACTCACGCGGCCTGGACCGCTACGCGGTCACGGTGCACCGCCGCGATGGGCGGCCCATCCTCGTGCATCACTTCGAGGTACCGCCCCCACTAGGCGGCGAGGCGGGTCAGTCCTGCAGCGCGACCGCGGGCGCAACCCCGGCGGCCATGTACCCGGGGATCGCGACGATCGCGACGGCGGCGGCGGTGACGAGCGCGAGGCTGCCGAGCGCGATGAGGATGCCGAAGGAGTAGACGACGGGGAAGTTGATGACGTTGGCGAGCGCGCGGTCGAGCAGCTGCTGGCCGTAGAGGCCGAAGACGGCGCCGCTGAGACAGCCGACGCCGAGCAGCAGGAAGCTCTCGAGCAGGATGGTGCGCCACAGTTCGGCGCGCGGGAAGCCCTCGAGCTTGAGCTTGGCTAGGCGCGGGCGGCGCTGCCAGACCATGTTGCCCATCGCGGCGGCCATTGCGAGCACGGCGGCGATCAGGATCAGCGTGGCGATCTGCGTGAGCCGTTCGAGGCCTTGGCGGCTCAACGCGCGCTGCTGGTTGGCGTGGTGTTCTGCCGTTTCGACGGTCAGACCGGAGTTCGGTCCGAGCGCCTTGGCGACCTCGGCGCGGCCCTGCGCGGGCGGGATGCCGGGTGCGAGCAGCACGTTGTAGGCGCTGGCGTCGGTGCTGCCCCAGGAGCGCGCGTATTGATCGGCGCTCATGATGATCGCACCGGGCGCCCAGCCGATGTTGGTGGAGAGCGCGGCGACGCGCAGCGTGGTGGGGTTGGGCGTGGGCAGCGCAAAGGCCTGCCCGACGTGCAGGTGGTGTTCTTCGGCGATCGCCTGCGAGAGCACGATCCAGCCGCCGCCGTGGACCTCGGCGGTGGCGCGCTGGTAGTTGCCTTCGACGATCTGGCTGGCGGGCAGCAGCGGGGTGGCGGTGGTGGGCGGAGCGATCACCCATACGCGGCGTTCGCCGATGTCGAGCAGCCCTCCGCGGTAGATGCGCACGGCGCTCACCCCGTGCAGGTGTTCGAGCTTGGCTTGCGCGGTGGGCTTGAACGAGGCGGTCTTCAGCAGGTTGTAGCTGCCGGATGGTGAGACCCAGACGTCGGTGAACGAGTTGAGGTCGGTGGCGGCGTTTTCTAGGCCGTGCAGAAGATCGCCGTGGGCGGTCTCGATCGCGACGCTGCCGAACACGGCGATCGCACCGGTCGCGGCGATCGCGATCGCGCGCGCGCGGCCGGCGCGCAGCTCCATCACGGCGACGTGGGGCACGGCGCTGATGATCGCGGGGGCGATCCGCCGGACGAGCGCGAGCGTGAGATCCAGCGGGATCGGCAGCAGCAGCAGCAGCGCGCCGACGAGGAAGATCATGCCGAGGATTGCCTCTTTGGGAGCGGCCAGCAGGATCGCGGTGGCGGCGGCGAGGCAGAGCACCCCCCCGATCGCGAGGCGGCGGTCGTTTCTGCCGCTTCCCCCCTCCTTCTGTGTGATTGCGGCGAGCGGGTCGCGCGAGAGGATGTCTTTGAGCGGGCTGAGTACCGCGACGGACGCCGCGAGCATGCCGCCGCCGACCGCGATCACGATGCTCTGAGCGCTGACCACGCGCTGCGAGCCGACGGCGAACGCGGAGGAGAGGTAGCCGGGGTTGGAGTGAAAGAGATGGATCGAGAGCTCCTCGCCGAGGAACAGCCCGAGCGCCGATGCGAGGACGCCGAGCACGACGGCGTCGAACATCATCACCCCGATCACGGTGCGCGGCGTGTAGCCGTCGCGGCGCAGGTCTGCGATCAGCCGTCGGCGCTGGGGCACGGTGAGCAGCATCGCGTTGAACGCGAACAGGAAGCCGACGAGTGCGCTGATCACGGCGAACAGCGCGGTGGACTGGTTGGTCGCGGCGGCGGCGCGCGCGAACAGCTTTTCGTCGTAGTTGGCGGACTCGACGTTCAAGCGCCCGACGGCGAGCTGCACGAGGGCGCCGCGCACCGCGGCTTCGTGACCGGGCGCGGGCTCGACGAGGATGCGGCTCACGCGGCCCCCGAGACCGGACATTTCCTGGGCGAAGGAGAGCGGCGCGACCGCGATCGGACTTTGGATCAGCGCGCCGATCTGCTTGGCGTGCAGCTGCTCGTAGAGCGCGGCCTGCGTGACGTGGCCGGCAACCTCGAAGGTCGCTTCCTGGCCGAACTTGGTGACGCCGAGCGTGTGCGCGAGCGGCGAGGGAAGCACGACCGCACCGAAGCCCTGGACGGGGTTGAGCTTGGTGTTGCGCACGAGCGAGCCCCCGAGTTCGGAGAGGCTCGAGTCGGCACCGACGAGCTCGACGGACTCGCTGCCCTTGGGGCCGATCGCGTTGGCGTTTAGTTCGAGCAGCGGCGCGGCGGCGCGCACCCCGGAGATGTGGCGAATCTTGGCGAGCATGCCTTCGTCGAAGCCGGCGTTGTCGCGCGCGACGATCTGCAGCGTCGCCTTCCCGACGATCCCCTGCGAGAGTTGCGCGACGGAGCTGGAGAGGCTCGAGCTGGCGACCTGCGAGGCGAACAGCAGCGCGACCCCGGCGGCGATCCCGACGATCGCGAACATCTCCTGCAGCAGGCGCGCGCGCAACCGCACGCGGTAGAGGTGCAGGACGTTCAGGGCTTTCATCGCGAGGAGCCCCCGTTGGCGGCGATCGCTGCGTGGCGGCGCGCGCGTACGCCGGCGGGGGTCACTGCGTGGCGGCGCGCGCGTACGCCTGGTCGGGCTCGTAGTCGCTGAGCTTGCCGTCGCGCAACGCGTACACGCGATCGGCGTACGCGGCCGCCTGCGGGTCGTGACTGACGAGCACGATCGCGACCTGGTGCTCGCGGCAGAGTTCGGTGAGCAGTTCGAGCACTTCGCGCCCGCGCTGCGTGTCGAGGCTGCCGGTGGGCTCGTCGGCGAGCAGCAGACGCGGTTCGGTGGACAGTGCGCGCGCGATCATCACGCGCTGGCGCTCGCCCATCGAGAGCAGCTCGGCGCGGTGCTCGAGGCGCTGCCCGAGCCCGAGACGCTCCAGCAGCGGCGAGATCTTGCGGTGCGCATCGCGCCAACGCATGCTCTTGAGGAGCTTCAGCACCGCGTTGTCGATTGCGGTGACGCCGGGCAGCAGGTCGAAGTTCTGGCGGATGAAGCCCAGTTCGGAGAGACGGAAGTGCGAAGCCTCGCGCTCGGTCAGCGAGGAGACATCGCGGCCACCGATCAGCACTTGGCCGCTGGTGGGCTGCAGCAGGGTGGCGACCATCAGCAGCAGCGTGGTCTTGCCGGAGCCGCTGGGCCCGTACAGCACGACCATCTCGCCGGGCTCGACTTTCAGCGAGACGCCGTCGACGGCCTTCACGGGCTCGCCGCCGATCGCGGGATAGTGCTTTACGAGATCGCGCAGCTCTAGCAAGGCGGTGGTCCTCCTCCACGCCGTTTGGTGTGTGCCGGGCAGACGACGACCCCTGCGCCCCGGCGGCGCCCGTATGTGACTGCGGCGGTCAAGAGTCTACTTCACGCCATATGGCTCGTGGCCACGCGGAACCGGCGCGGTGGCACTACCGTGGACTCCGGCTGGCAGCACCGCGTCGAGCGTGGTGGGCAGCACGACCTCGGCGCCGCTCCCCCGCCGCGCGGGGCCTCCGGGGGCGCGGGGTGTGAGACGCCGCAGCCGCAGTCGCGAGCGAAACACGAGCATCGAAAGCTGGGCTGGCTCACCGAGTGCCTCGAGCACGGCCTGGGCAACGGGTCGTGCGGCGGGCGCGGAGGCCTCGGGCGTGGAGAGATAGAAGCTCGCCATCGCGGCGAGCACCAGCACATGCCCGCGACCCTCGGGCAGGTCTTCGGCGGCGCTGCGCGCGCGCTCGGAGAGCAGCCGCATGCGCGTCGCGGCATCCAGCGAGGAGGCGTAGCAGCCGACGAGGCTGCGCTGCCCGGTGGCGTAGTCCTCGGCGATGTCCACGAGGTTGTCCAGCAGCGAGTGCAGCGCGCCGATCCACGGGAAGTAGGCGCCCTCGATCGCAGCGATCTCAGCGGCCTCCACGCGCGGCTGCGCGGCGGCGGCGATCAGCGCGTAGATGCCAAGCGAGGATCCGCCGGATGCGGCGGTCTCCCACCAGCGCAGGCCGCTGCCGCTCGGGGTGGCCGCGCGCGCCCAGCGTTCGAGCGCGAGGTAGTCCCCCTGGACCTCGCCGGTGTTGCAGCTCTGGAAGGCCACGATCCGCTCCGCCGCGCGCAGCGCGGCCGGAGCCACGGCCGCGTAGGAGGGCAGCTCGGCGAGCGCGGCGCGGCACTCGTCGATCGTGTCGATCAGGTAGCCGCCGTCGTCCTGCAGATGGTGGTGCTCGTAGTAGTCGAGGTGCTGCGCCGCGGGATCCAGCGCGACGAGCAGCGCGTGATGCAGCAGCTGCCCGTTGACCGCGGGATCGGTGTTCGGCAGCTCGGTGAGCATGTCGAGGTAGTTGTAGGCGGCTTGGAAGGACGCCATCGCGCGTGCCGCGGCGGCACGGCGGCGGGCGGGCACGAACGCCGCGAACGCGGTCGCGCCCTCGATGTTGCCCCACTTGCGCAGCGCGTCGAGCACTACGCGCTGCAGCAACGGGTCCGGGATCTGCTGCGCGCGCGCCTCGCGCCGGCGGCGCTCGCCGCACACCCGCGGGAACACCCCCAGCCAGTAGCGCCGGGAAGCACCAGCGAAGGCACCCGTCAAAGCGATCCGACCGCTCCCTCTATGACCCATCGGCACGACCCCCAAGATGCTAGCTCCCGATCGCGCCGGACCCAGGCGCTTGACTGCAGTATAGATGCATACGTAACGGTTTGTCTACCGTGCGAGCGGGATCTCTTTCAAGCGTGAGAGTCGGAGTCTTTCAGCGGCGTTAGCGCCGCTTCCTCTGCTTGGACCGACGCCGCTTCTTGCGCTTTGACCGTGGGGACTTCGCGCGACGTTTCTTGGCGGGAATCTTCGCCGTGGTCTGCTTTTTGCCCGGTGGCGAGCGCAGTACTGGCGTTTCCCGGATCGCGGAGACGGGATAGCTGCCGGTCGTGAGAGTCTCATCGGTGCCGTAGGCGGTGCCCGCTGCGTCAGTGGCGAGCAGGCGGTAGTGGTAGGTCGTCTCGGGGAGGAGGTTCTGCAGGTAGATGCTCACGGGCTGCGCGCCGCTGAAGTCGCCCGCGGGCACAGCGAGCGTCGGCCAGGCCGCGCCGTAGGCGCTGCTCGTCCCGTACTGGAACTCGTACTGGAACTGATAGGTGGTGTCCCAGCCTTCGGGGTCGACCGTGCCGGAAAGCGTCGCGGCGGCGTCGCTGCACTCTAGTCATAGCGAGCGGTACTTGTCAAGAGGAGAGCTGAGAGGTGCTTATTATCAACTGTGAGGCCGTTACTCGCTTACCTCCGGCACCCTCCTCGGACAGCCGCGACCTGCTCTATCAACCCGCGGAGCCGGTCCCACGCGCCTGCAGCACCCGCTCCAGCTCCATCCCGCGCGCGGTGAGGATCCAGGCGTTGGCCTCGCCCTTCGCCACGCCGCTGCCCGTCTCGATCAGTCCCAGTCCACTCAGACGCCGCAGGAGCTTGGAGATCTGGCCCTGATCCTCTACTTCGGCCTCACGCGCCACCTGACGGTTGGACAAGCCGCTGCCGGCGGCGATCGCACTCAACACACGCATCGTGCGGTAGGTGAGGCGCATGTTCAAGCCTCGCAGCGGATCCTCCGGTGGGCTGCGCGTCACGCGCGCTCGCGGCGCCGGACGTGCGAGCTCGGCCGCCGCCGCGGCCGATCCCAGGTAGGGGAGCACGATCAAGCTCATCAGCTGTCCGCGCAACTTCACCAGCGGCTTCGGTGGCCGTGCGAGCAGACGGGCGTGCAGCACCGCCAGCACCGCTCCCACCGCGCCCTCCGCAGCGACTCGCGTGAGCCCAGGTCCGCCGAGGGGCGCCGCGCGGCGACCGCGATCGACCGCATCGACCAGCTTGGCGAGCACCTCCGAGCGGCCTCCAGCGCCCGCGGGCCCGCCCCGAGCGCGTCCACCACGCACAGCGCCGCAGCGCCGGCTGGGAGTCAAAGATCTCCAGCATCGCGGTCAATCCCGTCCGGATGCGCTCGCACCACTCACCCTCACGGCGGTAGGCGGGGATTACCACCGCCGCGATCCGCTCCAGCCCCTGGTCGAGCGCCGCCAGAAAGCAGTCAAGGGTGCCTTTGGGATCCAGGGCGGCGTGCCAGGAACGAACGCTTGCGCCCAAACGCGTCATCCGCACCGCCACGCTTATCCCATGGAGGCGTCCTCATCCAGCCCCGGTAGCGGCAGGATCGGAAGCTCGCCACCGCCGAGCGCCCTCAGTTCGTCCAGGTCGAGCCGGTCGTGCGGCCGGTCGGCGAGCCGCTTGAACGCGACCAGATGCGCCAGGTCCGCGACGCGCAGCGTCACTCCGTCCATGCTCGTCTCGATCGCTCCCGCCGCAACCCCGGCGTAGTCCAGGGGAGGCTCGCCCTCCAGCAAGAGGTCGATGCGCCCGTGGTCGGTCTCCAACTGCCAGCCCTGCTCGGGGATCTCGCTGTCCTGCGCAATCGGCTCTCCCGCCAAACGGCGGGCGTGGACGCTGCTCATCGCGCGCGCCGCGCTCGCGCGCGCGTTGGGTGCGTCTGGAATTAGCACGTCAATGTCGCGCGTGTAGCGCACGTAGCCGTGGGTGATCACCGCCCAGCCGCCGATCACCACGTGCGGTACCCCGTGGTGCTGCAACACCCGGATCAGCGCGGCGTCGTCGCGGTCGCTCACCGCGACGCGCGATCCTGACGTCCCGATCGCAGCTTCTCCGCGGTGCGAATCAGGGCCACTCCCTCCGCCACTCGCTCCTCGTAGCTCATCGCCTGGGCGCGCGCGCGATCCATGAGCTTGGCCTCCGCCGCGCCACGCGCCCACGCCTCGCGGTGGCGAGCCATGCGCTGCGCGGCCGGCGATGGGGTGGCGGACACGAGATCAGCGTAGCGTCGCCTCGGGACGCCGCTCAGCCCTCCGCCGAGCAGGTCGGCCTCATAGTCACAATCCCTCAGGCTTCGTAATCACAAGCCGTCAGGTGTCGGGCAGATCGGCTCCACGCCGGGACAGGCGGGCTCGGCGTCTGGGCACGTCGACTCCGCGCCATCCAGCAGGCTCGTGAAGGCCGCCGCGAGATTCGCGACCTGCTCGTCGCTCAGCTTCCCGAAGAAGCGGCGCTCGACGCCCGCGCGATGCGTCGCCTGCGCGCTGCGCGCCAGCGCCGCGCCCGCGGTGCTCAGATGCGCGTTCGTCGCGCGCGCATCGGCCGGGCACGGCCTGCGCTCCAGCAGCCCGCGGCCTTCGAGCGAGTCCACGACGCGCGAGACGCGGCTCAGGCTGAGGCCCATGTCGCGCGCCAGGGTCGTCAGCCGCAGCGTGCGCCGCTCCGCGGCCGCCATCCGACCCAGCAGGCCGAGCGCGCTGAAGCTGAGGCCGTGCGCCGCTTCCAGTTCGCCCTCCAGCTCGCGCGTCAGGCGACGGCCGGACTCGAGTAGGCCCGTAAACGCGAGCGCCCGCTCCGAGGAGAGCTTCGCGACGCCCTCCTCGCCGAGAAAGTAAGCCGCGCGGGTTTCCACGCTGGCCGGCAGCGCAACCGCACCCGCGGCCCCGGTGCCGGTGCCACTTCTCGCGCCACCATCGGCTCCTGGGCCGTCGCCGCGCGCCGTCGCCGCCATCGCCGCTCAGCCGCCCGCGCGCGGGTCGGCCGCGATCAGCACGGTGTTGCCCGCCGGATCGCGCACCAATAGGCCGGCCGCGCGCGGCTCGAATGCGATTCCCGCGTGCTCGAGCCGCTCGCGCACCGCGTCCACGTCGGCAGCGCGCGGAACGTAGACCGTCCACTGCCGCAGACCGACCACGTTCGTGGGTGCCGGCCCGACGCCCTCCCCGCGCCACGTGTTGAACGCAAGGTGATGGTGGTAGCCGCCAACCGCCACGAAGGCCGCCGCGCGACCGAGCTCGACCACCGTTTCGAAGCCGACGACCTCCGTATAGAAGCGCAGCGCCGACGCGATGTCACCGACGTGCAGGTGCACGTGGCCCACGCCCAGGCCCGCCGGTGCGTGCGGCGCGGGATGCTCGTGGCCCACGAGACCGACCAGGCCGTCGAGATCCAGTGGCTGCGGGCCGCCCGCGAACAGGCTCGGATCGCCGATGTCCGGCCACCGCTCCCGCGGACGGTCCGCCGCCAGCTCCAAGCCATTACCGTCCGGGTCCACCAGATAGATCGCCTCGTGCGTGCCATGGTCCGACGCTCCCTGGATCGGCGTCCGCGTCACCGCCAAGCGCACCGCCGCGCGCGCGAGCTCCACGCGCGAGGGGTACAGCAGCGCCACGTGGTACAGACCCGCGTGCCGGCCCACGCGCGCAGCCGAGCGATTCTCGAAGAGCACCAGCAGGTTCTCCCCACTCGTGCCCAGCGCCGCGCGCGCGTCCTGCCGGCTCTGCACGCGCAGGCCCAGCGCCCCTGTATAGAACGCGATCGCACGGTCGAGGTCGCTCACCGTAAGCTCCACCGGACCGAGCCGCGTCGCCGCCGGAAGCGATTCGGAAACCCGAGCCGGAGCCCCATTCGTCGTGCTGCCCGCGATTGTCGACGCCCTCATGGCAGATCCATCTCGCTCAACTCCAATTTGCTTGCTAGCGCAAGCATAGCAGCGCCGTTCGCGGAAGTCGATGTCCGCGGCGTCGGCGCCGGAGCGCGCCGCGCCAGCGACAGCGTCAGCCCCGCCAGCAGGCTCGCCGCCAGCATGAAGCGCCACGCGCCCGCGAAGTCCGCGGCGGTGCTCGCCGCTCCCACGACCGCCACCAGGATCGCCGCGCCCAGCGCCGAGCCGAGCTGGCGGCCCGTCACCTGCACCGCGATCCCCGTCGCCAGGCGCTCCGGCGGCAGCGTCGCCGCGACCATCGCCGTCAGCGAGGGAATCGTCAGGCCCACGCCGACTCCCCCGATCATCATGCCCGGCAAGAAGTCGCCCACGTAGTGCCGCGCGGCACCCAGTTGCACGATCCACCACACGCCGCCCAGCGCGAACAGCACCGTACCCGCCGCACCGACGCGATTCGCGCCCCAGCGCTTGCCCAGACGCGCCCCCGGCACCGAGCTCGCCGCCGCCAGCGCCGGGCCCGGCGCGATCATCAGACCCGCCGTCAGCGTCGACTCGTGCCACACCCCCGTCAGGAACAGCACGCACCCCAGCAGCATCCCCGCAAACGCCGCGAAGAACAGCAGCGAAGCCACGCACGCCACGCTGAACGCGCGCACCGCCAGCAGCGCCGGCTCCACGATCGGCGCCGGGTGCCGCGCGATGCGTCGCGCCAGAACCGCCAGCAACAGCGCCGCCACCGCCAGCAGCCCCACGATGCGCGCGCTGCCCCAACCCCACTGTCCCCCCTGCACGATCGCGCCCGCCAGCGCTCCCACGGCGACCGTCAACACGCCCGCCCCCAGGAAGTCCGGCCGCGCCGGCTCCGGATGGCGCACCTCGCGCAGGATTCGCCACCCCGCCACCAGCGCCGCCAGACCGACCGGCACATTGACCAGGAACACCCAGCGCCAGCTCGCCTGCACCAACAGGCCGCCCAGCGGCGGCCCCGCCGCCGCTGCGATCCCGCCGACCGCCGCCCACGCCCCGATCGCGACGTGCCGGCGCTCCGCCGGGAACTCCGGCAGCAGCAGGCCCAGCGACGCCGGCATCAGCAGCGCCGCGCCGAAGCCCTGCACCGCGCGCGCCGCCACCAGGAAGCCGATCGACGGTGCCGCCGCGCACGCCGCCGAGGCCGCCGTGAACAGAGCGACCCCCAGCAGGAACGAGCGCTTGCGCCCAAACGCGTCCGACCAGCGCCCCGCCACCACCAGGAACGCCGCGAACACGATCGTGTACGCGTTCAGCACCCACGACAGCGTCCCCAGGCTCGTGCCCGCGAAGCTCAGCCGGATCTGCGGGAAAGCGATATTCACGATGAACAGATCCAAGCCCGCCATGAACACACCGGCCACCACCACGATCAGCACCTGCCATTTGCGTTCCATGTGTCTCACGACCGCCTCTCAACCAGTGGGTTGCATGACGAGATGTACCCTACCAGAGTGAGTTGCGTGAAGCAACTCATCTGCTAGAGTGAGTGCGGGATGCTGGGCAGCGACTACAAGGGCCAGAACTGCTCGATCGCGCGTACCCTCGAGCTCGTCGGCGAGCGCTGGACCGTGCTCGTCCTGCGCGACGTTTTCCTCGGCCTGCGCCGCTTCGACGCGATCCAGCGCAACCTCGGCGTCGCGCGCAACGTGCTCGCCGCGCGTCTCGACCGACTGGTCACCGAGGGCATCCTCGAGAAGAGCCCCTATCAGGAGCGCCCTCCGCGCTACGAATACCGGCTTACCGAGAAGGGCCTCGACCTGTGGCCCGTAATCGTCGAGCTACTGCGCTGGGGCGACCGCTACGCCGCGCCCGCCGCCGGACCGCCGATCGTGCTGCGCCACCGCGACTGCGGCGGCCTCCTGGACGAGTGGCGCATCTGCGAAAACTGCGGTAAACCGCTCGGCCCCCGCGACGTGCGCGCCGAGCGCGGACCCGGCGCCCTCGCGGCCTGAGCGTAGCCGCCTGAGCGCCGCACGCGGCGGGATCAGGACGTCCCGCCCCCCGGCGCCGCACTGCTCCTCCCTCGCCTGCGCGGACGCGCCCCAAGCACCCACCGAACTTTCAGCTTTCGCTCACGTTCCTCCTACACAAGCCGACGATGCTCCCCGGCATGAGCTCCTCCGAAGGCGCCCTCGCCGCCGCTCCCGCTCAGCAAGCGCGACGCGCGCACCCTCGCACCCTTGCGCTCAGTCGCCTGTGGCCCGAGCCGCTCGCGCTCGCGCTGCTCGCCGGGCTCCTGAACTTCTGGGATCTCTCCCGCAACGGCTGGGCCAACACCTACTACGCCGCCGCCGTGCGCTCGATGAGCCTCAGCTGGCACAACTTCCCGTTCGCCTCCTTCGATCCCAGTGGCGTCATGACCGTCGACAAGCCCCCGCTCGCGCTCTGGATCGAGACCGCCTCGGTCAAGCTCATCGCCCTCGTCGTCGCGCCCGGGATCGCCGCCGCGTGGGCCTGGCAGCGACCGCCGCACGCGCACGCCGATGGAGCACGGGCGGATCGCGCGACGGCAGATGGGGTGTCTCTCGCAACACCCCGCTGCGCGCGCGTGCGCGCGTACGCACGCGCGCGGCGGGGTCCACTAGCCGGTATAGCCGCGAGGCTGCTCGTCGGCGGCGCCTGGCCGCTGCTCGTCGAACTCACGCCCGCCGCCCACCGACCCTGGATCTCGGGCACCGCCGATGACACCGTTCTCTCCCTGATCTTCGGGTACAACGGCCTCGGCCGCATCGAAGGTCAAAGCGGCGGCTGCTCAATGAAGCCCTCGGCGGGCAGGCCGGGTGGCTGCTCCGGCTTCGCCCTCCTCAGCGGCGTCGCGATCCTGCTCGCCTGCCGCCTGCGCCACGCCGACCCGCGCTCCGGTTGGCTGCTCGCCGTCGGCGGCGCCTTCGGCACCACCGCCCTCGGTCCCGCAGCAGCCGCCGCCGGCCGTGCCGGGGACACCCGTGGCGAAGCTCGCCCGCGAGGGCGTCTCCTCACGCCCGGTGCCGGCCCCGGCGGTTCGCTCGCTCCCGGGGTCGCCGGCCACAGCGGCGCCTTGCCATGATGGGCTGAGTGAGCACATCCGCATCCGAGCGCACCGGCACCGCCAGTCGCCTGCCGCAGATGCGCGCGGTGTTGCGCGAAGGCGAGCGCGTCACGCCGCTGGAGCTCTTCTTCGACCTCGTATTCGTGCTCGCTCTCACGCAGTGCACGACGCTGATCGTGCGCGAGCCCACGTGGCTCGGGGTCGCGAAGGGCACGATCGTGCTCGCCGTCCTCTGGTGGTCGTGGGTCGGCTACGCCTGGCTGACCAGCGTCGTCGACCCCGAGGAGGGGACGGTGCGCATCGTGATCTTCCTCGCGATGGCCGCGCTGCTCGTCTGCGCCCTCTGCGTCCCCGGCGCCTTCGGTAGCGACGCGCTGCTGTTCGCCTGCGCCTACGGCGTCGTGCGCACCGCGCACATCGCGCTGTTCGTACTCGCTAGCCGGGAAGACCCCGCGCTGCGCCGCTCCGTGCGCGGGCTCGCCGGCTCCACCGCGCTCGGCGTCGCGCTGCTGCTCGCCGCCGCCTTCGTCCGCGGCACTCCCCAGGGCGCCCTCTGGGTGCTAGCCGTCGCGCTCGACGCCGGCGGGCCCTACCTGTTCGGCGCCGAGGGCTGGAAGCTCGTCCCCGGACACTTCGCCGAGCGCCACGGCGCGATCATCATCATCGCCCTCGGCGAGTCCATCGTCGCGCTCGGCGTCGGCGCCAAGGTCGACCTCGACGCCGGCATCGTCGCCGCCGCGCTGCTCGGCGTCGCCGTCGCCGCGACGCTCTGGTGGCTCTACTTCGATGTCGTCGCGATCGCCGCCGAGCGCCGCCTCACCCGCGCCGCCGATGGCCGCGAGCAGAACGAGCTCGCGCGCGACTCCTACTCCTACCTGCACTTCCCGATGGTCGCCGGCATCGCGCGGATCGCCGTCGGCCTCAAGCAGACCCTCGAGCACGTCGACCGGCCACTTGCGCTCGTCCCCGCCGCCGCGCTGCTCGGCGGCGCAGCGCTCTATCTGCTCGCGCACGTCGCCTTTCGCCTGCGCAACATGCACTCGCTCAATCGCCGCCGCCTACTCTGCGCGCTCGCGCTGCTCGCGCTGCTGCCCCTCGAGGTCGCGCTGCGCCCCGTCTCGCTGCTCACGCTCACCGTCCTCGCCGCGATCCTGATCGCGCTGATCGCCTACGAGGCGCTGCGCTTCGCCGAGGCGCGCGATCGCATTCGCCACAACCAGCCTCCACCCGAGCTTGCCGGCTAGCAACCACACTCCGGCTCGCGCCGCACCACCGACAGACGACGGTCGACCGCCCGCGGCGCTCTGTCAGCCTTTCTGCGAGGCCTCCGCCAACACCCGCCGTTTGGTCGAGCCGCGCAGGACGATGCGACTCGGCATATGCACCTGCGCGGGCTCCGGATCGCGACCCTCGATCAACGCCGTCACGATTCGTACCATTTCGGCGCCGATCCGCTCCGGATACAACTCGACCGTCGTCAGACCGGGACGCGCCCACTTGCTCGCTTCGCTGTCCGCGCAGCCCGAGACCATCAGGTCGTGCGGCACCGAGAGCCCGAGCGCCTGCGCCGCCAGCATCGCTCCTAGCGCGACCCGGTCGAGCGTCGAGTGCACCGCATCCGGGGGGCGCCTGCGGCGCAGCAGTTTGAGCGCCGCCTCATAGCCCGCGCCCTCCGTGAGATCTTCGCGCGTCACCATCGCGATCACCGGCTGGCCGTGCGCGGCACACCATTCCTCGTAAGCCGCATGCGAATCGATCGCGTACGACGTCGTCGGCAGGCTCTCCAGCAGCGCAATCCGCTGCGCGCCACGCGCCGCGAGATGGTCGAGGCTTGCGTGCGTCACCGCGCGGTGATCGCTGTCGACCCAGTGGCCGTGCTTGGCGCCCGGCACGCGACCCGCCGTAACCAGCGGCGCTCCGGTTCGCCGCACGTGTTCGATCAGCGGATCATGCTTCAGGGGATCGACGATGATCGCGCCGTCGATCGGTATCCGCTTCCATGCCTCGACCCGCGCCGCCGAGGCCAGCATCAGCGCGTAGCCACAGTCGAGCGCCGCGACACTCGCCGCGCTGATCAACGCCGCGAAGTACGCGTAGTCCGAGACCGCGAAGTTGCCTTCGCCGGTCTGCGCGACCGCCAGGCCGATCAGGCCGCTGCGACCGCCCGCGAGATTGCGCGCGGTCGCGTTCGGGTAATACCCGAGTTGCTTCGCGATCTCGTTGACGTGCTTGCGTGTCTGGGGCGAGATCCGCCCCTTGCCGTTGAGCGCATGGGAGACAGTTGTGATCGACACCCCCGCGCGTTCTGCGACGTCTTTGATCCCCACCACCCTCGTCATGCATCCCCAGCTTTCAGCGTCAATCCGACAGTTGACATATCCCCTGTGCAGCACTCTTCGTCCTTTGTGCCGGACGGGTGAGCCCGAGAGAATAGCTCCTACAAAACTGGCCTTGACAAGGAAAAGCGCTTTTGCAATACTATTCCGGTAGCTGCAATAAGCGTTTCACTGAGGCGCATCCGCCTCATCAGACTACGATAGAGGGACAGGCAAAGCACGCACTAGTGCGCAAGGCAGATAGGAGCCAAGCGAATGGCCAACCCGGCGCAGGTCGATCCAACGATGTGGACGGGCCTCATACACGCCGGGTTGGCCGGCTCCTTTATGGGACTGCCTCACACCCTGCCGCGCGCAGCCGATCTGCGCGAGCGCGGCGCCCGAGCCGCCATCTACGGGATGCCGTTCGACTCGACCACCGTCGGGCGCAGCGGCGCCAACTACGGACCGCGCGCCATCCGCGAGGCGTCCTGCTACTTCAACCCCTACAGCGCCACCCTCGACTTCGATCTCGGCGAGGCGCTGCATCCCTACGACTGCGGTGACTGCGCCGTCGTGCCCGGCAACGCCCAGCGCACCTTCGAGGCCGCGCAGCGCGATATCGCCGAGATCCTCGCCGCCGGCGCGCTGCCCGTGATGTTCGGCGGCGACCACTCCGTGAGTATTCCCGTCGTGCGCGCTGTACGCGCCCATGTCGAGGATCCCGGCCTGGTGCTGCTCGACACCCACCTCGATACCGCGCTCGATGTCGCGGGCGAGCAGCTCAGCAACTGCTGTCCGATTTCGCGCGCCGTCGACGCCGGCTTCGATCCCGCCAAGATCGTGCTGGTCGGCATCTCCGGATGGATGAACCCGCGCTCCGAGCTCGACTATTGCCGCGAGCACGGCATCACCGTGATCTGGCTCGACGAGATCTGGGAGCGCGGCACCGCGTGGGCCATCGACCGCACCCGCGGAGATCAGTCGCGCCGCGGCGGACGGCGTCTATCTCACCGTCGACGTCGACTGCCTCGATGCCGCCCACGCCCCCGGAACCTGCACCCCGACCTCCGGCGGCCTCTCCAGCCGCGAAGCGATCGAGCTCATTCGCGGCATCGCTCACGGCGGCCTGCTCGGCATCGATGTCGTCGAGACGGCACCCACACTCGAGGCCACACGCGCCACCGCGCTGATGGCAGGGCGCATCGCAATCGAGGCGATGGCGTTTCACGCCGGCGCCGGTGAGCACCGGCCGGTCAGTACCGCCGCGCGCACCGTGGCGTAAACGCCACCGAGCGGCATCGGCGTCTTGCGCCCCTCGCGCAAAGCCGCTTCTCGGCAGCCCATCCAAGCGCTCTGTGCTGCCCGCAAGTCGGAGACGTAGACACGCCGACGCGCGTGAGAAACCGCGCAAAGCGCGTGAGAAAGGCCGAACCCGTTCTACTATCGGGAGTCGCACGTCCGCGAAATCGGCTTCAATCTAGAGGAAAGCTTCAACCACGCGGACCAACGGAAGAGGAGCATGGCCACCCCCACGGAGACAGCCGCAGCCGCGACCGAGGCGCCGACGCTCTTCACCCGCAAGGCCACCGGGCTCGTACGCGAGGGGCGCACGCGCGACGCGCTCTTCAACAACGTGATGTGGTCGAGCGTCGCACTGACGTTCGCGCTCTACTGGCTGCTGATCGGCGCCTACAGCGGCGGCAGCGCGATCATCGGGATTCTGATCGCCACCACGCTCGGGCTGCCGGGGGCGTTCCTGTACGCGATGCTCACGCAGGTCATGCCGCGCAGCGGCGGCGACTATGTCTTCAACAGCCGCATCCTGCACCCCTCGATCGGGTTCGCCGCGAACTTCAGCTACTGCCTGTGGGTGATCGCCTCCAGCGGCATCTACACCACGTTCATCGCCAGCTACGGCTTCGGCGCCTTCGCGCGCACGATGGCCGGCTTCACCGGTGCCACCGGCTGGCTGAGCTTCGGTGAATGGTTCTCCACGCACTGGGGCCTGTTCATCACCGGCATGGCGATGCTGCTGTTCTCCACCGCGCTGTTCGTCATCGGCGGAACGCGCCTGTTCTTCCGCGTGCAGGTCTGGTGCTTCGCGCTCTACATCCTCGGCGCGGTCCTGCTGCCGGTCGTGATCGGCCTGCTGCAGAGCCGCGCGGGCTTCATCCACAACTTCAACACCTACGCCGCCCACCTCGGCACCCCGCACGCCAGCTCCGCGCTGGTCGCCTCGGCTGCGAAGGCCGGCTTCACGCCAGCCCACTTCAGCTTGGACACCTCGATCCGTACGGCCTCGGTGTTCTGGTTCATCTTCGGATTCATCTATCCCAGCACCTACTTCGCCGGGGAGATCAGAATGGGCAAGCGCACGCACATGAAGTCGATGCCCGGCGCCGTGCTGCTCGCCGCCGTCGTGCTGCTGGCGATGACGCCCACCTTCACGCACGTCGCCAGCTACACCTTCAATGGCCGCCTCGCAGTCGCCGAACCGGCCGCCTACGGCTTCGCGGCGGGCGCGCCCGCCTATCCCGAGATCATGGGCATCGCCTCCGGCAGCCCCGTGCTGAGCGTGCTGATGATCCTCGGCTTCAGCGCCGGCCTGTTCATCTGGCTGCCCGAGACGATGATGATGGCCAGCCGCAGCATGTTTGCGTGGTCGTTTGACCGGCTCGTACCCGAGCGCCTCTCGTGGGTCGAGCCGCGCACGCGCTCGCCGCTGTACGCGCTCGCGATCATCTTCCTGCTGATCACCGCGAGCACCGCGATCTACTCATTCACGACCTGGTTCACGACGCTGACCGTGCTGCTCGGAATCACCTTCACGATGGTCTTCACCGCGATCGCCGGGATCGTGCTGCCCTACCGCCAGCGCGCCCTCGTCGCCGCCTCGCCCTACGCGCGGCGCGTCGCCGGCATCCCCTTGTTCACGCTCGTCGGCGCGATCGCGCTGGTCGGCTTCGTGACGATGATCGTGATCCTGATGCTGGACCAGGGCTCGGGTGTGAGCCTCGCGCACAACCCCGGCAAGCTCGCACTCGCCGCGATCATTTACGCGATCGGCTTCGCGATCTACTTCGCCTCCAAGGCGATCCGCGCCCGCCAGGGGATCGACCTCGAGCTCGCCTACCACGAGCTGCCCCCCGAATGAGCCTCGGGCTCTTCGGCCGCCGCCAGCGCGCACGCGAGAGCCACCGCGCCGCCAGCGCGAGCACGACGCGCCTGTACTACGCCTCCGACATCCACGGCACCGAGGGCCTGTGGCGCAAGTTCCTGAACGCCGCCGCCACCTACCGCGCCGGCGTGCTCGTGATGGGCGGCGACGTCGCCGGCAAGGTCGTCGTGCCGCTACTGGCGCGTGGCGATGGCTATGAGCTTGAGCTCTTCGGCCGCCGCGAGCTGCTTACCGGCGAGGAGCAGTTGCAGGAGGCCGAACAGCGCATTCGCGCCAACGGCATGTACCCGCACCGCATGAGCGCCGCCGAGGCCGTGCGTGTCGCCGAGCTCCCCGAGGAGCAGCGCGAGAACTGGTTCGCGCAGGTCATGCTCGAGACCTTCGCGCGCTGGCTCGCGCTCGCCGACGAGCGGTTGCAGGACAGCGACGTGCGCTGCTTCTTGATGCCCGGCAACGACGACCCGCCCGGGATCGACACCGCGGTCGAGCGCGCGCGCCGCGTCGAGGCCTGCGACGAGCGCATCGTCGAGTTCGGCGGCTACGAGATGGTCTCGCTCGGCTACTCCAACCTGACCCCCTTCCACTCCCCGCGCGAGCTCGCCGAGGACGAGCTCTACCGGCGCGTCGAGCGGCTCGCCGACCAGCTACGCGAGCCCGCGCGCGCGATCTTCAACCTGCACGTGCCGCCGTACGACTCGCGCCTGGACACCGCCGCCGAACTCGACGAGCACCTCAGCGTCGTCACGATCGGCTCCGAGCCCAAGCTGATTCCCGTCGGCTCGACCGCGGTGCGCGAGCTGATCGAGCGCTACCAGCCGCTGCTCTCACTCCACGGCCACGTTCACGAGAGCCCCGGCGCCACGCGCATCGGGCGCACGCTCTGCATCAATCCCGGCAGCGCCTACCACACCGGACGCATCGCCGGCTGCCTGATTAACCTCTCCGACGAGCATGCCCGCCACCAGTTCGTCACCGGGTGAGGGCATCCGGGAATCGCTAGAGGAGGAGGCACGGCGACTGCTCGCAGCGGCCGACGCCGAGTCGCTGCCGCTGGGTCTGCTCGGCGGCATGGGCATCCGCCTGCTGCTCGGCGAGCGCCTGGACCCGCGCTTCCGGCGCGCGATCGGCGACCTCGACTTCATCACCACGCGCCGCGCCGGCGCCGCCACCGAGACGCTGCTGAGTGCACACGGCTGGCAGCCCGCGCGCCGCTTCAACGCCGTCAACGGCGCCCGCCGCCTGCTCTTCGAGGAATCCACCGGCGCGCGCCGCGTCGACATCTTCGTCGGGAGCTTCGAGATGTGCCACCGGCTGCCGCTGCACGAGCGCCTCGAGGATCGCGGCACGATCCTGCCGGCGGCCGAGCTCGCGCTCACCAAGCTGCAGATCGTCACGCTGAACGCCAAGGATCGCGGCGATCTCTACGCGCTGCTGCTCGCTTGCACGCTCGTCGTGCCCAACATCGAGCGCGATACTCCGCGCGGCGCGGACCCGGTCATCGACGTGTCTCGCATCACCGAGCTGACGAGCACCGACTGGGGTCTGCACCACACGATCGAGCTGAACCTCGCGCGGCTGCGCGAGGGTCTCACCGAGACCGGGCTCGCCGACGCGCAACGCGAGCTCCTACGGGAGCGCATCGCCGCACTCTCCGATGCGCTCGAGCAGGCGCCCAAGTCGCGCGCCTGGCGTCTGCGCGCTCGGGTGGGCGAGCGTCGGCGCTGGTTCGAGGAGCCCGAGGAGATTGCGCGCTGAGGCTGCCCTGCGCTCGTTGAGATCCTCAGAGTCGCTCGATTTGCGCGCCCCCGCCGAGCGCTAGTACATTCGTGCAAGATCTCAGACAAATCATGACATCATCCGCTATTCGGGCTATTCTGATCCGCGCGGGAGACGGTCGGCGATGCCCGAGAGGGAGCATGGTGCGCGCCGCCTCGGATCTCGTGACCGAGCGCGCGGCGGTTCCTATGAGTAGGTTCGGCAGCACCCCGCGCGTAAGGTGCGAGGGCCCGGAGTTTGTCGACCCGGGGCCCTCGTTTTTTTGCACCGGTTCACGGTCGCTCGCCGGCCAGCTCCACCGCCATCCTCTGCAGCAGCTGCGTGACCCGCGGCTCGCGCTGGTCTCCGTGGTCGGCCAGCAACGCCTGCAGCTCCTCGCGGCGCGCACTGAGAATCTGATCCGCGCTCGCGAGGCCCGCGGGCGTCAGCTGCTCCTCGCGTCCGAGCAGTCCGCGCTCGATTAGCTCGCCTTGGACATCGGCGATGCGCGACGCTTCGATTTCCATCTCCTCGGCGAGCTCGCGCGTCGCGGGAACGCCGAGCGTGGCGAAGCGCGAGAGCGCCCAGACCGCGCCGGGGCTGAGATCGACCCCGGCCCGCTGCGCCACGTGCTCGTTGAAGCGCCGCCGGCGCTCGCGCCCGACCAGCATCGATAGCGCGCGATCGATCTCCGCGAGCGAGTCGCCGTCGCAGGGAGCCGCCAGCGTGCGCTCCAGACCCTGCGATGCCTCCGCCGTCGCGCGCAGCGGACGCTCGCGCAGGAACAGGCTGAGCAGGAAACCGACGCCCGCCACCCCCGCCGCAACCACGAACACGGGATGCAGCGCCTGCACATACGCGTGCTGGTAAGCACTGCGCGCCGCCCCCGGCAGCGCCGCGACCTGCGCGCCCGAGAGGCGCGCGCCGTGGGCCAGCTGCGCCCCGACGGCACCGAGCGAGCCGTGCGCCGCCGCCGCGCCGTGCGCGGCGGCCGCGCCGCGCGATGCGGCCACGCCCAGCAAGCTGTGCAGCGCGCTGATCAGGTGCGTCGAGAAGATCGTCCCGAACACCGCCGTGCCCAGCGCGCCCCCGATCCCGCGCGTTAGCGTTACCCCCGAAGTCGCGGCGCCCAGCACGCTGAAGTCGACCGCATTCTGCACCGCGAGCACCAGCACCTGCATCACGAGGCCAAGGCCGAGGCCGAGGACGAGCAGGTAGACATCGATCTGCGTGCTCGAAGTGTCGACGTGCAGCGTCGAGAGCAGCGCCAGGCCGACCGTCATCACCGCCGTGCCCAGCACCGGAAAGATCTTGTAGCGCCCAAAGCGCGAGATCAGCCGCCCGGAGAGGATCGACGTGAACACGAGGCCGCCCATCAGCGGGATCAGCTTCAGACCCGAGCCCGTCGGGCTGGACTCGTAGACGGTCTGGAAGAACAGCGGCAGGAACGTCACCGCGCCGAACAGCGCGAAGCCGACCACCAGCGAAAGCGAGCCCGCGACGCGGAAGACCGCGTCGCGCATCACCGCCGGCGGCAGCACCGGCTCGACCGCGCGCCGCTCGACGAGCAGGAAGACTCCGAGCAGCACGACGCCGAGCGCGCCGACCGCGATCGTCTGCGCCGAGCTCCACGGCCACGTCGTGCCCCCCAGCGAGGCGACCAGCACAATCGCGCTGACCGCCGCCGCGAGCACCCCCGCCCCGAGGTAGTCGATCGCGGGGCGCGTCGTGCGTGCCACCGTCGGCAGCGTCGCGCCGAGCACCACCAGCGCCAGCAGCCCGACCGGCAGGTTGACGTAGAAGATCGCGCGCCACGAGACGTGCTCCACGAGAATCCCGCCGAGCAGCGGACCGGCGACACTCGAGACCCCGAACACCGCCCCGAAGAGACCCTGGTAGCGGCCGCGTTCGCGCGGGGAGACGATGTCTCCAACCGTCGCCTGCACGAGCACGATCAGCCCGCCCGCACCGAGCCCCTGGACTGCGCGGAAGGCGATCAGCTCGGTCATCGACTGCGAGAGGCCGCACAGCGCCGAGCCGATCAGGAACACGATCACCGCGCTCTGCAGCACGCGCTTGCGTCCGAGCAGGTCGCCGAGCTTGCCGTACAGCGGTGTCACCGCGGTCTGCGCGAGCAGGTACGCGCTGGTCACCCACGAGAGTTTCGTTAGACCCCCGAGGTCGCCGACGATCGTCGGCAGCGCCGTCGCGACGATCGTCGAGTCGAGTGCCGCCAGGAACATCACCAGCATCAAGCCGGTGAAGATCACCCCTACGCGCGGCGCGCGCTCAGTGCGCGGTGCAGCCGGGAGCGCGACTGCGCTCAAGCCGCCGGTGTCCAGCCGGCGGGGAAGGCGCCGGGCGGCACCTCTCCGGGGTACTCCGGGAAACACTCGCGCGCGATGCGCTCACCGGCGCTCCCCGCGAGCAGCGGGCGCAGGTCGCCGACGGCGAGCAGGATGCGCAGCGTCGCGCCGATCTGCAGGTCCGCCGCGTTGGGCTGCGCGCCGCCGATCACGCCCGCGGCGGCGAGGCGCTCTACGTGCGCGAGCTTCTGCGGTAGCCCCGCGAGATCCTCGTGCAGGCGCGCCGCGCTGATCTTGTGGTACTTCCAAGTGGAGTGAATCAGGCGAATCGCGAAATCGGTGCCCGCGCCATCGAGCGGACCGACACCCCCGAAGGTGCCCATCGCCTCGGGGCGGAAGTGCAGCGCGCCCCACGGCAGTCGTCGCCCGAGATCCTGCAGCTCCTCGTCCCCCCAGCGCTCGGCCTCGCGTACCTCCTCACTGGGGTAGAGCACGGGCTCGGACACGAGCTCCTCCAGGCGCGCGAGGATCGCGCGTGAGCCGTGCACGGGCTCGCCGTCGACGAGCATCCCGGGAACGGTGTGGTTGCCCTCACCATAGATCGCGCGCATCTGCTCGACGTGCGGACCGGGCACGAACTCGACGCGCTCGTACTGCAGACCCTTCAGGTCGAGCGCCGCCGTCGCCGTCATACACGGGTGCGAGGGCGGCAGGACATGCAGGACGAGCTCGGGCGCCACGCCCTGCAGCCTACCGACGCTCGCGCGCGACCGCAGGTCAGACGGCGGCCAGCTCGCGCACCTGGGTGAGCCGGATCGCGTTGCCGGAGGGGTCACGGAAGCCGGAGTCGATCCCGTAGGGTCGCTCGGAGGGCGCTTCGGTGAACTCGACGCCGCGCGCCTTGAGCTGCTCGTAATCCGCACGGCAGTCCTCGGTGGTGAGAAAGACGGTGCCGGCGAAGCCCTTCGCCATCAGCGCGCGCACCTGCTCGGCGGTCTCGGGATCCATGATCGGCGGGCCCGGGATCGCCATCAGCACGATCGCGATGTCGGGCTGACCGACCGGTCCGACGGTCAGCCAGCGGAAGCCGCCCATCTCGGGCATCGTCGCGTCGATGCGCACCTCCATGCCGAGCTTCTGGGTGTAGAACGCGAGCGCCTCGTCCTGGTCGTGCACCCACAGGTGGGCGTTGGCGATTTTGAGCATCGGATCCTCCTGAGTCGCAGTGGTTGGCACAGCCGACCGCGCGGGGTACGCGGCGGGCCGCTGTCATCTGCACGCGATGCTAGGCGTGCGCGTCGGCGCTGTCTTCTCGAAATGTGCTGTGCTGGGGGCGCCCGTAGAAGCGCAGCACACACTCCGGCACGAGGGCGCGCGTGGCCGCCGGGGGGTATGCGGCGCGGTACGCCGTCGGCGATCGTCCGAACGTGCGCGTGAAGCTCGTCGTGAACGAGCCCAGACTCTGCAGGCCCACCGAGAAGCAGATGTCGGCGACCGAGCGGTCGGTGTCGCGCAGCAGCGCCGCCGCGCGCTCGAGTCGACGGGTGAGCAGGTAGGCGTGCGGTGACTCCCCGAACGCGCGACGGAACTCGCGGCTGAAGTGCGCCCGCGAGAGGCCCGCCGCGCGCGCCATGTCCGCGACGCCCAGTGGCTCGAAGTAGTGCGCGTCGGCGAGATCCTTTGCGCGCAGCAGATGACGCGCGGGCGGGGCGAAGGGCATCTCTTGATTATCGCGCTCGCCTACAAGTTCCTCATATGATGTTGAGAAAATCGTTCACTATCCTCAATATCAACTAGACTGTCTTTATGAGCGTCATCGCTGGAAAGCAGCGTCTGATTAACGATGTCGTAAGGCTGCGCCGCGCCGAGCGAGCATCCTCGGCACACGATGAGATCGCGGCGGTGCGCGCCAATCTCGAGGAGCTGGCCGGCCCGACTGTCACGCGAGCCGTCTCCGCGCGCCTGCTCGGCGTCAGCCAAACGGCGCTTGACCGCTGGATCGCAAGCGGTGACGTCCCGGTCCTCATCACAAGCACCGGGCGCCGCGAGGTGCCGCTGCACGCGCTCGTGGAACTGCTTGAGGCAGTGCAGGACCGACGCCTCGCGAACCCCCAGGACCGCCGTGCGCTCGGCTCGGTCCTGCGCGAGCGCCGCTCCGCGTCGGAATGCCTGAGCACTTCCACGCTGCTGCCCCGCGCCAGTCGCCGACGCGGCGCGGGCGGCCACCGCGCCGCCGAGTTGCGCAGCCTCGCCTACCACCGCGCGGTAGCACAACGGCTGAATGACGAGATCCTCCGTAACGCTCGCGACCGGCTGGAACGGTGGTGCGCGCAGTCCAAGATCGACCCTCGCTATGCGCGGCAGTGGCAGCACCTTCTCACCGGCTCGCCCTCCGAGATCGCCCGGCTGATCGGGACGGATACCGCGCGCATGCGGGATCTACGCCAAAGCTCACCGTTCGCCGGCACTCTCAGCGAGCCCGAGCGACAGCGCGTGCTCGCGGCGGTGGCCGAGCGGCTCGCGTGAGACGCCACGAGCTCGAGCATGTCATCAGAGCGGCCGCCACCGTCGCAGACGAGAGCGAGCTCGTGATCGTCGGCAGCCAGGCGATTCTCGGTCAATTCCCGGACGCGCCGGAGACATTGCTGTTCTCACAGGAGGCCGACGTGTACCCCCGTGAACGACCGCAGAAGGCGATCGAGATCGACGGCGCGATGGGGGACGGCTCGCAGTTTCACGAGACTTTTGGCTACTACGCGCATGGGGTAGGCCCCGAGACTGCCAAGGCGCCCGCGGGATGGGAGACACGACTCGTCCCGGTGCACGTACCGCTCCACGGAAGGCATGGCGCCGAAGCTATCGGCTGGTGCATGGAAGCCAACGATCTCGTGCTTGCGAAGCTGGCCGCCGGCAGAGACCGCGATATGCAGTTCGCGGAGGAAGCTATAGGTCATGGCCTCGCACAGCCGCGAGAGCTTCTGCGCCGCGCAGCCGACCTGCCACTCGACGACGACCACCGGACTTACGTTCTGACCCTTCTGGAGAGCGCGATCGCCAAGGCGACCCGCCCACGGGCGTGACGTCCAGCCCAGCCCGGGCCGCGCGATCCGCGAGGATGGTGCTCGTATGTCGATACCCGCGACCACGAGCCACCGGTGCCCACTCCGCGCAATCTCCTGAACCTGAAGGACGTCGAGAAGGGCTACGGCAGCCGCTCGGTGCTGCGCGATGTCACGCTCGGGGTGTCCGCCGGAGAGCGCATCGGCATCGTCGGTCAGAACGGCCACGGCAAGTCGACCCTCCTGCGCCTGATCGCGGGCGTCGAGCAGCCCGACGCGGGGGCGCTGATCCGCTCGGGCGACGTCGAAGCGGCGCTCCTGGACCAGCGCGACCAGCTCGACGAGCGGCGCACGATTCGCGAAACGCTCGTCGGTGCGCGCGCCGATCACGAATGGGCCGGCGACAGCGCATTCCGCAGCGTGCTCGACGGGCTGCTCGGCGGCGTTGCGCTGACGCTTTTCGCGCGCGGAATCGACACGCCGATCGCGGGCCTCTCGGGGGGCGAGCGCCGGCGCATCGCGCTGGCGCGCCTGCTGCTCGACGGACCGGAGCTGCTGTTGCTGGACGAGCCCACCAACCACCTCGACGTCGAAGGCGTCGACTGGCTCGCGCGCCACCTCGCGGCGCGGCGCGGCGCGCTGCTCGTCGTGACGCACGACCGCTGGTTCCTGGACGCGGTGTGCACGGCGACCTGGGAGGTCGCCGACGGCGCGGTCCACCAATACGAGGGCGGCTACGCGGCCTACGTGCTGGCGCGCGCCGTGCGCGACCGCCAGGCGGGCGCGCGCGAGGACCGGCGGCGGCAGCTCGTGCGCAAGGAGCTCGCGTGGCTGCGCCGCGGTCCACCCGCGCGCACCGCCAAGCCGAAGTTCCGCATCGAGGTCGCCAATGCGCTGATCGCCGACGAGCCGCCGCCGCGTGACCGCGTCGAGCTGCTGCGCTTCGCGACCGCGCGCCTCGGCGACCGGGTGCTGGACGCCGAGAATGTCTCGCTCGAGCTCGGCGCGCGGACGCTGCTGCGTCATGTGACCTGGCGCCTGGGCCCCGGCGATCGCGTCGCGCTCGTCGGCGTCAACGGCTCGGGCAAGACCTCGCTGATCAAGCTGCTCGCCGGCGAGCTCGAGCCGACCGCGGGTGCGGTGCAGCGGGGCGCGACCGTGCGGCTCGCCCACCTTTCGCAGGACACGGCCGAGATCCCCGAGCAGCTGCGCGTGCTGGAGGCGCTGGAGGAGGTACGCGGCTTCGCGGCGCTCGGCGACGGTCGCGAGCTCACCGCGGCGATGCTCTGCGAACGCTTCGGCTTCCAGGGCGATAAGGCACGCGCGTTCGTACGTGACCTCTCCGGCGGCGAGCGCCGCCGACTGGCGCTGATGCGCCTGATGATGGAAGGCCCCAACGTGCTGCTGCTCGACGAGCCCACCAACGACCTCGACATCGACACGCTCACCGCGCTCGAGGATCTGCTCGACGGCTGGCCGGGCACGCTCGTGATCGTCAGCCACGACCGCTATTTCGTCGAGCGCGTCTGCGACGACGTCTACGCCCTCACCGACAGCGGCGGCCTGCGCCACCTGCCGGGCGGGATCGAGCAGTACGTGAAGCTGCTCCGCCGCGCGCGCGAGGGCGACCGGGGCAACAGCGGCGGCGGCGGCGGCGGCGAGCGGGGCATCACTCCAGCGACGGGTCCGCCGCACCGCCAAGGCCTCAGTCCGGGCGCGCAGCTGCGCGCGACGCGCAAGGAGACCCAGCGCTCTGAACGGGAGCTGACGCGACTGGAGCGCGCGCTGGAACGCTCGAACGCGCGCGAGGCGGCGCTGCACGAGCGGATGGCGGCCAACGCCACCGACCACGCGCGACTGGCGGAGCTGCAGTCCGAGCTCGAGCTACTGCTCGCCGAGCGCGAGGCGCTCGAGACCTCCTGGCTTGAGACCTCGCAGGCGCTCGAGGGCTGAGCGGCGCCGTGCCGATCGCAGGCTTCGCGCGCGCGGCGGTCGAGCGGAACCCTCAGTGACCGACGACGCGCGGGAGGCTCGCGGTAAAGAAGGTGCGGTGGCTGCGCGCGTCGATCCGCACGCGCGTCTGCAGGCGGTAGACCGCCCCCGGCGCGCTCGCGGGGGGCGCGGGGGCGAGCACCGTGAACTCCCCACTCGTGCGCGCGAGCTCGACGGTCGCCTTGACCTTTCTGTAACCGGTCTGGCAGCTGTCGCGCAGCGTCACCACGAGCGGCGCCGGTGGATCGGCGAGGGGCTTGAGAACCTGTCCGACGATTCGCACGCGCCCGTGCGCGGCGGCGGTGATCGTGAATACGTTCAGGCGGCGGCTGAGCTTCAGCGCGGGTGAACGATAGGTGCCGATGCTCGCGCGGTAGCGCGTGCGATTGCCAGCGCGCAGCTTGGCCGGGGGTGCCGCGGCGGTCGCAGTGAAGTAGCCGTTGGCGGCTACCGTGGACCTCGCTACGACCCGCTTGTTCCAGGTCGATTCGATGCCGACGGTCTTACTCGCGAGGCGCGGGTTGGCGTAACCGAGCAGCCGTACGCGCGCGCCTGCGAGGTAGACGTCGAGCAGGTCGATGTTGACGTTGCCGCAGAGGTTGGCGGGCTGCGAGGAGGCTTTGTGCGGTTTGGGCGCCGGCGCGGTGCCGACGGGGCCTTCCGCCGGGCCAGGCTGGGGCTGTGCGGGCAGGCCGATCGCGCCGGCGTCGAAGACGTCGGAGGCGGTGCTGGGCGTGTAGGCGCCGCTGCCCGCGTAGGCGGCGCTCACAGCGTCGAGCCCTAGGGCGCCGGGGGGCGTGACCTGGCAGGAGGCGTTGCCCGCGGCGTCGGTGCTCGCGGTGCAGCTCTGACCGGCCAGTGACAGTGTGACGCTCGCGCCCGCGATCGGCGTCGCCGGTTCGGCGCTTACGTCGAAGAGGCTCGCGCGCAGCGTCGCCGGCTGACCCAGGGGCCCGCCGCCTTGGCTCGCGTTCAGCGAGAGGAAGCTCGTGTCGCGACCGCCGCTCCAGCGGAAGGAGACCGGCGCGGAGCGGATCAACTGGCCGTTCACTTCCGCGAAGGCAGTCACGGTGTCCGAGCCGGGGGATACGCCGCTGTAGCTGAAAGACGAGGTTCCGCCGCCGTCGGCGTCCACGAGCTTCTCCAGCGAGTCCGCCCCGGTGACGAGCAGGTGAATCGGAGTTCCCTGCGGAGCTTCCACACCGTCCAGCGTCGCGGTGAAGCTAACCGAGCCGCCGGCCGCGGCATCGGCGAGCCCACTGCCGCTCAGCGTGATGCGCGGCGTCGTGCCGCCGGCGCCCCCCGCGCACTTGCTGCTGACCCCGGTGGCCTTCAGAAGCAGATCCTGGTCGGCGTAGTACAGGCAGCCGTCGGGGCCGATCGCGGCGCCCTCGGAGAAGACGTCTGAGGTCGCGATCTTCTGCACGGTGACGGGAGCCTGGGTGAGGTCAATGCGGTAGATGCTGCCTTCGTCATCGACCGCGTCGAGTGCTGTCGCGTGTCCCTGTTCGTCCGCTTCGGCCACCGCGACACCGAACGGGTTGACCGGGAGGGTGGCGACCGCGCTCACGGTCCCGGGCGAGTCGGAGTTCGTCGCGCTAACCGCGACGATCGAGAATGCGTGCGGCCCGTTGACGACACCCACGTACAGCGTGCCGTCCGGCGCGAAGCTCGAGCGCGGTCTGGACCCCTTCGACGTTCGCGTAGTCGCTCAGCGTGGGTGATGCGCTGTCGGGATTGGCGACGCGAGTGACGCTGAAGTGTTCGGTTCCCGCCCCACCGCCGTCGTCGACGACGAAGATGTCGCCGCTGATCGGATCGACGGCGAGATAGGTCGGGAAGTGCTGCAGCCCACTGGCAGCGGTCGCGATCACCCGCACGATCGCGCCGCTCGCGGGGTCAGTTCGGCGAGCTCGGGCTGGTTGAGGTTGCCGTCGTGGTAGAGGGTGGCGTAGAGCTCGCCGTGCTTGCCGAACGCGATCGCCAAGATGCCGGGCACGCTGTCCGGTAGCGCGGTGGCGGGGCCGGCCGACACCACCCGCGGGACCGAACTCGTAGATCTCACCGCTCACGCTGTCCGCGACGAAGACGTTCCCGGCCGCGTCGAAGGTTGGTGGCGTCGTGCCGGGCAGGCGCAGCCGATGAACTTGATGCCTTCGTAATAGGTTTCGAAGCCCTGGCTGTTGTTGGGCAGTTCGGAGGCGAAGGGCGAGAGCGCAATCGAGGCGCCGCCGACCGGTGTCGGCACCGTATCCGGGCACGGCGCGGCGCTTGCGGGCTGGAAGTTCACCAGCGCGGACGCCGGGCACCGGCAGTTCGTCGTCGCTGACGTCGGTCGCGGAGAATCCGATCGACTCCTCGGCGGAGTCGGTCGCGGTGAACGTCGCGACGCCTTCAGCGTTGGTCACGACTTCGGCGGAGGCCGGTGCTATCAGTGCGCTGCCGCCACCGCTGAGCTTGACGACCTTGCCGGCGGCGGGACGCCCCAGTTCGTTCTGGAGGTAGACGTTGATCGTCGCCTGCGAGGTGCCGTCGTCGTCGACGTTGCGCGGCGTCGCGGTGATGCTCGAGCCGGTCGCGACTGGCGTCACGAATGTCAGCTGCGGACGATCGGCGAGCGTCACCCCGTCGCTGGTATCGGTGACGGTGAAGCTCACACTCTCGCGCCGTGGTGTCGGTGACGGTGAACACAGCGGCGCCGTCGGTGGCGTCGGTCACGGCGCTGCCCGGCGTGATCGTCGCTTCGCTACCGCCGCTCGGTGTCAGCGTCACCTGCTTGCCGCCCACCGGCAGGCCGCCGGCATCCTCAGGTTCACGCGGACGAGGCCCTGCTGCGTGCCGTCGGCCTGCGGCTGTCCGACGCCACCGGCGCTGGAGGCCGAGTCGCTGACGGCGCCCGCTCGTGGTTCCGCTCAGCTGCTCGTAGAGCGCCTCGAAGTCGGGGGTGCCGAGGCCGACGTGGGCGAAGTCGCTGCCCATGCTCGCCGGCGAGTGTAGCACGCTCGTGCCCGCCAGCGGGTAGAGCGCGGCATTGAGGTCCCCGATGTCGTGGCCGAGTTCCTCGTTGAGGTCCGCAACCAGGGCCGCGACGCCGGGCGCCGCCATGCTCGTGCCGCCCCATAGCTGACCATCCGGGCAGCCGCCGGCATCGGCTTGGCAGAGCGATACGCCGGCGTGGGGATCGGCGGTGAAGCTGATGTCGGGCACCGAGCGCATCGTGGAGCTCGGTCAAGGAGAGCTTGGTAGGAGGGGCGCGCGAAGTAGTGGCTGACGCCGTAGCCGCCCGCTCCCCCCGGCGGGGTCGGCTCCTGTTCGTCCCACCACGATTCCGAGCCGTAGGTCAGGCCGGGCCCGAAGGTCGGCGTCGTCCCGCCGACGGCGGTCGCGTTGCGGTGAGTCGGCCGGCACGCCGATCGTGTTGGGGCTGCCGTCGAGGCAGGTCGAGCCGCCGTCGCCGGTGCCGTTGACGACGGTGATCCCGCTCGCCGCGGCGCCGGCCAGCACGGAGTCGATCGCCTGCGCGTCGGCGAGCGGCGTCTGGTCCTCGCACTGGCGCCACGAGTTGGTGATCACCGTGTCGCCGTCGGCGATCATCGCCTGGAACAGCTGCACGAAGCTCGTGCTTGGCGGGCGCGTCGTAGACGACGTATTCGAGAGCGGCGCGGCGCCGATCACGGTGTCGATGTCCAGCAGCACCTCCGACTCGCCGGCGCCGGGTGTCGGGACGCCGCCGTTGACGTTCACCTGTGGAGGTGGGTGGCGAGGCTCGGCTCGATGCCCTCGAGGTTCAGCCAGTCGGTGACGTCGGCGGGGTTGTAGGTGTCGAACTCGAGCAGGCCGATCTTCTGTGGCGCGGCGATCGCGGCGAACGGTTTGACCGAGCGCGCTTCGCCCCGGTCGGCCTCGAGCGAGACCGAAGGCTTCCCTGTTTTCGCCGACCCACCCTCCGAAGCCGGAGTTGGCCTGGGGGCGGAGGCCCCGAGGCAGTAGCCCACGAGGCCCCACGCGGAGTTGGCTCCGTTGATGGCTGTGTTCGCGAGGCTGAAGACCGGCGGCAGGAAGGCGAGGAACACTTCGACCAGACTTCCGCGTAGGACTTCGCGAGCATTTTTTCGGCGTGCGCACGGCAGAGGTTGCCGCACGTTTTTTGAATTTTTCGTTCCCCGGCGTTTTCGCGAGGGACCCGTTTTCGCAGAGGTGCTGGTCGCTCGGCGGGGGACGGCGGCACCGAGATCGGAGAGGCCGAGCACGGCCTCGATGCGCGGCGAGCCGCCGCGGCACGGCAGGCGCGCGGAGGTTCGTGTAGAGCTTGCCGGCGGCCCCGAAGTTCCCGATCGGCGTGCGAAAGTCCGTTCGGCCTGCGCGCGCGTACCGGGGGCCGTCAGCGAGAGACGGTTGGCGGCGCCCTGGGCTACCGTAAGCCGTGCGAGCGAAGCCACGCCTCGTTCTGCGTGTAGGTGGAGCGGCTTGGACCGAAGCGTGCCGCTTGCTGCGCCGGGGTGAGAAACCGACGGTACAGGGGCGAGGCGCGATTCTCGACGTCGCGCACGTAGCGCTGGAAGCCCGCTTCGTCGGTGCGCTTGAGGACGACCGTGATCGTCAGCCGCGAGCGTCGCTCGGCCACGGTGGGCACCGCGCGCTCGCGCTTGCCGCCGAGGCCGACGGGCGCGGTCTCATACCGCAGGCGCACGACCTCGCCGCCGGAGGCGCGCGGCCCCTCGTGGGGCTGCGCGTGCGCCCACGCCGCGGAGGAGTCGAGCAGCGCACTCGCCGACGCGCAGGCGAGCACGAGGAGCGCCGCCCTCGCTGAGAATGCCCTACGCCAACCGTGACCGCGTACCACGCTGATCTACCCCCGTTCGACTGCGGGAGCCTATCAATGGGAGACCGGCGGCCGTCAGCGTTGCGTCGTCGACTCGACCTCGTCGCTGCGGGTCGACTTCACCCGGTAGAGGGCGAGATCGGCGGCCCGGATGAGATCGTGGGGATTGGTGTGCAGTCCCGTCGCGGATCCCACGCTGAGTGGCACGCCCTGAGGCAGACCGATATCGCCCAGGTCCACCGCGCCCGCGGCAGCCCGAATGCGGTGCGCCACCTTGCGCGCGCCGGTCTCGTTGGTGCTCGGCAGTACGACGAGGAACTCGTCCCCGCCCCAGCGCCCGTAGACGTCGCCGCCGCGCAGGACGTCGCGCAGGCAATCGGCAACGGTGCACAGCGCGCGATCGCCGGCTTCGTGCCCGAATCCGTCGTTGATCTGCTTGAAGCGATCGAGGTCGATCATCAACACCGAGAGCGGCTCGACGCGGCGGCGCGCCGACGCCGCGATGCGCGTCAGGTGCTCGCTCAGCGCGCGGCGGTTGTAGAGGCCGGTGAGCGCGTCGGTGCGCGCGGTCTGTTCCAGAGTGCCTGTGAGCTGCGCGAGTCGCGCGCGATCGGCGAGCGAGCGACCGAACAGCGCGAGGAGCAAGCCGCCGAGGATCGCGACCAACGCGAACACGACCCACGGCACGATCGAGGTCGCGCCGGCGATTGAAGCGTAGAGGCGGCTATTGGGCACCGCGATCAGCAGCCGCCACGCGGTCCCCGGCACCGGCGCGACCGTGAAAGTCGTCGGCCTGCGGACGCCGGTGAGCGGGCCGAGCGAAGAGTGAGCGGCGGCGCGAGCGAGCTGGGGGTCGACTTCGGCGAGCGTGCTCGCGTGTGTGCGCGGACTCGCCGCGATTAGGCGTCCGGCGCCATCGGCCAGGAAGACTTGGTGCGCGTGGTAGGGAATCGTGTGGTCGACGAGCGCGTCGAGCGCCGAGCCCGAGGCGGGGTAGGCGGCACTGAAGACACGCCGCCCGCGCGGGGTCGAGAACGGCACGGCAACGGCCATCACCGGAGCACCGCGGGCGGCCGAGGGCACGACATTCGAGAATGCGATCGCGCCTCGCTCGGCGGCCGCGAGATGCGCGTAGCGCGCTGCGATCGGATGACCGAGCAGTGACGGCTTGGCCGGAATCACGTCGAGCAGGCGACCGCTGCGATCCAGGAGCACGGCCGCAGAGCTCCCAAACGCGCCCGTGACGAGTTCGAAGCGCGCCGGCGAGACCTCGCCGCCAGCGAGGAACCGCCGCGCGGCCTGCTGCTCGCGCTGGCCCTGCTCGTCGAGGTAGGTCGAGACGAACGTCGCCGAGCTCGTCCCCCGTAAGCGCAGGTTGCTGAGCAGATGTTCCTTCGATTGACGCTGCGATAGCACGATCGCGGCGGCCATCATCGCGAGCAGCAGCAACAGCGCCAGGGCGGCGAGTGCCGTCGTCCAGGACCGTCGTGGCCGCGTGCCACTCGCGGGTAAGGGAGTCGCCGTCTCCGAGATCATCTTTCGCCAGGGCCATGCCGATCTATCCCCGTTTGGTACCCCTGGGACTTTCATCGGCCGGCGGAGCGCCTAGCTTGAGCGCTCCGCTCGGGCGCGAGGCGGCGCCGTCAGGTCAGCCCTTAGGCCGCGCCGTTAGGTCACGCCGCGACCGGCTCGGCCAGCGCCTCGGGCACGCCCTCATCGTGGCGCAGACCGCTCTCGCGGACGAGCAGGAGCGCGAGCACGGCGCCGACGAGCGCCATGCCGCCGCCGACGATGAGGATGATCGAGAAGCCGTGGGCGAAACCCTCGCGCGCGGCGTGCACGACCGGCGCGGGCACACGCGCCGGCAGGCTGCCGGAGGAGACCGCTTCGGCGAGGCCGCGAGCCCGATGGCTACTCACGTGCGGCAGGAGATCCTCGATCCGCCGCTGGGAGAGCACGAGGAACAGAGCGCCGAGACCGGCCGTCCCGGAGGCAATCGCGACCTGGCGGAAGGTGTCGTTGATGCCCGACGCTACTCCGCTCATCCGCTCGGGCACCGTGGAGAGCGCGACGTTGGCGAGCACGGGGTTGACGAGGCCGACACCGAGACCGCCGACGATGAACCCGGGGAGCAGGACCGTCCACGCGTCGTCGGCCTGCGCGCCGCTCATCAGGAACAGGCCGACGCCGGTGATCGCCAGCCCCGCGGAGAGCAGCACGCGCGCGGGAACCTTCCCCTCCAGCGAGGCGGTGCCGCCGGCGACGAAGAACGAGCCGACGGTGAAGGGCAGGTAGCGCAGGCCGGCCTGCAGCGGCGAGAGGTGCTCGATCTCCTGCATGTAGAGCGTGATGTAGAGGAACAGTGCGAACATCGAGCCGCTGAGCGCGAACGCGGCGACCTGCGCGCCGGTGAAGGCGGGGCTGCGGAAGAGCGCCAGCGGGAGCATCGGCTGCGCGACGCGCGACTCGATCACGACGAAGGCCACGAACAGCACGATCGCCGCGGCGATCAGGACAAGGATCACAGCGGATGTCCAGCCGTCGTCGTTACCGCGCAGCAGCGCCAGCACGAGCAGTGCGTTCGCCGCCGAGAACGTCACGGTGCCGCCCCAGTCCACCCCGCGAGCGGTCTCATCGCGCGATTCCGCGACCTTCAGCAGCGTCACGGCGATCGCGGCGATGCCGACGGGGATGTTCAGGAAGAAGATCGACTGCCAGCCGATGGCCTGGGTCAGCGCGCCGCCGACTAGCGGACCGAGCGCGACGGCGACACCGATGGTCGCGCCGTAGATCGCGGTCGCGCTCGCGCGCTCGGCGCCGCGCCACTCCTGCGCGAGCAGTGCCAGCGAGACCGCGAACATCACGGCGCCGCCGACGCCCTGCAGGGCGCGCGCGAGGTTCAGCACCGTCGGGGAACCGGCCAGGCCGCAGAGCAGCGAGGCCACCGTGAAGATCGCCAGGCCGGTGACGAACACCCGCTTGCGCCCCAGCCGGTCGGCCAGCGATCCCGAGATGAGCACGAACGCGGCGAGCGTCAGCGCGTAGGCGTCGATCACCCACTGGAGGTCGGTGAACGAGGAATGCAGGTCTTTGCGGATGCTCGGCAGGGCGGTGTTGACGACCGTGATGTCGAGGAGCAGCATGAAGGTCGCGACACAGACCGCGATCAGAGTCCACCACTTGCGTTCCATCTCTTGAGTCCTTCCCGAGGCGCTGGTAAAATCGTAAGGTAGCCTTGTAGTCAGGCAACCTTACCAAACTCGGCAATTGGACGTCTGCCATGCCCGCCGTCGCGACACCGAATACCATCGCCTCCCCGACCGCGCCCGCGGCCGCCGGCGACCCACATCTCGTCGCACTGCTGGGGTCCGTCAAGGAGGATCTGCTCGAGGAGATGTATCTCCGCGTCGCCGCCGCGGGCTACCCCGGCCTGCGGCCATCGCACGGCTGCGTGTTCCGTTACCTGGACGTCGACGGCTCGCGGCTCTCCGAGCTCGCGGAGAAATCGGGGATGACCAAGCAGGCGTTCGGCGAGCACGTCGCCAACGTCGAAGCGCTCGGCTACGTCGTGCGGGTTCCCGATCCCGAGGACGGTCGCGCGAAGCTCATCGTGCCGACGCCGCGGGGTCGCGAGGCGCTGCTGCTGGGTCGCGAGGTCTTCGCGGAGATTGAGCGCGAGTGGGCGGCGACGCTCGGCGTGGAGCGCGTCGCGGCGCTGCGCAAGACGCTGCGGGAAATCCATGCGCTCCAAACGGGCCGCTGAGGCTGCCACTGCTTAGGGGGAACCGCTACCCCCGAGCGGAGCGCGCTATTCATGAGGCGAGCCGCTGGGCGAAGAACGCGAGAATCTCGTCGCGGGCGGCGATCGTCGGTTGGCCGGCTTGCGTCGATCAGGTGGGCGGTGACGACGCTGTGGGGGCTCGCCACGACCTGCTCGAAGAACGGCGGCGTATCGGGATTCGCCGCGCTGTCGGGGAGCACGCGGCCGACGAAGCGATCGCCGAGCGCGTCGGCGTAGGCGGCGAAGCGCTGCGCCTTGCAGAAGCGGTCTCCAGCGAAGCGGTAGGCCATCACGGTGAGGTTCTCGCGCTGCAGGCGCTCGCGCACCGCGACGAGCTCCTCGGGAGCGATCTCGATGCCCGCGGGGTCGTCCAGCGGTAGCGCCGGCTGCGAGAGCACAGGCGCGAGCATCGCGGGCTCGAGCATCATCGTGAGCGCGAAGTTGCCGGTGAAGCACATCCCGATCGCGCCGACGCCGGGACCGCCGCACTCCTCGTGCGCGAGCCGCGCGAGCGCACCGCAGCCAGCTGGTCACCGGACTCGACTTGTTGGCGGCGAAGGCACGGAACTCGGCGCTGACGCACGCGCGCTGAAAGACGGCGGCGCCCTCCTCGACGGCGGGCACCGCGCCGTCGCGACCGAACAGCGAAGGCATATACACGGTGAAGCCTGCGTCGCGCACCCAGCGGCGAAGCGCGCGACGTGCGGGCTGATGCCGGGCATCTCTGTCATCACGATCACCGCCGGTCCGGCGCCCGCTACATGCACTACCTTCGCAACACCATCCAGAGCGATCGAGCGCCGATCGAAGTCTTCGAGGGGATCGTCGTGCATGTCGAGTCTCGATGGCTCCCTAGCGATGGTTGCGGGACTTGGACCGGTCGAGCTCTGCCCGCCAAGCGGCGCGCGCGTGCTCGATGCCGGCGGGGTCGTCCATGAGCTGACGCTGCCAGTTGGCGGCCATCCCGAGCGCGTTGAGCCGAAACGCCATGGCCGCCGCGTCGACATCCTGGGTAGATCTCCGGCGGCGATCGCGGCCTCGACGTTGGCGTGCAGCACCGCGATCCATTCGCGCATCACGCTCGCGACCGCGTCGCGGACGGGACCGGGGCGACCGTCCATCTCGGTCGAGGCGGCGCAGAGGAAGCAGCCGCCGGCGAACACGTCGGCGCCGAGATACTCACACCACGCATCCCCGATCGCCAGCAGTCGCGGCAGACCCTCCGCGCTTGCGAGCGCGGGCGCGATCACGTGCTCGATGAGGATCGCGCGCGCGGCGGCGAGCGTGGCCAGCTGCAGCTCTTGCTTGGACCCGAACAGCGCGAACACGTTGCTCTTGTGCACCTCGAGGTCCGCGGCGAGCGCGCCGATCGTCAGGCCTTCGAGACCTTCCCGCGAGGCCATCTGCACGGAGCGCTCGAGCACGGCGGCGCGGCTGCGCATGCCGCGGGCGCGGCGCCCATCGGTGGGCGCGGCGGCGAGCGGGCTTTCGACCAGCGACTTGCGGCGTTCGGAGGCCATGGAACCGTATTCTACAAAATAGACGTGCGATCGTCTATATTTTTTCGCAATGACGCCGGAACAACCAGAGCCACGGCTGACCCTGCTTGAGGAGCCCGGAGCAGACGAGCGCGAGCGCGCGATCTTCGCGCGGGCGCGCCACCGGTATGGGTGGGTGCCGAACACGATCCGCGCGATGGCGCACTCGGCGAGCGCGGCCGAGCTCTACCTGGACGCGGACGAGCGCAATGGCAACACGACCCTCTCGGCGCTCGCGATCCTGCGCCGCGCCGCGGCCAAACACCTGGAGCCGGCGCCGCGTGCGGCCGCAGCGGCGCGATGAGCTACGTGGGCACCTGGGAGTGGGCGCTGCAGACCGGCGGCGGCCTGCGCCGCCAGGATCGCATCCGGATCGTGCTCCAGGGTGTGTCGGCGCGCCTGGCGCGAGTACCGAGCCAGTGGCGCAGCCGGATGCTCGGCGAGCATGCCTCGCTCGTGTTGCCTGACCCGCCGGATAGCGCGCTGGCGCGCGAGGCCGATGAGCGCGTGCGCGAGCTCTCGAGCCCCGCGCTCTACGGTCACTGCGCGCGCACGTGGGCGTTTGCGACGCTGTTCGCTCAGCGCGACCGCGTGGCCCACGATCCGGAGCTGCTCTACCTGGCCTGCATGCTGCACGACCTGGGTCTCACCGAGCGGCACTGGGGACGCGACGCGCGCGCCAAGTGCTTCGCCGTCGAGGAGGCGCATGCGGCGCACGCGATTGTGCACGGGCATGGCGCGAGCGAGGCGCGGGCCCGCGAGGTGGCGGAGGCGATCTCGCTGCACCTGAACATCACCGTCCCGGCACGTCTGGGCGCAGAGGCCCATCTGCTGAGCAAGGGCGTCTCGCTCGACGTGGTCGGCCGCCGTCTGCATCAGCTCCCGCCCGCGCCCGTCGCGATAGTCGATGAGCGCTAGCCTCGCGACGGCTTCGCCGCTGAGCTGGCGTCGGCAACCGCCCAGCAGGCGCGGCTGCGCGGCGAGTCGCGCTCGGCGCTCCTGCACAAGCTGGGCTTCGTCAAGCTGATCGAAGGCAATCCGCTCGCGCGGGCGCGGCGTGAGGGCAACCGTCAGGGCTGAAGGGCGGCGGGCCGGGCCGCAGCGCCGCGCGGCTATACGCGCGTGCTGTGAGGCCAGCCATCCTAGAGCTCGGTCGCGCAACCGGGAGACAGGATCCGGACCTCGACGTCCGGGGCGAGTCGAGGCGACGTGCTCGGCGAAGATCCGTGGAGGATCGCCGAGCCGGCGCCCGTGGCGCGCGGCCGAGGCCGATCGGCAGCAGCGTCCCCCAGTGCATCGGGATCGCGATCCGCGGCCGGATCAAGCGTGCCGCGCGTGCCGCGTCGAGCGGATCCATGTGGCCCGGCCCGAGCGTCGGCCCCCAGCCCGCGACCGGCAGCAGCGCGACGTCGAGGCGCGGCGATCGCTCGGACTCCTCTCCGCGCCACGCGTCGATCGCAACTCGGACATGCCGTCGAAGAGCTCGGTGTCGCCGGCGAAGTAGACCGCGTGTCGCCCCGTCAACCAGGTAACCCAGCGTCGTCGGCGCGCAGGCCACCGGGGCGGCGACGACCATCGTGACGCGCCTGCACCGCGGTCACCGCGAGCGTGCCGACGTTACCGGCGCCACTTCGCCCGACGCTCAGCTCGGTCACGTTCGTGAATCCCCGCCGCCGCAGCCACCCGCCGGCCCCCGCCGGCACGATCAGCGGGATCTCGAGACCCAGCAGCCGCAGCGACGCGAGGTCGAGATGATCGTGGTGCAGATGCGAGATCAGCACCGCGTCGAGACCGGCGTAAACGGCCGGCTCGAGCGGCGGAACCTGACGGCGCAGATGCGCGACGCGATCGCGCAGCAGGGGGTCGGTGAGCAGGCGCACTCCGTCCACTTCGATCAGGACGGTTGCGTGCCCGAGGAAAACGATGCGGTCCGCGGCGCGTCTGCGCGATGCGTCGAGACGCGTCGCCCATCGGCCATGAATGAGAAGGTAGCAACGAGATGCACCTCCGCAATCGACGGCCACACGCGAGGGCGTAAAGCGATGCCCCGATCGAACGATGCTGCTCTGGGTTCGACGATATGTGAAAAGCTGGACGGCAGTTGCTCGGGTTGATTCTGCGGTTCGTCCTGCTGCTGGTCATCCAGGGCTTGTGATCCTCGCCCTGGCGGCGATCCTGCCCGGCGTCGAGACTCCCTCCTTCGCAGCGCCGCGGTGCTCGTCGCCGCCGCGATGGCGCTGATCAACGCGCTCCTGTGGCCGATCGTGATCCGCGTGGCGCTCCCGCTGACGGTCTTCACGTTCGGGCTGGGTCGCTCGTGCTTCAGCGCCGGCACGGTCGCGCTCGGCTTCTACGTGGTCGACGGCACGTCGATCCCGATCGGCGGCGACCTGGTGATCGCGTTCGCGATGGCGCTCGTGTCGATGCTGATCGCGCCGCTGCTCGACGTCGACGGCGACGCCCAGCACCTGCGCGTCGTGCGGCGGCGCGCGCGGCACGGACGCAAGGCAAACCGCACCGAGGTCCCGGGCGTGATCCTGTTCGAGATCGACGGCCTGGGCGAGACGATCCTGCGCGAGGCCGTGCGCGACGGGCACGTACCGACGATCGCGCGCTGGCTGGACGACGGCACGCACAAGGTGCTCGGCTGGGAGTGCGACCTCTCCTCCCAGACCGGCGCGAGCCAGGCCGGCCTGCTGCTCGGCAGCAACTGGGACATGCCCGCGTTCCGCTGGTATGAGAAGGAGTCCGGCCGCACGCTGGTCTCCAACCACCCCGCCGACGCGGCCGAGATCGAGCGCCGGCGCTCCACGCGGCGCGGGCCTGCTGCGCCGCCGGCGGCACGAGCCGCGGCAACATGTTCTCCGGCGACGCGCCGCGCTGCACGGCCACGATGAGCGTAATCCGCGACCGCAGCCGGTCGAAATCGGCAGACTTCTTCGCCTACTTCTCCGACCCCTACGGCTTCCTGCGCACGATCGTGCCTGTCGCTCGCCGACATCGCCTACGAGCGGCGGGCGGCTCGCCGCCAGCGTCGCAGCGGTGCCGAGCACGTCGAGCGCGGCGGCGCCTACCCGCTGATCCGCGCGGCAATCGCGGTCGTGATGCGCGACCTCAACGTCGCATTGCTGATGGCCGACATCGTCGAGGGCGTGCCCGTCAGCTACGCGACCTTCGTCGGCTACGACGAGGTCGCCCACCACTCGGGCATCCGCGAGCCCGACGCGCTGGCGGTGCTCAAGCGCCACGACCGCCAGCTGCAGCGCCTGGAGCGCGCGGTCGCGCAGGCGCCGCGCCCGTATCACCTGGTCGTGCTCTCCGATCACGGCCAGACCCAGGGCGCGCCGTTTCGCGCGCGCTACGGCGTCACGCTCGAGCAGCTCGTCGGCGGCGCGCTGGCGCGAGGGCGAGGCGCACGCCCCGGCCGCGGTCGACGAGGCCTGGGGCGATGTCGGCGCGGTGCTCGCCGACGCCCGCCAGGAGCCCGGTCTCGGCGGACGCGCGCTGGCACGCGCCACGCGCGGCAGGGCCGTGCAGGGCACGGTCGCGCTGGGACCGAATCGCGAGGCGCTCGAAGAACGCGACGCGCTGGAGGCCGACCGTACGGGCCCCGACCGGCCCGGCGGATCGGACGTACAGGGCGGGCCAGGCGCCGCCACGCTCCCGGATGCCGCCGACGATCCCGGCGCGCCGACGCCCGACTCAGAGCAGGAGGCGGTGGTGATGGTCTCCGGGCCGCTCGGCCTGATCTACCTGCCGCGCAGCCCCGAGCGGCTCACGCTCGAGCAGATCGCGAGACGTCCATCCCGAGCTGCTCGACACGCTCACCGCGCATCCCGGGATCGGCTTCGTGATGGTGCGCTCGCGCGAGCGCGGCGCGGTCGCGATCGGCGCCGCGGGGCGCCGCTGGCTGGCGGACGACACGGTCGAGGGCGAGGACCCGCTCGCGCACTTCGACCCGCATGTGGCCGACCACCTGCGCCGCCACGATTGCCTTCCCGCACTGCCCGGACATCCTCGTCAACAGCATGTACGACCCGGCCGCGCGACGAGGTGGCGCCGTTCGAGGAGTTCATGGGCTCCCACGGCGGGCTCGGCGGCCCGCAGATGCATCCCTTCGCCGTCGTGCCGGCCGAGTGGCGCTGAGCCGCCCGCGCCGATCGTCGGCGTGGAGGCGATGCACGAGGCGCTGCGCGACTGGCTGGCGGAGACTCAGCGGGGCGGGACAAGGACAAGCTTGCCGGTGACGTGACCGGCCTGTCCCTCGCGGTGAGCCGCGGCGACGTCGTCGAGTGCGAACGAGCGAGTACGGACCTCGAGCTTGCCCTGCTCGACCAGTGCGGTGAGCTGCAGGCGGGCAGCCATGCGCAGCTCGGTTCCGGGGTCGGCGCCGGGACCGCCCCCGAGCAGCTTGATACCGACTTGGGCGCCGCGCGCGAATGCTGCGATCGAGGCGATCCGGTCGCGATCGGCGACGAGCTCAAGAGAAACGTCGACGGCCTCGTCGGTGCCGATACAGTCGATTGCGGCGTCCACGCCAGCGGGTGCCAGCGCGCGAACGCGGTCGGTCAGACCCGCGCCGTAGGTCGTGGGCTCGACGCCGAGCTCGCGCAGGTACTCGTGGTTGCGCGCACTCGCGGTGCCGATGACGCGCGCGCCGCGGGCGCGGGCGACCTGGACGACCATCAGCCCCACCCCGCCGGCCGCGGCGTGCACCAGCACGGTCTCGCCGGCAGCGACGCCGGTCGCGGTGAGCGCATGGATCGCGGTGGCACCGGCCAACATCAACCCCCCGGCTGCCTCCCAGCTCAGCGCGGCCGGCTTCGGAACGATCGCCGCCGCCGGGACGACGAGCTCGTCGGCGTAGGCGCCGTCCACACGAAAGGCGATGACCTCGTCCCCCACGGCGAGCGCACCGGCCGGGCCGCTCGCTTCACCGCCGACCTCGCTCACCACACCGGCGGCCTCAAACCCCAGGCGCATCGGCAGCTCAGCATTAGCTCCCATCGAGCCGCTGTAGCGCTTCCAATCGACGGGGTTGACGCCGCAGGCCCGCACGGCAATGCGGACCTCGCCCGCCGCCGGTGCGTCGAGCGTCTCCTCGACTATCGCGAGAACCTCGGGTCCGCCGAACGCGGTTGCTACTGCGACGCGCGCCATGAGGTCACCCTACTAGCCGAGGCACGCAACTTCCCGGCGCGACTGTCACGAACGAGCGTGGGGACCAAAAGCAACGACAATCGCTAATCGCGTCGGCCTATCGAGCCCACACCGAGCCACAGCCCAGGCGGACCCCGCCTATGCGCGGGATCCGCCTGGTCGCAAAGGGCCAATCGCACCCCCACTATCGAGAGGGCACCGAGATAGACCGTATTAGTTAGTCATCCGGTCCAGCCTCGCTGCTTAGCGCAAGCGACGATGGCGCCTTTCCTTCACAGCTTCCTTGGAGGGTGTTTCCGAACTGCTGGGTGTTTCTCCAGATGACGGTGCTCCGGTGGGCTTGCTGTGTTCATGCGATCCGCCGGAGCCGCCAGTGGCGCCGGATGTTTCCGGCGTTTCGGCTTCCAGGGCGCCGCTGGTGGATTCTTCACCGCCCGTGCCCCTGGGCTGTCCTTCGGAGGATTGGGAGCTGTTGGTGGAGCTTTCCGGCATCAGCGCTGCGATGGGCGCCGGCGTGACTTCGATCGCAAACGGCTGGCTTGCGGCGGCGGCATTCAGTGGGTCGCCGGGTACGAAGATCCTCACGGTCTTCGTACCCGCGTCATAGAAGCGGTGTTCGATCGTGTAGGTCGAACCTTCGGTGATACTCGCCACCTGGATGACGTGATAGCCGGGGCCTTTGGCGTCCTTGCGCTCCAGATAGACGATCCCGCCGGCGTGACCCGGAGCGACGGAACCGGAGAACGTCACCGGCACATCGGCCTGCACCTGAGTCTGAGAGACCTGCGCGGTGAGCAGGTACCTGACGCCCTCATACAGCGCGGCCGAGCGCTCACCCGCACTCTGCACCCGGTAGAAGGTGCTGTTCCCCGGGCTCTCGGGACCGAAGCTGTAGGCGCCTTCGGTGTTGGTGGTGGTCTGGGCGATCGGCGCAAAGCGCTGGCCGGCGGTACGCGCGTACAGCGTCACCTGCTGGCTCTGATTGTCCGATCCGGTGAGCTTCCCGGCGATCGTCAGCGACTGCCCGAAGGTGATCGGGTCGGCCGAGGAGTCGATCGTGAGCGCCGGATTCTGCGCCTGGGAGATCTCGTAGGTGAGGACGTTGGAGCGACTCGGGAAGTTGATCCTGCCGCTGCGCACCAGCACCCTGATGTCGGCGTCACCGGGATAGCGAAAGGCGTGCGTGATCGAGAACGTTCCGTCGCCCTGCACCACCCCGCGGTCGATCGCGTGCCATTCGTTGCCGGTGAGCGCGTTCTGGCGCTGCAGGATCACGCGCGCACCGACATCGGCGGGGTTGACCGTTCCGGTGAACGTCACGGCGTTGGCGTGCCCGGTGTACAGCTGAGTGCCTTCCGCGGGACCGGAGAGGTTGACTTCCGCTTCGACGAGCACCTCGCGGCGAGCGCTCTGCGCACCGTGGGAGCGAACCAGGAAGAAGCGGTTGGTGGTTACGTCGCCGCCGGCCTTTTCGATCTCGTAGAAGCCGTTGGCGTCGGTGGTCACGCTCTGGACATAGGTGAGCCCCGGCGTGCCGCGCACGTGCTGGAAGAGCTTGACCGTCTTGTCCGCGGCACCGGCTGGACGCAGACACGACAGCCGGCCCCAGATCGTAATTGGGTCATTTGCGACGATCTTTCCGGGCGCCAAATTTATACTGACACGGCAACGTCCGAGCGGACTCGGATGCTTGAAGGCCGATGCGCTGGGTGGCGCTATCGCGAGCGCTCCCGTCAAGGCCGCAACGGCCGGGATGAGCTTTAGAAAACGCATGACGCGTCGTCCTCCTCCTTGTCGATGGATGTGGACATCTGCTGCTGAGACCATCCACGGGAGCAAGAAGTTGGAAGGTTGTGAGAAAGCTGCCCGCCCGCGCGCTGCGGCTAGCTTTTTTTGCGTTTGCGTTTGTCGCCGGTGCCGCTCGCTTCGGTACTCGCGGTGCTCGATGCTTCGGTCGACGACGTGGTCGTGACCGGCGTCGCGGTCGGCGAGGTTGGTGGTGTCGAAGACGTCGGTGCAGCGGCGGCGGCTTCGCGCTGTTCGCGTTTGCGCTGCGCTTCCAGTTCGCGGCGTTCCTCTGCTTCTTTGAGTTCCTGGGCTTTGCGCAGGCGTTCTTCGCGAAGTCGTTCGCGGCGTTCCCTTGCTTCCTTGAGTTCCTGGGCTTTGCGCAGGCGTTCTTCGCGAAGTCGTTCGCGGCGTTCCCTCGCTTCCTTAAGTTCCCGCGCCTTGCGCTGGCGTGCTTCACGCCTGAGTCGGCGCTGTTGCGCTTGCAACCGCTTGCGTTCGGCTTGCTTGAGACGCAGTTTCTGGGGCCCGTGTTGCCGTTCCGGCTGGCGGTGGCGAATAACCGGAGCGATAGGACCGCTCGAGCCACCCTGAGGCGGAGCGCCCTGTCCACCTGGTATCGGCGTGCCGGTGGGTGCCGTAGCGGCGCTTGTGGCAGGCGGCGAGGGCAGCGCGGATGCCAGCGTCGGCGTCTGTGGACTCGGGGGGGGCGCCTGTGAGAGCGGACTTGAGAGGACTGCGTCGCTCGTGGTCGTGGTGGCCGGCGGGGGCCCGCTCGCCGTTTCACCAATTGCGCCGGCGCTCGCGTCCGCACTCGGTGTCAGGGAGGCCGTCGAGGGCTGCGTCTTCGGTTTGGCGCCGGGCGTCCAATGGGAACGATGGGCGCGGTCGACGACGTGTACATGCGCCAGGTGCCGGGGGTGCGCATGGGCCAGGTGGTGAGCGGTGGTGACAGCGCCGGCTGTGGCGAGGGCGGCGACGGCTCCGCCGACGGCTACTTTGGCGAGTACGCCGCCGCCCACTACGGCACCCGTCCCGCCGCTGCCTGCGGCGGCCGAAGCTCCCGTCGCCACCGTGGAAGCTGCGGTGCTGATGCTCGCTCCGCCGCCCGCAACGGCGGCGGGAGCCGCGGCGGATCCCACGGCGCCCCCGGCTTGGCCGGCAGCACTTGCCGCCTGCGCGGCGCTGTGGGAGAGGATCTTCGCCGCCAGGCCCGCATTTGGCAGTACAGGCAGCGCAATCGCCAGCGAGCGGCGCTGCACCGCGAGTGCCTTTTGGAAGTCGCGGCAGCCTCCGCACAGGCTGAGGTGGCGGCGCAGCGGTGCGCGGCGAAGCTCGCCGCCGCGCGCGACGGCCAGTTCCTCGCGGATGTCGAGACAGGAGGCGCCGCGGGCGTCGCGATCGGCGATCAGGGTGCTGCGCGCCTGGTAGATGAGTGCCTTGACCTTGGTCACCGGGCAGCCCACGATTGTCGCGATCGACTGGTGGGAGAGGTCGTCGAGCTCCGCCAGCAACAGCGCGCTGCGCTGGTCCTCTGGCAGTCGGCCGATGTCGGCCAGCAGCTCGCGAAGATCCTCGCGCTCGTGCACCACCTCGGAGAGCCCGACGAAGTTGGCGGTGCGCTCGTCGAGCCCCACGGTGTGGTGTCTGGCTGCGATCGCCGAAAGGCAGCAGTTGCGCACGATTGCAAACAGCCACGGCCGCAGCTCTCGGGGCACAGTGCCCCCGAGTAGCGCCCGGTGAGCCTTGATGAAGGCTTGTTGCAGAGCGTCCTCGGCTTCATCCTGGCTTGCCAGCATGTGCCGTGCGTAAGCCAGCAGCGGGGCATGGTGGCGCTTGAAGATCGCCTCGAACGCGCGCTCGTCGCCTGCGCGCACGCGTCCGATGAGCTTGGCGTCCTCAGCCGCGGAGGGCCTGGATCGCCGAGCACCGGGCCTTGAGATGGCTTGGACGATCGACATGATTTACCGGGTGCCCGGCTGGTGCGAGTGCAATCAGCAGGGGCCATATATCGGTGTCACCCCCTTAACTGGCCGGAGGTTGGCGAGTTGCGCAAATTCTTAATCAGCGGGCCACGCGTCAGCAGCGGCGGACTAGGGAGCGGATCGCCTGGTGCGCATGGCGATTGGGCGAATGCAGCAGCGTGGCCTCGGTGACTCGCTGGGGTTGGTGTGCGAGCGTGTGCTGCGGGTAGGCTCTGTGGGTGGCGAGAGGCTTGGTTGAGCACGTGGATGGGTGGGCAGGTCGGGGGATCGAGGTCGCGATCGGTGGGCATCATCGTCGGCGGTTGCGGCGGGTTGATCGGGTTGATCAGTTGGATCCCCCGCGTGGCTCCTCGTTGTGGGCCGCCGGCGATCCGTCGCCGCGCGCGGGGTGCGCGCTTGACGTATTGGTTGACGGTGGCGAGGCGCTGCCGCGCATCGCTGAGGCGCTGACTGGCGCTCGCTCGCACGTGCATATCGCGGGGTGGCACATCACCCCTGATTTCGGATTGACGCGCGATGATCGAGCGTCTCGGCTGCGCGATCTGCTTGGTGAGCTGGCCGAGCGGGTCGAGGTCAGGGTGCTGCTGTGGGGGGGAGCGCCGCTGCCCGTCTTCACGCCGGCTCGAGCGGCCGTGCGTCGCGTGCGTGAGGAGCTCACCCGCGGCACGCGCGTGCAGTGCGCGCTTGATTTCCATGAGCGACCGATGCATTGTCACCACGAGAAGCTGGTGATCGTGGACGGCGAGGTCGCGTTCGTTGGCGGTATCGACCTGACTTCTCTTGGCGGCGATCGTTTTGACAGCAGTGATCATTCGATGCGCGGCCGTCTGGGATGGCACGATGCCTCCAGCCGGGTGCGCGGTCCGGCGGTCGCCGATGTCGCGGCGCACTTCACGGCCCGTTGGTGTGCGGTCACCGGCGAGCAGGCGCAGGAGACGCCACCGCCAGCCGCCGCTGGCGAGGTGGAGCTACAGGTGGTGCGGACCGTCCCTGAGAAGATCTATGACTTCTTACCCGGGGGTGACTTTCGCATCTTGGAGGCGTACACCCGCGCGCTGCGGTCGGCTCGCAAGTTGGTCTATCTAGAGAGCCAGTTTCTTTGGTCGGCACAGGTAGTCGAGATCCTCGCCAATAAGCTTCGCGAGCCGCCTAGCGAGGACTTTCGCGTGGTCGTGTTGCTGCCCGCAAAGCCCAACAATGGCGCGGACACGACCCGTGGCCAGCTGGGAATCCTCGCCGCCGCCGACAATGGCGCCGCTCGCTTTCTTGCTACAACGATCTCCGCCCGCAGCGGGGGGCTCAGTGGCGCACTGTATGTTCATGCCAAGATCGGGATCGTCGACGATGCCTGGTTGACGGTTGGGTCGGCCAACCTCAACGAGCACTCGTTCTTCAACGACACCGAGATGAACGTCGTGACGTGCGATCCCACCATTGCTCGCCAGACGCGGCTGCGGCTCTGGGCCGAGCATCTGGAGCGCTCGGTCGAGGCGGTCTCCGGCGAGCCGGTCCGGGTCATCGACGAATTGTGGCGCCCGATTGCGGAAGAGCAGCTCGAGCGCCGCGAACGCGGCGAGCCCTTGACTCATCGTCTACTGGAGCTTCCCGGCGTCTCACGCCGCTCAATGGGGCTACTCGGGCCCCTTGACAGCCTCCTCGTTGACGGCTGAATCTGGTCATAGCTGGGGCACCGCTCAGTGCTCCTCGTCGATCTCTTGGCCTCGCTTTTGAAGGAAGCTGCCGATCGCCCCGGCGAGCGTCGCGATCACGGTGGTCGCGTAGATCTCCATGAAGACGAGGATCCCTGCGGCGTAAAGCGTCTGATCGAGCCGGGGGGTGCTCCCCCAGGGCCGCCGCGCCAGGCAAAGGCACGACCACGACGAACTTTGTCACCCAGCTTGGGAATGACCGGCGTGATCGCCCATTGGGCGGCGAAAGCCCGTTCGTATGCAGGCCGCGCTTCGCCGCGGGCAACATAGGCAGGCAGTGTCGGAAACTCGCCCAGGAGACCCGAGGGCCTAAGCCTGAGCAGCACCGACACCATCATGAGGTCGCCCGCGCTGAAGTCCCCGTCGAGCCAGTCGGCATTGCCCAAGCGAGCAGAAAGTTGGGCCAGTCGATCGCGAATGCGGTCTTTGACCAGAGGCAGGCGCTCTTCGGCCCATGGTTCCTCACCCTCCGCGAACCTGGCGGTCACGAGTTCGAGGATCGGCGGCTCCACGGTGTTGAGCGCGGCGAACATCCAGGTGATTGCCCGCGCCCGCGCATTGGCATCGTCCGGGAACAGCCCCGCATGGTGCTCGGCGATGTGGAAGACGATCGCGCCCGACTCGAACAGGACAAGATCGCCTTCCTCATAGGTCGGAATCAGGCCGAAAGGATGAAGGCGTAGATGCGCGGGTTCCTTCTTCGCGCGGAACGAGAGCAGGCGAACCTCGTAGGGCTGACCCACCTCCGCAAGCGCCCAGCGAACTCGCGTATCGCGCGCCAGGCCCTTCCCGCCATCGGGCGAGCGCTCAAACGCGGTGATGACGATGGTCATCGTAAGACATCCTTCAAGTTCGCCTCCGTGGCGTCATCCACGTCGGTCACCAAGCCCTCCAGCCGCTCGGCGGCACCAGCGAGGGTAGGAGCAAAGAGGCGAAACCTTGCACACATCGAACAATCTCCTCGTTTCGCGGTCAGGGGCATATACACAGGGACTCGGCCCACTCTGGAAACTCATCGCTGGCCGCCGAAAGTCGATGTGTTGCTCACGGCCGGCGCTAACCGTCGTGTGGTTGGAGCATGGGAAGTAGCGTGAGGTTGACTAGTCGCCGGACGGAGCGTGGGTCGTCGAGTGTGATGGTTCCGTCGCGGGTGAGGAGGAGCGAGATCGCGAGGCGCGCGATGACTTCGGCGACACCGTCGAGGTCTGACGTCGCGGCGCGACCCGCGTTGACTTCGGCCTTGAGTCGATTGGCGATGAGTGATCGGTAGAGCTCGAGGACGGGTCCGCCGTCGAGGGTGAGCGGCGGTAGCAGGACATCGGGTTCGCTGCGTAGGAGCCGGTCGAATAGTGGGTGGCCGCCGACGTAGCGCCCGGCGAACTCAAACCCCGCGACAAGTCGATCCTCCAGCGTTTCTGCGCCTTCCCATAGGAGGTCGAGCTCTTGCATTCCGCGGTGGACCTCGCGTGCGATGACAACCTCGACGAGGTGTTGCTTGCTCGCGAACCGGCGGAACACGGTCATCCGCGAGACGCCGGCGCGGCGGGCGACGTCTTCCATCGAGGTGCGGCGGATGCCGTGCTCGGCGAACTCGTCGAGCGCCGCCGCGGCAACACGGTCAAAGAGCGCGTCCTCACCGACGGCGGGAGCCACCTCTATGAGTTCGGCTATTGGCATCGCTGGATACTATGTTACTCTATCTAACACAGAGTAACCAAAGAGGGATGTGTCTCATGGGCCAACCGTTTACCGACTTGCCTCGACTGCGACGCCCCGCAGTCGTCAATGCCGCTCAGTACTGGTTGGCTCCGGAGCAGTTCGCGCGTCATTGCCAGCGGCTCGGTGACCGTTTCCTCGTGCCGATGCCGGCGACGGGGCCGTGGCTATGCCTGACCGATCCTGAGGACATCAAGCGCATCTTCACGGCCGACACCGGCGTGCTTCGCCTCGGGGCGGCGCTGGCAAAGGCATCCGCGCACCATCTCTTTCTCGGCCCGACGGGACTCACGAACATCGACGGCGCCGAGCACATGCGCAGGCGACGAACGCAGCTCCCGCCGTTCCACGGCGACGCGTTGAGCGGCTACCACGAGACGATGGAGCGCAAGACCGAAGAGGTTCTCGCGCGCTGGCCCTACGGCCGTCCCACGCCCTCCCAGCCGCATATGGAAGCGGTCAGCCTCGAGGTGATCATGGCCACGGTGTTCGGGGTCACCGACCCCGCGCGCGTTGGACGGTTGCGCTCGGCGACGCTCGCGCTGCTTGCCGAGGGCCACTCGCGGCGGTTCTTCCTGCAGACGATCATCGCGACCAGCCGTGAGAACGGGTGGGACAGACCGTTCCCGCGAGTCCGCCGCGCGATCGACGCTGTCGACACGATCGTGCTCGAAGAGGTCGCCCACCGCCGCAACAGCGATCAACTCGACGGCCAGGACGTCCTCGGAATGTTCCTGCGCACACCCGATAGCCAAGGCCGCCTAATGACCGACGACGAGATCTGCGACGCGATGCGCACCCTGCTGCTCGGTGGCCACGACACGACCGCTTCCACCCTGACGTGGATACTCGAGCGCGTCAGCCGCTACCCCGACTCGCTGGCACGCCTGCACACCGCCGCGCTCGACGGAGACGACGAATACCTCGACGCGGTCATCAAGGAGGCAATGCGATTGCGCCCAGCCTTCCCGCTCACAGCACGACTCGCAACCGAGCCGTTCGACCTACCCGGGCTGACGATCCCAAGCGGCACCATGATCGCCCCCTACATAACGCTCGTACACCGCCGCCCCGAGCTCTACCCCGACCCGCTCACCTTCCGCCCCGAGCGGTTCCTGGACACACGCGCCGGCACCTACACCTGGATCCCCTTCGGCGGCGGACCCAGAAGATGCATCGGCGCCGCCTTCTCCCTCACCGAGGCCCGAATCGTACTCAGAACAATCCTCCGCCACGCCCGCCTCGAACCCACCCACCAGCGCCCAGAGCGAGTCGCCCACCGCAACGTATTCATCGTACCCGCACGCGGCGGACGCATCACACTCCAACAACGCACACCCCACGCCAACCACTGCCACGCCACCCCGCGCGACCACGCACAAGTCATCTAGCCACGATCGCTTTACGCCGCTTGCAGGCGAGCTGAGCTGTTTTGGTCACACTTCTTTGAGAGCGGCCCGATAACCCAGGAATCTCGCTCGCCGAGTGCTACTTCACGATCGTGAAGATCAGCGAGACCGGGGTCGAGCGCTGACCGCTGGAGTTGGCGGCTGTGATGGTGAGCGCGTATTGCCCTGGCTTTAGCTTGTTGGTGTGCGAGATCCGACCCGCGAAGATCACATTGTTCGTGCCACTGTGGCCGGGGAAGGAGAGTGTCCCCACCGCGACGGCGTCGCAGATCGTGCGCTTTATGTTCTCGCGGGTCTTGGCGAGACAGCTGTGAGCACCCTGGCCTACTCCCCGGAGCCGGGCGAAGCTGAAGCTCACGGTGACCTGCTCGCTGAGCGAGAACGAAAAGGCCGTTCCAGTCGGCGTCGTCGCGCGGCTAATGCGGGCGAGCCGATTGCTCTCCCGCCACCTCGCCGCGGACTCGCGTGCGTTCTGGACCGCGGGCGGTGACGGTGTTTGTGGGGGCGTTGGAGGCGGTGGCGTTTCGCTTGGTGCTAGCGCCAGTTCGGGCGCCGGTCCGATCGTTTTGACGATCGGGGGGAGCGCCGTGGTCGTGAACGTCACTTCGTCGCCGTACTGCTTGACCAAGCCAGATACCGCCACAAGTCGGTAGTGATAGGTGGCGCCTGGCGACAGCCCGGTGATCGTCTGGCTTGCTTCTATATCACCGTCGCCGGCCCCCACACTTGTCTGGGCTGTGCTCGAGCCGTATTCAGGCGGGACGCCGTATTCGAAGTAATAGGCCACTTCGGTGCCATGTGGTTGACCGTGCCGGTCAACGCGGCCCCCGTGGAGCCAACGTTCGCGGGCGCGTCGGTCTGCACGAGCGGTTCGATGCCGGTCAAGAACGTGCGGTCGGCTCCGTAGGTCGTTCCGTAGCTGTTCGTGGCGACTATGCGGAAGTGGTAGGTCATGCCGGGGGTGAGGTCGTGGATGGTGCTACGTACTTCTTCCTTGGTTTCGGCGATGTGTTCGGGGGTGCTCGACCCGTAGGCTTCGGTGGGGCCGTATTCGAAATGGAAGGTCGTGGCGACGTCTTTCGGTTCAACGGTGCCGGCGAGGATGGCTTCGATATAGGCCACCTGCCTGACAGCCAGGGTTTCCACCTGTGGCTTGCCCCCGCTGGTCGAGAACTCGTTGTCCTTTCCGATGACGGTACCGCGACTGCTGGAGGCGATGATTCGGTAGTGGTAGAGCGTGCCCGGCGTGAGGTCGGTGAGGGGTGCGCCCACTATTTCCACGCTCGTGCCGGATCCGGCGCTGGCTTCGGTGGTACTCGACCCGTAGGCTTCGGTGGTGCCGTATTCGAAGTGGTACTCGGCTTCGACGCCGCCGGGTTGGATTTCGGCGCGGAGGTGGGCGCTGGTGGCCTCGATTAGGCTGACTTCTTCACCGGCAACTTCGACGTAATAAGGGATGACGAATTCGTGGTCGCCGCCGTAGGCGGTGCCGTTGCTGGTGGTGACGACGAGCCGCCAGTGGTAGTGGGTGCTGTATTTCAGCCCGGCGACGGTCGTGTCGGCGTTGACTTCGCCCCAGGTCGCCGGGATGGCAATTTCGGGGGGTGTTGCTGCCGTACGCTTTGGTCGTCCCGTATTCGAAGTGGTAGTGGGCTGCCAGACCGCATGGATAGAAGGCGGTTTCGAAGGTCTCGGATTCGAGACTGTCGTTGGTGGAGCCCGAGTGCGAGATTTCGCCGTAGGTCCGTTCGGTGAGGGGGCCGATCGGCACTGTCCCGGGATCGCTGTCTTCGACCTCGCAGCCGTTCTTGGAGTCATCCCAAAGGGCAGCCACCCGCTCGCCGTCCGCCATGCGCCGCGGTCCGAGGTAGTTGCAGATGTCGGCGATCTCGTTCTCGCCTTCGTCGGTGCGCCGCCAGCCTTCCTGCGTCGGGTCGGTGACGCTCTCGGCATACTCGTGCGTGAGGGTCATCGTCGGGGGCCCGCAGCCGAACCGTTCTTCGGTGTCCATGATGGCGGCGAGCGAGGCTTCGCTGCCGGACAGGCTGACGTGGTAGCCACATGTGTCTGCTTCGACTTCGGCGGTGCCGGGGGCAGGCAGCACGGCGTAGGTGGTGCTGGGTTGACGTTCGGGGCCGCCTGCGAGCTGTTTGACTTCAGCGACGGCATTGACGAGCGCTCGTCTTTCGAACTTGCCGGCAATAGCCTGCTTGAGGTAATACTTTTCGACCACGGGCGAGTCGATCAGCGGACCTGGAGATATGGGGCCGTCGATGCTGCTGTACTGGGTCAGGATCTTCTCGTAGCCCGATCCCGGCAGGCCTTCCGCGGTGACTTCGAGTTCGTGACGCAGCTCAGGGTCGCCTTCCCACCCCTCCCCGAGGAAGACGAGCACGAGCCGGGGTTCGTTCTCGACCGGGCCGCCCTCGTACTTGAGGGAGTCGGCCGATAACACGGTCGGGCTCGCCCTGGCGTCGCTCTGGCTCGTCACGGCGCCCGGCGCAGCCGGTCCACCACCCGCCAGGCGGGGATTCTGCGGTTCGGCCGGGTCGAAGTGCACCTTCTCGCCCTTCGCCCACGACGGCACCGGCACGCCGGGCGGCAGACCGTCGGCCGCCAACGCCACGCCGACCCTCGGCACGCCCAGCAGCGCGACGAGCGCCAGCAATGCCACGAGTGCCGTCATGCGAGCAGCGCCGCGCAGGCCAACCCGACCGATGGTTCGCATCTCCTCGATGTGCCTGTGCAGCCTGAGCACCTGTTCCCCCATCTAGCTCCTGTCTATCAGGATGCTACAGCGCCCTGTCCGGCCCATCAGGCAGGAGGTAAGCAGTCGCGTGCGTGTTCTCCGGCCATACCAGCAGGCGGTGCCGGCGCCCTGAGGCGGCCCGTTCCTCAGCTTTCTTTCAGGTTCGCCTGTCAGCATCGGGACCATGCGGCTGCTGGTCGTTGACGACGACCCCTCCGTACGCGAGGCACTCGAACTCGTGCTGGACCTCAACGGGTTCGGCGTGGCGAGCGCCGCCGACGGCGACGAGGCGATCCGTACGCTCGCGGTTGACCGACCCGACGCGGTGATCCTCGACGTGCTGATGCCCGGGCCTGAACGGCCTGGAGGTCTGCCGGCGGATGCGCGCGATCGGCGATCGCACGCCGGTGCTGATGCTGACAGCCCGTGCCGAGGTGTCGGAGCGGGTCGCCGGGCTCGAGGCCGGGGCCGACGACTACCTGGTCAAGCCGTTCGCCAGTGAGGAGCTCATCGCCAGACTGCGTGCCCTGCTGCGTCGCACCGGCTGGGAGGGCAACGGGGAGACCCTGCGCTTCGAGGATCTGGAGCTCGATCCGCGCGCGCACGAGGCGCGCCGGGCGGGACGTCCGCTGGAGTTGACCCGCACGGAGTTCCTGCTGCTGGAACTGCTCATGCGCCACCCTCGGCAGGTACTTTCGCGCACGAGGATCTTCGAGTGTGTATGGGGCTATGACTTCGGGCCGGCCTCCAACTCGCTGGAGGTGTATATCGGCTATCTGCGCCGCAAGACCGAGGCCGCAGGGGAGCCGCGTCTGGTGCAGACGGTGCGCGGAGTCGGCTACGTGTTGAGGTGCTCGCCGCGATGAGCTTCCGCCGGCGCGTGGTACTGCTCGCGGCCGGCGCGGTGGCGGCGGCGATCGTGATTGCGTCGGTCGTGGTGTACGTTGTGACCGGCAACGAGCTGCACGCGCGGATCGACGCGAGCCTGCGTCAAAAGCTCACGCCCGGCCGCTCGCAGGCGGTCCAGATCAAGACCGTGAACGTCGGCGCAGCGGAACTCGCCAAGCTGATCCGCGAAGGCAAGCTGCCACCCGAAGCGTCGGGGCCTCGCTCGGGACGGCTTCGGCCAGTCGGTGGCGCGAGCTCGCCCTCCCGCGCGGCGCCGCCGTCGCGGGGGGCTCGCCCTGCGCGAAGGCGGTGCTGCGCTCGCTCGAGAGCGCCTACTCGGTAAATCCTCCGGCACGCTCTCACCTGCGGAAACCTCTACCCGCGCGTCCCTGCTCGCGCGCCGCACTGTGTCGCTCCCGTCAACCGGCTCGTGGTGCCCGCTCCGACGCCCGGCAGCGCGACCGGGTACGTGCAGCTCTTCCAAGCCAACGGGCAGGTCCTGCGCTCGGAAACCAAGGGGTTGCAGCTGCCGGTCACCGCCGCCACGCGCGCCGTCGCAGCCGGCCGGCGCGGCGCTTTCTTCAGCGAAACGACCGTCGCCGGCACACCGATGCGGATCTTGACCAAGCGCGCGCCGGAAGGAGGGGTGTGGCAGGTGGCGCTGCCGCTGACCGACGTGGACAGCACGCTCACGCACCTGAAGCTGGTGCTCGCGCTCGTGTGCCTGGGCGGGATCGCGCTCGCGGCGGCACTCGGCCTGCTCGTCTCGCGCACGGCGCTGATCCCCGTGCGCCGCCTGACGGGCGCCGCCGAACGCGTGGCTCGCACACAGGATCTCGGCCACCGCATCCAGGCTGGCGAGGACGACGAGCTGGGGCGGCTGGCGACGAGCTTCAACACGATGCTCGCCGCGCTCGAGCACTCGCGACTGGCCCAGCGACAGCTGGTCTCCGACGCCTCGCACGAGCTGCGCACGCCGTTGACGAGCGTGCAGGCCAACCTCGACGCGCTCGCGATGGGCGAGGAACTGCCCGCACATGAGCGTGCGCGCATCCTCGCCGCCGCCCAGGCGCAACTGCGCGAGCTGACGGTGCTGGTGGGCGATCTGGTCGACCTGTCCAAGACCGAGGTCGAGGACGTCGAGGTCGAGGACGTGCGCCTGGACCTAGCGGCCGCCGGAGCGCTGCAGCGCGCGCGGCTGCATGCGCCGGAGTGCCCCATCATGCTTGATGCCGAGCCCTGCCTCGTGCGAGCCGCGCCGGCGCGCTTGGATCGGGCGATCGCGAACCTACTCGACAACGCCTGCGAATGGAACGTGCCCACCCGTAACCCCAAGGGCGAAGCGGCGGCGGGCGACCCGGTCGAAGTGCGTGTGCGCGGCGGCGCGATCGAGGTCCGCGATCACGGCCCGGGAATCTCCACAGAGGATCTCCCCCGCGTGTTCGACCGCTTCTACCGCGCACCCGGTGCCCGGGGCCGACCGGGATCGGGGCTCGGACTGGCGATCGTGCGCCAGATGGCTGAGGCGCACGGTGGATCGGTGCACGCCGCCAACGATCCCGGCGGTGGCGCCCGCCTGACGCTCGAGCTTCCAGCGCTGCAGATGACCGCAGCCGAGATCGCCTCATCGAAGCTGGACGCTCCGCGGGCGTCGGGCGTTGCCTGAGGAATCCCTTCCCTTCTCTCAGGGAGTCCCTTCTCTCAACCGGGGATTTTCACTCCTCGCCTCTCTTCTCAGCCGATTCTCAGGTCGCTCGCGCATGATCACCGTATGGCGCCGAGGAGAATTAACCTCAGCGTGGTCGTGCTCACGAGCGCCGCGCTGCTCGTCGCGGGCTGCGGCGCAGGCTCCGCCACCCCCAGCGTCGCGCACCTGTCCCCGGGCACTTCACGCAGCGGCGCCTCGGGCGCCGGCACCTCGGGCGACACCGAAACTGGCGCTGGCGGGGCGAGTCCCGGCCCGGGCTCAACGGAAGCCGCGGCGCTCGCGTTTGCCAGCTGCATGCGCGCCAACGGTGTGCCCAGCTTCCCAGACCCGAGCCGGCGGCGGCTTTCTGTTTCACACGGGCGCCGGCGTCGATCCTTCTTCGCCCGCGTTCAAGGCGGCGCAGACGAAGTGCGAGAAGTTCCTGCCCTCGGGCCCCGGCTCCGGCCCGCCGCCGTCGGCAAAGACATTGGCGCATTTCCTGACGGTCGCGCGGTGCATGCGTCGCACGGTGTACCTGAATTCCCCGACCCTCGGACCACGGTCCCATCCAACCCCCGCGCGGCCCTGGGCGGTCGCGGCGGCGTGATCAGCGATATCGAAGGCGTGATCTTTGTGTTCGGAGGACGATCGATCAACAGTCACCGGCATTCACACGAGCGGCAGCCGCGTGCGCGTTTCCGTTGCACAACCACTGATGCACCACTTAGCAAGTTCCTCGCTTCTTCTCAGCCGATTCTCAGGTCGTATCTCGCATGATGTCCTCGCCTCGCCGCTCCGCAACCGCGAGCACCCGCTACCTGACGGTGAAGGAGACCGAGATATGACGAGACCCATTTTTACCCTGGCCGTGCTTGCTGGCGCCGTCTCTGCTGGTTGCCGGCTGCGGCGGCTCCTCCTCGAGCCCCGGCGTCGCGCACCTCGGCTCCAGCACCTCCAGCGGCACGGACCCCGGCGGCGGCAACTCCTCCTCGCCGGAAAGCGAAAGCAGCGCGAGCGCCCAGCAGAAGATAGTCGCGTTCTCGCATTGCATGCGCACGCACGGGGTGCCCGAATTCCCCGAACCGAGTGAAGGCCACGTACTGGTCCGCAGCAGCGACCGCAACGGCCACGTGACCGGCGTCAATCCGCGGTCCGCACAATTCCAAGCCGCGAGCAAGGCCTGCGCAAAGCTCTCACCCAAGGGAGGCAAGCCGCCGAGCCCCGCGGAACAGGCGAAGTTGCAGGAAAAAGCGTTGAAGTTCTCGCAGTGCATGCGCACCCACGGAGTCCCGAGCTTCCCCGATCCCGGAATTCTCCAGCAGTGGCGGCGGCGTGGGAATACACATCGGGGGCAGGAAGGGCGGCCCGAGCCGGATCGATCCGTCCTCGCCCGCGTTCCAGGCCGCCCAGAAAGCGTGCCAGTCGATCATGCCCGGGCCGAAGGGCGGCGGCCCTGGCGCCAGCGTGGCGGCAGCCCCGTGATCGCCGTGGTGAGTGGGTTTCGGGCGTGGGCTCGCGCGTGAAGCCGACGTTACCTTCCCGAAACCGTCGGTGTCGTAAAAACGGCGTGGTACATGTCCGGTGAAGCGACGCCCACCCAGATTGGCCTCGCGGCTCCTCGCACCCGCCGCAGGATGCTCGCGGCGACAGGACTGGCACTGGTCGTGGCGGTCGTCGTGCTGATCGTGACCGACCCGTTCGCCGGCGGGGGGAAATCCGGCGCCGGCGCACTCGACAACGCCAGCGCCACCTCGCTGGCAACGGTACAACGGCAGTCGCTCTCCCAGCAGACGCAGGTAAGCGGCACGCTCGGCTACGCCGGCTCCTCCAACATCCGCGTGCCCTCCGGGACGGCACCCTCCGCCGTCCAGCAGGCCGACCAGCAACTCGCGAGTGCTGAAGGGATGCTGGTCACGGTTTCCGCGACGCTGGCCACCGACACCCGGGCCCTCGCCGGCCACCGGGCGACGCTGGCGGCGGCGCGAGCGAAGGAGGCGGTCGACTGCGCGGGGGCGGGCGCCGCGGAAACCGCCGCCGCCGCTTCGGGCGCCAGCGAAAACAGCTCACCGGGTGCCAGCGGAAGCTCGTGCTCGGGCGATGAGCAGGCCGTGTCCTCGGCGCAGCAGAACACCAGCGGCGCCGCCGGCAAGCTCACCGCCGACCGCTCGCAGGTCTCCTCCGCGGAAAAACAGCTCGCGAGCGCGCGATCGAATCTGTCCACGGCGCGCTCCTCGGCCGCGCTCTACGGCCAGAGCTCGACGTTCACGGCCCTGCCGTCGGTCGGCCAGATCGTCGGGCGCGGGCAGAGCCTGTACGAGATCGGCGGCTCAGCCGGTGCTGCTGGTGTACGGCTCGACGCCGGCGACGCGGGCGTTTGCGGCGGGCATGTCTCCGGGACGCGACGTGGCCGAGCTGAACGCCAACCTCGACGCGCTCGGCTACGGGCAGCGGCTCGCGGGCGAGGACTTCACCGCCGGCACCGCAGCGGCGATTCGCGCGCTGCAGTCCGCGCGCGGCGCCGCGGTGACCGGCGAGCTGCTGGTGGGATCGGTCGTGTTCGAGCCGGGGCCGGTGCGCGTCACTAGCGTGACCCCCACGGTCGGGGCGACGGTCATGCCGGGGCCGGTGCTCGCGATCACCTCGACCGCTCGCCAGGTCAAGCTCGCGCTCGACGCCTCCGAGCAGAGCAGCGTCAAGGTCGGCGACACGGTCACGATCACGCTGCCCGACAACCAGACCACGCCGGGCCGGATCACCTACGTATCGAGCGTCGCCACCTCGCCGTCCTCCGGCGGCAAAGGCGGCGGTGAAGAAGAAAGCGCGCCCACCGTCGAAGTACACGCCACCCCGACCGACCCGGCGGCGACGGGCCATCTGGACCAGGCGCCGGTGAACGTGGAGATCACGACCGAAAGCGTCCAGAACGTGCTGGCGGTGCCCGTCGACGCGCTGCTCGCGCTCGCCGGCGGCGGCTACGCGCGTGGAGGTCGCCGACGGCCGCGTGCACCGTCTCGTGGCGGTCACCGTCGGCCTGTTCGACGACGCCGAAGGCCTCGTGCAGATCAGCGGTCAGGGCCTGTCCGCCGGGCAGCGCGTGGTGGTGCCGGCGACGTCATGAGCGGGCAGCCGACAAGCGCGACGGACGCGGACGACGGCGAGGCGCCGGCGGTGCTCGAGCTGCGCGGCGTCAGCAAGGTCTACGGCGCGGAGCCGCCGGTGTACGCGCTGCGAGACGTCAGCTTCGCGGTGCGCGAGGGCGAGCTGGTCGCGATCGTCGGCCCGTCGGGCTCGGGCAAGACGACGCTGCTGCACGTGATGGGAACGCTCGAGCGCCCCAGCGCGGGCGCGGTGTCGATCACCGGCCTCGACGCCGCGCGGCTGTCCGACCGCGAGCTCGCGGCGCTGCGCGCGACGCGCATCGGCTTCGTCTTCCAGCAGTTCTTCCTCGCCGAGCACTCGACCGCGCTGGAGAACGTCGCCGACGGCCTGCTCTACGCCGGCGTCGCCGCCACCGAGCGCCGCGAGCGCGCTGCCGCCGCGCTCGCGCGGGTCGGGCTCGCCGAGCGCGCCGACTTCCGCCCGAGCAAGCTCTCCGGCGGCGAGCGCCAGCGCGTCGCGATCGCGCGGGCGCTGGTGGGACGCCCGGCGATCGTGCTCGCCGACGAGCCCACCGGCAACCTCGACAGCGCCTCGGGGGCGGGCGTGCTGGAGCTGCTGGAAGAGCTGAACGCGCAGGGCGCGACGATCCTCGTGATCACCCACGACCACGACCTCGCCGCCCGCCTACCCCGCCAGGTCCAGGTGCTCGACGGCCAGATCGTCGCCGACACGAAGGCACGCCCAGATGCGCGGGCGCGCGCGCCGCGGCTCGCACCCGACGCCGCCTCAGACGGAGCGCTCCAGCAATGATCGAGCGAGGAACCGGCCGGCCGGCCGGCCACCTCGCGGCGCTGGGACTGATCCTCCTCGCTGGCCTGGGCTTCGGGGCGGGCGCGCTCGCCGGCGCTCCGGCGCTGGCCTCCGCTGAGAGGAGCGGGGAAGACAGCGGCGCACCCGACGAAACGCAATCCTCGCCCACCGGCACGTCCAACTGCCCCTCGCTCAACCCCCCCAACCAGCTCACGCTCGTTGCGGGCACCCCCCAGACCACCACGCTTGACACGGCCTTCGCCGGCGGACTGCAGGTCGCGCTCGCCAACAGCGACGGCTGCGCCGTCACCGGCGCGGCCGGGGTCCCGGTGACGTTCAGCGCGCCCGCCGGCGGCGCCAGCGGGCGCTTCTCGACCAGCAACTCGAACACCGCCACGGTCGGGGCCGACGCCTCCGGCACCGTCGCCGCGCCGACGTTCACCGCCAACGGCACGGCCGGCAGCTACACGGTCACCGCCAGCTCGCAGTACGGCTCGGTCTCGTTCTCGCTCACGAACACCGCCGCCGGCATCCCCGCGCGGCTTGCCGCGATCCCCCTGAAGCGCAGGTCGACGAGGGTCGGCGGCCGCTTCCCGCAGCCGCTGCAGGTCCGGGTTCTGGACGCCGGCGGCAACCCGGTGGCCGGCGCTACCGTCACATTCACGCTCGGCGCCGGCAGCGCCGGCGCGCTGCGGCACCGGCACCGCCGCGAGCGCGAAGCTTCGCCGGCGGCGGCACCCAGGCGACAGCCACCACCGATGCGAGGCGGCCTCGCCACCTCGCCGGCCCTCATAGCGACGCGCCGCCGCCGGCTCGTTCACCGCCACCGCCTCGATCTCCGAGCGGCGGCGGCGCGGGCGCGAGCCGAAGGCACCGGCAAAGCCGCGGCGTCCCGGCGTCGCGCCGGTCGGCTTCTCGCTCGTCAACCTCGCCGGCGAGCCCGCCAAGATCGCCCCCGGCGTCGGCTCCACTCAGTCCACCCCGGCGGGGAGCGCGTTCCCGATCCGCCTCGCGGTCACCGTCACCGACGCCGACAAGAACCCGGTGCCGGGCGTGCTCGTCACCTTCTCCGCCCCGGTCGCCGGGGCCAGCGGCGCGCTTCACGCTCCGCGCCCGGCGGCTCCCACCATCACCGCGCCCACGTCTCACATTCCCGCACGGTGAAGGTCAAGACCGGCGCCTGCGGGATCGCCGTGGCGCCCCCCTTCACCGCCTCCGCTCAGCCGGGCGGCTACGTCGTCGAGGCCAGCGCCGAGCCCGCCCGACCGGCGGCGTTCGCGCTCGTCAACGAAGCTCCCGGCCAGTCCCTATGAGGGCGCCGCGAGCGCTGTCGTCGATCCCGCCGGCGACCACACCGGCGCCGCGGACCTCACCCCGCGACGATTGCGAGCCTCCGACCTCGCGCGCGTCGCGAGCGTGGGCCTGCGCACCCGGCGGATGCGCGCCGGGCTCTCGGCGCTGGGGATCGCGATCGGGGTCGCCGCGATCGTCGCGGTGCTCGGCCTGTCCGCCTCCAGCCAGGCGGGGCTGCTCGAAGAGATCGACAAGCTGGGAACGAACCTGCTGACGGTCACCAACGGCCAGAGCTTCGCCGGCAAGACCGCCGAGCTGCCGCTGGTGGCGCCGGCGATGATCGCGCGCATCGAGCCCGGTGGAAACCGTGGCGGAGACCGGCAAGGTCGAAGGCAAGGTGTACCGCACGCCGCTGATCCCGGAAGTCGACACGAACGCCCTCAGCGTCGAGGCGGCCAGCCTCGGCCTGCTGCACACGCTGGGCGTGCGGGTCGTGCGGGGGCGCTATCTGAACGCGGCCACCGCGCAGGAGCCGGTGGCGGTGCTCGGCGCGGCCGCCGCGCAGCGACTGGGCGTCGACCACATCTACCCCGGCGAGCGCATCTGGGTCGCCAACCAGTGGCTCTACCTCGTCGGCATCCTCGGCCCCTCCGTGCTGACCCCCGAAATCGAAAGCGCGGTGCTCGTCGGCTTCGGGGCCGCGGAGCGCTACCTGCACTTCGACGGGCACCCCAACACGGTCTACCTGCGCGCCCAGAACAGCCAGGTCGCCGCGGTGCAGTCGGTGCTGGCCGCCACCGCCGACCCGGAGGCACCCAACGAAGTGAACGTCAGCCAGCCCTCCGCCACGCTCACCGCCCGCGCGGACGCGCAGAGCGCGCTGAACGGCCTGTTCCTCGGGCTGGGCGCGGTCGCGCTGCTGGTCGGCGCGGTGGGCGTCGCGAACATCATGGTGATCTCCGTCCTCGAACGCCGCTCGGAGATCGGGCTGCGCCGCGCGCTCGGCGCCACCCGCGGGCAGATCCGCACGCAGTTCCTCTCCGAGGCGATCCTGCTCGCGCTCGGCGGCGGCGCCGTCGGCATCGCCGCCGGCGCGCTCGCAACCGCGGTCTACGCCGCCACCAAGGGCTGGACGATCGTCGTGCCCACCGTCGCCTGGGCCGGCGGGTTCGGGGCGGCGCTTTTGATCGGCGCCGTCGCCGGGCTGGTGCCCGCGCTGCGCGCCGCTCGATTGTCGCCGACCGAGGCGCTGCGGACGGTGTGAGGCGGAGGCGATCAAGCACACGCTGAAGTCGTCCTCATAACGCGGATCGAGCGCGAGTTCTGGCGCGGCGGCGCAGGTGCCTCCGGAGCCTCGCTGCTGTCGCTCGCTCGATCTGACCGTGCCGCATCGACCCGCACTGGCATCGCGGGCTCCGGTGCGAGAGCGCTGAGATGAGGTCTAACGTCTCGTTGGCTACGCTCGAGCGCCTCCTTTACGCGCAAAGCGGGACGGCAGCTGCGGCCAGACTACAGAGGCCGGATCACACTCGGCCAGGAGTCTCTCCCAGAGCGCCATGAGCGCGGCTGTAGCGTTGGTGCGTCGCTCCGGGGAGTCCTGGCCGCCGCCGAATGTGTCGAGCAGGTATGCGCGGTGGGTGGCCATCAGTAGCAGCGCGAACTCGCGTGGGTTGGTCGGTGGGCGCGGAGCAGATCGGCCTACTCGTGATCTTCGAGGAAGCGCTGCGATTCGCAATATTCAACGGTCCTTGAAACACCCACTATTCGCAATTGCAGGACTGCTGCGTCTGCTTCGGCAACGAGCTAGACCGAAACAAGCCTGAGATACGACTGAGCACAGCCTCAGACCTTGACGACCTGACGACCTTGCGGGCAGGGTCGCTATTGGGGTCATAGCGGGGGCGGGATTCGAACCCGCGACCTTCGGGTTATGAGATCGCAGCGGGTGGGTTAGGTACGGGCGGGTTGCCCGTGTTTATTGGGGTTGTGGGTGGTTCGCTCAGGCCGGTTTCGCTCAACTTGGAACGACGAATGGAACAATGGCGGAACTTGTATGAGCTGGCCTCGCTACGGCAGCCCATAGGGGATGAGTCCTGGGTCGAGCCGGGCGGTGGCTTTCGCTTCGCTTTTCAAGTACCGGTCGAACTGCTCGACGCTGCTCGATGGGCCCGTCAAGTTGAACGCAACCTGGGTCGAGAGCACATGAGGATGCTCGACGATCACGCACCGCAGCCCCAGTTCCTGGGCGAACGCGACCATCTGACGCTCGAACGACTTGCGGATCAGCTTGCCCGTCACGCACATCACGGTGCGGGTCTCGGATTCTGTATCAGCAGCGGTGGCTAGTCGGACATGATCCGCCGCACTGGCCTGCCGCAGTTGCTCTTCTTGGGCGGGCGTGAGGGGAGGGTCGATCTGGCGCCACGTCCGGAGGTTCTCATCCCAGTGACTCACGCGGATCACTCCTTTGCGCTGCTCACTGCGCAACACCGATTCGATCGCGTCACGTGCGTTGTCGATCGCCCGCTCATTCACGGCGTAGGCGAAGAACGTATCGTCGTCATGGGTCAGCACGACATCGTCGCTCAACACGGACCGTGCCTCGCCCTCGAGGTCATCTGGACGGTCGCGCACGTGACCGACAAGCCCATCGAGATCAGTGGACTCGTCCAGATCGAGCCGCAGGCGCCAGTCCTGGTCGCGTGACATCATCCACCCAATCCGCTCGCCATCGCCGCCGCAGACTATCGGGATCAGCCAATGATCCGCAACCGACGACGAGATCTGCCGATCGCACCGATTCGCCGTCGTCTGCTGGCATCGCTGATCGACCTGGCGCTCGCGCTCATCGGAGGAATCCTCGCGATCGGCGCCGTCACCGGTGTCACCACCCTGCGCGGCAGGAAAGACGCTCCAGGAGTGAGCTCGCTGACCAGGCTAACGAGCTCCAAACGGGTGAGCATTGCACTGCGGGTGTTCGCGTTCGTGCTGAACGTGCTCCTCACCGGACGCCGGGGGCCAGGATCTCGCATCGTCGGAATCCGACTCGTGGACGCTCGCACGGGAGGGCCGGTGAGCCTCAGACAGGCGACCCTACGTGCAGGGTCGCGGCAGGGGTGGCAGTTCCTGGTCAGGAGGCTGACTGCTCGACTCGGGAAAGCCGAGCAGTTCAAGCACCGCGATCTGCAGTCGAAGATCGAGACACTCAAACGCGCTCATGAGGATGACCACGACGCGTTCCAGCACGCGATGATGGAGATGTATAAGGAAAACCAAGTGCGCCCATACCTGTCATGTCTACCGGCACTTGCGCAACTGCCGCTCGGCTTGGCGATCAAGGCACCCGCCCTGTGGACACCCTTGCACCAAGGGCTTCCCGACAAGCTCGCCGGAACGATCATCATCAGCGACCGCTGACGTGATTTTCAGTCAGTGACAAGCAGCGCACCCGACCACCGGGCGGCGCTTTCGGCCACCGCCAGGGCAGCCGCGCGGTCAATCGCAGTCGGCTCGTCGTAGCGGAGTCCGGCTGCCCAAGGGGTCAGCCAATCAACGCTGGAGAGTCCCTCGGGCACTTTGATTCCCGCCTGCTCGACCTGCTCGACAAGCGACTCCAGATCGTGCGTGCGCGGGAGCTCGACATCAGCCAGGACGAGCGCCACCTTGAGGGCCTTCTCGACACACTGTTGAGCATGAAATCCGATGATGCTGTCGTCGATATCCGTGTCGTCGACAAGCTTCCGGCAGACAACGAGATCGCCCGTCGCCCGGCGTTGGAGCATCTCGGCGTACTCGATCTGCTCAGGACTCGGCAACAACGCGACCCTCGCGCAACGCGCGATCGACCATCGTGCCCTTGACCTTCGCACGTCGCCCAGCAAGCGCCTCGTCCATCACGATCACATCCACGGGAACACGGAGATCCCGCAGCGCGTGGCGAAGCTTGACGGACTCGGCGAGGTGATCCTCAACCTGACGCTCGATCACCAGAAAGTCGAAGTCGCTGCCCTCGTCAGCGTCACCGCGGGCATGTGAGCCGAACAGGATCACTCTGGCCGGCGCAGACGCGGCATCGATCAGCGCGCGGCCGGCACGCTCGATCACGGTCTCCGCAGCTACCGCGTTCATCGGTGCCTCTCGTCGACGACCGCCTGACGTTGAGGCTCGGACGGGGTCGTGCTGAACGCCCGCTCGACCAGCTGCGCTCCGTTGGTCGGGTCGGGGGCGTAGTGGCGGTAGATCTCGGTCGTCTTTGTGTCGGCGTGACCCATCCACTCCTGGATCGCGCGCAGCGGCGCACCGGCGGCAGCCATCTGTGTGCCGAAGGTGTGGCGCAGCTCGTGGAAGGTGATCTCACGCACACCCGCCCGCGTGATGGCCTCGCGGAAGCGCTTGCGCATCTTCGACGGGTCGAGCACATTGCCGGTATGGGGATGGCAGAAGACGAGATCGTCGTCTGTGCGATAGGCCGAGCGCTGGGAGTGAAGCTCGAGCTCTCTTGCCAGACGGTCGGCCATCGGCACCGAGCGTCCCTCGTGCGACTTGGGGCTGTCGAACTTCCCGCGGGTGAAGTTGTCGGCGACCCGCACCCGGCTCGCCAGCCAATCGACGTCCATCCACTTCAGCGCCAGCAGCTCGCCCTGACGCAGTCCGGTCAAGGCGGCGGCCAGGTAGAGCGGTCGCTCGACGGCGCCCAGCGAGTCGTCGGGGACCGCGTCAATGAGCTCGTCGAGCTCGCGGGGTTGCAGGAAGCGAATGCGCCGGTGTGGCGAGCGCGTCTTCTTGGGGCGATCCACATGCGCGACCGGATTGGTCAGGACCAAGCCGCGCTTGAGCGAGAAGGCGAAGACGCCGTGCAGGAAGTTCAGGTGGTTCTGGACCGTCTTGCTCGACAGGCCGTCCGCGCGCTTGCGTTTGAGGTAGGAGGCGACCCTGGCCGGGTCGATCCTGTCGATCGGCGTATCGCCGAAGAATCCTTCGAGGTGTCCACGCAGGTAGCCGCGGTAATCCTGGATCGTCGAGCGCTTGCGATCCATCACGTGCTCAAGATGATCGATGTAGAGCGCGCCGGCGTCGGAGAGGGTCTTACGCTCGGCGGTGGCGAGGACGAGGTCGTGGTCGATCCGCTTGCGAAGCTCGCGCTCGGCCTGAACCCGCGTCAGGCCGCTCGTGCTTCCCTGTGCGCGCTTGGGACCGATCTTGCGCTGGACTCGCCTCGTGCCAGCTCGCCAGGAGCCGTACCAGCTCTCCTTGCCCGTCTTGTCCTTGTAGACGAAGAGACGGCCGCTGCCGTAGGAGCGCTTTGCCATGACCGCCCGATTGTAGGCGGCAGAGCGGCCGGCGAGCATCGATGTCGAGACCGGGCGAGACCGGGGATGCTGCGTGGGGCGCATGGGCAGGTCAGGCATCGATGTTGTCGGCCAGCCACTCCTCCAGCATTCGTTGGGTGAAGCGGATGTGGCGACCGACCCGTACGCATGGAAGGCGACGGGCGACTCCCCGCGCTCAGGCGCACGGCCGTGTCGGGCGCGGAATCGCTCCGCTGCCTTGGCGACCTCACGGACGCGACCGGAGAACGCCTCGCACAGCTCCCTCGGCACCCCCGCGATCTCGAAATACCGGCCGTCTTTTCCCGTCGCCTGCTCGATCTCATAGCCCTCCCGTGTCAACTCGTCGGCGAGCGCGGAACGGTAGAACGCGCCGAGCTCACGCGCGCTGCGGAATACTGGGCGCGAGGCGACCGCGACGAACCGCTCGTCCTCTCGCACCGCGCCGGTGATCACGACGTGGCTGTGCAGCTGCGGGTCCGGGGCCTGCGCGCCCGAGACGCCTCTGGCAGTCGTATGGCGGTACTCCACCGCGATCACATCCCGCGCGGGCTCCTCGACGACCTCCCCACCATAACGGCGTCGGACAAGCGGCACCCGCTCCCGCATGTAAAGGGTCGTCTGCTCGACCGCGCGCCCGTGCGCCGCCTCGATCCGCTCCCTCTGCCACGAGTCACCCAGCGCCCACACGGCAGACACCGACTTCGGGGCGCTAAACGTCACGTCGATCCCTCCGCCGCGGCCACCGCCTTCCCGGCGAAGCCACTGGCCCGTGCCGGGGTGGCGGCCCTCCATCAGAGCGATGAAGTCCGCACCATCCACCGGCTCGCGCTCCCAGCCGTGCTCGACACCAGCTGTGTCAGGACCGCTCTGGCGATCCGCCTGCAGACAGGCCCCTCGCCGCCCTCCCTCGCCTCGATTCGTGCCGGAGCGGTCCGCCTTGCTCGAGCGCGGGAACGGCAGCATCGGCGCAAGCGCGGATGAGCGGCTTACACAGGCTGCCGAAACCGGCATAGGCCTGGTCGACTTCTGCCGGCTTAGATCGAGTCAAGCTGCTGGTTGCCTGCGAAAGAGGCAGTTACTGGAAGTACGACCGCGCTTAGCTAACCCTCAGATGTAGTGAGTCGCCGGTCCTTCGTAGAATTGGCTCTCATCTCCACCAAGATTTCCAAAACAAATTGGAACGATATTGGAACAATGACGCCGCACCCCAGCCGGGCCCGCCCACAAAAAAGCCCCGCTGTCGCGGGGCTTTTTCTCCATAGCGGGGGCGGGATTCGAACCCGCGACCTTCGGGTTATGAGCCCGACGAGCTACCAGACTGCTCCACCCCGCGTCGCACTTCAAGTCTAGCAAGCCCCTACGTTCGGAGAGCGCGCTCGGCGGACCTCGTCGCGAACCGCCGCCGAGCCGGCAACCCATCTAGCATCCCCGCCCATGCGCGTCGCGGTCGTCGACATCGGCACCAACTCCACCCGCTTGCTGATCGCCGACGTCGAGCGCGCGAGCGGCGCGGTCACGGACCTGCTGCGCAAATCGCGCGTCACGCGCCTCGGCGCCGGGGTGGACTCCGGCGGAGAGCTCTCGGCGGAGGCCGTGGAGCGCACCTGCGCGGTCCTGGCGGACTACCGCGAGTTGATCGATGGGCGCGAGTGCGAGGCGAACCTCGCGGTCCTGACCTCGGCGGTCCGCGATGCGACCAACGGCGCGGACTTCACCGCGCGCGTGCGTCGCGACTACGGCCTCGATGCGCGGGTGCTCTCCGGCGACGAGGAGGCCCAGCTCACGTTCCTCGGCGCGATGAGCGACCGCGAACCCGATCGCGAGCCGACCGTCGTGATCGACATCGGCGGCGGCTCGACCGAGTTCGTCGTCGGTCACGACCACACCGCCGGCTTCCACATCTCGCTACAGGCCGGCGTGGTGCGCATGAGCGAACGCCACATCCACAGCGATCCGCCCGCGCCCGCCGGGCTGCAAGCTCTCGCGCGCGACACGCGCGCGATCTTCCTCGAGGGCCTTCCGTCGACGGAGCGCGCGCCGGTCACCAGCGCGATCGCGGTGGCCGGGACCGCAACCTCTGCCGCCGCGATCGAGCTGGAGCTCGACCCCTACGATCCCGCTCGCGTGCACCGCCACCAACTGCAGCTGGCGACCGTCGAGCTGCTGCTCGCGCGCCTCGCCGACATGACCGAAGCCCAGCGCCGCCAGGTCGTCGGGCTGCACCCCGATCGGGCGCCGACGATCGTCGCCGGCATGATCCTGCTCTCCGAGGCGATGCGCGCCTTCGAGCTCGAGGGCGTCGAGGTCTCCGAGCACGACATCCTTCGTGGCGGCGTCCTGCGCCTCGCCGGGCTCGGTTAAATTAGCTACAGGAATAGGGCGTTCTGGGTCTCGTAGACCATCAGTTTGCGCCGGTGCCACGATGAAATTTTTCCGCTCGTTGGGGTTGCGGCCTATTCTGATATGCGATACGATGGCCCGGAGGCAGTGTAAGACCTCGTGTCCTACACTCTTCAGCCGGTCCATAGATCTGGACGAATATGCCGAGCAATCGGCACTCCCGCCGTCCGGATCACCCTACCCCCAAGGCCTTTGAGGTACGTACCCCTGCCTGTCCCTCGAGGCCGACCTGAGGAGGTCGCCCCCTGCCGGGCGGCCTCCTCTTTTTTCCGCCGCGGCGGCTTTACTCAAGCGAGATTGGATTTGCGCGGATACGCAACCGCGGGATCCGTCAGCACGTTCACCAGCGCCGGGCGACCCGCGTCGAGCGCGCGCTCGAGCGCCGCGCGCAGCTGCTGCGGGCGCTCGACCAACTCACCGTAGCCACCGAGAGCCTCAACGACCGTGTCATAGCGAGTACCGGGACGCAGCTCGGCCGCCACGGAGTAGCCATAGAGGAACTCCATCGGATGCTTCTCCAAGCCCCAGATCCCGTTGTTGCCCATCACGCCCACCACGTCGACCCCGTGGCGCGCCAGGGTGTCGAACTCCATTCCCGCAAACCCAAACGCCCCGTCGCCCAGCAGTAGCACCACCTGGCGCTCGGGGTGCGCTAGCTTCGCCGCCAACGCATAGCCGGGGCCGGTGCCCAAGCACCCAAACGGGCCCGGGTCCAGCCAGCAACCGGGCTCGAAGCTTTCGATCATGCGACCCGCGTAGGAGACGAAATCGCCGCCATCGCCGATCACGATCGCATCGCGATTGAGCACACGTGCGAGCTCCGCGTAGAGCCGCATCGGGTGCAGCGGCGCGCGCTCGTCCTCCAGCTCCCCGCGCTCCGCCTCGCGGCGCTCGCGCTCGGCCGCCCTGAGCTCGCTCAACCCATCGCTCGCGCTCGGAATTTCCCGCTATGCGCGCCGCGGGCGCCTCGCGAAGCGCCCCCAAGATCTCCGCGAGCGCTCCATAGAGCTCCGCCGCGCTCTCCCGCGGATGCTCACGCAGCGGCGGCGCCGTATCGATCGCCACGATCCGCGTCTGCTCGCCGAAGGCTCCCCCGAAACCGAGCCGGAAATCCATGGGAACCCCGATCACCAGGGCGACATCCGCTTCGCGCAGCGCCTGTCCGCGCGTGCGCGAGAAGAAGAGCTCATGGTCCGCCGGCAGGCAGCCCCGCGCGAGCCCATTGAGGAACACCGGTATACGCAGCTCCTCCACCAGCTCGCGCAGCGCGAGCTCGCCGTGCCCCCAGTAAAGATCCGTGCCCGCCATGATCACCGGACGACGCGCACCGGCCAGCAAGCCGACCGCCACCTCCATCGCCGTCCCGTCCGCAGTCGGTCCCCTCCGCGACGCAGTCGCTTGGCCGCTTGGCGGCGCCTGGCCGCGCGCCGCCCCCTCTCCGGACCCGCTCTCCCTCGAGTCCGTCTCGGGGCCCGTCCAATCGGGCGCCTCCATGAACACGTAGTCCAGCGGCAGATCCACAAAGCTCGGCCCTCCGTGGGGCGCGCGCGCCGCCGCGAATGCTTCCTCCACCAGTCCCGGGATCGCCGCCGCGCTCGAAGCCGTCCGTGCGAACTTCGTCAGCGGTGCCACGAAGGGCACGTGATCGATCTCCTGCAGCGACCCCTGACCCCAGCGCCCCGCCGGCGCGCGGCCCCCCAGCACCACAATCGGCGAATGATTCGCCTGCGCGCTCGCGATGGCGCTCATCCCATTCGTCACTCCCGGTCCCGCCGTCAGCGCGCAGACCCCGGGCTCGCGCGTCACCTTCGCCCAGCCCTCCGCCGCGAACGCCGCGGTCTGCTCGTGGCGCACGTCCACGATCTCGATCCCCTCCGCTCGACACCCGTCGTAGACGGAGAACAGATGTCCCCCCGACAGCGTGAACAGCCGACTGACCCCTTGCGCGCGCAACCGCCGCGCCAGCAGCCGCCCCCCGTGGAACGACTCGCCCGCCTCCTCCGTGGAAGAAGTGCCCTCCGCCATCGTCTCGGCGACTCTATCCGGCCCGTCGCGCGAAGTACATGCCCGGGGTGGGATTCGAACCCACAAGACCCCTCGGGGACACCGATTTTAAGTCGGCCGCGTATACCAATTCCGCCACCCGGGCGCGCGGGCAGTCTATACAGGCGCTCCGACGCGCTTCGCCAGTGAGCGAGCGCGCATTTAGCTCGCGTTATGGGCACTCTCCTACCCTGTAGCGAGCTAGTCGCCCCCACCCACATCGTCCGCAACTAAGCGACTGCCGCGGTGTCTTAGGGGGTAGAAAACCGTAGTAGGACGCGATTGGACCACCGTGGAGGTCTCCGCACTAAAAACCACCGTTCCGGCGACCGCCCTGCGCGGCCCGTCGCCCTTGCTTCGGCTGCAGTCCGACGAGCGGCTCATCGCCCTCACCCGGCGTGGTCAGCACGCCGCTTTCGAGACCCTCTTCTCGCGCTACCACTCGCGCCTGCTGTCCTTCTGTCGACACATGCTCGGATCGCGCGAGGACGCCGAGGATGTCCTCCAAGAGGTCTTCGCGGCGGCCTTCAACGCGGTACTCGCCGATCAGCGCGCGATCAACGTGCGGCCCTGGCTCTACCGGATCGCGCGCAACCGCTCACTCAACCATCTGCGTCGTGCTTCCGCAATTGGCGTCGACTCGATGGATGTGCACTTCGCCGACCAGGGCCTCTCCACCGGCGATCAGGTCATGCGCCGCGAGAGCTTCCGTCAACTGATCGGCGACGTCCAGCAGCTACCCGAGACTCAGCGCACCGCGCTGCTGTTGCGCGAGATCGACGCGCTCTCCTACGATCAGATCGCGCTCGCGATGGAGACCACCGTGCCCTCGGTGAAGTCGCTGCTCGTCCGCGCGCGCATCTCGCTCGCGGAGGCCGCCGAGGCGCGCAAGCTTAGCTGCGACGAAGTCCGCGGCGAGCTCGGCGAAGTCGCCGAGGGGCTCGTCAAGATCTCGCCGCCCGCGCGCCGCCACCTGCGCGACTGCGAACGCTGCCGCAGCTTCCGCAAGCATCTCAAGGACAACAACCACGCGCTCGCCGCCGTCCTGCCCATCACGCCACTGCTGCTGCTCAAACGATTCATCCTCGCGAAGCTCGGAGCCTCGGCCAGCGCCGGGCACGTCGCCGGCGCCGGCGGAGCCACTGCCGGGGCCGGCGCTTCCGCGGGTGCCGGCGCCACCGCGGGCCTCGCCGCCGGCGCGGCCGCCGGCGGTGGAGCAAGCGCGGCCGCCGGTGGACTCATCACCGCCGGCGCCGGTGCGATCGCCACGAAGGCCGCCGCGACACTGGCGGCGGCCGCGCTTGTCACAGCCGGCGCCGTTGCCGCCGACCACACCAACCACCCCGCTCGCCATCATCGGCACGGTGCGAGCACCGGCGCCGTCTATTCCGCCGCCGCGCCCGCCGCACCGCTCGTCGTGCGATCCACTCCGCAGCCGCTCACTGCCGGAGCTAGCACTGTCGTCCACACCCCCCCGCCGCGCCCACCGCGCAGGCACATCACGCACAAGCCAAGTGTCACGCAGCTCGCCGCCGATACGCAAGGCGCACATCCCGCGGCCCCTGTCATCGCCGCCAAGCCGCCCGTCACAGCCGACGCCACTCCCAAGCCGGCCGCGGCGCCCGTGGTAGAGGTCACGACCGAAACCACCCAGCTGTCGACCTCGACTCCCGCGCCCGCCACATCGACCGCGACGCCCACCCCCACCGTCACGACGCCCACGCCGACGGAAACGACCACCACCGCGACGCCGCCCACTACCGAACCGACAGCCCCCGCGCCGGAAACCGAAGTGCCGAACCCCGCCGCCGGTGACGAAACGCCGCCCCCGAGCACTCCGTCGACCGAAGCCGACCTCGCCGGCGGGGAAGCAGACGGCGGCACCGTCGGCCCGTAGTAGCAGCCGTTATTCGAGCGCGAAGGACGTCAGCGGCCCTTCGAGCGCTCCCTTAGTTCCGACCAGCAGCGGCGAGGACACCTGCCGGTTCCCCCCAACCGCGCTCAGCATCGAGATCACGACCCCCCTGCGCTCCCCGAGCCGTTCGCGCAGCAGCAGCACATCCCTCCCGTACATCGCGCGCCGCTGCACCGTCGCGGTGTAGAAGACGTTGTAGACCGCGTACGGCGAGATCGAGTCGACCTGCGTCCAGCCCTCCCCGCGCAAGCCGAAATCGCGATACCGATGAGCGAGCCGCCGGATGTATCCGCTCGTGTAGAGCGCGAGCGCCGCGCTCGGTCTTCCCGCGTAGGGAGGCAGTAGGAGCGGCCCGACCGCAAAGGAGTCCTGCAGTCGCCCGCCCTGGATGCGCTGCACCTTTACATAGCCACCCGCTTCGGGGTTAGCGCGATACAGGCCGCCGTAGTGAAAGCTGAACGACGCCGCGCCGCGGTAGGAGAGCGTGGGGTGCTCGAAGCGCGCAAACGCGCCCCCGAGGGCGCCGAGCACGATGACCCCAGCGACGAGCACCGCCGCGCGCAGCGCCCGCGACGCTCCCCGCCAACGAGGCGCGAGCAGCTCGCCGAGTGTGGGCCGGTACTCGCTCTTGAGTGGCACCGCGGGCATCGGCGCAGTCTACGAGGCGCGCCCGCGCGCGTCACCGCCGGGCGGATTGCTCACGCGCGCTCCTCAGCCGAGGCCAATGACCTTCAAGCGGCGCTGCAGCGCGCGTGCGGCGAACTCGCGCGCGTCGCTGATCCGCACCCCGAACGACTCCACGTCCTCTTCGGACTCGTCCATCCATTTCGGCCGCAGCACCCCCTGCGCCACCGGCCCCACCTCGCCGAGCGTGCGCGCGATGGCCTCGCGGTAGCGATCCTCCTTGCGCGCCATGTCGCGCAGGAAGCGCGCGCCGAACGCGACGTGGCGATGCTCGTCGCGCGCGACGTTCGTGAAGCCTTCGACGAACGCCGGCAGCGTGCCGACGTTTTCGTTGTAGGAGATGATGAAGTGCTGGCCCGTCAGCGCCAGCATGCCCTCGATCACCATGTGGTAGATCGTGACGGCCTCCACCAGCGCCTCCACGTCCTCGGGCTCCTGCGCGAGGCGGTCCACGCGACGGCGCAGCAACTCGTCGAAGAGCACCCCGAAGTCGGAGTTCAGGTGCTGGCTGGTCTCCGCGAGACGACCCGGCAGATCATCGGCCTGCAGCACCCCGACCTCCGAGTAGAAGCGATCGAAGAATGCGACATGCCGCGCCTCGTCGGCGATCTGCGTGCAGAGGAAGATCCGCATGTCCTCATCCGGGCACGCCCGCATCATCGGTCCGAGCTCCGCCGCCACGCGCTGCTCGCCGACGAAGAACGAGCTCAGCCCGTACATCCGCGCGTAGCGCTCCTCCGCGTCGATCCGCTCGTGCCAGTCGATGCGGTCCTGCGTGAAGTCGAGATCCTGCACCGCCCACTGCTGGCGCTCCCACAGCGCGTAGAGCTGGCGATAGTCCAGCAGCTCCACGTGCCCGCGATCCGTCGCCTCCGAGAGCGCCGGATCGCTCGTCGCGCGGAAATCCGCGCGATCGGTCAGGCGCGCCGTCCCCGGGGCTCCCGACGCCGTGCCCTCCACCGGTGCGCCGCTCTCAGACACCGATTCAGCCTACACGATTACTGGCCACGTGGCCAGCCCACGGACACGGGTCGATTCGCGCTCCCGAACGCTCCCGAACGACGCCTCGCGGGATTCTGCGCCGCGTCCCCGAGGGTTCACTCTCCGACGGAGAACAGCGCCTCGAGATCGTGGCGCGAGTAGGCCTGGAAGGCGACCAGCGTCTGCGTTCGCGCGACGCCCGGCAGCGCCGTGATCTCTCCGGTCACGACATCCGCGAGCTGCTCGTGGTCGGGAACCCGCACGATCGCCACGAAATCCCACTCGCCGGTCACCGAGTAGGCCTCCGCGACACCCGCGATGTCCGCGAGCGCGCTTCCCAGCGAAGACAGCGCGTCGCGTTCGGCCTCGATCAGGACAACCGCGTGGGTCATCGTCATCGCCGCGCTCCCGCACCGCTCGCGTCCCGTGCATCTCGCGGAGCGCTCATGGCGTGTGCGTCTCTCCGGGCGCGAGGACCACGACCTGTCCCGCTCCGGCGGCCTCGACGTCGGCCTTGAATGCCTGCACGTCGGTCTCGATCGGCGGGAAGGTGTCGTAGTGGCAGGGAATAACCTGCGCCGCGCCAACCAGCCGCGCGGCGCGCGCGGCGTCGTGGCGATCCATCGTGTAGTGGCCACCGATGCACATCAGCGCCACATCGATGCGATCGCGCTGCCCCGGCAGCTGCAAGTCGGAGAACAGCCCGGTGTCGCCGAGGTGATAGATCACCTTGCCGCCGAAGCCCACGACCAAGCCCGCGGGCGTGCTGGCGGTTCCGTCCGGTGTGGTCGCGGTGTGCCACGCCGGCACCAGCCGCGCCCAGCCCCAGTCGAACTCGACTGTCCCGCCGATGTTGGGGTCGTTCACATTCTCCAGCCCCGCCTCGGTCAACTCGTTCGCGAGCTCCACGATCGCGACCACGTCCGCGCCGCTGCGCTTCGCGATCGAAACGGTGTCTCCCAAGTGGTCGCCGTGCCCGTGCGTCAACAGGATCGCGTTCGGGTTCAAGTCCTCCGCCGCGACCGCCGCCTTGGGATTGCCGCTGAGGAAGGGGTCGATGAGGATCGACGTCCCGCCGTCTTTGAGCTCGAAGGCCGCGTGGCCCAGGAAGCGAATCTCCATTATCAGTCTCCTCCTGATCTCTTGCTGATTAGCTCGTGCGCCAGCTCGAAGCCTACGGCGACGCCCACGAACATGCCGAGCCTCGTCTGCTCGGCGACGAGCGTCGCGACCGCGCGCAGGCGCTCATCCGCGTCGGGCTCCGTCGCTGCGCGGGCGATCTCGGCATCGTGCGCCGCTCCGAACCAGCCTCCCTCGTGCAGCGCCTGTGCCAGCACTAGCTGCAGCGCGGGGGCCGCATGAGTCACGACCTCCTGCGCGTGGCGCAGACGCTCGGGCGCCTGAAGCGCCTCGATCGCGGCGTCCACCTCCGCGGCGGTGTAGGTGCGATCGGGCAATTCCCGATCAATGATAGGCGGGCTCATTCGCAACCCGCCACGGTTCGCGCCTGATTCATCACTCCAACGCCCGCGGCGCGCGATGCGGGGCTCACTCACCGCGCATGCGGCTCAGCCCCAATCCCAGCATCACACCTACCAGGCCGCCAATCGCGCCCGCCAGCCAGCTAGCTTCGGGCCGCGCAAACGGCATCATGAGCAGGACCGCCGCGATCGCCGCCGTACCGAGCAGGTCGCCGTCGTAGTAGCGCCCCGCGCGCGCCGCCTCCAGATCGGGAACGGCCCACGCCGCGAGCAGCCCGAGCGCAGCGGCGTTCGCGCCGCACGCCACCGGCAGCGGATACACCGCGAGCGCCATCAGCGCGCCCGTCGCGCCCGCTCCGAAGAACACCGCAAGCACCGCCGCCGGACCGTGGCGGCGCTCCAACAGCCACCCGAAGATCGCCACGGCCACAAGTGCGGCAAAGGCGTACAGGCCCGCGTAGAAACCGCTGAAATAGCCAAAGGAATACGTGAATAGCTTCCACCATTCGCCCTGCAGCGGTCCCACGACGACGACCCTGCCGAGCAGCAGATAGCCGCCACTCGTCAGCACCCACGCAACACACGACGCGAGGACGAGCGCGCTCGTCGCGTACGGCGGCGCCTCGGCGCGTACGCCCGCGATCTCGCCGCGGCGCAGGCGGCCCAGCGGCGGTATTGGGATCCGCGGCTTGTGCGCCGGCCCGCGCGACTCGCGCTCGCGCGGCAGCTTTGGCGCACGGCGGCGCAGGCGGCTACCGCAGTAGGGGCACTCAGTGATGTACGGGCTGACCTCCGATCCGCACTGCTTGCAAACCACGAACAGATCCGCTCCCGAAGACATCGTCCGATCCATTCTAGGCGTGCCACGGCTCCCTCGGAGGGGTCTCTCGCGATAGAGTCCAGCGCATGGGACTCGGCTATGACAAGAAGCTCTACATACTCGCGTTTGACCACCGCGGCTCTTTCCAGAAGAAGTTCTTCGGAATCGAGGGCGAACCCAATCCGGAGCAGACGGCGATGATCGCCGACGCCAAGCACCTGATCTACGAGGGCATGCTGCAAGCCGTCGCCGGGGGCGCCGCGGCGGACGTCACCGGAGTACTGGTCGACGAGCAGTTCGGCTCCACCGTTCCCGAGGAGGCGCGCGCGAAGGGCCTGAAGCTCGCGATGCCCGCCGAGCGCTCGGGTCAGAACATGTTCGACTTCCAGTATGGCGAGGACTTCGGCGAGCACATCGAGCGCTTCGACCCCGACTTCACCAAGGTGCTCGTCCGCTACAACCCCGACGGCGACGCCGAGGAAAACCGCGAGCAGCTCGGCAAGCTGAAGCGCCTCTCCGACTGGCTGCACGCGCACGATCGCAAGTTCCTCTTCGAGCTGCTCGTGCCCGCCGAGACCGCCCAGTTGGAGGCGGTCGGCGGCAACAGCGAGCGCTATGACGCCGAACTGCGCCCCGAGCTGATGCGCCGCGCCATCGCGGCCTGCCAGGACGCCGGTATCGAGGTCGACGTCTGGAAGATCGAGGGCGTCGACGAGCGCTCGGACTGCGAGATGCTCGTCGCGCAGGCCCGCAGCGGCGGTCGCGACGGTGTCGTCTGCGTCGTCCTTGGACGCGGCGCCGACGACGCCAAGGTCGACCACTGGCTCGCGCAAGCCGCTCCCGTCGACGGTTTTGTCGGCTTCGCAATCGGGCGCTCGATCTGGTGGGATCCGCTCAAAGCGTACGTCGAGGGCAAGATCGAACGGATCGTCGGCGCGCGTCAGATCGCGGAGAACTACCTGCGCTTCGTCGAGGTCTACGAGCGCGCCGAGGGCAAGGCCCCGGTCGCTTGACGCCAGACCGCCGCGCTACGCTCTGAGGTATGTCCGCCATGCGCATGCGCCAGAGCGTTGCCGAGATCGAGGAGGCCTTCGCCGAGGAGATCTCGGTAGACCGCCGCCGCCGCGACTCGCTGCGACGTACCACCGAGCAGCGCGCCCGCAAACGTCACGCCGAGCGCCGCAACAAGCGCGGCTCGATCCGCTTCGTCCTGCTCGTCCTCGCTCTCATCCTGACCGCGGCGATCGTCACCGTTGTCATGTTCCGCACGCTCTACCTGCTGCTCGGCTGACGACGCCGCTAGCGTCGCTCAGCGGCTTCCCTCGCCCAAGTCCTTGATCGCGTCGTCGACATCGGCGCGGACCTCCTCGCTGGGTTGGCCCTCGCTCTGCTGGCGCTGGATCTCCAGGTAGATCTCGGTCCGGAAGACGGGGACGTCGGTGGGTGCCTGAATACCGATGCGCACCTTCTCCCCCACGACGGATAGCACCGAAATCTCGATGTCGTCTCCGATCATGATGCTCTGATTCGACTTGCGCGTCAGGACCAGCATGCAGTGCACCCTCCCTTTCGCCGGCGGACGACGAACATCACGAAGCCTCGACGCCGCAACGAAGCATAGTCCGGGTGCCGGCGAAGTAGCCCACCCGCGGGCGCGGGCGCCCGACTCCCGCGCCCCTTGCGAGCGCGCATGGACGAGGGCCCGCGAAAAAGCGGGCCCAAGCGCAGCGAGAGGAGTGGCAGGAGTCTCCCATGTAAAGAGAACGCTCCCGGGCGGGGGATTCTGCCGCGCGGCGAACGAATCGGTCGCGCGGCCAGCTGGACGATGCGCTAGTCTCCCGGACCGTCCATGGCACGAAAGTCCCTGCGTCCCCAACTGAACCAGATCCGCGCCTGGGTGCGCCAGGGTCGCACCGATGCCTGGGTCGCCCATCAGCTCGAAGTCACCGTTCAGGAGATCGAGCAGTTCAAGCGCCAGAACGACCTCACCGGCGGCGATGACTCCGCGGAGGGTGTCGCGACGGTTGAGTTCCCCGACGAGATCGACCTGCGCGCCGAGGACGACGCGTTGATCGCCGCCGAGCTCGAGGCCGCGGCGTTGGAGGCTGAGCGCGCGCGTGTTGAGGCCGAGCGCGTCAAGGCGGAACGGGGAAGCGAGGACGATGACGAGGATGAGGAGCGCCCCGCGCGCCGGCGTGGTCGCCGCGGTGGCCGTGGCCGTCGCTCCTCAGCTCGCAGCAGCGGCCCCCTCGAAGGCACGTTCGATCACGGCGAGGAGGGCTACGGTCTGTGGCTCGACCCCGCCATCCAGGACAACCCGATCTACGCGGAGCACTGGGCCGGCCACCGCCCCATCGAGGTTCTCGTCGAGGAGGACCAGATCATCATCAAGCGCGCCGGCAGCGACGACTGACGAGCCGCAATCGAACCTCGTGCCCTAGGACGGGCGTCCTAGGCAAGCGTGCGGCGCCCGCCGGCGTAATCCACGGCCTCCCGCAGATAGCGGCCGAAGGCGGCATCGACCACCACCGCCGAGTCCCACGCCCAGGGATCCTCGGGAGCCTCCTCCATCGCGACTTGCAGGCACCACGCGGTGTCTCGCCCGTATAGCTCGACGAGCTCCTCCGAGGAGAAGCGGCCACCGAGGCGGCGGCGCAGCTCCGCGACGAGCGTCCCCGTCACACGTTCCAGCAGGGCCACCCGCTCCGGCGCCGCGCGTGCGAGGCGACGCTCGCCCTGCTGCCACTGGTAGATCGCGTTCTCGAAGCCCGGCACTGCCCTCAGGGTAGCCGGACGCGCTGCCGTTAGTTCGAAGGCAGACCGCTGATCACGTAGGTGCGCTCGCCGGAACGCATCATGCCGATCCGACGCGCCTCTTCGATCAGGGTGCCCGGGCTCGTCAGCGCCGCGTGCTGGGCCTCCAGCGCCACGTGTTGGCGCTCCAGCGACGCAACCTGCGCGCTGTCCTGCCCGGCCTCTTTCCAGGTTGAGAGCAGCGAGATCCCCGCGCTCGCGTACAGGTACAGCAGCGCACCGAGCACACACAGCATCGCGATCTTCCCCAGACGATCCCAACGCAAGCGCGCCGGCGCGGGGCGCGCGCGGGAGCGGGAGTGGGAACCAGTGCGGGGGCGGGCGGTGACAACGGACATGCCGTTGCATTCGCGAGGCGCCCCGAACCTCCTGCCTCAGGAGCGAAAGACCGAGCGACCGGGAAACTCGGCGTCCGCGCCGAGCTGCTCCTCGATGCGCAGCAGCTGGTTGTACTTCGCGACGCGGTCCGAGCGCGAGGGAGCGCCGGTCTTGATCTGCCCGCAGCCCGTCGCGACCGCGAGATCGGCGATCGTGACGTCTTCGGTCTCTCCCGAGCGGTGGCTCATCACCGCGGTGTAGCCCGCCGCGCGCGCCAGCGCGACCGCGGCGAGCGTCTCGGAGAGCGTCCCGATCTGATTGACCTTGATCAGGATCGAGTTGGCGACCCCGAGCTCGATGCCGCGCGCCAAGCGCTCGGTGTTGGTCACGAAGAGATCGTCGCCCACCAGTTGCACGCGCTCGCCGAGGCGCTCGGTGAGAATCTTCCAGCCGTCCCAGTCCTGCTCGTCCATACCGTCCTCGATCGAGAGGATCGGGTAGCGCGCGGCGAGCTGCGCCCAGTAGTCGGCGAGCTCGGCGGCACTCAGCGTGCGACCCTCGTGCTCGAGCACGTACGCGCCGTCGCGATAGAGCTCGCTCGTCGCGGGGTCCATCGCGATCGCGACGTCCGCACCGGGCTCGTATCCCGCCGCCTCGATGCCCGCCACGAGCATGCCGAGAGCCTCCTCGTTGGAGTCGAGGTCCGGCGCGAAGCCTCCCTCGTCGCCGCCCGCCGTGGAGAGGCCGCGTGCGTGCAGCGTGCGCTTGAGCGCATGGAAGACCTCGACCCCCATCCGCAGGCACTCCGAGAAACTGTCTGCTCCGCAGGGAACGATCATGAACTCCTGGAAGTCCACGCGATTGTCGGCGTGCGCGCCGCCGTTGAGCACGTTGAGCATCGGCACCGGCAGTACCCGCGCCGCCTCGCCCCCGAGGTAGCGCCACAGCGGCAGGCCCTCCTCGGCCGCCTGTGCGTGCGCCGCCGCGAGTGACACACCCAGGATCGCGTTTGCGCCGAGCCGTGACTTGTTGGGAGTGCCGTCGAGCTCGATCAGCGTGCGGTCCAATGTCTCCTGGTCCGCCGCGTCCAAGCCGCGTACCGCCGCCGCGATCTCGCCGTCGACGCCCGCCACGGCGCGCTCCACGCCCTTGCCGTTCCAGCGCTCGCCGCCGTCGCGCAGCTCGGTCGCCTCAAACTCGCCCGTCGAAGCCCCCGAGGGCACCGCCGCGTGGCCGTGGGCGCCGGAGCGCAGCGCGACCTCGACCTCGACTGTCGGATTGCCCCTGCTGTCGAGGATCTGGCGAGCGTGAACTCTCTCGATCTGACTCATCGAGAGCCCGGGCGGGAGTCTATTCCGTGCCGGAGGTGCCGGCTGTGCCGGTGGTCGTACCGGCGGCGGTCTTGGGAGCTTTGTAGCCCTTGCAATCTTTGACCACAGCGACGTATTCCGAGCGGCATTCCGTCCGGGCCTGCCAGTTCTTCTGCAGTTCTTTGCTGAAGGTTTCGAGCGCCTTCTGCGACCCCTGCGAGGCGAGCTGCTGTTTGATCGTCGCCTTGACTTGCGAGAGCGCCTGCTGGCTGGCGGCATGCGTCGCCTTGACTTCGAAGACGTAGTAACCGAAAGGCGTCTTCACCGGTCCTGTGAGCACACCCTGCTTGGCGGCGAATACCGCTTCACTGAGCGCCTTCTGCTCCTCACCCTTGACGACGCCGGGCAGTTCGCCACCGGTGTTCTTACTCGTCGGGTCGATCGATTTGCTCTTCGCGACGCTCGCAAAGCTCTTACCCGATTCGATTTCGCTTTTGGCCTGCTTGGCCGCCGCTTCGCTCTTCGTGAGCACCACCCGCAGATCGCGCCGTTCGGGCTGACCGTACTGCGACTTGTGTTCGTTGTAGTACTTCGCGACTTCCGATTCGCTCACGTTTTTGTGAGCCTTCGTGATCGATTCCTGGAGCTTGGTGGAGATCATGCTGTACTTCACGCGCAGCAGCAGATCCGACACCGTCTCACCCGTTTTCGCCAGGAACGCCTGGAAGGCGGGTTCGGTTTTGAACGATTCTTTCTTTAGCGCGTTGAAGTGCTTGACGACTTCGGCGTCCGAGACGTGCACGCCGTGTTCTTCGGCCGCGCCAAATACCCAGTCGAGCGAGATCAGGTAACCCAGCACCTGCTGCGTCAGCTCTTTGTACTGCTGTTCGCACTCGGTCTTGAGCGCCGCTGGAGTCTTCGCCGTCTGGCCTTTGGTCGGCTTCGGTTCGATCGCTTTGAGGTGAGCGATGCAGGCGGTGTACGCGGGCGGTTCCGGCACCGCCGGTTTACTCGTCTGACCAGCGGTCGACGCCGCGCTGGAAGATGCGGCAATACCGAGCCAGTGGCTGAGGGTCGTCTTACTGATCGGCTGGCCGTTGACCTGCACAACGGCATCGCTGGGAATGCCGCTGCTGCCGCATGCCGCGATGCCTGCTACCGAAAAGAAAACGGCGCCCAGCGCCGCGATTGATCTGACTGGCTTCAACACAACGCGGGCACTCTAGCGGATACGGCATACGCCGTGCTTAACGAGTTCCTTAAAGCTTTCGAAAGAGGCCGCGGGCGGCGGCGAGCGTGCTCAGGCGGCTGCGCGCACGACCGCGAGCAGCGTGTCGGCCGCGTGGATCACCGCTGGAAAGCGCTCGGGCCCTTCGGGTGGCACGCGCACCGAGACCTGCGAGCGACCCGATTCGTACAGCGCCTGCGGCAACTGCTCGCGCAGGCGCCGCGCGCGGACCGAGTCGAGCTCGATGGGCGTCACCGCAAGCCGCTCGCCGCGCAGGCTCACGTCGCGCGCGCCGGCCTGCCCGAGCTTGATGCGCGCGCGCTGCAGCGCCAGCAGGTTCGCGAGCGGCTCCGGTACCGGGCCGAAGCGATCCTCGAGCTCCTCGCGCAGATGTTCGACGTCGGCGACCTCCAGCGCTCCCGCAATGCGGCGGTGAATCTCGATCTTGGCCTGCTCGTAGGGGACGTAGTCGGGGGGCACGTAGGCGTCGACCTTCACGTCCAGGCGCACCGGCTCCGGCAACGCCTCGCCCTCCGCTTCGGGGCCGGCCTCGCGCACGGCCTCGTCGAGCATCTGCATGTAGAGCTCGAAGCCCAGCGCCGCGACGTGGCCGGACTGCTCGTCGCCGAGCAGGTTGCCGGCGCCGCGGATCTCGGGATCGCGCATCGCGATCTTGAAGCCGGACCCCAGCTCGGTGTAGTCCGAGAGCGCGGAGAGGCGCTGCGCGGCCTCCGGCGTCAGCGCCGCCGCGGAGTCGTAGAGCAGGTATGCGTAGGCGCGCTCGCGGCTGCGTCCGACGCGCCCGCGGATCTGGTAGAGCTGCGAGAGGCCGAACGCATCTGCGCGCTCCACGATCAGCGTGTTCGCCTGCGGGATGTCGATGCCGGACTCGATGATCGACGTGCACACGAGAACCTCGGCGCCGCCCTGCAGGTAGTCCATCATCACCCCCTCGAGCTCGCCCTCCGCCATCTGGCCGTGGGCGACCGCGAAGCGCACCGCGGGGCACAGCGCGCGCAGACGCTCGGCGGTCTCTTCGATCGACTCCACGCGGTTGTGCAGGAAGAACGCTTGCCCGCCGCGCTCGTGCTCGCGCACGATTGCGCGCTTGACGAGCTCCTCGTCGTACTCGCCGACGTACGTGCGCACCGGCCGGCGGCCCTCGGGCGGCGTCTCGATCACGGAGATGTCGCGCAGCCCCGCGAGCGACATCTGCAGCGTGCGTGGAATCGGCGTCGCCGACATTGAGATCACGTCGACCTTCAGCTTCAGCTGACGCAGCAGCTCCTTCTGCTTGACCCCGAAGCGTTGCTCCTCGTCGACGACCAGCAGGCCCAGATCCTTCGCGCGTACGTCGCGCGAGAGCACGCGGTGTGTGCCGATCAGGATGTCCACCGCGCCTTTTGAGAAGCCCGCGATCGCCGCTTTCTGCTCGGCGGGGCTGCGGAAGCGCGAGACGTGGTCGATCGTCACGGGGTAGTCGGCGAGGCGCTCGCTGAACGTCCCGTAGTGCTGCTGCGCGAGGATCGTCGTCGGCGCGAGCATCAGCACTTGCTTGCCCTGCGTCGCGGCCTTGAACGCCGCGCGCAGCGCGACCTCGGTCTTGCCGTAGCCGACGTCCCCGCAGATCAGGCGATCCATCGGCCGCGGCGACTCCATGTCGGCCTTGACGAGCTCGATCGCCTCGCGCTGGTCGGGCGTCTCGGTGTAGGGGAAGCGCTCTTCGAATTCGCGCTCCCAGTCGGAGTCGGGCTCGAATGCGTGGCCGGCGCGGCGGCGGCGCTCGGCGTAGAGGCTCAGGAGCTCACCGGCGAGCTCCTGCGCGGCGCGGCGCGCGCGCGCCTTCATCGTCTCCCAGCGCGTGCCGCCGAGCTTGGAGAGCGGGGGGTGCTCGGGTGGGTGGGATCCACGTCCTCCGACGTAGCGCGAGATCTTCGCGAGCTGCTCCGTCGGCACATACACGCGATCGTCGCCCTGGTATTCCAGGTAGAGGTAGTCGCGCGTGACGTCCGCGACGGTGCGCGTCTCGAAGCCCGCGAAGCGCGCGACGCCGTGGTCCTCGTGGATCACGATGTCGCCGGTGCGCAGCTCGGTGAACGAGCGCAGCGCCCCGCGCCGGCTCGCGCCGCCGGTCGGGCTTTGCGCGCGCTCGGCGCGGCGGCGGCGCAGCAGGCGGTGCTCGGGGAACACCGCGAGCTTCAGCGTCGGCGCGATGAAGCCCTCCCGAAGCGAAGCCGCCGCGAAGCGCAGCGAGGCCTCCACGGGCGTCACGCCGACGTCCACCGCCGCGCCCACCGTCGACCGCGACGAGCCCGCGCGCGCGGCGGTGCCACCGCTCTGCTCACCGTCAGCGGGCTCCTCCAGCCACGTGGCTTTCAACCGCGCGAGGTTGTAGGCCGCGCGCTCGCCCTCGCCGCGACGGGGGAACGCGACGACGGTGCGATAGCCCGAGCGCACCAGCTTCTCCAGCTGCGGCTCCGCTTCGGCCAGCGAGCGCGCCGCGGTGTCCGCGGATTGCGCGCGGAACTCCAGCGCCTGGCCGCTCGCGAGCGAGGAGAGCCACACCCGCGCGCGCTCGCGCAGGACGGGCTGCAGTTCGCGGGGGCTCACGTAGAGGTGATGCGCATCCTCGTCGTGAAACGCCGCGCACACGTCGCTCCAGTGGTCCTCCAACGCCGGCGCGAGCTCCTCCTCGGCCGCGATCAGCAACTGGGTGTCCGCGTCCAGCAAGTCCAGCAGCGCACCAAAGCGCTCCACTGGCAGCAGCTCCGCGACGTCCGGCGCCGCTGCGTCGCCCTCTCCGCCCCCGCCGCCTTCCTTGCCCGAGTGGTACTCCAGCGCCGCGATCTCGGCCAGCTCGCGGTGCTCCGCCGCGAGCTCCGCGGCGGGCGCGATCTCGACCTCCGGCACGTCACCCAGCGAGCGCTGCGTGAACGTCGAGAACCAGCGCAGCGACTCGATCTCGATATCGAACAGCTCGACCCGCACCGCGCGCTCCTGGGTCGCTCCAAACACATCGAGGATGCCCCCGCGAACCGCGAACTCGCCGCGCTCCTGCACTTGGTCGACGCGCTCGTAGCCCGCCGCCACGAGCTGCGTCGCGCACTCCTCCAGGTCGAGCAGCTCGCCGCGGCGCAGCGTGAACGAGCGCGGTCGCAGCGCGGGATCGGGCACCTTCTCCGAGAGTGCCACCGCCGAGACCACGACCACGGGGGGCTCGATGGTGTTCTCCCCGGCGACCCCGCCGCGCGCGTGCGCACGCGCGGCGGGGTCTTCGCCGCGACCACCCAGACCCGTGTCACCGCGGCGACCTGACTCGGCACCGGCATCCTCGCCGTGCGATCCCGCCTCGAGCAAAGCGTCGAGCGCGGCCACGCGCAGGCCCACGAGGTGCGCGGGCGGCGTCAGATGCGACTCGTAGGCGACCCCACGCGAGGGGTAGTAGCGCACCGGACGCGGCGCCAGCCACGCGCGCAGGTCACCCGCGAGCTCGCGCGCGGCGCGGTCGTCGCCGACGACGACCAACGTCGGCTGCGCGCGGCCCTCCGCGCCGATCTCCGCGAGACCCGCGATCAAATAGGGCCGCAGCGCACTCGAGACGAACGCGCTGCCGCCCTCGCGCGCGAGCCGATCGGCCGCGGGGTCTTCCGCGACGAACCCCAGAAGGGCCCGCAGGCTCATCCCTCACGCCCCGCTTGCTCGGAGAGCACGCGCTCGACCTCCACGCAGGCCCGCTCCACCAGCTCGCCGACCTCCTGAGAGCTCTGACGAAAACGTCCCAATACGTGCGCGGAGACGATCTCGGGGTCCGTCGAGTCGGGGCGCCCCACGCCGACGCGCACCCGCCAGAAGTCCGAGCCGCCCAGCTCGCGCTTGAGCGACTTCAAGCCGTTGTGGCCCGCCAGACCGCCACCCAGACGCGCGCGCAACTCGCCAAACGGGAGGTCGATCTCGTCGTGCACGACCAGCACGCGATCGAGGGGGAGCCGGTAGGAACCACGCGCTGGCCCCACCGCGCGACCGGCCTCGTTCATGTACGTCTGCGGCAGCAAGACTGCCACACGCACGCCGGGTGGGTGGGAACCTGATCCAGTGCGGCCCTCGGTGAGCAGCGCACCGAAGCGCGTGCGCATCCGCGGCAGCTGCCAGCGCTCCGCGAGCGCCTCGGCAACCATGAAACCGACGTTGTGCGGCGTGCGCGCGTACTCGCGGCCGGGGTTGCCCAAGCCGACTATCAACCAGTCGATCGCCCCGCCGCGGCCGTCCTCGCCGTCGCGTGCGCCGCGGCCGCCTCGCGCGCCGCCACCGCCGAAGGGCCGGCGCAGCGGCCGCTACTCCCCGCCGGATGAGTCCCCGGCGCCCTCGGCGCCGTCGGCCTTCCCGGCCTCGCCCACCAGCTCGGTCTCCGCTTCGATCTCGCTGCTCTCCTCGCTCTGCAATCGTGGCGGCGAGAGTGTCGCCAGCACGGTCTCCTCGAGGTCGTCCAACAGCTCCACGCCCTCCGGCACCGCTACCGCGGAGAGCATCAGCGTCTCGCCGATCTGCATCTGCGAGACATCGTGCTCGATCGACTCCGGGATCGCCGTCGGTAGCGCCTCCACATTCAGCTCACGCGTCGGCTGCTCCAGCACGCCGCCTTCCTTGACGCCTGGGGCATCGTCGACGCCGGTCAGCTCCAGCGGCACGATCGCGCTGATCTTGCGGTCCAGACGTACGCGCAGCAGATCCACGTGCACGGTCTCCCCGCGCACGGGGTGGCGCTGGGCCTCCTTGAGCACGACGGGGGTCGCCTGCGAGCCGTCCACGCTCACGTCCAGCACCGCCCCCGCGCGCGCCAGCGCGAGGCGCAGCTCGCGCGCGTCGACGTCGAAGCTCAGCGGCTCGCCGTCGCCCCCGTAGAGGATCCCGGGCACGCGGCCCGAGCGGCGCAGGCGTCGGGTGGCGCGCGAGCCTAAGTCCGCGCGGGTGTTGACGGCGAGTTGGGTAGTTGTCGAGTCGGCCATATCGGGTTGGGGACTTTAGCAATCCGTCGCATCCGGGCGGCCCTCGAGCGCCCCGAAGCCTCACAAGGCTCATCGCGCCGGCCCCTAGCCTGGCTGAGCTGTAGATCGCGGAGCGCCAGCGTTCGCCGAACGACCTCCCCCGAAGCCACGACGAGGTCGCGGCTCCAGGGGGATCGCAGCGGCTAGATCACTGGGGACCGCCGCACGTGCTTAGGCGAGGATTTCGCCCGTTGTTTCTGTGGCGATCTTCGGTGAGGTTTCCAGTCCCCAGTCTTCCCATTCGGAGCTGTAGGTCCAGTGGAGCTGTTCCCCGCTCAGCCCGCCTTCGAGCTGATTCGACAGCTGAACACCTTTGCTCTGCGCGTAGTTGAGCGAGAATTCTTTCAGCAGTTTGTTGACCGGCGAGACATCGCCAATCAGCTTACGCCCCAATTCCAACGCGAGGAGACCACATTTGAATTGGGCGAACTCCGCCGTTTTCGATTCCGGTTCGAGCCTCAAGCCGACGACTTTCGTTTCTTTCGTCACGTAGCCAAGGGTACCCACCAGCGCCACGCTCTGGATGTATTTTTCGCTGCCCACCGTCGTGTTGTAGCAAGGGCTGGTACCGAATTTACAATTGCGGAGCTGCATCGTCGCGTCGACTTCTTTGGGCCCCACGATCGAACCCAAGCCGCGAACGCCTTCACACGTGCCCCTCGCCCCAGCGGCGTCTTCAAATTTCGCTTCACTGCTGGAGAAGGTGAAGCGATCCGGGTATTTGTGATTGCTCGGAGCGAATTCCGGCAACGCCGCCGAGGCGCCAGCGGCGGTGAGCGCTGCGATCGTGAGCACGGTCGCGAACGCGACCAGCATCGTCCTCGATTTGACTTTCAACATCGACTACTCCTTTGTCTCATTCATCACCGCCGCGCACCTCACCGCACGAGGCGCCCACCGGCAAGGGTTTGTTGCTTCTCTACAGACGCCCGCGCGACCACTTGACCGATCGCCGGCGACAATATGAACCGAGCCCGTCGCCAGGACACAGCGTGAGCACAGGCGGCGAACGGCGTTTCATACCCAAGCAATACCGCCGTCCATCGCCGCATGCAACGTCGAAACGACCGGATTGACGACGCGAACTCGCCACATTGCAGTGGACCGATGCTGCCGGCCCAACCGGTCCGCCTTAATGCTGAGAATAAGGGCGCATAACTCTTTCAGTGGTCGTAATTCCTCGTTACCCTCCGAGACTCAGTTCGTCTAAGTCGAGTGCCACTTCAAGCTCCGCCGCGCACGAGGTCAACGCGTGGCCGAGCCGATCTTCGATTCTGCGCAGACGACCCACGACAGTGCTACGGGCAACCTTCAAGGCGACGGCCGCCGAGGACGCATTGCGCCCCGCGTCGAGATAGGCGCGCAGCGTCTCGCGCAGGACCGCACCTCCGTCGCGCGCCTCGCCCAGCGGCGAGATATAGATGTCACTAAGCGTATTGGCTAGCACTTCATCTTTGAGCGCCGCCGCGAGCAGCGCGACATCGGCATAGCGCGTCAGAAGGCGCGGGCGCCGCAGCGCGACCATGAGCGCCGCCTGGGCCTGCTGGTGACTGGAGCGCCATCCCTCCGGACCACGCGCGGGCTCGCCGAAGGCCAGCGAAGCGTCCTGGCCCACCGGTCGCCCAGACAGCAGACGCTCCAGATCGGCCATCCGCAGCGCCCGCTGGCCGCCGAGCCACGCCCACGTCGTACCATCGCCGACAGCAACGCTTAGCAAGCGGCGGTCCAGGCCAATGGAAAGGTTGCGCAGAAGCCTCAGCACGCCATCGCCCCTGCCGATTACGGCGAGATGCTCGGCCTCGAGCGCGTAGCCGAGCTCACGTTCGCTCACGTGCTCCCCGGCGAGCAGCATTCGCACACGGTCCTGCAGCCGGTCCTCGCGCGAGCGCCCGGCGCGCCGCAGCTCGATGGCATACTCGCGACTCACAGCCGCCACGAGCCGGTCGAGCAGCGAAGCCTGAGCGCGCAGCACCTCTCGCAGGCCGCCCACGCGACCCGCCAGCTCGAGCTCATCGGCTTCCTGCATCACATACTCCGACAGCAGCGCGTGACCAACGATGTAGCGTCGCAGCACCGCATCCAGGCTCACCCCGCCGCGCGCCGCGCGGCGCGCCTGCGCGATCACATCACCGGGAATCGGCATCGACGTCTCGTCTGCCAGCTCCATGCCCGCGAGCGCATAGTCGACGGCCGCCGCGACCGCCCCCCGCAGCCCCTCGAGATACTCGGCGTCCGCCATGCCAGTCGCGGTGTCCGAGCCGACCTCGCGCACCCGCGCGAAGATCGCCTCTGCTATCTCTTGTCGTCGCGCGCGCAGACACGCCGCTACGCCACCGGCGGCATCGACCATCGACCGTCCTCCACGCGTCGCCTTGTCAAGACCGGGCGCGCCAGCCGCCTCCGGCGTATCCGTCCGAAAACTGCGAGCCTCAGCCGCGCTTGTACACCCCTTTGGAGCCGCGTCCGCGACCATTGCTCTTGCCTCTGCTTTTCCGCTTCTTGCGCTTGCCTTTCTTCGCCTTCTTCTTGACCGGCGCCTTCTTCACGCTCGGCGCCTGTGGTTCGGTCGGGAACGCGATCGCCGGGGTGCCAAGCAGCGGCAGCGTCGCCGGCAGCACGATCGGATTGGAGTACACCGGGGTGGTGAAGGTCTGGTCGGCGCCGTAGACCTTGCCGTCGCTGTTGATCGCCACGATCCGGTAGTGGTAGGTCGTGCCGGGAGCCAGGTTCTGCAAGCCGGTGCTGACGGCGACGCCTCCGGTTCCGGCGCCCGCTTCCCCGAAGATGCTCGTGCCGTAGGTCGCTTCGGGACCGAAGTCGATCTCGTAGGAGGTTTCAAGGCCTTCGGGGTCGACCGTGCCGGCGACGGTAGCACTGGTAAGCGTAAGTTCCGAGGTCGCTCCAGTCGTTGCCGTCGGCGGATTGCCGGGACTCGTGGTGAACGTCTGGTCTGGACCGATCACGCTGCCGGCCTGGTTGCTCGCCGCCAGCGCATAGTGGTAGGTCGTGTCCGGTGCCAGCCCCTGGAGCCCGACGTGGATCGGCATTTCGCCAAAGCCCGGCGGTGCTTCGGCTTCAACCGAGTGCTCGCCGTAGGCGCTGGTTGCACCGTAGAGAACGCGATAGGTCGTGGGACTGTTCTCGGGATTGATCGTCGCCGACACCGTCGCCGATACGCGCGTTATGGCGCTTGCCGGCAGCTCCCCAAGTGCCGCAACAACCGCCTTTGTCTTCACCGTTTCGTCCGCTCCGACACTGATGCCAAAGCTATTTTCGGCCGCGATTCGGAAGTGGTAGGTCGCATTTGGCTCCAGACCTGCTACAGGCGTGCCGATGAACTGTGCTTCCCCCACCTGGCCGGTGTCTTGATGGGGGGTCGAGGAGCCGTAGGCCTTGCTCGTCCCGTACTCGAACCAATAGTGGGTATCGAGCCCTTCCGGTTCAAACGCACCGTTGAAGATCAGACTCGTCCCTTGCACCTCGGTGGCGCTTTCGGTCAAGACCAGCACGGCTTGGAGAGTCGTGAACGTGCCGTCGGCGCCCGCATTGCTTGTGCTCGAGTAACTTGCGACCAAGCGGTAGTGATATGTCACCCCCGCCGTCAAGCCGCTGACTTTCGCGCTGACAGGCACCGCGCTCGAGCCGGAGCCGGGTGCCGGCGAGCAGGCTGCGCTCTGGCCGTAGGCTTCACTGGCGCCGTATTCGAAGCGGCAACTCGTGACTTCTTTGCCTTCCGGGTTCACGACGCCCGTGAGCGTCGCGCTCGTGCGAGTTACTTCTTCATTGCTGCCCGTCGTGACTTCCGGCAGGAGCACCCCCGGACCAAAGACGTCGACCGCGGGTGCTTCTGAGTCGGCATCGGAGACGTACACGTCGCCGCCCGCGTTCACCGCGACACTGATCGGTCGCGCTAGTGGATGGGTGATCCGCCCGATCGACTGACCCGCGCTGTCAAACTCGTCGACCGATGCGCCCGCTTCGTCGACCGCGTAGACGTCGTGCGTGGATTCTTCGACCGCGACCGCGATCGGCGCGAACGGCCCGCTCGCGACTTTGAATGCCTGAGTAAATTTTCCTTCGCGATTGAACTCATCGACGGCGCGATTGCCGGCATCCGGCACGTAGAGCGAGCCGCTCGACGCGTCAACCGCGGCCGTCATGCCGTTGCCGGCGAGTTCGAGACCCGCGGTCGTCAGGCCTTCAAGCCAGTCGCCTTCCTGCGCTTCTTCGGCGCCCGGCGGCTTGGGCTTGTACACGTCGATCGTCGACGGCGTCGCGAACACGTACACGTCACCCGCGTGCGGGTCCGAGGCGCTCGTCGAGTTGTCGATCGCTACTGAGACGTAGCCGTTGCCGAACGAGCCGCTGGCGCTCTTGGCGCCGTTCCAGGTCGAAAGCAGCGTGTATTGCCCGGGGCCGGCAGGCTTGAACACGTATACCTTCTCGCCGCTAGCGTCGCCCACATAGATGTCGCCGGTCGCGCGATCGACCGCGACACTGCGCGTGTAGTAATGGCTCACCGTGCCGGCGCCGATTGCGCCCTGGAACACGTTTGCGGAATTGAACTCGTCGATCTGGCCGGGACCGGCCTCCGCGAGGAATAGGTTGCCGGAGGAGTCCAGCGTCACGCCCCACGGCAGCGCGAGCGGCGTGCCGGCGGTGCTCTGCTTGATCTGCGAGACCAGCGGATGGCTGACGAAGGACAGCGCCGGCGCGGCGGACAGCGACGCCGCGCCAGTCGCGACAAGCAGCACGAGCAGGACCGCGCGATAGAGCTTATGGAAGATCATCAGTTGCCCCTCCGATTGCTGGTGTGTTTGCGGTGTGCGCGCGCCCCCCGGGCTCTGGCCGCCTTGACGGCTTTGGCGCTGCACCCGGTGACCGCGATCGGCGTGGATTGATGGAGTACCAGCCCGTTCTGCGCGGTGAACGTCGTTGGCATGCTCAGACTGCCTTTGCAGAGGTTGCCGTTGGCGGCGAGCGCGGAGTTCGGGCCCTCCGGGAGGTACAGCTCGAACGAGCTGACCGGCACATCGGGGATCGTCTTGAACGTCGAGCTCGTGATCCCTGTTTTCGAGATGAACGTGGCCGCGGTCAGGTCGACGCGCACACCGTCGCCCTGCAGGACGACGACCAGGCTCGGAAACGCTTCGCCGCCGTGGGAGACGAAGTACACCGGGCCCGTCAACTGCACCGGTAGGGCCGGCGTGCTTGCCTTGACGATGCCGATGTCGGATGCCTGCGGACACTTCGAGGCGTCCGCTTCGAAGGTCGCCGCGGTGCACGCCTTCTGCAGCGTCGTCAAACGCGAGGGCAGGCGCTTGGGCAGTTCCACCTTGACTGAGGCGATGTTCGCCTGCCTGCCTAGCGCCGACTTGGGGAAGGTCAGGCGCGCGTCGAGGCTCGCGCCGTTCGGTCGCGAGGTGTGCCCCGAGGTCGAGACCTTGAATTCCGGCTTGAACCCAAGATCGCCGCAGCCAGTGACCTGGAATGGCGAGCTGAGCGTCGCGGTCGCGCCCTGCAGGCTCGTCATCGACCCGTTGACGCTCATCGGACTGCAGTTCGTCGGGTTGAAGATGAAGTTGGGCCGGTCGATCACGACGTTGACCGCCTTGATCTGGAGCGGAATGCCGTCGAGGATCGTCGGCAGGGGATCGCTCGTCACGGTGAGCGCCGCGGTCCGGGGGTCGACGGTGATCGCGGCGCGCACGATCACGTTGCCGAGGTTGTACGGACCGGCAATCGCGGGGACGACGAACGTCAAGCCGAACGGCGCGCCCCGGTAGGGCCCCGTGATGTAGACCGGCGCCGGCGGCTGGCCGGCGACCGGGACGTAGAGCGGCGCGGCACCCGAGCCGACGCCCACGACGACGTGCCCGATCTGCGAGGCCGCCGAGCACGTGCCCTGCGCGGCCTGCGGTTCGGGACACAGAGGCAGACCCGCGAGTGTCCCGAGCAGACCCGGGGGCGACGTGAGCTGCACGTGGTCGACCTTCTGGTCGGCGTCGGGGCGCGAGAAGGTTGCGGTCAGCGGGCTGAAGCCACCCGCCTGGATACTCGTCGTCCCCGCCGTGAACGATGGCGCGAAGGGCTGCGGCGAGGGACACGGCGAGCCGTTGCCGTCGAAGCTCACATCGAAGGTGCTCGACGGAGTAGCGTCGGGCAGGCCGCCCGGGCCGCCGGCCCATGAGGTCAGGTCGGTCGTGGTGCTCGCCGGCCCGCACGCGCTCGGATTGACGAACACCGCTCGCGGGCCGCCGTAGAAATGGAGCGTGAAGTCGCTGAACGGCAGCTCGGGATCGTTGGCGAAGGTCGCCGTGATCTGGCCCGTCACCGCGTTCGCCACCACCGTCGACCTCAGCTTCACCAGCAGTCCGTCGCCACGGATCACGATGAACACCGCGTAGTCCTCGCCGCTGTGATCGGCGCTCAGATAGACCTGCCCCTGCAGCACGTTGGGTAGCAGCGGCGTCGCCAATTCGACCGACCCCACCTGCGCGGCCGCCGGGCAAGTCGGTTCCACGTTGGAGAACCGCCCGGCTTCGGCCGACAGCAGGCCAATCTGATTGCCGGCGCTGCCCGGCGCCGCGGCGGTGTCGTCGGTGCACGCCTGCAGGCCGTCGGCGGCTCCCGGAGAGATGGCCACCCCCTGTGGCAACGTTGCCACGGCGTTCTTCAACGCCGGCGTCGCGAGGTCTGCCGGGGAGCTGCTCTGCGGGACGTGTAGGTGAATCGAATAGCCCGAGGGCGAGTCCGCCTCGGTGGTATCCGGCGTGACCGTCAGCGAAGGATTGAACCGCATCCGCTCGCAGCCGGTGATGCCCGCCGGATACATCGGCGTGCTCGTCGTGAACCAGTTGGGATCGCTCAGGTCGGGAAAGCCGTCTTCGGAGTTGAAGCGACCCGGGAAAGACCACGAGTCGGCGACGATCGTCGCATCGAGTGGCCCGCTGCATTGTGTGGGATTGGTCAGGTAGGCGGTAAGCGGCGCACTGTCGGGCAGCGGTTCGCCGTTGGGTCCACCCGGAGGACCGCCCCCGAAGCCGGCCGCTCCCTGTTCGGGACGCCATCGTTCGGCGTCGTGACGAGGATCGGCCGGCACACCCCAGAGCGTCAGCGTCAGACCCTGAAATGGAATGTACTCGGTGATGCCCTTCGTCGTGGCGTCGAGCCCATAGTCGCCATCGGTGCGCACTTTGACGATTACTGGCTGAGAGGCGATCGAGACGGGGAACGAGAGCTCAGCGGTGCCTCCATCGGATGGCACCATGTTGTACACCGGACCCTTGAAGAAGCGATAGGTTTCGCCATCGGCCCGTGCGTATACCGAAGCTACTCCGACCTGCGAGCTAGTCGGGCAGCCGGAACCCTGTTCGAACTGGGTGCCGCGCGAGGCGAGATCCGCCATCGGGCACTGCGGCACTGAGGTGATGCTGCCGGCGACACCAGATGGCAACTCGACACTGATGTCTCTCGCCAGCAGTTCGCTCGGGAGTTCGCCTTCGGCATTCGTATTCAGCAGAAAGCTCGTCGTCATGTCGAAGGGATGCGAGCCCGCCTGCGTGTCGAGGTCGTTCGGATTGGCCACTTCCGGGTTGCTTGGATCGGGCGAGTTGCTGACGACGACCGAGAACGCGTTGGGACCGGAGCTCTGGATGCCGAACGAGGCGAGCGCCGGCGAGCAGAGCGCAAAGCTCACGGCAAGCGCGACCAGCAGCGTGCGAGTGAATATCTGACGAGCCACTATTTCTTCCCCTTGCCGTTGCCGTTACGTCCGTCGCCCTGACGTCCTTTGCTGTTGCTGTTGCGCCGCCTGCCTTTGGCCTTCAGCTTCCTGACTTTGCGCTTCGCCTTGCGCTTGGGCTTCGCCGCTTTCCCCGGCGCGGACGTTTCACCGGCCTGCGTCGCCGGGTTGCCAATGCCAACGAAGGTGGCGCTGGCCGGCGGGGCGAAGAGTGGCGCCGGTGTCTGCGGCCCCTGACACTGCCCGCTGTCGCACCCGTATACGGGCGCCGTGTAAGGGAAGCCGCCGCCCACGCGGGCGTCGTAGATCTGCGTCGAGCTCTCGACGACCTGCGGCAGCAGGACATCGCTCGTCTGGAAGATCACGTCGTCGCCGTTGCGGCTCACCCCATCCAGCCGGGAGCCCTGCGCGCCCTGGCCAGAGCTGAGCAGGTAGATCTGGCCGTCCTCCCACTCGTAGACGTCGGTCTGACCGTTCGTGTCCTGCGGAACCAACGCGTTTTCCGTTTCGAAGAACGCGCGCGAGCCGTCTTCGGAAAGCGAGGCCGTCGTCTGCGGCAGCTGCGTGTTGAACCCCGGCGGAATGAACAGTTTGGTTTCGCCGGTCGGCGGCGTGCCATCCGGGTTACATGAAACACATGTGTACGAGTTCGTCGCGAGATCGTAGACGTAGGCCTCGTCACAGTGCTGCGCTTCAGATATTTCTGAGCCTCCTCGTGACGCGTTCAAAGCTGCGCACCCGGGGCCTGCCGAGTTGTACGATGTCAAGTTCGCCCGGTCGAGGAACAGCAGCTTGGACCCATCCGGCACGGTCACCGGCAGGTTGCGATTGAGGACTCCCGGGAAATTGATCCCACTTCTGAAGAGCCTTCCGGCGTAGCCGGGACCGGCGCCCGCGAGCGTTTTGCTCACCCCGTCGGCGTAGACCATCAACTTCTGCTGGCCGCCGTTCTGTCCATAGCCAGCAAAACCGCTCATGTAGTAGACGACCGACCCGTCAGCGGAGTACGCCATGAGATTACCCGTGCCAATCGGGATCGTCTGTTCTGTCGCGATGTCATACTCGTAGAGAGGGGCACCGCCTTCCACAGCAGCGCCGCCCGAGATGATCTTCGAGCCGTCCGCGGTTCTGCCCAGGTAGACGACCCCGGGAAGCTTCATGGTCCTTGCCTGCGGCGTACCGTTGTCCTCGCGGAGGTAGAGCGCGCCTTCTTCATAGGGATAGGCTTCTCCGCCGCCGTTGCAGCCGGGCGTCTCGCCGGGCAGGTGCTCGGCAGGAGTGTGGAATACGACGTTGGAACCGTCCGCGGAGATCGACCCGTAGAGGTACTTCTGGTAGTAGTCGTTGCCGTTCAAGCCGCCCTCTCCGAGTTCGGCACCACAGCTCGGAACGCTCCCGTCGGGCAACACTCCGACGAGATAGGTGTGGTCGTCGTGACGTTCGTAGAGCTCGTCGCCCACCTGTTGCGACTCCGCTGGCGTGCCCGGCGCCGTCGGCAGGTTCGCGACCGTTGTGAAGAAAACGCGACTACCGTCGGCCGAGCTGCCGCTGAGGAACGAGCCCGGTGCCTCGCTCGCAAACCCTCCCGGCGGGTGGTAGAAGCTTTCCGTCGTCGCCCCGGTATCCGGCAGCGATTCCAGTGAGGCAGCGCCACTGGCGACGTTGACGCGGTAGACGTCGTGGCCACTATTTTGGTCGAGCGGATCGTCGGCAAACGTCGAGTTCACGAACGCTGTCGAGAAATCGCTCGTAAGGCCCGCGACGAAGAGCGAGGCGGCCTGATCGGTCGTGACCAGCGTGTCCGATTCCCCGGGCCCCTGCGGCGGCGCGAGCGGCCGCGTGACCCAGCCCGACGGCGTCCTCGAGCTCAGGACCGGTATCGGGATCCCGCTCGCGGCACCCGGGAACGGTGTCACCCCGCTGAAGACGACGTGTTCACCATCCGGGAATCCGTAGACGTCGAAGAGATTGCTGGAGTCTTCCTTGACGGGCGGGGTAACCAGCTCGTAGGCGCGGCAGTCGGGAAGGTTGGCCGAGGCGCCGAAGCGCTCCGCGGCGTTTGCGCACGAGTCGGCCATCGCGCGCGTCGGCACACAAACCGCCGGCATCAGCGCGAGCGCGAGGAGCAGAAAGGCGAGGAGCACCGCGCGACCGGCAGTTGACAGTAAACGAATGCTCATCGAACCATCCTTTGTTTTGCGGTACGCATGGCTGCCCGTCGCGTACGGCGTTTTGACTTTTCCTCGACTTGGAGCCGCCGGTTGCTTGCGCGTCGCGTGAACATCACGCCGCCTCCAGACAGTCGGGCCGATGCGTGCGGATGCTTTGCGCGACACGCTCACCCTTGGCGGTGAGCTTCCACGCATTGGGTTCGCCTTTTAGATGTCCGGAGCTCTGGTTGGCGAGCAGCCCGAGACGCTCGAGGCGCGCGAGCAGCTTCGAAACCTGGCCCTGATCGGCGATGCCGGCGTGGTCGGCGATCGCGCGATTGCTGACGCCGGGGTGATCCCCGATGCCTTCCAGAACCCGTGCGGTGCGATAAGTCAAACGCATCGCGACTCCGTCCAGCGGGTCGCTCGCGGGACGCGCGACCTTCACGAACATTCGCGCTCCACCGGGGAGCGGATCGGGCGCCGGGCGCGTCTGCTCTCGGCGAGCCGCTGCTGCACCCTTGTATGGCAGGACGATCAGACCCATGAGCTCTCCGAGCAGTCCCCGCAAGGGCTCTCGCCGTCCTCGCAGCAGCCTTGCGTGAACAATCGCCAGCGCCGCGCCGACCAATCCCTCGGCGGTGAGTGCGGTGAAATCGCCGGCACGGCCACTCTCCCGGCGACCCTCGTCAACGACTGCGGCGAGGCGTGCGAGCGTCTCTTGGCGAAGATCGAGCACGACTGAGCCCCCGCGGAGCGCCTGCACAACACATACGCGCGCGAGCACCGGCTCGCGGTCGAAGAAGGAGAGGATCGTCCACAGACCCATGCGAACTCGCTCGTGCCACGAGAGGCTCGTTAGCTCCATTTCCGTGAGATCGCTTTCAATCAGCGCGAAGACGTTCTGGAGCGCCGCGGCGAGGCAGGCCTCGCGATTCGGGAATAGCTCGTAGAAGGTGCGCCGCGAGACTCGCGCCCGACGTGTGATTTGTGCGACCGTCGCGTCCGCGTAGCCAAGCTCCTCCACCGCCCGGATGGCCCCGGCTAGCAACCGGGAGCGCTGAATCTCCGCGATCTGAGCACGCGGCACGCTCTTACCGGTCAGCGAAGATTCCGCGTATGCCCGCCGCGAAGCACCCGAGGCGCCGCGATAGGCGGACCCATCGTGCGCACCGTCCCGACCCGCATGAGCGCCGCGCGCTGCCACCTACACCACCCCCTGCGGGGGCGAGACCGACGGGCGCCGCGGCGCCGAAAGCCCTGGGTTAGCTGCTTGCCCTAGAGCGCAAGAGAGAGAGAGAGAGAGAGAGATGTGTCAGCGAAAAGCTGACGCATCTAGTTACGCGTCGCGGTTGAGCGACAGGCGTCCCCATCATGTATTCCCCTGCAGAAACCACGCTAAAGAATCTCCCTCATGCTTTGCGACCCGGTCCCTCTCCCAAACCCTGCGACCCTGCTAGCGCTCGAAGTCAACCGCAAGATGGGATGACCCGACCAGACCCTATGTTGACCGGCCTCCCAACTTCAGCTGGCGCCGATGTGAGTGCAGCTTAACAGGCTGCGCTCTAAGTGTCAAGCCCTCGCGTGGTGCAACCCCCGCCGCGCGCGCGTATGCCCGCACGCGCGCGCGGCGGGGTCGCCAATCGAACACACCACCCGCACCACCTCGAACCTCGGCGACACCGCCGCGCGCCTAGCAGTCCGCGGTGTCCGCGATCGGCGCGCTCACCGCGAGCAGCGTGACGCCGATGCCGGTGAGGAAGTTCCCGCTGCGCCGCACGCGAATGCACTGGACCACCGGAAAGAGGCTGCCGGCCTTCCAGGCGATGCGTGTCTCTCCGGTCGAGCTCGACAGCGAGTGGTTGGTGGTGGTCTGCGTCGAGAGGATCAGCACGGATCCGGGGCGGCGCAGGTGCGCGGCATCGCTGCGTACGGTCGCCACGCACGATGGGCGCGCGGCGCAGCGGGGCAGCTGCGCGAGCATTCCGGCGACGTCGCCTTTGGCCTGCGCCTGCAGCAGGATCAGCTCGTGGTCGCGTTCGACGTTTTCGGCGGAGAAGAAGCGCGCGGCGACGCTGCTGATCGCGAGGAACAGCACCACCCCCAACACGATCAGGACGGCGCGTTTCAGAACAGCTGGTTCTCGCCGCCGAAGACTTCGCTGACGGAGTCGTCGGTGAAGATTCGCCGGATCGAGTCGGTGAGCAGCTCGGCGCAGGGGAGTACGCGGATGATCTCGGGGCGCTCGGCGGCGATTGGGATCGTGTCGGTGACGACGATCTCCTTGAGGCCCGACGCGGCGAGGTTCTCGAACGCCGGACCCGAGAAGACCCCGTGGGTGGCCGCGGCGTAGACGCTCTTGGCGCCAGCTTCGAGCACGGTCTGTGTCGCGGCGGCGAGCGTGCCGGCGGTGTCGATCATGTCGTCGACGATCACGGCGGTGCGGCCCTTGACGTCGCCGATGACGTAGCCGATCTCGGCGACCTGGTGCGCGGGGCGCTCCTTGTCGAGGATCGCGAGCTCGGCGCCGATCTTGGAGGCAAATTTCTTGTTGAGCTTCACGCGCCCGGCGTCGGGCGCGACTACAACGAGGTCGGAGAGGCCGAGGTCGTCGAAGTACTGCGTGAGCATGAACAGCGCGGTCATGTGGTCGACGGGTTTCTGGAAGAAACCCTGGATCTGACCGGCGTGCAGGTCCATCGTCAGCACACGGTCGGCGCCGGCGGACTCCAGCATCCGCGCGACCAACCGCGCCGAGATGGGCTCGCGCGGCGCGGACTTCTTGTCCTGGCGGGAATACCCGAACCACGGCGTGACGGCGATCACGCGGTGGGCGGAGGCGCCGACGGCGGCGTCGATCATGAACAGCAGCTCCATCAGCGAGTCGTTGGCGGTGACGCCGGTCTGCGCGTTGCCGCAGGTGGACTGCACGATGAAGACGTCGGCGCCGCGGATCGACTCGTCGTAGCGGCAGTAGACCTCGCCGTTGGAGAACGTCTTGAGCGTGACGGGGCCGAGGTCCATCTGCAGCTTGCCGGCGATGTCGACCGCCAGCTGCGGGTTCGCGCGACCCGCGAACAGCATCAGCCGCTTGTTGTAGTCGATCGGCAGGCTCGTCGCCGCCGACTGCGTGCGCGTGTCGATCGCGCTGCTCATCGTTCCTCGGAGTGTAAAGGCCCGAGGCGCGGCGCCGTGTTCATCGCGGTTCTTGGGGATCGTCCACGCGGGCAGACTCGGCAACAGGCTCGGGGGCGCGGGGCGTCGTGCCCCGCGTCGACGCGTCGTGCTCCGCCGCGCGCTGCTGCGCGTAGCCCTCGCGGTTCTGCTGGCGCGCGCGTGCGACGCCGAGCGCGCCAGCGGGCACGTCCTCGGTGATCACAGAGCCGGCGGCGGTGTAGGCGTCGTCGCCGACGCTTACGGGCGCGACGAACGCGGTGTCGACGCCGCCGCGCACACGCTCACCAATCGTGGTGCGATGCTTGGCGTGGCCGTCGTAGTTGGCGGTGATCGTGCCGGCGCCGAGGTTCGAGCCGGCCCCGACGTCGGCGTCGCCGATGTAGGAGAGGTGCGGGATCTTTGCGCCGGCGCCAATGTCGGAGTTCTTGATCTCGACGAACGTGCCGGCCTTGGCGCCCTCGCGCAGCAGCGCACCGGGACGCAGGTAGGCGAAGGGGCCGACGTTCGCGCGCTCGCCGACCTCGGCGCCGTCGAGCCAGGAGATCCGCACGCTGGCGCGGGCGCCGATGCGCGAGTCGATCGCGGTGGTGTGCGGACCGACCGTCGCACCTTCGCCAACGGTACTGGCACCGCGCAGTGAGCAGCCGGGCTCGATGCGCGCGTCGCGTCCGATCTCGACGTCGACGTCGATCGACGTGCTCGCGGGGTCGACGATGCCGACGCCGGCGAGCATGTGGCGCTCGAGGATCGCGCGTTGCGCGAGCGCGCGGACCTCGGCGAGCGCGACGCGATCGTTGACGCCGAGCACTAGCGCGGGGTCGTCGACGATGTGCGCGGCGATCCGCGCGCCGTCGGCGCGCAGCAGGTCGAGCGCCTGCGGCAGGTAGTACTCGCCCTGCGCGTTGTCGGCGGTCAATCGCCCCAGCACGCCGAGCAGCGCGGCGCCGTCGAAGGCGTAGATGCCGGTGTTGACCTCGCGGATCTCGAGCTCGGCGGCGCTGGCGTCGCCGGGCGCCTTGGTCTCGACGACCTTCGCGACGGCGCCGTGCTCGTCGCGCACGACGCGCCCGTAGCCGCTGGGATCGTCGAGCAAGGTGGTCGCCATCGTCGCCGCCGCCCCGCCGGCCTCGTGCGCGGCGAGGAGCTCCGCGATCGCCTCCGCGCTGACGAGCGGCACGTCGCCGCTCAGCACGACGACGGGCGCACCCGCGTCGATTGCATCGCGCGCCGCGATCACGGCGCCGCCGGTGCCGTTGGCGTGCGGCTGCACGACCAGCTCAACGCCGTCGGGCAGCACCGCGGCGAGCGGCCGCGCGGGCGAATCGACGACCACGACCCGCCCCGCGCCCGCTCGCAGGGCGGCGCGCACGGGCCACAGGCCCATCGGCAGCCCGCAGAGCTCGTGCAGCACCTTGGGCACGTCGGAGCGCATGCGCGTCCCTTGACCCGCGGCGAGGATCACGACTGTCGGCGCGCTCATCTCACCACGATTCCCGGGTGCCCATTGGAGCCACTATCGGCGCGCGCATCGCACAAACTGTAGATCGCAGGCGACATTCGCGCGGCCTGCGCGCGCGGCGAGCGGAGCAGGCGGGTCCAGCGGAGACCGGTCGGACCGGCATGAAGAGCCGAGCACCCGCCGCGCGCGTACGTGCGCGGCGGGGTCCGCATACTGGGGGGCAGGGATTCGAACCCCGATTCTCAGGACCAAAACCTGATGTCCTGCCATTGGACGACCCCCCAAGGGCTCCGTAGATCGTCGCACGCGCAGCGCCAAAGCGCCAGTGGCCCCGCGGTAACCGTGCCATAACACTCTCATCTGGAGCTTTTGCAAGGATGCGTGCATGCTGACGGGCGTATACCGCCGGCACCGGGGGGCTTGACTTACGCGTATGGGTTCGGTCGATTTCAAGAGCATCCGCGGCCGCTCGCAAGGCGGCTTGGGAGTCACGATCGGGGCTCTCGCGTTGGCCTGCGGGTGTCTAGCGCTTGCTTGCGTGCGAACACCGGCCGCGCTCGCGCGCGGCGCGGCGAGCACCGCGTCGGCGGCGTGCCGCGGCGCGCACCTGCGACCGACGCGTGCGAACCTCGCCGCGGTCGACGCGGCGACGGCGTGTCTAATCGATCGCGCGCGCGGCGCGGCGCATTTGCATGCGTTGCGAGCGAACGGCAGCCTCCAGCGCGTCGCTGCTAAGCAGTCGCGCGAAATGGTGCTCGGCGACTACTTCGGCGACGACAGCCGCTCGGGCCGGACGCCATTGCAGCGGATCGTCGCGACGCGCTATCTGCGCCACACGGCCCTGCTCTCGACGGCGCAGAACATCGGCTGGGGAACGGACGCGCAGGCCACTCCGGAAGCGATCGTCGCCGCCTGGATGCGCTCCCCTGCGCACCGCGAAATCGTCCTCACGGACGAGTTTCGCGACATCGGCGTCGGCGTGAGCCCCGCCGCGCCGGCAGCACTCGCGGCGGGCCGGCCGGGCGCGACCTACACGGTCGAGTTCGGCGTACGCCAGTAGCTCCGCAGGCCGACCGAGCGGGCCGCTCAGGAGTGTCGGCCGGACCCGCGCGGCACGCGCCCGCCGCCGGCACCGGCCTCCGAGGCGGGACCGCGCGCGGAGGGGATGCCCAGCACGCGCATGGCCTTCAGGCCGAGGCTGAGCTTCTCGCGTCCGTCGCTTGAGCTGACGTCCAAGCCGGAGAGCTCGCGGACGCGCTCGAGGCGGTAGTAGATCGTGTGGCGGTGTGTGAAGAGCCGCTGCGCGGTGCCGGCGACGTTGCCGTCGGCGTCGAGAAATGTCTCTAGGGTCTGCACGAGATCGGTCTCGTACTGCTCGTCGTAGGCGACGAGCGGCTCGACGGTCTCGGCGTAGAAGCGCTGCAACTCGCGCGGGTTCTCGCTCATCGTCGAGAGCAGCAACCGGTAGGCGCCGGTCTGCTCGAAAGCCAGGGCACCCTCTTGAGCGCCGCCCTCGGCACCGACGCCGCGGCCCTCGGCGACGTTCGCGGCCAGCAGCGCCTCGCTGGCGGCGCGCGGCAGGTCGGCGGGATCCTCGGCGATCCGGCTGCGGCCGACCGCGAACGTGTACCCGGAGAGGCCGACCTGTAGCTCCCGCAACACGGCGTCGGCGGCGCGCGCGGCGAGCGTCTCCTCGCCGCCGGGAACCAACAGCAGCACTTCGGCGCCGGCGGCGCCGTCGCGCTCGGAGAGCGCGGCGATCGAGCGACTGGCGCTCGCGCGGGCGCCGCGCTCGGCGACGGCGCGTACCCGGGAGCGCCAGCCCTCCTCGGTCGGGGCCTGCGGCCGGGCGCGCGCGACGATCATGCTGGCCCCCTCGCCGATGTCGAGCGAGAGCTCGCGGGCGCGCAGCAGCAGCTCGTCGCGATCGGTGAGCTCGCGTGCGAGCAGAGCACGCAGGAAGTCCGCGGCGGCGGTCTCGGCGACGCGGTCGGGTGCGCGCACGCGCTCGACCTCGGAGGCGATCATCGTTACCAGCAAACGACGCATCGAGGCGCTGGGCTCTTTGCGCGCGCGCATGTGCAGCGAGCCGACGACGGCATCGGCGACGCGCAGCGGCAGGATGCTGACGTCGTCGGCGCGCGCCAGCAGCGAGCGCTCCTCGGCGGGCGAGCGGGCGGCGACGGCAAGCGTGGCACCCCACGCGTCGGTGACCGCGAGACTCGCATCGAGCGCCTTCGCGGCGGCGCGCACGACCTCGGGCAGACCGGCGCCAGACTCCACGGCCTCGGTGACCGCATCCAGGGCGGCGAGTTCGGGCACCGATCAGCCCCAGTAGTAGACGACGGCTAGCCCGGCGAGCACTCCGGCACCGACGAGCACGGCGAGCACGTAAAGCGAGAGGATGCTCGCCGCGATGCGCTCCCAGACACGCGTGTAGGACGACCACGCGGGCGCGAAGATCAAGCTGGCGAAGAGCGCGAGGCTGAAGACGCCGGCGCAGACGGCGACGAGGTCGGTGACGGCTGTCTTGCTCATCGCGGCCAATTGTGACGTATGGGGAGGTTCCCCCGGGGGCCGGATGCTCGCTCCCCCGCGTGCGGGCTTCGCGCATCGCGCGCGGGCGCGGCGGTATCTCCCTGCACCTCCGCAAAGTCCTCCCCGACGGGCTCGGCGGCAAGTGCGGGGGGCGCCCCCGCGGACCGGCGCGCGGCGTGGAGACCGGCGGCGGCGGCGCGCGCGCGATCGCGACCGTCGCGGCCGGCGAAGAGCCCCAGTACGGTCGGCCCGGACCCGCTCACGAGCGCGACATCGGCGCCTGCGGCGTGCGCGTGCGCGAGCGCGGCGTCGATCTCGGGGCAGAGAGCGCGCGCGGCGTCCTGCAGGTCGTTCTCCAACAGGTCGGCGGCGGGCAGCGCGGCGCCATCGGCGAGCTCGCGTGCGAGTGCGTCGTAGCGTTCGCGCAGCTCATTGGCGCCGCGCGGGGCGCGGATGCGATCGGCCTGCGCGTACACCGCGGCGGTGGAGAGCGCGGCGGCGGCGGGTAGCACCAGGATCCCGAACGGCGCGCGCGGCGGCGGCAGCGGTTGCAGGCGCTCGCCGGCGCCGCGTGCCAGCCAGCGTCCGGGCCGCACCTGCGCGGGCACGTCGGCTCCGAGCTGCCGCGCGAGCGCAAGCAGCAGCTCCTCTTCATCGAGTCCGGACGCGGTCGCGGCGAGGCGCAGCGCGGCGGCGGCGTCGCCGGAGCCGCCGCCGAGGCCCGCGGCGACGGGCACGCGCTTGTCGATCGTGAGCTCGACCGGCGGCGCGGGCCAGCCGGTGGCGGCGCGGAAGGCGGCGAGCGCGGCCGCCGCGAGGTTGTGCTGTGGTGGCCCGGGCACACCGGGGCACACCAGGAGATCGCCGCCGGCGCTGCCCGCGGGCGCCCAGCGCAGTGTGAGCGTGTCGGCGAGCGAGATCGACTGCATCACGCTCACCAGCTCGTGCCGGCCGTCGGCGCGCGGCGGGCCGACGAAGAGGCCGAGGTTGATCTTCGCCGGCGCACGCGTACTGAGGTGCGGCGTCTGCGCCTCGGAACTCGCGTGGCCGTCGGACGCGGGGGAGCTGGTCATCTCTGGAGCGCGTCGTCCAGCGCGCGGAAGTCCTGTGGCGAGAGGCGCTCGGCGCGGGCGTCGCGTGGGTGGCCGAGCGCGACGAGCGCGGCGCGCACGGCCTCGCCGTCGTATGTCGCGCCGGTCGGCGACGCCGCGCCGGCGAGCGCGAGTGAGCGCGCGAGCGTCTTGCGGCGGTGCGCGAAGGCGTCGGCGACGAGTCTGCGCAGCGTGGGCGCGACGTGGGGGTGCGACGCGCGGCGAACGAGCAGTACGAGCACGGAGTCGACGTTTGGCACGGGACGAAAGACGGTGCGGGCCACGGCGCGCGCGACGCGCACCTCGCAGGTGAGCTGCGCGAGCACGGAGGGCGCTCCGTAGACACGCCCACCTGGGGATGCGGCGAGCCGCTCGCCGACCTCGCGCTGCACCATCGCGACCCAGCGGTCGACGCTCGGCAGCTCCTCGATCGTGCGCAGCAGCGCGCCCGCGGCGACCCCGTAGGGCAGGTTCGCGACGACCTTGGTGGGACGCGGTCGCATTCCCGCAAGATCGACCTTCAGCGCATCGCCCCAGTGCAGCGTGACGTTGACGGCGCTGCCGACGGCGTCCTGCAGTGCGGCGCGCAGCCGCTGGTCGAGCTCGACGACGTGTACGTGCGCGACGCGCTGGCAGAGATACTCCGAGAGCACCCCGAGGCCGCCGCCGATCTCGAGCACGACATCGGCGGGTGCGAGCTCGGCGATGTCGCCGATCACGCCGAGCACATTGGAGTCGACCAGGAAGTTCTGCCCGAGCTCACGGTCCGGTCGGATGTCGAATTCGCGCATCCGTCGCAGCGAGGGTTGGATCGGCGCTGCGCGCCCGGGGTTCGGCGCGTCGCGATCGACACGGGTATCGGCGGCCATCGCGGCCCTCACCATCCGAAGACGCGCGCGGCGGTGCGCTCGACGGCGCTGGCGAGCTCCGCGATGGAGACTTGGCGCAGCTCCGCGAGGAACGCGGCGGTGTGCGCGACGAAGGCGGGTTCGTTGGGGTGCTTGCGCACGGGCTGCGGCGTGAGGTAGGGCGCGTCGGTCTCGACTAGCAGCCGCTCGTCGGGCACGCGTGGCACCGCCTGCGCCAGCTCGAGGGCGTTTTTGTAGGTGACGTTTCCGGCAAAGGAGATCGCGTAGCCGCGCTCGAGGCACTCCGGCAGATGCTCGGGCATCGAGAAGCAGTGCATCACGACGCTCACCCCGTGAGCTTCGGCGGCGAGCTGCGCGAGTGTCTCCTGGGCGGCGGCGCGCGTGTGAATCACTAGCGGCTTTCGTACTTCGCGTGCGAGCGCGATCTGCGCGGCGAACGCGCGCTCCTGGTCGGCGCGGGGTGCGTAGTCGCGGTAGAAGTCGAGGCCGGTCTCGCCGATCGCGACGCAGCGCTCGTGCGCGGCCAGCGCGCGCAGCTCGGCGAGGTCGGCGTCGTCGAAGCCGGTCGCGTTGTTGGGGTGGCGTCCGATCGCGGTGTAGACCTGCGGGAATGCCTCCGCGGCGGCGAGCGCGCTGCGGCAGGACGCGCCGTCCATGCCGACGGTGAGGATGCGTGTCACTCCGGCGCGCTCGGCGGCGGCGACGAGCTGCGCGTTGGGTGGCTCGCAGGAGTCGAGATGGGTGTGCGAGTCGATCACGCCGGGGCCGCCGCGCTCGCTGACGCTCGTGACATCACACTTGCCACCGCGGGGTCACAGCTTGGGAAAGAGTGGCTCGATTGCGCCGACCTGCCGCGGCACACCGGCCGCGGCACCGGTGGCCGCGCCGCTGGCGGGCGCGCCGAAGCTCGCCGCCGCCAGACTGCGATCCTCGACAGCGAGCACATCGAGCAGCCGCTGAGTGCTGACGGGCAGATAGGGCACGAGCAGCACGCTCACGACGCGCAATCCCTCGGCGAGCGAAGCGAGCACTCGATCCAAATCCCCGGCCCGACTGGCATCTTTCGCCAATGTCCATGGCGCGCGCTCCTCGACGTAGCGATTCAGACGCCGCACGCGCTGCCAGATGACCTCGAGCGCTTGCGTGAGCTCGGCGCGGTCCAGCAGCGCGCTCACCTCGGGCGCGAGACCCTCGAAGTCGCGGGCGAGCTCGCCGTCGAGCTCGACGGCGGGTAGCTCGCCATCGCGGTAGCGCGCGAGCATCGCGAGCGTGCGGCTGGCGAGGTTGCCGTACTCGTTGGCCAGCTCTCCCTCGTAGCGCGCCTCGAAGCCGGCCGTCGAGACCGAGCCGTCGCGGCCGAAGGAGACCTCGCGGAAGCAGTAGTAGCGCAGCGCATCGGAGCCGTAGCGCTCGATGATCGCGAATGGGTCGAGCACGTTGCCGAGGGACTTGCTCATCTTCTTGTCGTCCATCAGCAGGAAGCCGTGCACGAACACGTGCTCGGGCAGCTCTAGGCCCGCGGCCATCAGCAGCGCGGGCCAGAAGACGGTGTGAAACTTGAGGATGTCCTTGCCGATTATGTGAAACGAGGCCGGCCAGAACTTCGCTGTGAGATCTTCGCCGGGGCGCGCGTAGGAGAGCGCTGTCACATAGTTCAAGAGCGCGTCGAACCATACGTAGAACACGTGGTCGGCGTCCCACGGCACCGGTACCCCCCAGGTCAGCTTGGCGCGCGTCAGCGACACATCTTGCAGCCCCTGCGCGATGAACGAGCGCGCCTCGTTGAAATGATGTGCGGGCAACACGAAGTTCGGGCGCTGGGAGTTATCGGCGTAGAGGCGTTCCAGTGGCTCCTGGAATTGGGAGAGCGCGAAGAAGTAGTTCTCCTCCTTTTCGAAGATCAGCGGGATCTCGTGAATCGGGCAGGTGTTATCGGGACCGATTTCGTTGTCGGTCTTGAAGTCGGCGCAGCGGGGGCAGTACCAGCCTTCGTAGAGGCCCTTGTGTACGTATCCGTTGTCGTTCACCCGCGTGAGGATCTCCTGGACCTTCGCGATGTGCTGCGGATCGGAGGTGCGAATGAAGAAGTCGTTGGATACCCCGAGTGCGGGCATCATCGCCTGGAAGCGCGCGGCGTTGCGATCGGCCAGCGCCTGTGGCGTGATCCCCTCGCGCTCGGCCGCCAGCGCGACGGGCTCACCGTGCTCGTCGGTGCCGGTCAGAAAGAACACCTCTGCGCCGCGCTGGCGCATGTGCCGCGCGAGGATGTCGACGCCGATCGTCGTGTACGCGTGGCCCAGGTGTGGGGCGGCGTTGACGTAGAAGATGGGGGTCGTTATGTAGAAGGACATCGTGGCCTCCAGGCTACTGGGCGCCACCGGTCAACTCCCGGTAGAGCTCGTTCGTCGGGATTCCGGTGAGCTTGGCGACGACGGCGGCGGCCCGCCGCGGCTTCGCACCGGCGTGCACCAGCTCGCGCACCGCCGCGAGCGCGTCCTCGCGCCGCGGTTGGACTGTCGGCGCGCCCGCGGGGCCAGCCGCATCGGCGGCGGCGGCGATCGCGAGTGCAATCTCGCCCCGCGGAGGGTGCTCGGCGTAGTGCGCGGCCAGCTCGGCGGCACTGCCGCGGTGGACTTCCTCGTGCAGCTTGGTCAGCTCGCGGCACACGACCACCGGGCGCTCGGGATCGAGCGCCGCGAGCAGCTTCAGCGTGGACGCCAGTCGCCGCGGGGACTCGAATGCGATCGTCGTCTCCCGCGCCGCCCCGAGCAAGCTCTGGAGCTCCGTGCGCACCTTGCCGGCACCGCCGCGGGGCAGAAACCCGACGAAGCGCCAGCGCTCCGCGGGCAGCCCGGACGCGACCAGCGCGCTCACCGCCGCGCTTGGGCCGGGCAGCACCTCGACGGGGAGCCCAGCGGCGATGCTCGCCCGCACTAGCTCGTAGCCCGGATCGGAGACCAGCGGCGTCCCTGCATCGCTGACCAGCGCGACGGTGGAGCCGGTCTGCATCCGCTGCACCAGCTCGCCGGCGCGCCGCTGTTCGTTGTGCTCGTGGCAGCTCACGAGCCCACCGGGCGCGATCCCGTGGCGATCCAGCAGCCGCCGTGTGTGGCGCGTGTCCTCACACGCCACCACGTCCGCCGTCGCCAGGGCATCCAGCACCCGCAGCGTGACGTCCTGGAGATTGCCGATCGGCGTCGCGCACACCAGCAGACGCCCGGCGCCGCCGTCGCGGGCCGGTGCCGCCGTCATCCTGGGCGCCGTGCCGGCCGTCCCATCCGCGGGGTCCGGCATACCGCCCGGGGCGCTCGCCCGACTGCCAACGTGCAGGTTCTCGTCGGGCATTCGGCCAATATAGAGAGCGTCGATGGCCCCGGAGAAAGGTTCAGAAGGTGCAACCCCGCGCCGGCCGCGCCGGCCGCCGGCGCCAGCGCGCGCGGCTCCGGGAGCACCGGAGAAGTCGCCCGCGACGCCGCCGGGGCGCGCGCGGGCGCCCAGGACGGCTCCGCCGTCGGAGGGCGCTCCGCAGTACACGCGCTACCGCGCTGGTCGCAGTGTGCTGCCGCACCCCGCCGGTGGGAGCGCTCGTACCAGCGGAGAGCCGCTACTGGGCGGTGGCAGGGGCGTTCCACCGCGCGGCCCGCGGGGTGTGCGTGGCTCGCGCGGCGGCGGGGCGTCGGGCTGGCGGCGGCTCATCCCGAGACGACTCACGCGCAAAGGCCTCGTGCTGGGAGTGCTCGCAGTGATCGTTGGCTGGCTGCTGCTGTCGCTGCTGCTGTTCCTCGCGAGCTCGCAATTCGAGCGCACGCCTCTACCGGGCAACGTCGCCTCCGTGCTGGACCCGGCGGGATATCCGTTGACGGCGGCCAACAACATCCTCGTGTTGGGCTCCGATCGCCGCCAGAAGAACAGCAAGGAACCGGGCGCGGAAACCACCGGCTTCGGCCGCTCGGACACGATCATGTTGATCCGCACCGGCGGCGGGCACGCCGCGCGCCTGTCGATTCCGCGTGACACAGTTGTCGAAATCCCGGGCCATGGCTTGCAAAAGATCAACGCCGCCCATGAGTACGGCGGACCGGCGGAGTCGGTCTCGGTGATCGAGCACTGGCTCGGCGTCCCGATTAATCACGTCGTCGAAGTGAACTTCGAAAACTTCCCGCAGCTGATCGATGCGATGGGGGGCGTCGGTTACAGCGGCGGCTGCATCGTCTCCAAGCTCGACGGCGGCGCGGCCAACGGCGGCTTCACGCTGCGCCTGTCCGCCGGCACCCATCACCTCGACGGCGAGGAAGCACTCGCGCTGTCGCGCACTCGCGAGAACCTCTGTGCGCCCAACGAGACGGACATCCAGCGCGAGGAACACCAGCAGGCGCTGTTCAACGGCATGAAGAGTCAGCTGCTCTCGCCCTCCAGCTTCTTGCGCCTGCCGTGGATCGCGTGGCACGCACCGCCGGCGATCATCTCGGACATGAGCGGCACGGAACTGCTCGGCATGTTCGCCGCCCTGGCCCTCGCCGGCACCCCGCCGACGCACGTGCTCAAGCCATCCGGCCAGATCACGCTGCCCAGCGGTGAAGAAGGGCTCACGGTCTCCGAGGGGGCCAAGCGCGCCGACGTCGCGCGCTTCATGGCGGGGTGAGCTCACCCGCGTCGAGTGCGATCGCGCCCGCCGCGGCGTCGCCGCAATCAGCTCTTCGCAGCGACGGGCTTGGACTTCGGGCTCGACGACGAGTTCTTCTCGCCACTCTTGGACTTGCTCTCCGAGGAGCCGCTCGCGCCCTCCGCGGACGAGCTCTTGTCCTTCCCGGAAGCAGAGTCGCCGCCACCCGAGCTCTGGCTACTCCCGGAATCTGCGCCGCTGGAATCCGAGGAGGAGCTCTCCGAGGAGGATGCCGCGTTCTCACGCTGGCGCTTGCGGGTGCCGTAGTCGGTGTTGTAGAAGCCCTTGCCCTTGAAGTGCACCGCTGGCGCGTGCAGTACGCGGCTGACCTCCACGCCGGTCTCGGGGTCATGCGTCAGCACGTCGTCCTTGAAGGACTGCATGACTTCGAACGTGCTCCCATCGGGGCGGCGGTACTCGTAGATCGGCATTGGCACTCAATTATAAGAGTGCCACGGTGCAAGACCCGGCCCGCCACGATCCAAGACCGACCGGCTGCGACACAAAACCCGGGCTCGCCACGACACAAGACCCGGCCCACCACGGCGCAAGACCCGGCCCGCCACGATCCAAGAGCGGCGTGAGCCATCCGCGCGTAGCGCTCAGATAGCCAGGCGGCGCTAGTCCGCGAGGAGCGCGCGTGCGCTGGCGATGCCTGCGCGCACGGTCTCACTGAAATCCCGACCGGGCTCCGCGAGCATCCGCATCGCAAAGCCGTCCCCCAGCGAGAAGAGGATCTCCGCGACCGCTTCGGGGTCTGCGTGCAGGCGCAGCACGCCGTCCTCCTGCGCGACGGTCAACATGCCGGCGACCTGCTCGCGCATGGCGCGCATCAGGTTGGCGTACTCGGTGGCGATGTCGGCGTTGCGCCGCGAGAGCGTGAACAGCTCGAAGAGCAGCGTCACGAAGTCGGGATCTTCGCGCAGCATGTCCTGCAGCTGCCGCGCCATCAGCGCGATGAAGTCGTCCGCGGTCTGCGCTCCCGCCAGCTGGCGCTCCAGGCGCTGCAGGCGCAACTGGCAGTCGTGACGCACGGCCTCGACGAGCAGTTGCTCCTTGGTGCCGAAGTAGTAGTGCAGAAGCCCCCGCGAGACCCCGGCCTCGCGCGAGACGTGCTCGAACGTGGAACCCGCGGTGCCGCGCTGGGCGACGCTGCGCCGCATCGCCTCCACGATGCGTTGGGCCTTCTCGCCGGAGGGCGCCTTGCCGGTCCGACCCTCCGAGCGGGCCTCGACAGCCGAAGTCATATCTCGCGCAGCTTCGCCGCTGTCGCTCAGGACGCCGGAGCGCCTACCGAGCTGGGGGCGTCCTGCGCGGGCATGGTGGTGGAGCTGTAGTCGAACTCCTCCTCGGCCCCGAACAGCATGTCGAGCAGCTTCGAACGCAGACCCTCGCTGAATGCCAGCGCCAGGGCGCCTCCGACCAGGACGAGCAACAACGCGCGACCCGCGCCTCCGCGCCGCTTGCGGGGCCGTCGCTGCGGCTCCCTCAGAGCTTCGCCTGCCTCGCGTAGCGCCACCGCCGTCTCGACCAGCTCGCGCTGCAGCTTGCGGTCCTCGAACAGCGCCTTGGCTGCGGGCTTACCGTTACTAACCCGCCCGTACGCGCTGCGCGCCGTTGCGTACGCGGCGAGCAGATTGGCTCGCAACTCGTCGTCCTCGAGGAGGCGCTTCACGTACTGGTTCTGCTGCGCCGCGTGGGCCGCAGCCGTAGCCTTGCCGATGCTGTCCTTTGCCGCCATGCCGACCACCGCCTCTGCTGGGAGCTTGCCTTGGAAGGTCTCAATATACCCCTCCCGCCGAGCACCCAACCCGCGGCATGCCGCGCCGGTGACCGCTAGGCGTGCAGCGCCGCCTGTTCCTGCGCCGTCGGGAACGCCCACGCGGCACGCGTGCGGCGCTCTTGGCGAAAGACGAAATGTAGTTGCGGCGGGGGCTTGAGCTGGGCTGCGTTGGGACGAAACGTCGCGCAGGGCTCCTCTAAATCGAGCGCGCACAGCAAGTTGCGCCGGAAGTAGCACTCATCGCACGTCACCTTGCGGACGCGCGCCGCGCGTCCGCTGCTCTGCTTCTTCGCCAAGGTTCGCTCCCCGTCGGTCTCTGCCTGAAATGTTCGCCCGCGCACCTCGATCAAGCGGGTGAACAGCAACGCCGCGGATCAAATCACCCGCGCACCCTCGCCACAAGGACCCTTCCCGCAAATCGCAGAGAAAACGTTTCTACCCGCGAGCAGCCTGCAGAACGTCACTTTCCTGTGATATGCCCCTTACGCGATCTCGCACTTTCCAAGGAACTTATGTCCGCCTTGACGCATTGCGCGCCCAAGCCGTCGGAGGCACGTGGTCTCCCGTTCGCGGCTCCCGATCGCGGTGGGCACGTCATCATTACCCTCAGATGCGCACGCTCGTCACGGGAGTCAGCGGCTTTATCGGTGCGATGCTCGCCCCGCGACTGCTGGCCGACGGACATCGCGTGCGTGCTCTCAGCCGCGAACCCTCCCGCGCGGCCGCGATGCTGGCGGCGCGCACCGGGGAGCACAGCCATAGGCTCGGGTGGCGTCTCGACGGGGAGTCCGAGCGCGATCCCGCGAGCGCGATCGACGTCCTCCGCGGGGACGTTCTCACAGGTGAGGGACTCGAGCGCGCGCTCGAGGACATCGAGGTCGCCTACTACCTGGTCCACTCAATGGAGAGCCCACCCGCCGGCTCCAGCTTCGAGCATCGCTTTCCTGAGCGCGAGCGCCTGGGCGCCGCCAACTTCGCCGCTGCCGCTCGCCGCGCGGGCGTGCGGCGGATCGTCTACCTCGGAGGCCTCGTGCCCGATGACCGCACACCGGTCTCCGAACACCTCGCAAGCCGCGAGATCGTCGAGAGCATCCTGCTCGCAGAGGTACCTGAATCCGTCGCGCTGCGCTCCGCGATCGTGATTGGCGCGCGCTCACGCTCGTTCCGGCTGCTCGTGCGTCTTATCGAGCGCCTGCCGATACTCACCCTGCCACCGTGGCGCCGATTTCGCACACAGCCAATCGATGCGCGCGACACGATCGAGATGCTCGTCGCCGCCGCGCAGGCGCCGGCGGTAGCGGGGCGCTCGTTGGACATCGGCGGCCCGGAGGCGCTCACATATGAGGAACTGCTAGCGCGTATCGCCGAATCGTTGCTGCTGAGCCGACCGACACTCGCAATCGGATTCGGAGTCACACCGCTTACCGCGCGTCTCGCCGCAGCGGTCTCTCGCGAGGATCCCGAATTGATCCTCGCGTTGATGGAGGGTCTGCGCAGCGATCTACTGCCCGCCGATGACCACGCCGCCGAGCTACTCGGCGTGCCGCTGCACCCTCTCGACGCCGCAATCGAGTGCGCGCTGGGCGATTGGGAGGCAGTCGAACCACTCGCGGCCAGATGAGTACGGTCAGCGTCAGCGCTCATATTCCCGCCACTCCCGAGCGGGTCTGGGAAACCGTCATGGATCCCCAGCGCCTCGGCGACTGGGTCACTATCCATCGCGGCCTTCCGCGAGCCGATCCCGGTCCGCCGCACGTCGGATATGAGATGGATCAGCAAATCCATTTGCGCGGGGTCAATCTTGAGGTGCACTGGCAACTCGAGCAGTGCCTGGCCTGCCGCCTCGCCGTCTGGCAGGGCCGCGGGCCGGCCCGCTCGCGCGCGCGCATCGAATACGCGCTGCACCCCGAATCCGGTGGCACACGCTTTGACTACCGCAACGATTTTCGGCCGCCGCTGGGGCCGATCGGGGCGCTGGCGAGCCGGGCACTGGTGGGTGGAATACCGGAGCGTGAGGCCAGGCGCACGCTCGATCGTCTGAGTGAGCTACTCGGAAATATCACCCGCACCACGTGACATCTGGCTTGCATGCAGGTATACGACCGGTGGTTGTTGTAAGGTAACGCCGATAACCGTGTAAAGCGGACCACGTTAAGCTAAGTGAACAGGACTCGATCGTGACCGACTTCCTTGATGAGAAGCGCCAAGAGATCACAGCTCGGCTCAAAGAGCTGAAGCCACTGGTGGAGGAGTACCGGCGCTTGGAGGCCGCGGCCTCCGCGCTGGATGGAGTGGGTGGATCTTCCGCTGCCGCGAGCGGGTCCACCGCTGCGCCCGTCGCTCGCAAAGCGACCGGCCGTCGCGGACCCGGACGCCCCAAAGGCTCCAAAACTCGCGCCGCCAAAGCCGCCCCCGCAGCAACCGCGGCGGCCACCCCGGCGGCGCCCGCCAAACGCGGCGGTGGCGCAAGGCGCAAAGCCGGTCGGCGCAAAGGCAGTGGCACGCGTGCCGCGCAGGCGCTCTCGTTCGTGCAGGCACAGCCCGGCATCACCATCCCCGAGCTCGCCGCCAGAATGGGTATCAAGCAGAATTACCTGTACCGCGTGCTCCCCTCACTGGAAGAGGAAGGCAAGGTCGCGAAGCAGGGCAGAGGCTGGCATCCGAAAGGCTGATTGACGTCAATCCCGGCGAGGTTATTGTCAGTGACCTCGCCGGGGTTTCGCGTTTGTAGCGCGGCTCTGACAGCGCGCTAGAGCTGAGCGCTGCCGCGCTGGATGAGCGCCTGGAAATCGGTGCCGGCGGGGAGTGTGCCGTACTCGAGGCCCGCGTCGCGATCCAGGCGGGCGGCGCAGAAGGCGTCGGCGACCGCGGGCGGCGCGTAGCGCACCAGCAGCGAACCCTGCAAACCGAGTGCCATCCGCTCGACCACACGCCGCGCACGTGTCTCGATATCGTCGAGCACCGCAAACTCACCGCGCAAACCATCCAGGTGAGCATCCAAGCGACGGTCCGCCCCGCGAGCCAAATCGAGCTCGGCGAAGAAGACCTCGAGGGTCGCGGGACTGCGTGAGAGGGCGCGCAGCACGTCCAGACTCATCACGTTGCCCGATCCCTCCCAGATCGAGGTGAGCGGCGCCTCGCGGTAGAGGCGCGGCATCCCGGAGTCCTCGACATAGCCGTTGCCGCCGTGGCACTCGAGCGCCTCGAAGGCGTGGTTGGGAGCGCGCTTGCAAGCCCAATACTTGCCCACCGCCGTCGCCAGGCGCTTGAACAATTGGGCCTCTCCGTCCTCGCCCTCGCCGCTCGCTTCGTCGTAGGCGCGCGCGAGGCGCATCGCTAGCGCCGTCGTCGCCTCGGACTCCAGCGCGAGATCCGCCAGCACATTGCGCATTAGCGGCTGATCGATCAACAGCTTGCCGAAGGCGTGGCGGTGGGCGGCGTGATGAATCGCGCGCACCGTCCCCGCGCGCATTCCCGCCGCGGCGCCGATCACGCAGTCCAGACGCGTATGTCCGACCATCTCGATGATCGTCGGTACCCCGCGTCCCGGCTCGCCGAGCATGCGCGCCCAGGCCCCGTGGAACTCGATCTCACTCGAAGCGTTGGAGCGGTTACCGAGCTTGTCCTTCAAACGCTGGATGTGAAAAGCGTTGCGCGAACCATCGGGCAGGATCCGCGGCAGCAGGAAGCAAGAGAGGCCATCGTCGGTCTGCGCGAGCACCAAGAAGACGTCGCTCATCGGCGCCGAGCAGAACCACTTGTGACCTGTGAGCAGATACTCGGCTCCCGCCCCTCCGCCATTCAGCGCTCTGGCGACGGTCGTGTTGGCGCGCACGTCCGATCCGCCCTGCTTCTCGGTCATCGCCATGCCCGAGATCGCGGAGCCCTTCTCGGCTGCCGGAAGCGAGCGCGGGTCGTAGGTGTTCGCGGTCAACAGTGGCTCCCACTCGGCCGCGAGCTCGGGCTGCGCGCGCAACGCGGGGATCGCCGCGAAGGTCATCGTGATCGGACACGCGAAGCCGGCCTCGGCCTGCATCGCGGTCATGTACAGCGCAGCGCGCGCCGCGTGGGCCGCGGGCTCTTGCGAGCGCCACGGCAGCGAGTGCAGTTCCCACTCGACGCCGAGCTGCATCAATTTGTGCCACGCGGGATGGAACTCGACCTCGTCGAGGCGATTGCCAAAACGGTCGTGAGTGTGCAGTACGGGCTTGTGCTCGTTGGCCAGCTCGCCCCAATGCTGCGGCTCGCCGCCGATCAGCTCGCCGAGCGCCGTCGCGCGCGGACGGGCCCATGAGGCACCCTCGCGCTCCAGTGCCTCGACCAGGGCGGTGTTCGTGGAGAACACGTCCCACCCCTCCAGGGCGGGCACCTGATTGAGCACCTCGTGGGTGCGCCACGGAGCGCCGTCCTCGCCGGTCGCCGTCTTCGCGAAGATCGCCATCACCGACAGAGTACCCGCCTGCGCTAGCACCCGCGATAGCATCGCTCGCCCCGGCGACCGCTTCGAGACCTCCAAGGATCCCCAATGGCCAAGATCAAGGTGCAGAACCCCATCGTTGAGCTCGACGGCGACGAGATGACACGGATCATCTGGTCGTTCATCAAGGAGCAGCTGATCCTGCCCTACCTCGACGTCGACCTGCAGTACTACGACCTGAGCATCGAGAATCGCGATGCGACCGACGATCAGGTCACCGTCGATGCCGCGAACGCAATCAAACAGTACGGTGTCGGCGTCAAGTGCGCGACGATCACCCCCGATGAGGGACGCGTAGCGGAGTTCTCTCTGAAGGAGATGTATCGCTCTCCCAACGGGACGATTCGCAACATCCTCGGCGGTGTCATCTTCCGCGAGCCAATCGTGATCGCCAACGTGCCGCGCCTGGTGCCTGGCTGGACCAAGCCGATCGTGATCGGCCGCCACGCCTTCGGCGACCAGTATCGCGCGACCGATCTGGTGGTCCCCGGCGAGGGCAAGTTGACACTGACCTTTACCCCGAAGGACGGCGGCGAGCCGATCGAGCTCGATGTGTACGACTTTCCGGGCGGCGGGATCGCGATGGCGATGTACAACCTCGACGACTCGATCCGCGACTTCGCGCGCGCCTCGATGCGCTATGGCCTCGACCGCGGCTACCCGGTGTACCTCTCGACGAAGAACACGATCCTCAAGCGCTACGACGGGCGCTTCAAAGACCTCTTCGAGGAGATCTACGAGAACGAGTTCAAGACGGAGTTCGAGGCGGCCGGCATTACCTACGAACACCGCCTAATCGACGACATGGTCGCCTCGGCGCTGAAGTGGGAAGGCGGTTACGTGTGGGCGTGTAAGAACTACGACGGCGACGTGCAGTCGGACACCGTCGCCCAGGGTTTCGGCTCCCTCGGGCTGATGACGAGCGTGTTGATGAGCGCCGACGGTAAGACCGTAGAGGCCGAGGCCGCACACGGCACCGTCACGCGCCACTACCGCCAACATCAGCAGGGCAAGCCGACCTCGACGAACCCAATCGCCTCGATCTTCGCGTGGACGCGCGGGCTCTCCGCGCGCGGAAGGATGGACGACACGCCCACCGTGACAAAGTTCGCGGAGACACTCGAGCGGGTCTGTGTACAGACAGTTGAAAGCGGAAAGATGACCAAGGATCTCGCACTGATCGTCGGCCCGGAGCAACCGTGGCAGACGACGCAGGAGTTCCTCGGCTCGATCGACGAGAACCTCAAAAAGGAGATGAGCTCTTGAGTAAACCTGTACGAGTCGCAGTGACCGGCGCCGCAGGGCAGATCGGCTACGCGATCCTGTTTCGCATCGCCAGCGGCCAGCTGCTCGGCCCCGAGACCGACGTCGAGCTGCGCCTGCTGGAGATTCCGCAAGCGGTGAAGGCCGCGGAGGGCACCGCGATGGAGCTCGACGACTGCGCCTTCCCGCAACTCGCCGGCGTCGAGATCACCGACGATCCGAATGTCGCCTTCGACGGCGTCAATGTCGCGCTGCTCGTCGGCGCGCGCCCGCGCACGAAGGGCATGGAGCGCGGCGATCTGCTGGAGGCCAATGGTGGGATCTTCAAGCCGCAGGGAGCCGCACTGAACGCCCACGCGGCCTCCGACGTGAAGATCCTGGTCGTCGGCAACCCCGCCAACACCAATTGCCTGATCGCCAAGAGCCACGCACCGGACATCCCGGCGGAGCGCTTCACCGCGATGATGCGCCTGGACCACAACCGCGCGATCGCTCAGCTCGCCGGCAAGGCCGGCGTGCGTGTCGCCGACGTCACCAACGTCAGCGTTTGGGGCAATCACTCGGCCACGCAGTATCCGGACATAACCCACGCCAAGGTGGGCGGGCGTCCGGCGTCCGAGGTGGTCTCCGACCAGCAGTGGGTCGAGCAGGATTTCATCCCGACGGTGCAGAAGCGCGGCGCTGCGATCATCGAGGCGCGCGGTGCGTCGAGCGCCGCCTCCGCTGCCAACGCGGCGGTCGAGCACGTTCACGATTGGGTGAAAGGCACCCCCCCCGGCGACTGGGTGTCGATGGGCATCGCCGCCGACGGCTCCTACGACATCCCCGCGGGGATCTTCGCGGGCCACCCCTGCACCTGCGCCGACGGCCACTGGTCGATCGTTCAGGGCCTGGAGATCGACGATTTCTCTCGCGCGCGGATCGATGCGAGCGTCAAGGAGCTCCAGGATGAGGCACAGGCGGTGCGGGAGCTCGGACTGATTTAGAGCGCCGCGCAGGGCATCTACGCAAACGACCCCGCCGCGCGAGCGCGTGCGCGTGCGTACACGCGCGGCGGGGCCTCTGCCGACACACACCCGCCGCGCGCTCCGGCGCCCCGCCAGCCCACGACTCTGCTGCCCTCTAGCCCACCGCCGCCGCGACCCCATCACGCGCCGCGACCGTACCGCCCCCGTCGCGGCCTACCATTGACGTGATCATGATTCGTCGCCGCAACTTCCAGCTCGCGCGCATCTTCGGCATCCGCGTGGGCGTCGGGATCAGCTGGTTCCTGGTCCTGTTCTTCTACATCTACCTGTTCACCCCGTATTTCCACGAAGCGATCGGTGGCTCGCGGACGACCGCCTATCTGCTGACGGTCGCGAGTGTGCTCACGTTTTTCGTCTCGCTGATCCTGCATGAGCTCGGACACGCGTTGGTCGCGCGGCGCAACGGGTTGCAGGTGCTGGGCATCGAGCTGTGGGCCCTGGGCGGGATCACCCGCACCGCCGGCGCGATGCCCGACCCGGGAGCCGAGCTTCGGATCGCGGCCGCCGGTCCGCTTGTGACGGCGGCCGTCATCGCGCTCAGTCTGCTCGCCGGCGCGCTCCTGGCCGCGAATCACCACTTCTTCGCGGTCGCGGTCGCGCAATCGGGCGTGCACACCACGCCGGCGGTCGTCCTGCTGAGCTGGGTCGCGACGCTTAACGTGCTCGTGCTGATCGTCAACCTGATTCCGGCGTTCCCGCTCGACGGCGGCCAGATTGCGCACTCGGCAATTTGGTGGCGCACCGGTGACCGCAATCGCGCGACCCGCGTGACGGGGCGGCTCGGGCAGGGCTTCGCGATCCTGATGGGCGTCGGCGGCCTCCTACTGCTGCTCGGATTGCGCGACGAAGCGGGCTTTGTGCTCGCGTTCATCGCACTGTTCGTCTATCAGGGAGCGAGCGCGGCGGTCGCTCAGGGCGCCCTCGGCCAGCGCATTCAAGAGCTGCGCGTCGCGGACGTGATGGACACCGAGCCGGTCACGATCCCGGGGGGGACGGGCCTGCTCGATGCTCAAGAGCAGTTCTTCCTGCGCTACCGCTGGCCGTGGTTCGCGGTCGTCGACCCGGCACGCCATTTCCTCGGCGTCGTGCGCTCCGAGCGCGTCGAGAACGAGATTGCGGCGGGGCGGCCCGCACTGGAGGTCGCGGAGGTGCTCGAGGAGAACCTGTCGATCCGCATCGACGAGGATCAGCCGCTGGAATCGGTGCTGCGCGCTGAGGGACTGGGCCGCCTGGGAGCGATGGTTGCGGTCGACGGCGACGGCGTCCTGCGCGGCGTGGTCACGGTGGCCCAGATCCGCCAGGCGCTGCGCCCCGCCGCCGGGATATAGAGTCCAGGTCCATGCCATCACATGACGTCCTCATCATCGGCGCGGGCCTCGCGGGCCAGCGCGCCGCCCTCGCCGCCGCCCAGACCGGCTCCAGCGTCGCGATCATGAGCAAGGTCCACCCCGTGCGCTCACACTCGGTGGCCGCCGCCGGCGGCATCAACGCCGCGATCAGCGTGGATGACGACTGGCACTCCCACGCGTACGACACCGTCAAGGGCTCGGACTTCCTCGGCGATCAGGACGCGATCGAGATCATGTGCTCGGAGGCGCCGCACGAGGTCATGCACCTCGAGCACATCGGCGTGACCTTCCACCGCAATGAGGAGGGTCTGCTCGACCTGCGCGCATTCGGCGGGGCCTCGATGAAGCGCACGGCGTACGTCGCGGACATCACCGGCCAGGCAATCCTGCACGTGCTCTACGAGCAGCTGATGAAGCATCACGAGACGGTGCACCGCTACGAGGAGTGGTTCACGACCTCGCTGCTGCAGGACGACGAGGGCCGCTGCTGCGGCGTCGTCGCGCGCGACGTGCGCTCGGGGCGCATGGAGCTTTTCCACGCCAAGAATGTGATCCTCGCCTGCGGCGGGGCGGGGCAGGTCTACCGCCCAACGACCAACGCGCTGATCGTGACCGGCGACGGCATCGCCCAGGCGTACCGCATCGGTGCGCCGCTGATGGACATGGAGATGGTTCAGTACCACCCCACAACGCTCGTCGAGAACGGGCTGTTGATCACCGAGGGCGCGCGCGGCGAGGGCGCGGTGCTGCTGAACTCCGAGGGCGAGCGCTTCATGGAGAAGTATGCGCCCAACAAGATGGAGCTCGCCTCGCGCGACGTGGTCTCGCGCGCCGAGCAGACCGAGATCCTTGAGGGCCGCGGCGTGGGCCCGGACGGCAGCGGCATCTACCTCGACATCACGAAGGTGCCGCGCAAGCGCACGCTGGAGGCGCTGCGCGAGATCGTCAACATCGGCAAGGACTTCGCCGGCGTGGACATCACGCGCGAGCCGATCATGATCCGCCCGGGCCAGCACTACATCATGGGCGGCGTGAAGACCGACGTGCATGGCGCGACGCCGATCGAGGGCCTCTACGCGGCGGGCGAGGTCGCGTGCGTGTCGGTCCACGGGGGCAATCGCCTGGGCGCGAACTCGCTACTGGACACGCTGATCTTCGGCCGCCGCGCCGGCGAGCACGCCGCGGCGCGCGCGAAGGGCATGGCGATGCCGCGGTCCTCCGACGCGAAGCTGCGCGAGGACGTGGCGGAGATCGACGCGATCATCGCGCGCGATAAGACCGGACGACGGGTGTCGGAGATCAAGAACGAGCTGGGCGACACGATGAACCAGTACGTCGCGGTGTACCGCGATGAGGAGGGCCTGCAGAAGGCGCACGAGATCGTCAAGCGCCTACAGGAGGAGGCCCGGAGCGCCTACATCGACGATCGCGGCACGGTCTTCAACCAGGATGTGCTGGGGGCGATCGAGCTGGGCTACATGCTCGACTGCGCGGAGTCGATCGTGGTCGCGGCGATCGAGCGCAAAGAGTCGCGCGGCGCCCAGTTCCGCACCGATTTCCCGGCGCGCGAAGATGAGCAGTGGCTGAAGCACATCGACATCTCCCTGAACGGCGACGGGCCTTCGGTGAGCTACTCGCCGGTCACGATCACGCAGTGGCAGCCCGAGGAGCGCAAGTACTGATGGGTCGTCCGAGGAACCCGACCGAGGAGGCGAGCGGCTGATGGCCGAAACGCACAAGCCACCGGAGCAGTTCACGCTGCGCATGCGCCGCTACGACCCGGAGTCGGGGCAGGCGCCCTATTGGGATGAGCACACGATCGAGCTCGAGCCGCATCGCTCGGTGCTGGAGGGCATCCTGCAGGCGAAAGCGAAGTTCGACGGCTCGATCGGCATCCGTTGCTCGTGCCGCGCCGCGATTTGTGGCTCGTGCGGGGTGCGCGTCAACGGCGAACCGGGCCTGGCGTGCCACACCCATCTCGACCACGCGCGTGCCACTGCCGGCGAGGACGGTGTGATCGAGATCGAGCCGATGGGCAACATGCCGGTGATCAAGGATCTGATCGTCGACATGGACGCGGTGCACTGGAAAAAGATTCAGCGCGTGACCCCGTGGCTGCTGGCCAAGCAGCCGGTGCCCGAGCGCGAGTACGTGGTGCCGCGCGAGAGCATGGTCGACATCACGCAGTCGATGGCGTGCATCCAGTGCGGCGCGTGCGTGTCGGACTGCCTGGCGATGGAGGTCGACCCGGGTTTCATCGGCCCGGCGGCGCTGGCGAAGTCCTACCGCTTCGTGGGCGACCCGCGCGACGCCGAGCAGCGCGAGCGGCTCGTGGATCTCGCGCAGGATCCGCAGGGGATCTTTGACTGCACGCACTGCTTCAAGTGCGTGGAGGCGTGCCCGAAGGACGTCAACCCGATGGGCCAGATCATGCGCCTGCGACGGATCGCGACCTCCGATCAGCACATCGTCGACCAGAACAACGGCGAGCGCCACGAGGCGGCGATGACGACGCTGGTGCGCGACTACGGGCTCAACCACGAGGCCGAACTACTGCCGCGCTCCTACGGCGGCAATTCGTGGTTCGGCAAATTCCACCCCGCGGCCGGCAAAGAGCTCGTATCCTCGCTGCCCGCCGCGATCAAGGCGATCGTGCGCGGAAAGATGAGCCCGAAGCTGATCCTGTTCGGCCACAAGCTCCCCAGCCAGGATCTCAAGGCGGTTCAGCGGATCTACCAGACCGTCGAGGGCCGCCCGGAGCGCTACGAGCTGAACCTGTACATCTCCGGCACCGACGAGGACAACGACCAGACGCCCGTCGCCGCCAGCGAGCAGAAGGGAGCGTGAGCTGATGAAGGTCGCCTACTGGCCCGGCTGTGTGAGCCGTGGCTTCACCCCCGAGCTGCACGGCTCGATGGCAAAGGTCGCGCCGCTGCTCGACCTCGAGCTCGTACAGCTCGATCGCGCGAGCTGCTGCGGGGCCGGGATCATCGCCGAGCACAACCAGGAGCTCGCGGACACGCTCAACGCGCGCACCTTCGCGCTCGCCCAGCAGGTGGAGGGCGCGGAGCTGATGATGAACATCTGCTCGACCTGTCAGGGCGCGCAGAGCGAGTGCCAGGAGCGCCTGGACGCGAGCGCGGAGTACCGCGGGGTGGTCAACCAGACGCTCGCGCCCGAGGGCCTGTCGTACGAGAAGGGTCTGACAAACAAGAACTTCCTGTGGCTGCTGGTCGAGGAGATCGGCCTGGACGAGCTGCGCTCGCGGGTCAAGCGCCCCCTGACGAACCTCAAGGTCGGCCCCTTCTACGGCTGTTACATCGTGCGTCCGCGCAAGCGTCTGGATATTGATGGCGAGCAACCGCGCGACCACTATCTCGAGCATGTCATCGAGGCGCTGGGCGGCAGCGTGATCGAGTACGCGGGCATGCGCAAGTGCTGTGGCTTCCCGATCGTGACGATGAACAAGGAAGCCTCGCTCAAGCAGGCCGGCCGGCACCTCGGCGACGCGCTCGACGCGGACGCGGACTGTCTCGTGACGCCGTGCCCGCTGTGCCACCTGAATCTAGATCTGCAGCAGCCGGCCGCGGAAGGCGCGGTTGGGCGCGAGCTGAACATGCCGGTTCTGCACCTCCCCCAGCTCGTTGGGCTGGCGCTGGGCCTGGAGCCCAAGGAGCTGGGTTTGCAGCGCCACGTGGTGCGCCCGACGTCGGTGATCGACTGGTCGACGTCGGTTGTCGGCGCGGCGGCCTGAGCGCGACCGAAAAGGCGCGGCCCGGCGGCCTGCATACCCCCCGCCGAGCGGTGTCGGGCGCGGCGGCATAGGCTGCGGCCGTGAAGATCCTCACCGTCGTGGGCAACCGCCCGCAATTCATCAAGGCCGCGGCCGTCTCGGGGCTACTGCGCTGCGAGCACGAGGAGGTCTTGGTGCACACCGGCCAGCACTACGATGAGCGGCTCTCGGAGGTGTTCTTCGCCGAGCTGGGGCTCGCGCGCCCGGAGCGCGAGCTCGGCATCGGCGGCGGCTCGAACACGTCGCAGACGGCGCGCATGCTGGCTGCGCTGGAGCCTCTGCTGGGGAGCGAGCGACCGGACGCGGTGCTGATCTACGGCGATACCAACTCGACGCTCGCGGGCGGTCTCGCAGCGGCGCAGGCGGGCATCGCGGTGGTGCATGTGGAGGCGGGCATGCGCTCGTTCGACCGCGCGATGCCGGAGGAGCTCAACCGCGTGCTCAGCGATCACCTCAGCGTGCTGCTGCTGTGCGCCTCGCATACGGCCGCGGAGAACCTCAAAGCGGAGTCGATCGCGGGGCGCATCGAGGTGGTGGGTGATGTGATGGTCGACGTCGCGCGGGCGCGCCAGCCGGCGGCGCGCGCGGACACGCGGACTCTGAGCGCGCAGGGCGTGCAGAGCGGCTCTTACCTGTTGCTGACCGCGCACCGCGCCGGCAACGTCGATGACCCGGCGCGCCTGCGCGCGTTGGTCGAGCTCATCCGCGCGCTGCCGGGGCCGGTGGTCTTCCCGCTGCACCCCCGCACCCGCGCGCGCCTGCGGGACGCGGGCCTGCTGGTGGAGCTCGCCGACCTGGAGACGGTGCGCGTGGCCGAGCCGCTCGGCTACCTCGAATTCAGCGCGCTGCTCTGCCAGGCGCGGGCGGTGGTGACGGACTCGGGGGGCGTCCAGAAGGAGGCGTACCTTGCGGGGGTGCCCTGCGTGACGCTGCGATCGAACACGGAGTGGGTGGAGACGGTGCGCAGCGGTTGGAATACGCTCGTCGACCTCGACGCGGGCGCGGCGCTCGCGGCACTGGCGAGCGAGCGACCGCGAGATCACCCGCAGCTCTACGGTGACGGCCACGCGGCCGAGCGCTGCGTGCAGGCGATCGGGACACTCGCGGCGTGAGCGCGCGGGATGGACAGTTGAACGTGGGCGTCGTGGGTCTGGGCTACTGGGGCCCGAACCTCGCGCGCAACTTCGCGGCGATCGCGGGCTGCCGCGTGAGCTGGCTGTGCGATGCCTCCGAGCCGGCGCGGGCGCGCCTGGCGCAGTCGTTTCCCGTCGCGCGCGCGACGGGCGCGATCGAGGAGCTGCTGGAGGATCGGGAGCTCGATGCGATCGTCCTGGCGACCCCGGTCCCGACGCACGCGGAGCTCGCGGTACGCGTGGCGCAGGCGGGCAAGCACTGCTTCGTGGAGAAGCCGCTGGCGACCTCGGCGGCCGACGCGCAGCGCGCGGTCGCGGCGGCGGAGCGCGCGGGCACGATCCTGATGGTGGGCCATCTCCTGGAGTATCACCCGGCGGTGGCGCGCCTGAAGGAGCTGTTGGACGCGGGCGAGTTGGGGCCGCTGTACTACCTCTACGGCAACCGCCAGAACCTGGGCAAGCTGCGCGCGGATGAGAACGCGCTGTGGAGCCTCGGCGCGCACGACGTGTCGGTGGCGCTGCACTTGATCGACGAAGAACCCGCGGAGTGCGTCGCGCACGGGCGCTCGTTCGTGCGCGAGGGCGTCGAGGACGTGGTCTTCTGCTACTTGCGCTTCCCCTCGGGGATCGTGGCGCACCTGCATCTCTCCTGGCTGGATCCGCACAAGGAGCGCCGCCTGACGGTTGTGGGGTCGCGCCGGATGGCGACGTTCGACGACATGCAGCTCGAGGGCAAGCTGACGGTCTATGACAAGGGCTTTGACGAGGACGTGCGCTCGTGGGGCGAGTACATCGCGCGCTCGGGGGAGATTTTCTCGCCGCAGATCTCGAGCGTGGAGCCGCTGCGGGTGGAGTGCGAACATTTCGTCGACTGCGTGCGCACCGGCGCGCGGCCGCGCTCAGATGGCCACAGTGGCCTGCGGGTGGTGCGCGTGCTGGAGCAGTTGCAGCGTTCGCTCGACGCGTGAAGCGGCGCGAGCGGACGCGGGAACAGATCACGCGAGCGCCAGCAGAGAGCGAGCAAGCGCCACGCGAGCATTAACGACGGGGGGCCCGCGTCGTGCGGGCCCCCCGTCCTCCTAGCTTCCGTACCGTTTACTTCTTCTTCTTGGACTTCTTGGACTTTTTAGCCTTTTTGTGCTTCTTGCTGTTCTTGGCCGCGTGGGCGTTGCTGCCCTTGGATGTCGCGGTGTAGGCGGAGACGCCGCCGGAGGCGCCAGCACCAGTGGTGGTGGTACCCGCGGTGGTGGTACCAATCGCAGCCGCTATCTGCGCGGCAATCGATTTGGCCTGCGCCGCGGCAGCCAGCGCGGCAACTTCTTCTTCGTGTTTTTTGGTTTCAGCGGCCGCTTCTTCTGCGTGCTTTGTTTTTTCAGCGGTTGCCGCTTCTTCGCGGGCCTTGTTGGCCGCTTCTTCTTCCCCTTTTAGCTTCGCTTCCAGGGCTTCCTTTTCTGCCGTCGTTTTCGCTTCGGCGATTTCTTTTTCGTGCTTTTCTTTTTCGGCTTTGGCGGCTTCTTCGCGAGCTTTAGTCGCCGCTGCTTCTTCGGTCGCACGTTTTTCGCCGGCGGTTTTTTCTTCTGCTTCGTGCTTGATTTTTAGTTCTTCGGCTTCTTTGGCTTTTTTGGCTTCTTCGGCTTTGCTGCCGGCGTTCCCCGCGAAGGAGAACAGTTTGTCGCGCGTGATGCCCTCGTTGATGTAGTGGGTCGTCACGTCGACGTTTGCTTCGGTGCTGTTCGTGACCTCGATGGCGGCGAGACCCTGCGAGTTGGTCGTCTCGCAGAGATGATCGCTGCCTTCGTCGGAGGGATCGATCACGGTGCTGCCGCTCAGGTCCACCGTGGCCCCGGCGGAGCCGAGCAGTCCTTCGGTGTCGACCAGATGGCCGTCGAAGGAAGTGATGCCGCTGTTCGCGGTGGCGTTGAAGCAGACCTCCTCGCCGACGAACGGGTTCCCATCGATGTCCTGGGCCTTGGCGACGATGATGCGGATGTTCTGATCGGCTTCGGTCGTGCCCTTGGGGAACTCGTAGGCTTCCTTGAGCCACGCGGACTTGACCGTCTTGACCAGCGGTTCTGAGGTTTCCGACCGGTAATCGACGGGCTCGTACGGATAGACATCCGTAGCGGTGATCGACGAGTGGCCGATTTCCTTGCCGTAGAGCGAGGAGAGGTCGCAACCTTCGTTCGTGTCGGACGTGACGCCCAACCGTTCGAAGTAGAACCCGTCGCCGGGCGTGTACGTCACGTAGGCCTCGCCGCGCTCGTCGGTGTAGAACGTTTCGCGCATGAAGCCGTCACCGGGGGTGTAGTAATCGTCTTCCGGTGTCGCGTCGGTCGACTTGCCGGGAGCCCTTCTGAGGCAGCCCGTGGGGTGTCCCGCTTCACGCGGTTCGCTGCTGAGCACCGAGGTCCAGAACGTGTACGGTTCGGGATGTTTGTTGAGGAACCCGGGGAAGTCGCCACCGGGGCTCGATCCGGTGATGCCCGAGGCCTCATTCACGGGGCGGTCGGTCGAGGGGATGTACTCGCCGTAGTAGGGGTTGTACAGGTTGCCTTCTTCTCCGGCGTCGCCGTTGAAGTTGTGGCTGTAGATCTGGGCCTTGCTGGCGCCCGAGATCGAGCCCACGCCGCCGAGGTCGCTGCCGCCTTCGTTTTTGGCGAGCCGCACGTCGACGCGCAGCGCCGGCATCGGCGCGTCGTCGGCATTGGTTTCGCCGTTGCTGAGCAGCGTCTCTTCGGAGGCCTCCGGGTCGAACGGCCCGACGGTCGCGGTTGCGCCCGAGGTGAAGCTATCGAACGCGGGACGATAGAAGTCGGCCTTCAACGGACCTTCAGCCGTGGGCGCGTTCCCGTTTCCGTTGCCGTTACCGGGCGAGCCGTGGATGTCCCAGAGTCCGGGGTTGCTGCCCGGAGGTTCTGTTTCTTTCGAGGAGCTGGCGAGCGTCTTGGCGAGTTTTTCCCAGGATTCGGGCAGTGTGTAGGAGGAGCTCGTCAGGATGTTGGACAGCGGAGATTCTTTGACGACCGGGAAGCTGCCCGTGACTTTGATCTGGATCAGACCCTTCTCTTCGTTGGGCGCGGTCTCGGGGTCGAACGGCGAGGGCAGGAACGAGCCGTCGCCAGCTGGGTCGCCGAGGAATTTGGAGAGATTGCTCTGCCCGGTTCCGCTCAGCTGCGACTGGAACGTTTCGCTGCCGCTGCCGGTGAGGCTCGCCTCGGAGAGAACCGGCTTGTTGGCCGTGAGCCAGATCACCAGGAACTGGTGGGAGTAGACGATTTCGTCTGTTCCCTGGTTGCGGACGTCGAGGCGGATCCGCGAGAGACCGGGGTTGAGCGACTTGTAGTCAGTCGCCACGCAGCCCTCCTGGCCTTCCTCACCGTTGCTGTGCGCGGGCTCGGAGGACGTGAAGAATGCGGAGGGCCCGGGGTCGAAGATCTGACCGAGGTTGTTGCCGGCGTCGCCATCGGGGGTGGGCGGTTGGAACTGATAGCCCGACCAATCCTCGACGGCGAAGTTGGCGTACTGCAGCGTCGAGTTGATAGTGGGGTCGCACGCGACGAGACGCACGTGCTCGCCGACCCACGCGACGTAAGGGATGTTGGCGCTCTGTGGCCCATCGCCGGCGGGGCCGGGGTTGGGAGCGGCCACGGCGCCGGCCGTCAGCGAGCTCATCGCAAGCACCGCCGCTCCAGCCGCGGCTGACAACGCCGCGGTCCATTTCCTTGTATTTGATGATCGCATTTTCACGCGTGCCTCCTCCTTGAGAGGGGAACTTTGAGTGCATCCGATTTATGTGACAGGTAACGACGAACCCACTTGGGGCAACGTCGCGGCCGAGACACTATGTCTGAGGAACCCACTCCACAATCGTCCGGAGGGGTGGTCTTTGACTGTCCGGAGGGGTGGTCTTTGCCCTCTAGCGGACGGGTGGGGAAGAGCCACCCTAACGGGTAGGGGAGCTCTCAATCCTTAGATTCAGAGCGGAATCGAAGGTCCATCGCCATCGGATTCGAGGGCGTGTGCGGCTTGGATGCGATTGTGAACTCCGAGATGGGAATAGATCGCGCGCAGGTGAAACTTGACGGTGTTGGAGGAGATCATCAGGCGCTCGGCGATCTCGCGGTTGCGCATGCCCTCGACGGCGAGCTCCAGAACCTCTCGCTCGCGCACGCTCAGCGCGTCGAGCGGGGAGGCGCTTGCGGGCTCGAGCGAGACCGCCTGCCAGCCGCAGGGCATCACGGATCGGCCTTCGAGGACGTGGTGGAATGCCGTGATTACCTCCTCGACGGAGTCGGACTTCAGGACCAAACCCTCGACGTCCTCCGCGATGGCGTCGCGAACGATGGCGGGCGTGACGGCCTCGCACAGCAGCAGGATCCTCACCTTGGGATGGCGGCGTCTGATCTCGGCGAGTACGGCGATGCCGTAAGCGGAGTCGTCGGCATCGATGAAGAGCACCTGCGCCTCGCTGCAGCCGGCGTCGAGATCTTCGCGCAGCTCGCGTGGCGTCGCGTAGACCCCCAGCACGCGGCTACCGCGCTCGGTGAGCATCCATGTCAGCGCTTCGGTCGCAAGCGCTCCGACCCCGCCGAGCAGGGCCACGAGCGGCCCATCCTGTGCCTTGGCTGCACGCCGCTCCCGCGGCCCGCTGCCGTTGGACGGATCGCTCTTAGCGCTCACCGCTCGTCATCTGCGCATAGAGGAGGGCGGCCTCGACGCGATTGCGCACTCCGAGCCGGGCATACAGCGCGTGCACGTGAAACTTGATCGTGTTGGGGCTGAGCCCCAGCTCGATCGCGATCTTCTCGTTGCTGTGTCCCTGCGCGAGGAGCGGCAGGATCTGTCGCAGGCGGGGGCTGAGCGCGAGTGGGTCGCGGCGAATCGAAGCGGTGGCCCGCTGCCAGCCGGCGGGCATGATCGTTCTGCCGGAAGCCATGTACAGGATTGCCTGCCTGATGTCCTCGGTGGAGTAGCTCTTGAGGATGACTCCACCCACGCGGTGCTCGGTGGCGTAGCGGATCGTCTCGGGGCAGACGGCCCGACAGAGCAGCACGAGCTTGGCGGTGGGATGGGTGTGACCGAGCACACTCACCGCGCAGCGCCAGTTGTCGGGATCCCCATCGCAGTCGAGCAGCAGCACTTCCGGCGTCACCTCGCGATCGCCGGCGAGAAACTGCGCGGCGGAGGCGAAGGTTCCCTGCATCTCAAAGCCCTCTTGAGCCGCTAGAAGGCTCGCGGTGGCTCCGCGCATCAGGCGGCTTCCACCGATGAGCACGAGCTTGATGGTTCTCGGAGAGCGCGTTCGAGAAGACGCGGGGACCAGCGCGGGACGGCGCTCGCCGGTCGCTGTACCGGGACGGCGACCGGCCGCGTGCTGCACCTGACGGCTACGGGCGGCTGGTTCCACAGCCGAGCGTGGGCCCGCAGCAGCCGGCCCAGCACCGAGGTCCACCTGGTATGTCCCCCTCTTCATGGCGTTCAACTCGTTTTAGATACAAGCTGTCGTACTTCGAAGGAGCAAATCAACCCCGAACACTTCCCCTCTCGGCGCGGAGATGCGGATAAAGGCGATCCCTCTCCGCGCAGCGGGGCATTGCGCGCACGGTACGCCCCTCCGCCGATTCAGTATACGGTAACTATTCAGGAAAGGTATCGGTGTTTCTGCGGGGCTTGGAGCAGAGGCAAGATTGCGGAAGCGATACCTTTACGGACCCGATGCGCGCGACGTTCGACCTGCAATCCCACTCGCTGCACTCCGACGGCGAACTGACGCCGACCGAGGTCGTGCGCGCGGCGGCGGCGGCCGGAGTGGAGCTGCTGGCGCTGACCGACCACGACTCGATCGCGGGGGTCGAGGAGGCGCTGCGCGCGGGATCGGCGGCGGGCGTGGAGGTGGTGCCGGCGACGGAGCTGTCATCGGTCGACGAGACCTACGAGGAGCTGCATATCCTGGGCTACGGCATCGATCACCGCGACGTGGAGCTCGGCGCGACCCTCGAAGATCTGCGTGCGGACCGCGAGCGGCGCGTGCTGGCGATGGCGCAGCGGCTGCGCGAGGAGGGCTTTGAGCTCGACGACGGCGAGCTGCGGCGGCGCAGCGCTGCGGGCGATCCGTTGGGGCGTCCGCATCTGGCGCACGCGATTCTTGATCACCCGGCCAATGCGCAGCGCTTGGCGGACGAGGGTATCGCGGGTCTGCGGGAGCTGTTTCCGCGGTATCTGGTTCCGGGCGTCGCTACCTACGTGCCGCGCACGCGCCCGACGGTGGGTGAGGCGATCGATCTGATCCACCGCGCGGGGGGGGTCGCGGTCTGGGCGCATCCCTTCTGGGACGTGCAGGATCGGGCGACGGTGCGGGCGATGCTGGAGCGCTTCGCGGGTCTGGGCATCGACGGCGTGGAGGCGTTCTACCCGTCGTACACCCGCGAGCAGGTCGATCTACTTTGTGAGATCGCCGCGGAGCTCGAGATTCTCAGCACGGGCTCGTCGGACTTCCACGGCTCGACCCACAAGACCTTCGCGGGCTTCCGCGCATTCGAGCTCTACGGGCACGAGCCCAACCTGGGACCGGTAATCGGCGGCGCGAAGCTGGGAAGCTAAAGCGAGGCGCGGGGGCGCTGTGGCGAGAGCGCCTCAGATGATGGCGGGGTGACCGTTGCCGTTCAACACGGGGCAGAGCGCGCGCACGGCTAACAGCCCCATCACGCGATCGACCGCTGCGGACACGGATTCCTCGCCCGAGTTGAGCACCAGATCGGGATCGGCGGGTCGCTCGTAGGGGGAGCCGACACCGGTGAGGTCGCGCAGCTCGCCCGAACGCGCGCGCGCGTAGAGGCCCTTGGGATCGCGCTGCTTGCAGAGGTCCAGGGGGGCATCGACGAAGACCTCGACGAACGCGAGAATCCGCCGCGGCGTGCAGGGCGGCGGCGGCTTCGCGATCGGCGGCGTAGGGGCTGACGAGGCTGACGAGCGCAATCGAGCCCGACTCGGCGAGCAGCCGCGCGACGTGCGCGGTGCGACGCACGTTCTCGCCGCGGGCGTCCTCGTCGAAGCCGAGATCGCCGTTGAGGCCGTGGCGCAGGTTGTCGCCGTCGAGCAGGAAGGCGGCGCACCCGGCCATGACGAGGCGCTCCTCGACGGCCCCGGCGATCGTGGACTTGCCGGCGGCGGGAAGCCCCGTGAACCAGAGCGTCGCGCCGGTGCGCCCCAGGGCCTCCCAGCGGCGCGCGCGGGTCAACGCGGAGCGCTGCCAGCGCACGTTGGGGCTGCACTCGGCGTCGGCGCGGGGATCGGTCTGCGCGAGGTGGGGCGGCAGGATCCGCGACTGCGGGGGGCTTTCGACGGGCGTCACAGGGCACTCACAATCTTTGCGGAAAGTTGTGGACAGGTTAGTGAGCCTTAATGATTAGGCTCCGAAATCCTACCCGCTGCGTAACACGCGAGTCTCTCGGCGGTTGTGGTCACGCGCTGATCCTACCCATCGGCGGGGCGGCGCAACCGCGGTGCGGGGCGGCGCGGGCGCGCGAAGCCGAACGGCGAAGCAACCGCGCCGAGCGACAAGCAAAAGCTCTCGCTCGCGCGCGCACGCGCGCACGCGCGCGGCGGGGCCCCCTCAGCGGACCTCACAGCGCAGCCCCCCACCCGCGCACACGCACACGCGGCGGCCCCCTCAGCGAAACTCAAATCGCAAGGCCCCACGAGCGCAAGCACACGCGCGTGGGGGCCGCCTCAGGCCGCGGTGACGTCGCTGGCGAGCTTCTTGAAGAAGTTCTCGGCGGCGAGCGCGTCGAGGGGACGAGCGAAGAGGAAGCCCTGACCGCTGTCGCAGTCCTCGCCGCGCAGGAGGGTGAGCTCCTGCTCCTCCTCGATGCCCTCGGCGAAGGTCTCGATCGAGAGCGCCTTGCCGAGCTGGACGAGGGTGCGGATGAGGGTCTCGCCCTCGTGGTTGTGGCAGAGGCCGGTGACGAACGAGCGGTCGATCTTCAGCGCGTCGACGGGAAAGCGCTGGAGGTGGGCGAGGGAGGAGTAGCCGGTCCCGAAGTCGTCGATCGCGATGCGCACGCCGAGCGACTTGACGGCGGCGAGGCGGCGGGCGGTTTCCTCGACGTTGCGCATGAGCGTGGTCTCGGTGATCTCGATGGTGAGGGCTTGGGGCTGGAGGCCGCTGTCGGCGAGGGCGACCTCGATGTCGTGGATGAGCTCGTCGGTGTCGAGCTGGCGTCCGGAGACGTTGACGGCCATCCCAACGGCGTATCCGGCGGCGCGCCAGGCGGCGCCCTGGGCGCAGGCCTCGCGCAGCACCCAGCGGCCGACGTCAACGATCAGGCCGGTCTCCTCGAGCAGGGGAATGAAGTCGTTGGGTTGCACGACGCCGCGCTCGGGGTGCTCCCAGCGCACGAGGGCCTCGACGCCGTTGAGGCTCATGTCGCTGAGGTCGAGGGTGGGCTGAAAGGCGAGGAAGAACTCGTCTTTGGCGAGGGCGTCGCGGAGGTCCATCTCGAGTTCCATGCGGTGCTGCACGGAATCTTGCATGCCGGTCTCGAAGACGACGTAGCGGTTCTTGCCGTCCCACTTGGCGCGGTACATCGCGATGTCGGCGGCCCGCAAGAGTTCCTCGGCGGTGGCGCCGTCGGCGGCGGCGATCCCGACGCTCGCGGTGACGGTCAACGAGGTCTCGTGGTCGGCGCCGAGCTTGAAGGGTTGTTTGAGGGCGTCGAGCAGGCGTTCGGCGATCAGCTCGGCGCCGTCGCCGGGCGATATTTCCTCGGAGATCACGACGAACTCGTCTCCGCCGAGGCGCCCGAGCGCGTCGGCCTCGCGGACGACGCCGTCGAGGCGCGCGGCGACGGCCTGCAGGAGTTCGTCGCCGACGCCGTGACCGAGGGTGTCGTTGATGCTCTTGAAGTTGTCGAGGTCGACGAACAGCGCGGCGACGGGGGTCTGGTTGCGCCGCGAGCGGGCGAGCATCTGCTTGACGCGGTCGAGGATCAGCGTGCGGTTGGGCAGGCCGGTGAGGGCGTCGTGGGTGGCCATGAAGCCGAGCTCCTCCTCGCGCCGGGCGAGCTCTTCGTCGGTGCGGCGGCGCTCGATCTCGAAGCATTCGCACATCCGCACGAGGCTGAACTCGAGGCTGAGCTGGAGGATGTTCAGCGCCTGGGCGAGCGCCTCGTGTGAGGCGTCGAGTCGCGCGGCGCTCTCGTGCAGAATCTCGGCCATCGAGTCGCGCCAGCCGAGACAGCGACGGGTGACCTCGTTGAGCGTCGCGGCGTGGTGGGCGGCGAGCTCGCCGAAGATGAGCCACGTTTCCTGGCCGGCTTCGCGGGCGACCTCGAGACCCTCGCCGGTCATCCAGCGGGCGACGGCGATCGTGGAGCTGCGGCTGATGCGCTCGAAGCTGCCGAGCACGACGGCGTCGACCTCGTGGCCGGAGCCGGCGGTGCGGGTGAGCGTGCGCTCGAGCACATCCTCGGCCTGCGCGATGAGCGCCTCGCCGAGGCGGGGAAGGTCGGCGGCGAGCTGCTCTGGTGGAGCGGACGGCGGGGAGGGCACGCGTAGCGGGTGCGGCTCGGACTGCTGCTGGGGGGGCTGATCGGACATCTCGTTCCGACTGATCGGCGGCGGGGAGTAATCCCTAAAGCTGGACTCCTCGGCGGTAGGCAGGCGTCTGTGCGAGCCGCGGCGGCGCTAGGCGATCTCGATCGCGCGCATGGTGTGCTCGTCGGGGAGCTTTTCGAGGATCCGGCGCAGGGTCTCGCGCTCGTGGGCCTGCTCGCGCTGGAGGTCGTTGAGCAGCAGCCGGGTGGCGCTGTGCGTGATCTTCATCTGCTGGGGCGCCAGCGCGACGGTCAGCACACCGCGCTCGTCGGGCGCGTGCTCGAGCTCGGCGAGTACCTCGCGCGCGAGCTGGCGGATCTGAGGCTCGTGGGCCTCGTCGGAGATCAGCAGGCGCAGCGCGTGGGCGGCCTGCGGAATCTCCTCGGCGTGGAGGATCAGGTGGTAGGCGGGCGCGGGCGCAGCGGCGGAGTCGCTCATGGTGCGCAGCCTAGCGGTGGCCGCGGCGGGCCTCGAGAACGCCGGCGAGCTTGCTGGCAAGATCGGGGAGCTCGGGCAACGCTCCGCGCAGCTCGGGGGGCGGGGTTTCGGTGAGCGTGACCCCGCGGGTTGTGTAGCGCGCAACGGCGATCGGCGCGTCGAGACCGCGCAAAGCCCACTCGGTCACTGTTCGGCTGCGGCCGGGGCAGAGCACGAGTCCGATCGCGGGCCGATCGCCGGGCTGGCGCTCGAGCCCGTCGACGGCGCTGAGATAGAAGTTCATCTTGCCGGCAAACTCGGGCCTGAAGTCCTCGATCTTGAGGTCGATGACGACGAAGCGCCGGAGGATGTAGTTGTAGAAGAGGAGATCGATGAAGAATTCTTGTCGCTCACCGGTCTCGGTATCGGCGATGCGCAGGGGAAACTGGCGCCCGACTAGCGCGAAACCGCGCCCCATCTCGACGAGGAAAGACTGGACGTCGCCCAGCAGGGCGAGCTCGAGGTCGCGCTCCTTGGCAGCCGCGGAGAGACCGAGGAACTCGAAGTTGTAGGGATCCTTGAGTGTGTCGCGCACGAGCTCGGAGTCCGATGCGAGAAGAGCGCAGTCGAAGCTGTTGAGCGCGCCGCCTTGGCGTCTGCGCAAGTCGGTCGCGATCTGCGCTTCCAGGGTCTTGCGCGACCAACCGTTCTCTAGCGCCGCGCCGGCGTACCAAATCCGCGCCGCGGGCTCGTCGAGCTTGTCGAGCAGGCAGCGGATGTGCCCCCACGGCAATTGTCCCACGGCCTGTGGGACAATTTCGTCCTCGGGCCAGGCGGCGGCGAGGCGTCGCATGTAGTGCAGGTTGCTGCGCGAGAAGCCCTGCATCTCGGGGAAGTCGCGGCGCAGGTCGGCGGCGAGACGCTCGATGGTCTTCGCGCCCCATCCCTCGCGGCGCTCGCGGTCGAGGATCTCGCGGCCGATCTCCCAGTAGAGCTTGATGAGCTCACTGTTGACCGCCAACGCGGCGCGGGCGCGCGCGGCGGCGATCCGCGCCTTGACCTCGGCGAGGAACTCGGCGTAGTCGGCGGGCAACCGAGCGAGGTGAGGCGCGGGAGGCTTGGACATAGCGATCCTTACTCCCTCCTCCGACCGCTCACGGGCGAGCGGGACACAGCGAGCTGCACTGCCGGTCCGCGGGCGCGTCGACGCAACCGCGGACCGCTCCACCGCGGCGCGCGCGGTGTTCGGGCCTGTGGAGCCTTCTCGACCACGACTAAGGAGCGACGATGCAAATGAGCCACCGAACGATCTCCCTGCTGGCGATGCCGGCGGTGGTGGGCGCGATGACGGTCGCGGTCCCGGCGCTGGCGGGCAGCGCGGCGCAGCCGAGGGGCCACGCGGCGAGCGCGCGGCGCTGCAACGCGGTGACGGTGCTGAGCCACGGCCGGCGGGTGCGCGCGTGCCTGCTGCGCGGCCCGCGGGGCTTCACGGGCGCTACGGGGCCGCGCGGCGCGACGGGAGCGACCGGCAAAACGGGCGCGACGGGCAAAACGGGCGCGACGGGCAAAACGGGCAAAACCGGGGCGCAGGGGCCGGCGGGCTCGGCCAAGGCGTACGCGATCGTGCAGTCGACCTCGGAAACGGCGGCGAACCTGATCACGGGCCAGACGGCGAACTTCACGGCCGTCAGCGAGGTCAAGCCGGGCACGTACTGCCTGGTGCCGGCTGCGGGCATCAACCCGGCGACGGACACGGCGACGGTCTCGCCGGAGGTCAGCTACAGCGCGGGCGGCGCGCCGGGCACGGTCGCGCTGAACGCGCAGCGCACGGACTGCCCGACGGCGGACTTCGAGGTGCAGACGTACGCGCAGGTGTACAACGCGGAAACCAAAACGGTGACGCCGACGTTGAAAGACGGCTACGCGTTCTCGATCTTGGTGGGGTAACCGGCGGGAGCGAGGGCTCGCGCGAACCGGACGCTGAGGATTTGGGGCGCATCCGCGCGGGCGGGCTGGCGTCCGCGCGGCGGTGGGCGCGGAGCGTCGTGCTACGCGCGGACGCTGCCTAAGATGGTGGCGATGGGCCCCCAGCGGGCAGCGTACGACGACCCGCCCGCGCGGCGGGGCATCCTCGATCGGTGATGGCGCGGGTGACGCGGCGGGTGTGCGCGGTCCTTGCCACCGCGGTACTCGTGGCGGTGGTGGCGTTGGCGGTCTCGGCCTCGCTGGGGCGCGAGCCGGCGGTCCTGGCGGGTCATGCGCGCGCGTCGCGCTTCGTGGCGAGCGGCGTGGTGAGCGACCCGATCGACCCGAAATACCTAACGGAGCTACCGTTCGGAACGAGCTCGTTCTGGATTCAGCCGTGGCGCGCGTACCTGGATACGTGGCCGGCGTCGCGGCTGCTGGACTCCCTGGGGATCAATTTCAACGTGAGCGGGGCGGAGGCCCCGGACGTCGCGCGCTTGCTGCAGGAAAGCGGGTTCAAGCTGGCGCGGATCGAGATCTCGTGGAACTCGCTCTCCTATGAAGACCCGACGAAGTTTCTCGACGAGCCGGATATCCGCCGTCGGCTGCTGGCGCTGCGCGAACACGACCTGCGGCCACTGATCCTGCTCAATGCCAACAGCGGCGGACCGGGGCCGGCGCGGGAAGTCACACTCGACACCCTCTCCGCGGCGCCCCCGGGAGCGCGCAGCGTGACACTCACGGCGGCCAGCGCGGCGCAGGTGGTGCCGGGCAAGACCGGTTTTGACGACCTCTCCTTCGGCGGCGCCCCGGACATCCTGATCACTGCGGTCGACAGCGCCGGTGTGGCGCAGCTCTCGCGACCGTTGGCCGCTGAGCTGCCGGCGGGAGCGCACAAGGGGTCAACTCTCCGCTACGCGCCGTTCGGAGCGCCGAAGCTGCCGGACGGAACGGCGAACCCGGCCTTCCAGGCGACGCTGGCGGGCTGGCTGAGCTATGTCGCGACGGTTAATCGTGAGGCTGAAAGCGTCTTTGGCGCGGGCGGCTACGACTTCGAGGTGTGGAACGAGTTCAGCTTCGGCTCGCAGTTTCTGGAGGAGGAAAACTATTACTCGCCGGCGCGCGAAAGCGGCACGGGCTCGGTCACCGAAGCGCTGCTGGAGGGCACGGTGGCTTTTCTGCGCGATCCCGCCAATGGCGTCTCACCGCGGGTGGGCATCAGCGACGGCTTTGCGAGCCAGACGCCGTTTGCCGCCGGCGCGCTGCTGCCGGCCGGCGTGACGGCACTCAGCAAGCACCTCTATGCATCCCCGAAAGACGTACCCTCGGAATACGAGCCGGAGCCGGGAATCAAGCCGCTGGACGCGCTCGGTGAACTGAACTCGCGTACCTATGTGACCAAGGCGAACCCGGTGTACAAGCCGCTGTTCGTGCCGCGCTATCAATCGGACTTCCCGGAGTATTTTTTGACGGCCACGCAGACCGAGACGGCGATCCGCGATCTGGCGCCGTTCACGACCGCGATCTACGGCGTGCCGCATGGCCGCGACGTGGGACCGCCGCACGGCGCGCCGACGCAGGTGTGGATGACGGAGTACGACATGGAACCGGCGGGCTCGCGGACGGGCAGCGGCGCGGTCGCGCCGACGCGTCTGCCGGCGGCGGAGCAGGCGCATCTACAGGCCAAGGCCCTCCTGCGCAGCCTCGTGGCGATGGTGAGCAAGGGCATGACGCGCGAGTATTTCTTCGCGGCGGCACACGCGCAGTCGCTGAGCATGATCGGCGCGAACTTCATCGCAGCGGTGGACGCGCGCCCGACGCTCTACCCCGGCGATCGCTCGGGGGGCGAAACGATGCGCGCTTTTCGCAACCTGCTCGCTGGCTTTCGCGGCTCGGGCCCGCGCGGGCCCGCGCGGCAGCTGCGGCTGCTCGCGATCGCCCAGCAGGGCGATCACGCGCAGTTCGCGGGCAATGGCACGGCGGCGGATCCCCCGCTCTATGACCGCGAAGTACTGGCGGTCTTCCCTTTCCAGTCTTCCCCGACGCGCTTCGTGATCCCGGTGTACGTGATGACGCGTAATCTCACGACGCTCTACCGACCGCAGCTGCCGCCCCGCGACGTGACCCGCTACGACCTACCCGACGAGACTTTCAGGATCACGCTCGGCAATCTGCCCAGCACCAGCAGAGCGCCGGCGGTCAGCGCGTATGACCCGCTGCGCAACCGTTCCACGCCGGCGCGCCTGGTCAGCCGCGCGGGCGGCGAGGCGGTCTTTGAACTCGCGGTGAGCGACTATCCGCGGCTATTGACGGTCGACTACCGCTGATGTCGAGTTCGAGCCGCCCTGCCGCCGCGGAGCATCGCGGCAGCGACGCGCGCGAGGCGCTGCGCGCCTTCGGACTCTCGCTGTCGACCGACGAGCGGCCTCCGGGCGCGTGGGCGCGGCGCTCTTGGCGAGAGCCGGGTCTGGACCTGCGAATCGTCGAGCCCGCCGCGATCGCGGCGGGCTGGTCGGGAGCGGCATCGAGCGGCTGGCGGGCGAGCATCGACGGCGCGCCGTTCCTCGCCCAGCGGGGCAATAGCGGCGACTACCGCTTCGTGCACGGCGAGCACACGATCGGCCACCTCGCGGCCGACGGCGCGCTGCTGCGATGCGCCCTGCATGGTGAGGGCGACGCGGCGCGCTGGCGGGTGATCTTGGACTCGGTGCTCTTCAGCGTGGCGCTGCTGCGCGGCTATGAGGCGCTGCATGCGGGGGCGGTTGCGACGCCGGCGGGGGCGGTGGCGGTCGCGGCGGGGACGGGCGGCGGCAAGAGCACTTTGCTGGCGGAGCTGATCGATCGAGGCCAGGCGCTGCTCTCCGACGACGTTGTCGTGCTGGAGCCCGCACGCGCGGCGGGGCCGTTGGCGCACCCCGATGCGCGGCCCATGGCGCATCCAGGCGCGCCGCTGATGACGGTCCCGACGCGGGCTGCGCAAGACCTGGGGCCGGTGATCGCGACGCTCGCGGACGAGCGCTGGCTCGCGGTGCGCACTCACGAGGAGGCGATCCCGCTGGCGGCGCTGGTGCTGCTGGACCGCCGTGCGGGGCTGGCGACGGAGCTGCTACCGGTGCGCGCGCCGCTGGTGGCGTTGCTGAGCTCGCTGCTGGCGTTCCCGCGGACGCCGGAGCGTGAGGGCGCGCGCTTTGAGCTAGCGGGGGCGATCGCGGCGCGCTCCCCCGTCTGGCGTCTGGCGGCGGATCCGGAGGTCGATCCGCGGAGGCTCGCGGATTTGCTTCTCGCGGACCTTGCGACGCTCACGGGAGCCGCTAGCCTGCGCTGATCGTATGAGCTCTTCTCCGACGCCCGTGCAAGCCGCCGGCGAGACACTCCTTGATACTTCGACGCCCGGGACGGCGGTGCTGGAGCTCGAGCACCTCTACCACCGCTGGAAGGGCCCCAAGCCCCCGGTGCTCGACGACGTCAGCCTCACGCTACGCGCGGGCGAGGTGACGTGGGTGGGGGGCCGCAACGGGGTCGGCAAGACGACGCTGCTGCGACTGGCCGCGGGCATTCTGCTGCCGCAGCGGGGCAGCGTGCGCATCGGCGAGCTCACGTCGCTGGCGCGCGGCGGGCGCTACCAGCGCCGGATCGGCTTTCTCTCGGCCGGCGATCGCAGCTTGCAGGCGCGGATGCGCGTCTCGCAGCAGCTCGACTACTGGGCGCGCTTGGCGTATGTGCCGCGCGAGCGCCGGCGCGAGCTCGTGGAGGTGAGCCTGGGGCGGTTCGGGCTGGAGGAGTTCGCCGAGCGCCGCGTGGACCGCATGTCGATGGGCCAGCGCCAGCGGATCCGGCTGGCGATGGCGTTCCTGCACGAACCGAGCGTGCTGCTGTTAGACGAGCCGCGCAACTCACTCGATGACGATGGCTACCGGTTGCTCAACGAGCAGATCGAGCAGGCGACGGCGCGCGGCGCGACGGTGCTGTGGTGCTCGCCACGCGGTGAGGATCGCGTGATCGCGTGTGACGCGAGCTACACCCTCACCGAAGGGCACTTGGGGGCGGTCGAATGAGGCTGTGGGGGGATGCGATGTGGGGAATCATGCGTCGCGACGCGATTCTGTTCGTCAGCTATCGCACGCAGATCGTCGCGCAGCTGCTGGGGCCGCTGTTCACGATCACGGTCTTCTACTACATCAGTCACCTGCTGACGAGCAAAAGCATTCACTCACCGGGGGGCTATTTCGGGTTCGTGATTATCGGCCTGGTGATCATTCAGATTCTGACGATCTCGCTGGGCGTGATGCCGATCACGGTGCGCCAGGAACTCGTCTCGGGCACGATCGAGCGCTTTCTCGTGAGCGCGCACGGACCGGTCAACGGCATCGTCGGGACGATGCTGTTCCCGCTGCTGAACGCGTTGGTGAGCGGCAGCCTGATGCTGCTCATCGCGGCCCTAGTGTTCGGTTTGCCGCTCTCGACAGCGGCGCCGCTGGCAATTCCGCTGGCGCTGCTGGGCACGGTGGCCTTCATGCCGTTCGCACTCTTGCTCGTCGCCTTGGTGATGGCCTTCAAGCAGGTCTCCAGTGCAACGCAGTTCATCGTCTCCGGCGTGGCGATCGTGGGCGGCCTGTACTTCCCGATCGCGCTGTTGCCGTCGTGGATCCGCTGGATGTCGGACGTGCAGCCGTTCACCCCGGCGACGGACTTGCTGCGCCACGTGCTGGTGGGCACGCCGCTGATGCACCCCGCGCTGGTCGAGCTGGCGAAGCTCGCGGCCTTCGCGGCGGTGCTGCTGCCGTTCGGCTTCTTTGTTCTCCGGGGAGCGATTCGCTACGGTCAGCGCGTCGGCACCATCGCTGAGTACTGAAAAGGAGCTCGCCGGACCCATGGACAAACCATCCGATCAGGAGCTGCTCGCGGCGCACGTGCGCCTGCCGCAGCACATCGTGCACCGCGGCTTCGTCGCGGAGACGGTGGTGCTGAATCTGCGCACGGGCAAGTACCACGGTCTGAATCCGACGGCGGGCAAAATGCTCGAAGCGCTCGAGCAGGCACCGAGTGTGGGGTCGGTGGTGCCGGAGCTCGCAAGTGAGTACGACCGGGAGCGGGCGCAGATCGAGCGGGACTTGATCGAGCTCTGCCGCGGGCTCCTGGAGCGCGGGCTGATCGAGATCGTCGATGAGCCAGCCGGCGGCTGAGGAGCGGCGCGGGCACTCACGGGAGCGCCGCCGGCGTCACGGCGCGTTCGGCCTGACCCTGGATGTCGATGCGCCGATCGCGATCCCGGGGCTCGGGGACAGCGAGGCGAGTGGCGAGGGCGACACGCCGACGCGAATCGAGCTCGATCCGCGGGAGCTCGTGCGGCGCTGGGAGCGCGCGCGGGGGGCGCGCGGCGGTTGGGCGCGCTGGGCGCGGAGCAGCACCCGTACCTGACGGTCGATTTCGCCGAGGGCGCAGGCTACCTGCTGTGGGCGGAGGGCTTTGGGCGGGTGCTGATCGCGGTTGATGGCGGCGAGCTGCTCTGCGATCCGGTGCGCGAGCGCGCGGACTGGACGACGATCCTGTGGGCACAGGCGCTGCCATTCGCGGCGACCCTGCGGGGCCTTGAGGTTCTGCACGCGGCGGGCGTCGTCAGCGGCGCCGGCGCGGTGCTGCTCGCGGGCGAGCCAGGCGCGGGCAAGAGCTCGCTCGCGGCCGCACTGGTGCGTCGGGGAGCGGGCCTGCTCGGTGACGACGCGCTCGCCCTGGAGCAGCGAGCCGACGGGCTCGTGGCCCATCCGAGTGTGGGCCTGCTGCATCTGCGCCCGGCGGAGGAGGCGCGCCTACCAGCCAGCGAGCGCGCTGCGCTCGGAACGCCGATGGAGCTTTCCGGCAAGCGCCGCTACACGCGCACGGTGGCGGGCGTGGCGCCGCTGGCGGCGGTGCTCCTGCTGGAGCGCTCGGCGCGGGAGCCGGTCATGCAGCGGCTGGGGGCGGTCGATCCGTTTGACCTGCTGGCGAGCACTTTCAACCTTTCGATCCGCACGCCGGAGCGCCTGCGCCGCCAGCTCGACGTGGTCGCGGCGATCGCGGCGGGCGGACTGGTCTACCGGCTGCGGGTGCAGCCGGGCATGGACGCGACGCGCCTGGCGGCGCTGGTCGACGAGCAGCTGGGGGCGGGGAGCGCATGAGCTCGCTCACGCCGCAGACCTTGGACAAGCTGCCGGTGGTGGAGCGCGTGCGCCTGGGGGTGGAGGTTCTGAGTACCTACGCGCGCGTGCGCTGGACGATTCGCGACGGCGACGCGTGGCGCGCGGTGCGCGATCTGCGCTCGCACATTGGCGCTGGGGCGCCGGAGTTCGAGGCGGGCGCGGAGCTCGTCGCGGCGTGGCGCCTGGCGCACATCGTGACGCGGGTGCTGCGCCGTTTGCCGAGCGACTCGCGCTGCCTGTTTCGCTCGTTGACGCTGCTGTGCATGCTGGAGCGGCGCGGAATCGCGCAGACGTTGGTGATCGCGGTGCGACCGCAGCCGTTTGCGGCGCACGCGTGGGTCGAGGTCGACAGCCAGGCGGTGCTGCCGGATGCGGACCCGGGGTATGAGCGCCTGATGGAGCTATGAGTCGAGCGGGGTCGCTGCTCGGCGCGTGGGGCGAGGGGGCGATCGCGCTGCTGGAGCGCTCGGGGCGCGGGGTCGAGGAAGCGGCCGAGCGGATCGGGGAGTTGGCGGTGAGGGGTGCGAGCGGCGCCGGCGTGGGCCACTGGCGGGCGTGGATCGCGGGGCATTTGACGAATACGGCGGAGCTCTCCGCGCAGCTGCTTGGCGAGGCTCCCGCTGAGGACGGTGGACGAGCGGGAGCCGCGCCGGCAACCGTTGGCGTGGATTGTGCTGCCCTCACCGCGCGAGCGTACGCGGAGCTGGGCGCGCAGGCGTGCGAGCGTCTGCGGGGCGCTTTCGTGGTGGTCGCGACGGATGGCGAGCGGGCGTTCGTGGCGCGCGACCAGCTGGGAGGCCGACCGCTGCTCTTCGCGCGTGTGCGCGGCGGGGTGCTGTTCGCGGAGCATGCGTGCGAGCTCCTCGCGCTGCTGCCGAGCGCACCGGCGCCGGATCGCTTGGCGCTGATGGGGTGGATCGAGAGCGGCACGCTGCCGCCGGGACGCTCGCTCTACGAGGGCGTGCAGCGCGTGCCGCCGGCGCATCGCCTGGTGCTCTCCCGCGAGCGGGTGGAGCTGCAGCGATATTGGCGCCCGCGCTACGCGGGCGTCTCTGCGCAGACGCGCGAGGCGATCCTCGAGCGCCTGCGCGCGGAGGCGTTCGCGGCGGTGGAGCGGGCGGCGGCGGCGGCGCGGCGCCCGGCGCTGCGCCTCAGCGGGGGCCTGGACTCGGCGTGCGTGGCGGCGGGCCTGGCTGCGCGGAGCACCGAAAGCCCCGGGGCGCTGGCCTTGGGGGCGGTCTTCCCGGGGCAGCCGGAGACGGACGAGCGCGAGCTGATCGCGGCCACGGCGCGGCACACGGGGCTGCCTCTGGAGCTGATCGCCTGCGGGGAGCGCGTCTCGGCGCTCGCGCCGGCGCTGGCGCACATCGCTCGCTGGCGGCTGCCGCCGGCGAGCCCGAACCTGTTCGTGTGGGAGCCGGTGATGGCGGCGGCGCGCAGGCGGGAGGTGGACGTGATACTCGACGGCGAGGGCGGCGACGAGCTGTTCGGGCTGGCACCGCAGCTGATCGCGGACCGCCTGCGCGGAGGGCGGCTTGTGGATGCGTGGTCGCTCGCGGGGCGCATCCCGGGAATGGGAGCCCGTCCGGACACACGCACGCGCCTGCGCGCGCTGCGCCGCTTTGGCCTCGCGCCGCTGGTTCCCGCGCGCGTCCGGGAGCGACGCCGCCGCGATGCGCTCGCGCGTGCTTACACGTCGCTGCTGGAGCCCGCGGACGCGGCGGCGCTCGCGGAGCTCACGGAGTCGCCCTCGCGCGATGGGCTCGACGGTCCGCTGTGGTGGCGCGGATTGGCGGAGGATCTGATCAGCGGTGGCGAGGACTTCGACGCGGCGGCGCATCTGCGCCGCGAAGCGGTCGATGGGGGCGTGGAGCGCCGCCACCCGTTCATGTTCGATGTGGAGCTCGTGCGCGCCGTGCTCGCGATCCCGCCGGCGCTGCAGTTCGACCCGCTGCGCGATCGCGCGCTGCTGCGCGACGCGCTGGCGGGGCGCATCCCGGAGGCGGTGCGCGGGCGGCATGCCAAGAGCTTCTTCACCCCGCTGCTGCTGGATGTGCTGGCGAGCGAGGGCGAGGTGCTCGCGCGGCGCCTGGCCGAGGCGCAGGCGCCGGTCCGCGGGTATGTGAGCGAGGCGGCGCTCGATCGCCTGCTCGCACCGGCCGCGGCGGGCGGCGAGCCGCGGCGCGCGCGCGGGCTGTGGCAGCTGGGTATGGCCGACACGTGGCTGCGGGCGGCCGAGCAGGCGGACTACCTCAGCGAGCTCGGCGACGAGCTGGCCCAGCAGCGGGAGCGCTAGCGGGCGGCCAGTACTTTTTCTGGGCTTGTGAACGCGGTGCGCGGGCACGATGATGCACGCACTTCGCAAACCCACGAGATCTTGAGAGGAGGCGACAATGGAGAAGAACATCACCCCCGAGTACGAGACCCCTCGTATCGAGGATCACGGCGACCTCGCCGAGCTGACCGCCGGCAAGCACACGGGTTCGGCGCTCGACGCGACGTTCCCCGTCGGCACGCCCTACGGCGACATCACCCTCACCACGCCGACTCCGAGCATCTCTTGGGGTCACGCCGGTTCCGCACAGCGGGGCCGGCGTATCCTGAGGCCGGCGCATGAGCCCACTGCCCGGCTATTCAATCTCACTGCTCGAGGACCGAGCGTCGCTGTGGCCCTCCATCCATCGTCTGCTGCCGGACGCCACCGGCGCTGACTCCGCCTCTCAAGCCGCCGCGGACGACTCGACCTCGACCTCGACCGACGGATCCTCACCCAATCGCGACATCGGCGTGGTCTGCTGGAGCGGCGCGACGCGCGAGGAGATCGCGGGACTCGGTGGATTGCGCATCGGGCATCCGGGGCCCCTGGTGGCGATCCTCGCGGAGCTGCCGAACGCTCTTGGAGCGCGTGTGCTGGCGGCACGGCTGGAGGGCACGGTGCTGGCGGCGGAGGCCGAGCGAACCCTGCTGCCGACGCTCGCGGCGATCGCGGTGGGGCAGTGCGTCGTGCCGAGGGCGGTGCGCCAGGTGGTCGACCGTCCGCCGCTCTCCCCGCGCGAGCGCCAGATCCTGGCGATGATCGTCCTCGACTTCTCCAACGCGGAGATCGCGCGCAAGCTGTTCGTGACGGAAAGCAACGTCAAGAACCACCTCTCCTCGGCCTTCCAGAAGCTGGGCGTCAAGTCGCGCAGTGCCGCGGCGGAGCTGATCCTCGACCGCGAGAGTGGGCTTGGACCGGGCATCCTGCGGATCTCTCCCGAGGAGTCGCTGCCGGGCGGGGAGGACGGCTGAGGTGCGGGTGCGGCGGGGCGCTCAGGCAGAGGCAGGCCGAGGACCGTGCCGTACAATTCCGTACGCTTCCGTACTGGCCGGCTATAATGCCCCTATGACGACGGTCAAAGCTGAGGAAATCAGAATTCCCCGCCGGGCTCGGGAGGCGGTCGCTCAGCACGAGGAGGTTGTGGTCTTCAATCGTGAGCGCCCGGCCTACGTGATCGTGCATCCCGACGATCACGGGCGGGCGGCCGCCTCACGTCGCGGACGACCCTTGGAGGAGGCACTCGCGCTGCTCACGCAGGCTGCGCCACCCGATCCGGCGTTTGCCGAGGACATGGAAGCCGTGCTCGATGCGGTCGGGCCAGCGCCGACCGATCCATGGGCACGATCCTAGACACAACCGTCTTCATCGAGCTTGAGCGTTCGCTGCGCGGTTTGCCAGCCGCGCACACCATGGCTGAGATCACCCAGCGTTTGGAGTCGCAACTCGGCAAGAGGGAAGAGGTTGCGATCGCTGCGATCACCGCGTCGGAGCTGCTGCACGGCGTACATAGAGCCACCGAAGAGCACCGCGGAAGACGCGCAGCATTCGTGGAGGCCGTAATCGCGTCATTCCCCACGCTTTCCTTCGACCTTCTCGTGGCGCGGACCCACGCGCGCCTCTGGGCTGGCTTGGCCTCATCGAGGACTGAAGTCGGAGCCCACGACCGACTCGTGGCTGCTACCGCCATGTCCGCCGGATGGCGCGTCGGAACGGCCAACATCCGCCATTTCAACAGGATCCCGGGATTAGAAGTAAACGCCCTTCAGATGAGCTGACCCACTCTGTACCGGCAGGCGCGCGGCACGGAGTCTCCGACGAGGAGCAGATGCCTCAGAGTTGCGGGCCGCGGAAGCTTACCCCCGCCGCGCGGCGCGCGAGCGGTACACCGCAAGCAGCCCGCGCGGGGCGTGGCTGAACAGCCAAATCCACCGCCAGGGGTAGCTCGCCGCGAGGCCGAGGCTTCCGCGCCGTGCCAGCGGCGTCCACCAGCGCATGAACTCGGGCTTGGGGAACAGCTCGCGCAGCACGGTCGCGACGCGCTGGCGTCCGCTGAGCTCCGGTGAGAGCAGCGCGTCGATCGCCTCCGCCGTGGGGGTGCCCTCCTGGCGCAGCTCGTGCCGGCGCGAGCGCACGTCCTCGGCGCCTAACCGCTGGGCCAGGTCGACTCCCGCGGGCAGTAGGCGCAGGCCGCTGACGAACGCGGGCGCGCCCTCGTACTCGTGCGCGAGCGCGAGCGCTTCGCGCCAGGCGGGCTCGTCGGCGAGCGCGAGCGCGCGGCGTAGATCCTCGATCGGCTTGCCCTCGACGTGGTGCGCGGCGTGCAGGCCGATGTGCAGCAGCAGCGCCGCGCGGCCGGGGACGCGCAGCTCGGCCCCGCCGATGACCTGCTGCTGGGAGCCGGCGAGCAGCGACGCCCAGATGGTCTCGAGGCTTCCCTCGCATCCGTGCAGCGCGCAGTGCAGATCGACGTTGTCGGGCTCGCCGCCGTCGCGCTCGCGCAGGAAGGCGGTCGAGGCGAAGGACTCCATGCGGGGATGGGCGAGCGGGCCGAGGTGGTCGGAGAAGCCGAGCCCGCGCAGCACAACCACGGCGCGCTCCCAGTTGCGCGGGGCGACCATCAGGTCGGAGTCCCCGTAGGGGCGCAGCTCGCCGGGGTAGAGCCAGGCGGCCAGGACGGGGCCCTTGAGGACGAGTGTCTGGATGTCCTGCGCGGCGAGCTCGCGGGCGACCTCGGCGGTGAGCCGGTCGATCAGCAGATTGCGAACCGCCAGCAGGCGGAAGAGATCGGGGTCGAGATCGGCTGCGCTCACCGGGTCTCCCCCGCGTGCGCGCGAGCGAGCGTGCGCTCGTACACATCCAGAACCGCCCGCACGTGATGATCGAGCGTGAACGCGTCCTCGACGCGCCGGCGACCGGCGCGGCCCATCTCCCAGCCGCGCTGGGGCTCATCGGTGATGCTGCGAACGGCACGTGCCCACGCCTGCGGGTCGCGCGGCTCGACCAGCAGACCCTCGCGCCCGTCGCGGATGATCTCCGGGGGCCCGCCGACGTTGGTGGCGATGACCGGCACGTTGAGCGCCATCGCCTCGATCAGCGCGCGACCGAAGGGCTCCTCCCAGGAGGGCAGCAGCAGCACGTCGAGCGCGCGGACGAGCTCGGGAACGTCCTCGCGCTCCCCGAGCCAGGAGACATGGTCCTGCAGGCCCGCGTCGGCGACCAGCCGCTGCAGGCGCGCGACGTAGGCCTCGTTGTCAAAGCGGGTCGCGCGCGCGAGGAACTTGGCGGAGCCGATCAGCAGCAGGTGCGCGTCGACGCCTTCGTCACACAGGATGCCGAGCGCCTCGATCGCGGTGTCCTGCCCCTTCCAGGGGCTGAGCTGCGCGACGACTCCCATCAGCACCGCGCGCTCGCCGGCACCGTTGAGACTGGCGCGCGCGCGAATGCGATCGATCCGCGCGGGATCCCAGCGTTTGAGGTCGACCGGGTTGTGCACTACCTCCAGGTGCGCCTTGGGCGCCGCGCGCTCGACGAATTCGGCGGTGTACTGCGAGTTTGCGAGCACCGTCGTGGCGCTCGCGGCGATCAGGCGCATCGTCGCACTCGTGAGCAACCCCGGCGGCAGGCAGTCGCGGATATGCACGACCGACGGCGCGGCGCAGCGCGCGAGGCCGAGCACGATCCCCGCGCGGATCGAGTTGGCGTGGATCAGATCGGCGCGGTGGCGGCGCGCGGCCCGGTGCACGAATCCCGCCGCGGCGGTCATCTCGCTGAGCGCCACCGGCGTGTGCACGGGATGCAGGCGCAGGCTCCCAGCGGTCCCCGGAATGCGAGTGATCGGCAGACCGAGCCGCTGCACCTCCTCGGCGAGCCGGCCGGAGGGCGTCGCGACCAGCGGCGCCACCGTGTCCGGCAGTCCCGCGAGCAGACTGAGCAGCGAGCGCTCGGCGCCGCTGACGGCGGCGGTGTGATTGACGTAGAGAACTCTCACGCGAGCAGCTGCGTCGAGTCTTGCGCACTGGGAAGCGCTGGGCGCGCGGGAATCCCGAGCTGCTCGAGCAGCACCGTTTCCACGCGCCCGCAGATCACCGGCCACGCAAAGCCGCGAGCCCGCTCGGCACCCGCCTCGCCGAGCCGGCGGGCCAGCTCACCGTCGAGCAGCAGCGCGGCGATCGCACCCGCGACCGCGAGGTGGTCGGCGGGGTCGACCAGCAACCCCGTCTCGCCGTCGGCCACGGCGTCCACCGCGCCGGCCACGTTGCCGGCGACGACCGGTTTGCCATACGCGCCGGCCTCGAGGTAGACGATGCCGAAGCCCTCGCCCGCGAAGTCGCCGGCGGGCAGACGGCTGGGCATGGCCAGCAGATTGGCGCGTCTCAACCACAGGTTGCGCTCCTCGTCGGAGACCGAGCCGAGAAAGCGCACGCAGTCCGTGACGCCGTGCGCGGCCGCGAGGTGTTCAAGGCCGTCGCGCAGCGGTCCGTCGCCGATCACGACCCACCGGACGTCGGGCACCCTGGCGCGCACGAGCGGCAGCGCGCGGACGAGCACGTCGTGACCCTTGTAGCGATCCTCCAGGCGCGCGATCGTCAGGAAGGTGGACCGCTCGACCGGCAGCGGATCGGTCACGGCGGGCAGGTCGACACCGGGGGGGATCAGCTGGATGTTGGCCGAGGTCGCTCCGGTCGCGGCGATCAGACGCGCGGTGTAGGCGCTGACCGCGATCGAGACGTGCGCCTGGCGAGCGGCGAAGGCCGCCAGGCGCGGCTTGGCCCCGACCTCCTTGGCGTGGAAGTACTGCAGGGTCCGCGTGCCCAGAGCCTGGCGCACGAGCGCGGCGGCGGGACTGGTGACGATGTGGGCGCTGAGCACCGCCTGCGGGCGAAAGCGCAGCGCCTCGTAGAGACCGGTCGCGTTGAGAGCGGCGTTGCGCTGAGCCCCGAGCCGCCGGGGGGCGCGCACGCGCCGCACCGCGGTCTCCTCGTGCGCGTCAAACTCGCCGGCGCCGGCCGAGTCCAGCGTGAGAACGCGGGTCTGAAAGCCCTGCAAGCCGGTGGCGAGCCGGTGTGCGAGCACCTGGATGCCGCCCCGGGCCGGCGGGAAGTCCGGGGTGATGAGGAGCAGCCGCGGCTTAGCCGGCATCGAGTCCGTAGAACCGGTCCGCCCACAGTCCGAGCGCGAGCAGCGGCCAGAGCAGGTCGCTGTGATCGCTGGCGCGGGAGCCGTGCTCCCGGACCAGCCCGTCGACGGCGGCCCGATCGAACCAGCCCTCTTCGTAGAGCGCACCATTCTGCAGCTGGCGGCGCATCGTTGGCGCGAGCGGCCCGCGCAGCCACTCCGCCGCGGGCGCGCGGAAGGCGGCCTTGCGAAAGCGCCCGGTTCTGCGCGAGGCGTCCATTCCGGGGGGAAGCATTGCATGCAGCAGTGTCTTGCCGTGACCGCCGAGATGCAGCGAGGTGTCCACCGAGGCCGCGAACTCGGCGAGCCCGCGATGCAGGTAGACGGTGCGGATCTCCAGCGATACGAGCATGCTGGCGCGGTCGGTCTTGACCAGCACGTCGTCGGGCAGGTAGTCGACCTGATCGAGGTGCATCAGGTGGCGCCCGACGGAGTCCCCGTTGCGCTCCCCCGCCCGTCCGGTGAGGTCGCTCAGCACGTTCTCCGCATCCACAGCGCTCAGACGCGGGCCATAGAGCCCCGTGCGTCGATGCCGTCGCCCGCCGGTAACCCAGTCGAGGTGGCGCTCGAGCATCGGCGCGGGGGTCACGCGACCGACAAGCCGCGCCGCGGCGCTCCAGCGTCCGGAGTAGCGCAGCAGGCCGCCCAGCGGGCGCGCCGCGACGGTGGGTATCGCGGCATCCACGCGCCGGGCGCGCTCCAGCCAGCGGTAGCGCGGATAGCCGCCGAACAGCTCATCCGCCCCCTCGCCCCCAAGGGCAACCTTTACGAGGGGACGCGCGAACTCCGAGAGCGCGTGCAGGGGCACCAGCGCCTGGTCGGCCAGCGGCTGGTCCAGACACGCCAGCAGCGCCGGCGCCCGTTCGGCCACGTCGGGCTGGGTGAGGGTGACCTCGTGGTGGTCGGTGTCGAGGATGCGCGCGATCCGCTGCGCCTGCGTGCTCTCGTCGAAGGATCCCACGTCGTAGCCGATCGTGAACGTCTGCAGCCGCTGCGAGGACTCCTGTGCGGCGAGGCTGGCCACGAGCGTCGAGTCGATCCCCCCGCTGAGGAAGACCCCCACCGGCACGTCGGCGATCAGCCGGCTGCCGACCGCCTCTACGAACAGCCGCTCGGCCTCCGCTGTGAGCGCCGCCACCGGCTCGCGCAGGCCCGCGGAGCCGCGGGGGGCAGTCCACCAGGCGCGCTCGGTGCAGCGCCGGCTCGCGCGCTCCCAGCTCAGCAGATGCCCCGGTGGGAGCTGGCGGGCCTTGCGCACCACGGTGCCCGGTCCGGGGACGTAGCCCAGCACGAAGTAGGCATCGATCGCCGCGGGATCGAGCTCGCGCAGCGCGGGGCGCACCTCGAGCAGCGCGCTCAGCTCGGAGGCGAACAGCAGCTCCCCGCCCTGCTCGTGTAGGAACAGCGGCTTCTCGCCGAAGCGATCACGCGCAAGCAGAAGGCGCCCGCGGCGTTCGTCCCAGAGCGCAAACGCGAACATTCCCTCCAGCGCGTGCACCATCGCCTCGCCGAACTCCTCGTAGAGGTGCACCAGCACCTCGGTGTCGCAACTGGTCGCAAAGCGATGCCCGCGGGCGCTCAGCTCCTCGCGCAGCCGGGGGTGGTTGTAGATCTCGCCGTTGAAGACAACCCAGACCGAGCCGTCCTCGTTGCTGAGCGGCTGATGACCGCCCGCGATGTCCATGATCGCCAGGCGCCGCACCCCGATCGCGACGCCGGCGGAGGGATCGGTGTGCAGGCCGGCGTCATCCGGACCCCGGTGGCGCAACATCGCGGACATCGCCCGCACAGCGTCGCCCGCAGGGTCGTCGGTACTACCGGCTATTCCACACATTCGACCCAAACATAGTTGACCTGGGGCTCACACGAGACGCCCACGGGCGCTCCTCGCTCCCACGGGGCATCTCCCGTCCGCGGCTAATAAACGGCCACATGCGATTCGGGCCATCAAGCATGCCTAACAGCCAGTCGATCGGCCAATTGACCCAGTTCTTTAGCGCGTTTTTGCCGCTGCACGTTTTCGCCCAGGAAGCCTCTAACCAATATGTCCCTCGATCTTCGCCGGCCGCTACGGCTGGCCTCACTCCTTGGTGTTGTCGGGATAGCTCTGTCCCTGCCCGCGCCCAGCCCCGCTCAAGCGGCCGGCGCCCGCGGCGCTCACGTCGCCGCACACGGGCAGATCGACCATCAGCGCTGCGCCAATGAAAACCGCAAGGGATCCTCCGGGCACACGTCGGCGCAGGTAGCGCAACGCACCGAGCCTCGTACGCGTCACGACGTTCAGTCGCCGCGTCAGGTCCAGCCTCGAGCGCGGCGCGCAGGGGACACGCCCAGTCGGCGCGCCTGCACCCAAGGCCACCGCGAAAGCACCCCCAAGCAACAGGACAGCAAGCGGCACAGCAACCCCCCGAGCTACAGCGCACCGCAAACAGGTCCGTTCAACGCTCCGATCGCGCCCGTCCCGCTCGCGAGCGGCCAGGCTGAACCGCCCGCGACGGCGCCGAACACCGAAAACTCGCCCGGCCCCGCCCAGAGCGGCCCTCCGGCCCCCGAAGCCAAAGCTCCGACCGATTCCGGCCCGGGCGTCGCCAAGGAACCCGAACCCACGCCTCCGGCCGAACCAGAACCCACGCCTCCGGCCGAACCAGAACCCACGCCTCCAACCGAAACCAAAATCACGCCTCCAACCGAAACGACACCTACCCCACCGGCCGAACCCGAACCGACGCCCCCCGTCGAAACCAAAACTACGCCCCCCACCGAAACGACGCCCAGCCCGCCCGCCGAACCCGAACCGACGCCTCCAACCGAAACGACACCGACCCCTCCAGCCGAAACCAAAACCACCCCGCCGACCGAAACGACACCTACCCCACCGGTCGAACCCGAACCGACGCCCCCCGTCGAAACCAAAACCACCCCGCCAACCGAAACGACACCAACACCGCCGGTCGAACCGGAAAGTAAAGCCCCGACCCTGCGCAGCGCTCAAGCGGAGGACTTCGGCGGCCAGCCCGCCGACGTGCTGCTCACCTACACCGAAGCCGTTAGCCCAAGCAACGGCTCGCTGTGCGTCGGAGTCGAACCCTCCGGGAACACGCAGAGCTTCGGCGGGGTCGAACAGGGCCCGTCCCCGCAGACGATCCGCCTGCAGCTGGTGCCCGAGGGCTCGATGCCCGCCCAGGTCAGGTGCCCAGCCCTGGTGAGCGTGCAGGGAACCGCACAGGTCAAGCCGGCCGACACGCCGAGCAAGACAGAAGTCCAGGCAGTCTCGCCCGCGATCCCCACGACGGGGGGCGTCGTAAGCGACCCGATCGACCCCAAGTATCTGACCGAGCTGCCATTCGGAGACCGCTCCTTCTGGATCCAACCTTGGCGTGCGTACCTCGACACCTGGCCGGCTTCGCGTCTGCTCGACTCGCTCGGAATCAACTTCAACGTCACGTCAACCGAGGCCGAAGGCGCGGCCCACCTGCTTCAGGACAGCGGCTTCAAGCTCGCCCGCATCGAGATCCCGTGGAACTCGCTGTCCTACGAAAACCCCAGCAAGTTCGTCAACGAATCAAGCATTCGCCAGCGACTAGTGGCCCTGCACGAACACGGCCTGCGACCGCTGATCCTGCTCAATGCCAACAGCGGCGGCCCGGGGCCCGCCAAGGAAGTCACGCTAACCACCGACGCGGCAGCTTCGGCAGGGGCCACCACCGTTACGTTGAACGCCGCAAGCGCCGCCCAAGTTGCGCCCGGTAAGACCGGCTTCAATGACCTCTCCTTCGGCGGAGACCCCGACATCCTCATCACGTCGGTGACCACGGGGGACGTCGCGACCCTATCCAAGCCGCTGCCAGCCGCGCTGCCCGCAGGCGCACACAAGGGCTCAACGCTGCTCTACGCGCCATTTGGGCCCCCCAAGCTAGCCAACGGCAACCCAAATCCCGCCTTTCAAGCAACGCTCGCGGGCTGGCTGAGCTATGTCGCCACAATCTCCAAGGAGGCAGAAGGCATCTTCGGCGCCGGCGGTTACGACCTCGAGGTCTGGAACGAGCTGAGCTTCGGGTCGCAGTTCCTCAACGAGGCAAACTATTACTCCCCAGCGCGTGAAACCGGCTCGGGATCCGTCACCGAAGCGCTGCTTGACGAAACTGTGGCGTACGTGCGCAACCCAGCGCACGACATCTCCTCTGCGGTCGGTATCACCGATGGCTTCGCAAACCAGACACCTTTTACGTCCCCAGCGCAGCTTCCCTCGGGCCTCACCGCGATGAGCAAGCACCTCTATAATTACGGTGAATACTACCCGCGCGACAACGTCAATAGCTCAATCAAGCCGCTCAACGCGCTAGGCGAAAACGACTTCACCACCGAAGGCACTAAGACCAACCCCCTCTACGCGCCGGTCTTCATCCCCACCTATCACTCTCTGCTTCCTGAGTCGTATCTGACTGGCACGCAGACTGAGACAGTGGTGCGCGATATCGCTCCGCTCACCACCTCCATCAATGGCGTACCACATGGCCGCAACGTCACGACGCCCGGGGGCACGGCCTTGCAAACTTGGATGACCGAGTACAACATCAACACCAACACCCTCTTCCCAGCCAACCCGGAAAATCCAATCAACTACGACGGGTCGAAAGTCTCCGCGGCCCAGGCAAGTCGCCTGCAAGCAGAGATCCTGCTCCGCAGTCTGGTCTCGATGATCAACAAGGGCATGACTCGCGAGTACTTCTATGCAGCTGCGCACGAAGAAGGCTTCAACTTGATCGGCGAAAACTTCATGAAGACTCTCGATGCGAAGCCAAGCACTTATCCTGGCGACGAACTCGGCGGCGAAACCATGACCGCCTTCCGGGATATGCTCTCTCGCTTTCAGGGCCCCGGGCCTACCGGGGGCGCGCGCCAGCTCGAACTTCTTTCGGTCGCGCAAGAAGGCAATCACGCCGAGTTCAACGGCGACGGCACGGCAGCCCATCCCAACCTCTTTGACATGGAAGTGCTCGCAGTATTTCCCTTCCAATCAGCGCCTACGCAATTTGTGATCCCCGTCTATGTAATGACCCCGAATCTCACCACGGTCTACAACAGCAATGAACCGGAAAGCTCCCTTACACGCTTCGACCTCCCGAACGAGTCCTTCCGCATCACGCTCGGTAACCTTCCCGAAACCATCGATCCACCGACGGTCAGCGCCTATGATCCCATCCGCAACGAATCCACGCCGGCACGCCTCGTATCACGGCAAGGCAGCCATGCCGTGTTCGAACTTGCCGCCACCGATTATCCCCGGCTGTTGACCATCAACTACGGCGCCTAGCACCTCGAAACGCAAGACCAACACAGTTTACGGGGCTCCCTTCCAGTCCCTTACTGCAGCTTCATATACCGGCGCCGTAGCAGCTACAAATGCCGATGCCGAATAACGATTCGCCACATCTTCGGCTCCTGCCCGACCCATCTCCTCCGCCTCTCTCGGATGATCCAACATCCAACTCATCGCTTTGTCTAATGCCGCGACATCGCCAGGAGGCACCAGGAGGCCGGTCTGCCCATCGCTTAGCCACTCCGGAATACCACCTGTCTTACTAGCAATCACCGGCCGCCCGTGTGCCATAGCTTCGATCCCTACTAGTCCAAACGGCTCCGGCCATACGGATGGCACAATCACCGCATCGGACATCTCATAGAACCTTGCGAGTGCCGTCGCCGGCTGCCATCCCTCAAAGCGTACTTGTTCTCCCAGTTTAAGTCTCTCTACCAATCCCTGGACGCGACCCATTCCCCATCCATCGCCACATATATGAACAGTGATATCATCACGCATCGCGACCGCCTTCAGAAGCACATCGACTCCCTTTTGCGTTACGATTCTGCCGCTGAACATTACATGTCGCCGACGCGGGAGCGGCTTTATCGAAGCTACGCTTGGCGTGAAAAGAGGCACAACCCTTACATCGCGCACGCCGTTTGTTCGCAATTGCGCTCTGACAAATTGCGAATAAACGATTACGACATTCGCGCCTTGCGCCGCCCTCAATAAATTACCCGTACGCCTATATGCATTAAGCGAAGGGCGCGGGATACGTCGGTGATCACAGCCCCGCAGGACGCTGTTAAAAATACATCCCGGACCATGCGGACGCGTGCACTCCTGCCCGGGCTTAAAATACTTATCCCCTGTCATACATCCAAAATAATTATGCACACTCCATACAATTGGCGCGTACTTCCGAAGCGACAACAACCAATCCACATCGAGAAGATCGTGGATATGAATGACGCTAGGCGCCTGGCGAGAAAGCTCTCCCTCGACATTCCGCCGGGCCGTCATAGGCACATCCGCCTCACCGATACCGGGCACAGCGATGATCTCTACTCCTCTTGCTTCTGCTTGACCCGGCACTGTACCGGCAATCATCGATACCTTGTAGCCCGCGCTTCCAAGACACTCGGCGGAATCCAAAACATGAGCAGCAGTGCCACCATTACGGCTGAGCTGGCTAGTTAGGAACAGTACTCGCTCGGGAGAATTCATCACTCTCGACGACGACCATCTCTATATAGGCATACATTAATCACCTTAATGCAGCCAGCACTTTACAAGCGCTCTGAACATTCCGGGGGAGTGCCGACAAGCGGCCGCGAGGTCGCCGCTCGCAGCAGGCGCCAATCTTTTAGCAAAGCCTTGTGCCCGGCCGCCCATGCTCGCAAGTAAGGAAAGGCCGTCGAGCGTGACTTCATATAAAGACGAGCGCCAGCCAGAAAACCCAGCACCTCGACCGAGAGTGCCCACCGTAAGCTTCGTCTCACAAAGAGCCCATCAAACAGATTCACATAGATATGGGCACGCTGATGGTATGGGGTTGTTAGACCAACATTATGCTCGTCATCGTGGTGCGCCCGCGCATCCGGCTCCCACATGAGCTGAACGCCTTTGCTGCGCCAGAGAGCACCCGCAAAGCGGTCGTCAGACGACGGTATTGACTCGTTAAAGGGAAACTGCCGCGCGAGATCCCTTGGATATAAAATCAGCGCTGTCACATAGAAATCAGCATTCTTCTCATCACCCGCTGTGCCATATCCAATCGGGCGAGTTACGACGGGTCCGCTCCACTCCTCCCCCCATGCCACGCTTCCTGCCACGATCCGCCAGCCATTGCCCTGGCAGTATCGGCTGACCAGACGGTCAATCGCAGATTTCGTCACATACACATCGTCGTCAACGCTGACGACCAATGGCGCTGCACCCGCTCGCGTACACTCATTTCGCGCGGCGGCGAGGCCGTCACGGGAATGGCGATGTAGCCGCACAAACGCAAATTCGCCACATACCTTGTCGACCGCCTTGCGGTTCTCATCACTAGTGCTCGAATCAACAACGTAGACCGGGGGACGATACGTGTCGCGAGCACTCCCCAATGCCACTAGGCAGCGCTTGAGCTTCTCGGGACGATTCCTCGTCGGGATGACAACATCTATCAGAGACTCCGCACCGCTAGAAGCTAACTCTGGCTGCATAATCGCTTGTCCTATATTGAGATCAGAGTCGACAGTGCCTAGGCCCAATCGACACCGACCGGCCTTGCTGTGCCTAGCCTACTACAATCGTCGACCTACTTACGTCTCCGTAGAAGTGCTTGCTTGATAAGGCGAGCTTGCGATAGCAAGTCCGCGCCGCTCGGGACGATGAATGCTCTCAGCGGCAGCTTGAACTCTCGCTTAGACGCAGCGAGCAGAACCAAAAAAGTCAGTGTATATGCAGCAAAGCTCACCAGCGCTGCTCCGACTCCGCCGAGTGGCGTAACCAGCAACAGCAATCCCCCCACCGTAATCGCGACTGCGACCATCTCGCTTGCGGCCACAAAGCGCGGCCGTCCGGCGCTCATCAAGGAAGCGGTAAGCACCTGCGTCCCCGCGCTTGGGACAGCTGCCGCAATGAGGATCCATGACATGGGTACCGCCCCGTGAAACTTGGAACCAAAAAGCAACGGGAGCACAATCGGGCAGCTCAAGGCCAAGGCCAGGTTTATCAAGCCTGCGACCGACAGCGTGATGCAGCATGCCCGCCCGACGATTGCGTTGTCTCCCTTGGTGACACGAGGCAGAAGCGCGGGGCCCAGTGCCGAAGCAAACACATTCGAAACGCTCGCAAGGCTGACTGCCACCGCATAAAGCCCAAGTTGGCTGGACGATGTCAGCGAAACCATCAGCACCTGATCGAGACGTGCGTTTGTGGTAGAGCTGATCTGCCAGAGCCACGAAGGGAGACCAAAATGCAAGCTCTCACGCATCAGCGACCTGCGAACTCGTAGAGGGCGCGCACCGCGTAGGACTCCCAACGTGGGGATCATCGAGGCAAAGGCGCTGACCAGCAGGATCACGATCGCCGAGGTAACAGTCAGTAGGCCGAATATATAGAGCACGACGGTGCTGGCCAAACCGATAACAGCAGGAGTGAGGCGTGCGCCGATGACCATACTCCAACGCTGCTGCCCATTTGCTATTCCAAGCAGTAGGGTACCCAGTAGCAATAGCGGCATGGTGTAGAAGGTGATGAGCAGCGCGACGCGCACCGGAGCACGTCCCTGGGCAAAATATTCTGCCGCTGGGTGACTACAGCCGATCGCAGCGAGGCCAATCACCAGATATATGAGTCCCACCGACCCCAGAAGCTCCCCGGCCGGACGTTCTCGTGCCGCCTCTCGTACGACGAACGTTGGCAGGCCTATACACAGAATGTAGGGCACTAGGCTCAGCGGAGCAGCGACCGCAGCGACCGCTCCGCGTCCGCTGGGTCCAAGGCTTCGGGCCAACAACGGACCGGTCAGAAGGCTGAAAGCCATCACCAGTGCATTGGCTGAGGTGAGGCGGGCTACTATCGAGCCGAGGCGGCGAGGAGCTTGCTCGATATGGGTATCTGTAGCAACGTCGCCCGCCGAGCCCGCTATCTGCTTATCCGACTTGCCTCGCGTAAGTGCGATCGGCCACATTGGCAACTTTTTCAGCCCGTTCCCTAACGATTGCCCTATTGCTAAAGATACTGCCTGCTGTAAGACGGTCCGCGCCCGAACCAGTAAGCGGCGATTCCAACCGCGAACCAAAAATATGGTCCAAAAGGCAGATTCGACATTGTCGGGCCTACGAAACCCATGACGGTGAACGCTATGACCACAGCAAACACTCCTGCCAAATCCAGGCGCAACTCGACATCGCTGATCCGCCTCAGGCGTCGCACGACGAGCACAATCAACTGGATAGATAGGGCAACCCATAGCACCAGCCCCGGCAAGCCGAGTTCCAGCGTCACGTAGTTGTATTGCGACTCGGCACTTGCCAGCTGGCGACCTTCGATTGTCGCAGTCGGCCCCCCGCCGAAGGTTCGTGCTGCGCCAGCAGTCGCGAGACCCGCACCGAGTGGATAGTTCTTGATATCTGTCGGTATTTGCGAGAGATCCTTTTCTCGATAGTCGATGGACGTGGTCGCGGCCTTACCGGGAGCAATACTTGCGTAGCGCGAGAAGACACCTTTGCCGGCATCGGGCGCGAGTACCGACGCTGTCACAAACGTTAGGGCGCCAATCACGAGGAGCCCCGCCATCACTCGCGTGGCTCGTCGGCCAGCACTGGCCGAGAGCACAGCAAAGGCGGCCGCCGCGAGCACTGCTCCGAGAACCGCCTCGCGCTGTAGAGAGGTGGCGACTGCGAGCAGTGCCCCGAGAGAGAGCAGGACAACCGCCCATCGTCGCCGCAGACGGCCGGTGCCCAGCAACGCAAGCAGGCCAGGCAATGCCACTACGCCTACGAACCCACCAAATCCGAGGTCCGAGCCTAGCGCCGTCGGCCGCACGCGGACAGTGCCTTCGCTATCGGTGTAGACACGACCTGATACCGAGCCAGTCCCGTTGATCAACTGCGCATAGCCCGGGCCCCATTTGGCGACCTGCGCGGGCGTTAGCTGCGTTTGGATCGTGCTGACAAGCCCATTGGCCAACGCGATCACGCCCAGGATCAGGAAGAACTTACGAAAGCGCTCCTTGGAGCGCATGAGGAAATACCCGAAGAAAAAGAACGGAATCCACTCGAGTTGCTGCCTAAAGCCCCCGACAACCTTGAGCAGGCCACGAGTGTTGGGATTAAAGGCCTCGACAAGCGTAAGGACGACAAAGGCAATCACCCATCCGGACAGCGGCGGCAGGCGCACCTTCTCCCGTCGAACGACCATGCGTACGACAGCTCCGGTGCAGATTGCGGCGATCATGATGTCGCGCAAGCTCGAAACAAGCTGATTGGCGGTCTCCAGCTTGACCACACCATCTGCCAGTCCCAGGTAGAGCGCTAGAAGCGCCAGGGTAATCTCGTACCGGACGCTCGCGGCGAGCGCAACCAGCCCTACAACACCCAACACAATGCCAATCGTCAGCAAGAAATTCGGGTCGGGAACCTCAGCTGCAATCGCCAACGCGAGAACTAGAGGAACCGTCCCCGCCACACCGGTGAGGAGCAGATCGTGTCTACGGCGCCTCCGAACCGCTGGATGCGGCCTCCACGACAGACGCGACAGGCCAGCTGACACGTTCATTGGTGGTCTACGAGCGGGGCCCGTGCTCGCCGTAATACACCGAGGAGAACCCAAACGCCTCCATGTCAGCGGCCGAGGCATCGTTTGCGACCGCACCAACCACCGGGGCATGGGGAGCCCGTGAGAGAAGATCCACCAACCGTCGCGCCGAGGCCTCCTCGGTATGGCCAACGCGTGCCACCATGACGATCGTGTCGACCATCGTCATCAATGGCAGAACATCGCTCACCTCCAGAGGGGGAGGCGCATCTACCAGCACGTAGTCGAAGTCAGCGGCCAACGACCGCAAGAGCCTCGGCATCGCATCGCCAGCCAGTAGCGCGGGTGGGTTGGCCACCGTGCCTCCGCTTGCAAGTAACGACACAGAGCCGGTCTCGCGTGGACGAACCACTGTCGCGACTCCCTCGCCACCGTCAGCAGAGGCGCTCGCGGCCTCCACGGGTACGGACTGGACAACCTGCAGGGTCTCCTGAACTGTGAGCGTCCCCGCGAGCACCTCGGCTAATCCTTGTGAGCCGTCGACGCCAAGTAGCTCCGCTTGAATCGGACGACGAAGATCGGACTCGACAATTGCTACCCGTGCCCCCGCCTCGCTCTGTACGAGCGCCAGAGCCGCAGCCAGGGTGGACTTGCCATCCCCCGCGTCGGCACTGACAAAGAGCACCGTGCGCGGAGTGGATCGCCCATTGAGATTGTCCGACACCCCGCGCAGCTGCAATGTCGTGTGCAACCGACGCATCGGCTCTCGGAGCGCCTGTGCGGGCAGGGGCTGCCCGTCTGGCCGAATGATCGGTCGTCTGATGGAGGGGACCGCAGTAAGGACCGAGGCTTGGCAGATCGTCTCGATATCAGCCAGAGAGCGCAGTCGACGGTCAAAGCGACTCAGCGCATATGCGGCGATCGCGGCCAAGACGATGCCCAGAGCGAAGCCGAAGATGGCGTTCCTCGTCGGCTTGGGCGAGAGCGGCGTCGCACTCGCCACGGCCGTGCCGATCTGCTGATCCCCGGCATCCCCTAACGAGAGCTGTGAACGAAGCTGGTCGATTCGAGCAACCAGATCCTGAACCTGCAGTGTCTGCGACGCGGTGGCATTGTGACCGGCCTGCAGCACCTGGAGCTGTTGGCTTGTGCTGGCAAGCGCTGTTCGTATGTTCTGGCGATAGTTTGCTTCTCGCTGCCGCAGATAGACTCGCGCATATGTGTTTGCGAGATCTGCCGCTCCGGAAGCACTGCCGGCGCGACTCGAGATCGTGATGAAGTCGCTCCCGCCTGACGAGCCCCCTTCGGCCGACGAGCTCGCTTCGGCCGTGCCGCTCGCCGCAACGAGATCGTGCTTTCTCAGCAACCGACGCTCCACCGCATTGCCGACCAGGCTCGAGTTGATGAGCACAACCTGATCAGCGATGCTGCGATCGCTTTCGGCACCATTGGCTTGCGTATTGCCGATCAGCGCCTGGACTTCCGATCCGCCTCCGAGGTAGATCTGCGTCGAAGCCGCATACACGGGCGGCTTGTGTTTGTAGTAGGCGTACGTGCCTGCAGCGACAAGCACGCCGACGATCAAGATCAGCCACTTACGCTTCCACAGCGGCGCAAAGATGGCCGTGGCGTCGGTCGTGTCGTTCATCTCGTCAGGGTTCCATCCGGCGCCGGGCACCAGCTGTCATATGGAGCGTGGGAATCAGACGTGATCTTATGCTGCTTCAGGTAGCCGTGGGCAAGGCGACCACTGTAGAGGACTCGCCAAGAGTAGCGTTCTAGGCTCGGGGTCGAGCCGGTGTCGATGAATGCAAGGATGTTCTCATGCGCGTCTCGGTCGTGATCCCCAGCTACTGCCGACCGGAGGCGCTTGGGCGCTGCCTGGATGCCCTTGCGCGCCAGAGCAGAGGGCCCGAGGAGAATCATCGTGGTTGCCCGGCGCGAGGACACAGCTAGTCAGGAGTGCGTGAGCGAACGACCGCAGCCGATCCGCTTTGTGCCGATCGACGTGCCCTTCGGCAAGCCTGGCTTTGTAGCGGCCCTGAACGCCGGAATCGATGCCTCTCACGGCGGAATCGTCTGCCTGACAGACGATGACGCCGAGCCTCGCTCCGACTGGATCGCACGTGTCCTCGCGACATTCGAAAGCGACCCCTTGATTGGCGCCGTAGGCGGACGAGACTGGGTGTACCACGGCAGCCGCTTAGAGGAGGGGGAAGCAACCACAGTCGGCACCGTCAGTTGGTGGGGCCGGGTCGTCGGCAAGCACCATCTCGGGGTGGGCGACCCGCGAGATGTCGCAGTCCTCAAGGGCGTCAATCTCAGCGTCCGGGGCGAGCTGGTTCGGCGGATTCGTTTCGACGCGCGTCTGCGTGGCGGTACCACCGAGCATCACTCGGAGCTCGGCCTCTGCCTCAGCTTGCTGCGACTGGGATTCCGGATCGTCTACGACCCAGCTATCGCCGTCGATCACCGTCCTCAGCCGAGGCTCGACGAGGCGCGAGAGTTCAGTCCGCGCCAGGCGCATGACGCCGCATACAACGAAACCCTCGCACTACTGGAGCATCTCTCCCCCTTAGGGCGACTGGCACATCTGCTCTGGACGACATCCATCGGCACTCGCCCCACCCCCGGCTTCGCCCAAGCAGCGCGATCGCTCTTGCGGCGGGGGGATCCCCAGCTCCAGCACCTGGCCGCCAATCTCAAAGGTCGTGCCCTAGCAATTTGGACACACCTAAGTTCTCGTGAGGGACGCACGCCCGGCGAGGACCGCCCATGGACTTCCTCAGAAAACGGATCTGGCGACACGATGCACGTGCTGGTCGTTGCCCATTCCCCAAGTGCTGGCGCCCGAGCCCAGCAGCTTCTGGAGGAAATCCCCCATACCCAAATTTTGGAGCCCTCGCGGAACTCACGCAGCATGACTCTCTCCGCGCCATGGCGCGTTCTCAGATCTGGGGCAAAGGTGCTCTATCTCGTCGATGTCGGCAAGAGCACCGTACCGGCGGCTGTCATCGGCAGACTGACCGGCAAGCGCGTCATCGTTGATACCGGGGACGCAACCTTTGCCCTTGCACGCTCATTAGGGGATCGATCTCGCGTCGGCCTGGCCATTGTCGGGGCTGGCGAGCAGCTCGCCCTGCGCAGCGCTCACGCGATCGTCGTGCGCGGACGCGCTCATTCAGCCCATGTACCACGGCCTTCCATACATATTCCCGATCTGCCTCCTACGGGGGCCGCACCTACTGAGGCAGACGAGCTTCGCGTCGCACTCGATCTCCGGAATGCCTATGTCGTGGGCCTCGTAGGCAGCCTAATCCTTTCCCCACGCCTGCGCATCTCATATGGCTGGGATCTCGTCGAGGCACTGCCCCACACCGACCCTTCGGTCGTCGCTCTGATTGTCGGGGATGGCAGCGGGCTAGAGGCTCTGCAGCAACGCGCGAGCGCACTTGGCGTCCTCGATCGCTGTCGTTTCGTCGGACGCGTTCCCGTCGAGCGTGTCAGCGAGTACGTGGGCGCGATGGACGTGGCGATCTCGACCCAGACCAATGACTTGGTGGGTCAGGTGCGCACGACAGCCAAGCTGCCGCTCTACCTCACATGCGGATGCCCAGTCCTCGCGTCCCACGTCGGCGAGGCGGCAGTGTTACTCGGACCGCTTGGATGGACGATCCACTACGAGGGCGTCGTCGATCGCTCTTACCCCGCGCGCCTAGCTGAGGCCATCGAAGCCTGGCGACTCGACCCCGCCGGCAAAGCAGCTCGTAGACAAGCCGCCCTGGAACTCGCGGCCTCTGCATTCGATCCGCAGATTATGCGTGAAGAAATCGCGCAACTGCTCGCTCGCCCACGCAATTAGCGCCGCTTTGCCTGCAGCAGCCGCCAGCGCTCAATAGCCTCTTGGTAGGCCAGCTCGTGACGCTCAGCCATACGCTCCCACGAGTATTCCTCCGCGCGCTTTCTTCCTGCATCGACCAACCCCTCGCGCAGCGTCGCGTCTTGTAAGACCTCAATCAAGCGTCGACCCAATTCGTGGTCCGCGGCGAGCACGCCACATCGCCCTCCGTCCAAGAGCGTTTGCGCCCCGGGGTTGTGTGTCGCAACCACCGGAACACCGTGCGCCATCGACTCCAGATACGGAATTCCGAAGCCCTCGTACTTGCTTGGCAGGCAAAAGGCCCACGCGCGAGAGAACAACTCGCTGAGCTCATCGTCGCTGGGTGCATGCACCCAGCGCACGCCCTCTGCAGGCTCGCATTCGTCCGAGACCATCCAGAGTTCCGCACCCGGGATCGCGGTCCGGATATCGCGTACAAAGATCTCGTGTAGGAAGGAACCTCGCTTGCGACCCCGCCACGTCCCAATGAATAGGATCGCCGGGTTGGCCGACGGCTGCGGCCCATGCTTGGGGAGATCGATTCCTAAGGGGAGGAGACCGTCTGTCTGATAGATGATCTCCGAGTCGGTTCCCACTCCGTAGGTGCTCGTGGCCAGCCCGCCCGCCAGCAACTCCAAGGGAAAGATGACGGCCTTGTCAAGTCGGCGACGCGTCGACACCGCACTGCGGGCCTCAAACAGCGCTGAGCCGTGGAAAGTGCGGACCACGGGTAGCTTTCGCCGTAGGAAGAACCAGTCGTCGCCGTGAAAGTGTGCGACATCGAAGCCTCCGAAGGACTGCATGTTGAGCAGCCACGGCGCCAGATACTGACGCAGAAATCTCCGCTCCTCAGCCGCGTGTGGTCGTAGTCGCCGGGTGCTATACGTAGCTTCAGGCGGGGCCGGAGAATATGTGAGCGCCTCGACGTCGTGACCGCGACCGCTCAGAACCTGAGAGAGGCGATGAACGAACACCTCCACGCCCCCAGGCTTGCGTCCGGGCTGCGGCAGCCGACCGTGATACATCGCGATGCGCATGAATGACCTGAGAGAATAGAGCGCGTGCGTTCACGACTGGGCAGCGACGACGACGATGTCGAGTGATCCCGAGCTAGTGCGTCCTGCCACGTACCACCCCTCCGTCGCAATCTGCATCCCCACCTATAACCAGGCCCACCTACTTGGGTCGGCGGTCAGCTCCGCCGCACGTCAGAACTATGCAGGTCCGCTCGAGATCTGGGTGGGAGATGACGCGAGCACCGACCACACGCCCGACGTGCTCGCGGAGTTGATGCGCGAGGTTCCGAACCTGAACGTGCTCAAACAGCCCAAAAATCTCGGCATCGCGGCCAATAGCAGCGCCCTACTACGCCAGCCACAGGTGGAGTTCCTGATTCGTCTTGACTCGGACGACGAACTCGAGCCTGCATACGTCTCGCGCGTCAGCTCACTGATGCAAGACGAGCCACAAGCCGGTTATGCGCATACCCAAGTGCTCGAGAATCGATGAGCACGGAGAGGCCCAGCGGGTCCGTCGACTGATTCGAGGCACCGGATTCCAGGACTCCGAGACCGCGCTACGTGCTTCCCTATCGGGCTACCGGACGACAGCGAACATCCTCATGTTCCGAAGAGATGCCCTCGAGCGCCTCGGCTTCTATGACTCACGCCCTGAGTTCGTCGAGGACTACGACCTGTCGATTCGCATGGCCGACGCCGGCTACGGCAACGTCTATATCGATGAGACGCTCGCCCGCTATCGAGTTTGGACCGATGCGGCTGGGACGAGAGCTCGTCGCAAGGGTCTTCAGCTCGAGGGATACCGGCGCATCTTCGACGAGGTCTTCGCCCCGGCCTGGGAGCGTCGGGGCTGGGAGGCTCGAGAGCTCGTGCGCATGCGCAACAAGCTTGCGGCACATCATTGCGCCAGCTGCTTCGCCGAGCAGTACAGCGCCGATGAGCAGGCGGAGTTGGTGCGTCTGCTGCTTGCGTTGGCAGATGGACCCGGGGTGCAGCTTCGTGTGCGCCTCTGTCGCCTTGGCCTAGCGCCGACGTTTCGGTACGCCGCTTGGCTTCCCACGCAAGCCAAGCGAGCAGCAAAGACATTGATGAGCCGCAGCCGACGCCTGACGGCCAAACAACCCCCCGGCGATAGCCGGGGGGCCTAATTCATCGCAAACGGCAGCTCCTTCGCGGCAGCGCGCCAGCGCCTAGCGTCCCCGCCACGAAAGGCTGCCGATGCCTCTCCGGGGAACTGGCCAAGTGGATTGAGCTGATCGGCGATCTCCGCCTCATGAAACGGATCGATCCCAGCTATACCGTCGGCCAAGGCCAGCACATAATGCGGCTCCCAGTTTTCCCGGTCATGCGCAACAGCCGCCTCGGCCCTATCTACTGCGGTACGCAGATACCCCTGTCTCGCGGCGCACATAGCCAGCACCTCATATGGACGCGCACCCGTGTCGAATTCAGAGATGGCCGCGCGGGCGCTGACCTTCGCCCGGGTGCAGTCACCCGCGCTTAGCGCGTCGATGCTCTCTTGCAGTCTCGTCTGAGCTACTGCCATCCGGCCAGGCACCAGCGCGAGCGCTACGCACGCGAGCGCCAGCAACGGCCTCAGCCAGCCGGACCTCGCCGGTAGCTGAGCCTCTAGCGGGGAGTCCCGACTCAGCTGAGGGGACGTGACCGCCGGCACGCCGCGCTTGCGCGGTGCGGCTAACGCAAGGCCGCCTAGCGCAAACACGAAGACGGTCACGGCGGGCGTTTGCCAATCGATGTCTATCCCGGTATGCACCATCCATGCGATCACAAGCGCGAGAGCCGCCGCGTATACGGATCTATTGGGGCCACGCACGCACACCGTGATGCCCACCAAAAGCGCCAGCAGGCTCGCGCCGAGCAATACCATCCCCACCAGACCTAGCTCGCCGAGCACTTCGACGTACAGCGAGTAGGCATAGACACGGTCGTAGGCAACCCTCGGATGGCGCTCCCACTGCAGCCGGTATGTCCCGGCTCCAGATCCCTCCAGGGGATGCTCACGATAGGAATCGAGCGCGACGTGCCATAGCGGCAGACGTCCGTCGTTGCCGACATAGAGCAGGCGAACACGCTGGCCAGCTCCAGCTTCGGCGGATTGGTGGGTTTCGTTGAGGAACTTCTCGTACTGAGCGTGAATGCGAGAAGGCCCGTGCGCGAGGACGAACGCCGCAAGCGCAACCACAGCCACTCCGAGCACGCCGAGCAGCCGGACGTGCTTCGATCCCAGCTTTGGGATCGACATGCGCTCGACCCGAGCATCCAGCGCCAACGCCAACGTGCGTAGGACGCCAGCCCCAAGCGCGCAGGCGCCGAGCGTCAACGCCAGGCTGTGTCCTTGGGAAATTGCCGTCGGCGTAAGCGGAGTTCCCTTTTGGATCAGTTGAGCCGAGTAGGTCCGACTCAGTGCAAGCGCGACCATCGGAGTAGCTGCCAGCAGAGCGCCGGGCAGCCCACGCGGTCGTGCGAGCAACACATAGACGACGATGCCCAGCACTGTGACCGCGATCCCCCCGCGCGAGAACGTCAACAGGAGCGCCGCACCCAGCAATGGCAACAGCATGGCGGCGCCGACCCGCATATAGCGCGGTTCACGCTCATCACTCGCGTGGTGCACCGCCAGGATGCAGGCCACGCCCACGAGCAGCGCGAGCGTATTCCAGTATGTGATCGGATAGCTCAGACGTTCTTCAGCCAACCCATGGCCGGTAGGCCACAATCCTGGTAGCAGCCGGCTGACAAGCGCGGCTAGCGCAACAACCGCACTGCCGACGAGCAGTCCGCGCAACATCCAGCGAAGGCGGTCCGCCGAGCGGGGCAGACAGGCGAACAGAACCAGAACCGCCAGATACAGCAACACGCGATCGAAGGCGACCAGGGCCCGACCCGACGCATGCGACCAACGCGCGGAGAGCAGCGTCCATAGCGCGAATGCTCCAAGTAGACCGCATGCGAGCAACCCCCGCGGGGCCATACCTGCCAGCGGGTCGCGTGCCACTGCGAGCCCGAGGGCCATCGCGACAAGCACCACACACGCCGCGAAAGCGGTCGTGACTTCGAACACGCCGCCCGAGTTGAACGCGAGATAGACCGTCAGCGCACCCGGCAGCGCCAACAGGAGAGCCATACCCACCTTCGAGGGCGAAGCCGCACAGGCCAAGCGAACCGATCGCGAGTTCAGGGCCCGATACTCTTCACCACTCTGCACCGCCTGGCCCATGCCTGAAAGAGGCTACCGGCGCGGCGGCGTCTACACGATCCGATGCCATCGTCTTGAGGCCCTCGCTTTCCGTCCTGCTGAGCGCAACCATCGCCGCGGCAGGCGTCGGCGGATTGATCCTCGTCACCTCGTCGACCCAGGCCGGCATTGCTCCCAGCAACGGCGAGAAGATCTTCGACGCGCCTGGCTGTCAACCCAATGCGTACGACGGGCCCGGATCCAAACCCCACTACCTCCTGCACCGTGACTGCCCGAACCCCACTCCGGTGATCGTGGCCCACACCACCTACCGAGGCAGCGGCTGGCTCGTCACCTGGGATGGATCGCGCTCATTCGATCCCGTCGGCGGGCGACTCATCAGATATGAATGGAGCGTCGGCCCCGGCCCTCGTAGGACCGGACGCAGCATCGGAGTTGCCTACGCCCACCCCGGGCTTCACACGGCGGAGCTGTACGTAACGGACGACAGCGGCGCCACCGGCACCGCGCGAGCCGCAATCACCCTGAAATGAGTCTCGCAACCGCCGATCCCCGCGCAGCCCCGCGCGTTGCCCTCGCTCACGACTACCTGCTGGTCATGCGCGGAGCCGAGCGCACCTTCGCCGCGATCGCGGACCTCTACCCGAACGCCTCCATCCACACTTTGCTCTACGACGAGCGCGGCACCTCGCAGCGCTTCGCGGGGCGCCGGATCGACACCTCGCCGCTGCAGCACCTGGGAGCTAGCCAGGCTAACTTCCGGCGCCTGCTGCCGCTCTACCCGGCCGCCACGCGCCGGCTGCGGCCGACCGGCTGCGACGTGCTGCTCAGCAGTAGCAGCGCCTTTGCGCATGGGATCAGAGCGCCGGCGGGCGCCGTGCACGTCTGTTACTGCTACACGCCCTTTCGCTACGCCTGGTACGAGCAGGATCGCGCTCTCAGCGAGACCCCGGCGCCGCTGCGGCCGGCGCTCCGGCGACAGCTCGGGCGCATCCGCCGCTGGGATCTCGCGGCCAGTCGCCGCGTGGACTCCTACATAGCGATCTCCGAGCTCAGCCGCGAGCGGATCGCGCGCTACTACAACCGTGAGTCTGTCGTCATCCACCCGCCGGTCGAGACTCACCGCTTTCACACCGGCACCCCCGGCGAGGCTTTGCTGGTCGTCTCGGAGATCGTGCGCCACAAGCGCCTGCACGTCGCGCTGGAGGCCGCGCGGCGCGCGCGGGCACCGATTCGCATCGTCGGCAGCGGCCCCGATCACGCGGCGCTCAGCGCCGCCTACCCCGAGGCCGAGTTCCTCGGCCGCGCCTCCGACACGGAGTTGGTCGAGCTCTACGCGAGTGCGCGCGCGGTGCTCGTCCCGAGCATGGAGGAGTTCGGGATCACCGCCGTCGAGGCCCAGGCCGCCGGTCGGCCGGTGATCGCGGCCGCCGCCGGCGGCGCGCTCGAGACCGTCCTCGACGGCCAGACCGGCCGACTGGCCGCACTCGACGACGTCGACGCCTTTGCCCGCGCGATCCGCGAGCTCGAGGAGCTGACCTTCGAGCCCGCCCGCGCGCAGGAGAACGCCGAGCGGTTCTCGGTGGCGACCTTCCAGCGTCGCCTCGCCGAGCACGTCGCGCGGATCCTCGCGGACCCACCGCGGAGGATCGCATGAGGTTTCGGTGGCACCGCAGCCGGAGAGATGCACTATGTTCCGGCTTATGGATACTCGTTTACTCGCGCACCGCGCCCTCAAATCCTCGCTCCTCGCCCTCGCCCTCTGCCTGATTTTGGGGGCCAGCGTCGCCACCGCGGCGACGAATCCAATCGAAGGGACGTGGTCGTTCGGCGGCGGTGCAGTCGACGTACACCCGGGATCCTCAGGCGGCTTTGAAGGCGTTGTCGTCACCCCGACTTCTTTCGCGAAATGCGTCCACCCCGAAGGCCAGGTCATGTGGACCGAAATGCGCGCCCAGGCCGACGGCTCCTTCTGGGGCAAGCACCAGTGGTATGGCAACAATTGCGAATTGGATCCCCATCTGGGTCTCACAGCCTGGCGCGTGCTCCAAGCGGCAAACGGGGACCGCACGCTGAAGGTTTGCTTCAGCCTCCCCGAAAGCGAATCGCAGCCCACGATCGACGCAAGCGGCAAAGAAGCCAACGACACCTACGGCTGCTCTGAATCGGCGCCCCTCGGCCCACTACCCGTCACCGAAGGCTCGGGAGGCGGCTCCGGCAATGGCTCCGGCGGCTCGGGGGGGATCATCACCTTCGCCAACACCGTCGTGCTGCCCAACGCCAAAGCCTGCGTCAGCCAGAGCTCGCTGAAGCTCAAGCTGCGCAACCCCAAGTACGACCCCCTCAAGGAGGTCGTGGTGCGGATCAACGGCAAGAAGGTTCTCGACGTGCGTGGCGTCAAGCGCTTGAAGAAGGGCATCGTGCTGGGCAAACTGCCCTCCGGCACCTACAAGGTCAGCGTCCTCGCCACCACCGTGCTCAACCAGCATCTCTCCGGCAGCAGCACCTACCACAGCTGCACGAAGGGCTCCGGCCAGATCCCACTGCACAGCAGCAAACCGCAGCACTGAGAGCCCGCTAGACAGCGATTGTCCAGCCCGCCCGGCTGGACAATCGTCCGGAAATACCGCGTTCGTCTCGCCTCCACGCGGCGGTCATCCGAGGGATGAGTCAAGATCCTCGCTCAACCCTTAGTCACATCTGCCTCAATGATGCTGATAACCGCGCTCGCCGTCTGGCTCGTACTCCTGCTGCTCTTCGTGGCCCTCTGTCGCGCCGCCGCTTACAAGGACGGCCGGGGCAGCGACGCAGCGCCCCAGAGCGACCGCGAACCCTTCGTTGTCGCACGCACGGTCGCCGCGGGGCTCGTCGTCTGGGAAGATCAGCCCGCGGTCGCCGCGCGCAAGCTGAGCGACGCGCGCCTCAGAGTCCCCGTCGCCCGATGACGTGGGGCACGGTGCGCATCATGATCTTGATGTCGGTCCACAGCGACCAGTTGGCGACGTACAGGTAGTCGATCGCCACCATCTCCCCGAGCGGGACGCGCGCGGGGCCGAGGATCTGCCAGTGACCGGTCATACCCGGCATCAGCTCCAGACGTCGGCGATGCCAGCCCTCTACGCGCTGATCCTCCTCGACCACTAACGGACGCGGGCCGACGAGGCTCATCTCGCCCTTGAGGATGTTGATCAGCTGGGGCAGCTCGTCCAGCGCGCTCTTGCGCAAGAGTCGGCCTAAGCGCGTCACGCGCGGGTCGTCGGCGATCTTGAAGAGGCCATCCTGAGCCTCGTTGCGATGGCGCAGCGCGTCCTTGAGCGCTTCCGCGTCGGGGACCATCGTGCGGAACTTCACCATCTGGAAGCTCTTGCCGTGCTTGCCCACGCGCTGCTGGCGGAAGAACACCGGCCCGCGACTGTCCAGCTTGATCGCGATCGCGATCGCGATCGTCAGCGGCGCCGTCACGAGCAAGCCCAGCGTGGCACCGAACAGGTCGAAGATCCGCTTGACCACCGCCGAGGAGCGCGTCAGATCGAAGCGCCGCACCCCCATCACCGTCACGCCGTGCAGATCGTCGAACTCGACCGAGGAGCCCACCACCTCCAGCAGCCGCGGCAGCACGCTCACGCGCACACCGACGGCCTTCAGCGAGCGCATCAAGTTGAGCATCTCGCCCGCGTCCGCGCTGCCCGGCGCGATGATCGCGCGGTGCACGTCGAGCGTTCGCGCCAGGTCGCGGATCTCGGCGAGCCGCGCCGGCGCGAAGGCGTCACTCGACCAGGGCGCGGCCTTGTCGAGATCGAGCTGCGCGACCACCTTCGCCTTGATACCCCCATGGTCGCTCAGCTTTGAGCGAATCCTTCCGGCCGCGGCGCTGTCGCCGATGAACAGGCAGCGCTCGACCGGCGAGATGCTCAGCGCGATCGCCCGTGCCGCCGTGCGCCCGAGCACCAGTGCCACCAGCAGCGCGATCCACAAGATCAGCGTTTCGGGGCGGTGCAGCGCTCCGCCGGCGACGATCTGTTTGCCGCCCAGCCACGCCGCCAGCGCGCAGAGAGTCGCGAGGTGGAACAGCTTCGGTACCTCGTCGAGCGTCGTCTTGCGCAACAGCGCCTCGTCGCGATCGTAGAGCCCGAGCAGCTTGGCGCCGACCAGCAGGAGCGGCAGTAGCGCGGCTCCCAGCCAAGTGAGTCGCAGCGGCCGCGAGGAGAGCTCGGTCGTGAGCACGAAGGCCCCGGCGATCGCGAGTGCGTCCGCCGCGAGCAGCATCCGGCGAAACAGCGCATCGCGGCGCATGCTCGCGCCCGGCCCGCGCGCTTCGACGGTCTCCCGCTCGGTCTTGCGGCGCTTGATTCCCAGGCCGACGAAGCCGCCGGAATCGACCGACTCTCCGAGCCCTGGATATGCCTCCGTGCTGCTTGGCGTCCTGCTACCTATTGCGTCCATTGCGCTCCGCTGCCTCCTTGCCTGCCACCACTGACTCCGTGCATGGTGGATACATAGCTCTCAAACCAATGTTGAGATCTTGCTATCGAAGCTCAAGCTGGGGATTGTGCCCATAACCCGGCCTGGATTCAAGCCCTCGTCCGTGAGATTCCTCCGTTGAGCTAGAAATTCGAACTGATAGAACAAAAACTGGGAAATTTCGTTCAGCTGCGCGATCCGCGGTCTTCTGCGACTGCGCGCAACCAACGTTCGATCCACGGCAACACTCGCGCGTTTCGCACAAGTGGGGTGAGATACGCGCTCAGCGCGAGTGCCGCGCGGCCAGCGCCTCGAGCACCCGCTCGACCGCCGCGTCGATGTCTTCCTCGCAGGTGCGCAGCACCACGTCGGGCTGCGTGGGCGCCTCATACGGAGCCCCCACCCCCGTCAGACCGGCGAGCTCGCCGGCGCGCGCCCGCGCGTAGAGACCCTTGGGGTCGCGCTGCTCGCAGCGCGCCAGCGGGGTGCTCACGAAGACTTCGATGAACGGCAGCTCGTCCGCCGCGTGCAGCTCCGCCGCCAACTGGCGATCGGCGGCGTAGGGACTGACGAGGCTGACCAGCGCGACCCCGCCGGCCTCGGCCAGGAGCTTTGCGACGTGCGCCGTACGGCGCACATTCTCCGCGCGCGCCTGCTCGTCGAAGCCGAGGTCGCCGTTGAGTCCGTGGCGCAGGTTGTCCCCGTCGAGCAGGCACGCCACGCGCCCCGACGCCACCAGCCGGTCCTCGACGGCCCCCGCGATCGTCGACTTGCCGGCGGCCGGCAGTCCCGTGAACCAGATCGTCGCTCCCCCGCAGCCCAGCGCCTCCCAGCGCTCGCGGCGCGTCATCGTTGAGCGCTGCCAGCGCACGTTGGGGCTGCGCTCGGTCTTGACCGGGGAACCGGCCGCCTCGACCGCGGCTCCCGCCTCGGCGTCGGTGTCGAGGATCACTCCCGCGGCCACCGTCTCGTTGGTCGCCTCGTCGATCACGATCAGGCTGCCCGTCACGCGGTTGCGCCGGTAGGAATCGAACAGCAGCGGCGCGCCGAGCTCCATGCGCACACGCCCCAGGTCGTTCAGCTCGAGCGTGCCGGCCTGCTCCTCGCGACGCAGCGTGTCGACGTCGATCCGGTAGCGCACCTCCAGCGCGCCGACCGCCGCGGTGCGCGTGGTGTGCTTGACCAGATAGCGCCGCCGCGGGCTCAGCGACTCCTCGGACATCCAGCACAGCAACGTCTCAAAGCTGCTCGAGACCGTCGGCTGGTTATGCGTGCGGACGATCATGCTGCCGCGCCCCACGTCAAGGTCGTCGGCCAGCCGCAGCGCGACCGACATCGGTGCAAATGCCTCGCTCACCGGTCCGTCGAAGGTGTCGATCCCCGCGATCGTGCTGCGCTGCCCGCTCGGCAGCACCACCACCTCGTCCCCCGGCCGGATGATCCCGCCGGCGACCTGCCCCGCGTAGGCGCGGTAGTCGGCGGCGCGGCCCGCCTGCGGGCGGATCACCCACTGGACCGGGAAGCGCGCGTCGATCAGGTTGCGGTCGGAGGCGATGTGCACGTGCTCCAGGTGGTAGAGCAGTGGCGGACCCTGATACCAGGGCATCGCCTCCGAGCGCTCCACGACGTTGTCGCCGAGCAGCGCCGAGATCGGAATGAAAGTGACGTCCGGCATCTCCAGGCGCGCCGCGAAGCGGCCGAACTCATCGACGATCGAGTTGAACACGCCCTCGTCGAAGTCGACGAGGTCCATCTTGTTGACACACACCACCAGATGCGGGATGTGCAGCAGCGAGCTGATGAAGGCGTGCCGCCGCGACTGCGCCAGCACCCCCTTGCGAGCATCGATCAGCACGACCGCCAGGTCGGCCGTCGAGGCACCGGTGACCATGTTGCGCGTGTACTGCTCGTGACCCGGTGTGTCCGCGATGATGAAACGTCGGTGCGCCGTCGCGAAGTAGCGGTAGGCGACGTCGATCGTGATGCCCTGTTCGCGCTCCGCGCGCAGGCCGTCGGTCAGCAGCGAGAGATCCAGGAAATCGTGGCCCATTCGCCGGCTCGTCGACTCGACGTGCTCGAGCTGATCGGCGAGCACCTGCTTGGAGTCGTAGAGCAGGCGCCCGATCAGCGTGCTCTTGCCGTCGTCCACCGAGCCGGCCGTCGCGAAGCGCAGCAGTTCCGCGGGACGCTCGGAGAGCTCGCGAAAGAGATCCCTCGTCTGCGTGCTCGCCCACTCGCTCGGCGCGGAGCGACCGTTGGCTGCGAGCGTTGGATCGAAGATCGCCATCAGAAGTAGCCCTGGCGCTTGCGGTCCTCCATCGCCGCCTCGCTGACCCGATCATCGGCTCGCGTCTGGCCGCGCTCGGTGACGCCCGTCGTGGCGATCTCGAGCACGACCTCGTGCAGCGAGGACGCGCGCGACTCGATCGCACCGGTGCAGGTCATGTCCCCCACCGTCCGGTAGCGCACCCACGCCGTAAACGGCTGCTCGTCGGCCGTCAGTTGCACGTGGGGACTGACGGCGTAGAGCATGCCGTCGCGAGTGAACACCTCGCGTTGATGGGCGAAGTAGATCGAGGGCACCTCCAGGCGCTCCTCGGAGATGTACTGCCAGACGTCGAGCTCCGTCCAGTTGGAGATCGGAAAGACGCGCACGTGCTCGCCGCGGCGCATGCGCCCGTTGTACAGGCCCCACAGCTCGGGCCGTTGGCGCTGGGGCTGCCACTGCCCGAACTCGTCGCGGAAGGACAGGATCCGCTCCTTAGCTCGCGCGCGCTCCTCGTCGCGCCGCGCGCCGCCGAAGGCCGCATCGAAGCCGTGCTCGGCGATCGCATCCAGGAGCGTCACGGTTTGCAGCGCGTTGCGCGAGGCCCGCGGACCGCGCTCATCGACGACGCGTCCCGCGCGGATCGAGTCCTCGACGGAGGCGACGATCAGCCGCTCCCCGATCTCCGCGATCCGCCGGTCGCGGAACTCCACGGCCTCGGGGAAGTTGTGGCTGGTGTCGATGTGCATTACCGGGAACGGGAAGCCGCCGGGACGAAACGCCTTCTCGGCCAAGCGCAGCAGCACGATCGAGTCCTTGCCCCCCGAGAACAGCAGCACCGGCCGCTCGAACTCGGCGGCGACCTCGCGCATGATGTGGATCGCCTCGGCCTCCAGGGTGCGCAGGTGCGAGAGACGGTAGCCCGCGGTCAGGTCGTCGAGCGAGTGCGCCCCGCGCGTCGGGCCCTCGGTCTCGGTGAGTGGCTTTGCCAATTCCAACATCCGCCAGTAACGGTCGCTGGGACGCCGGACTTATGGCCGGCGCAGAAATATCTGGCGCTCGAGAAATCCCGGAAATCGGCACGCTGCGGGGCGCAATCGCAAGTCTTCGGGTGCACCCAGCGTTCTGTAAGCTGCCGAGCCTCGCGTCATCGATGCGAAGCAACCTCTTACCTTGCGGACTGTTGACATATGCCCTTAGGTTCCGCAACTCCTCTGAGTAGCGCAGCCGATGTATCGGTCGTGCTGTGCGCCTACACCGAGCAGCGCTGGAACGATCTGCTGGAAGCCGTCAGATCGGTTCGCGAGCAAACGGCGGCGGTGCGCGAGATCATCGTCGCGATCGACAACAATCCGCAGCTCTTAGCGCGCGTACGGGAATCGCTGCCCGATGTGCTCGCCGTCGAAAACACAAGCGGCCGCGGCGCCGGCGAGGCGCGCAACCGCGGTGTCAACCTGGCAACGGGTTCAATCGTCGCGTTTCTCGACGACGACGCGACCGCCACACCCGAATGGGTGCAGCGTGCCCTTACCGCGTTCGAGGACGAGCGCGTATTCGGGGTCGGCGGGACGATCGAGCCCGCCTGGGACGGCGAGCCGCCGCGCTGGATGGCCGAGGAGTTCTACTGGACGGTCGGCTGCACCTACCCCGGACTGCCCACCTCCCCAGCACCGATCCGCAACCTGATCGCCAACAACATGTTCGTCCGCCGCGACACCTTCGTGGAGCTCGGCGGGTTTCGCGCCGGCTTTGGCAAGACCGACGCGCGCTCCGGCGCCGAGGAGACCGACCTGTGCATCAGAGCCAGTCAGCGCTGGCCCGAGGGCATCTGGCTCTACGATCCCGCGGTCGCCGTCAGACACCGCGTGCCACGAACCCGATCGCGTCTGGGCTATTTCACTTCGCGCTGCTACGACGAGGGCGTCGCCAAGGCTTCGATCGTGAAGTTCGTCGGCGGCCGCGACGGGCTGGCCGCCGAGCGCGAATACACCCGCATCACACTCCCCAAAGGCCTGCTACGCGGCCTGACGGCCACCGCCCGACACGGCGACGCCGCGGGCCTCGCCCGCAGCGTCTCGATCGTCATCGGGCTCGGCGCGACGGTCACCGGTTACCTGTTTGGGAAACTCACGCTCGGACTGGGTCGCGCGCCGACCAGCAGCCCGTCCGCCGATCCGCGCCGTCAGCAGGGGTCCGCGAGCGCCGCCGGCGGCGGCGGGGTGCTCGTCGTGGGATCCGGGACACACTTCATCAGCGGCGTGAGTCACTACACCCGCTACGTCGCGGCGGCCCTGTCCGAGCGCGCACCGGTGTCGGTGATCCTGATGCGTCGGCTGATCCCACGCGCGCTCTACCCCGGGCGGGCGCGAGTCGGCGACGCCACCCTGACCGACGAGGAGTACCCCGCCGCGATCGAGGTTTTCGACGGAATCGACTGGTATTGGATTCCCAGCATGGTAGGAGCACTGCGCCTTCTGCGCCGTCGCAAACCCGAAGCGCTGCTGTTTCAGTGGTGGACCGGCGCGGTGCTCCACTCCTACGTCCTACTGGCCTTGGCCGCCCGGCTGCAGGGCGCCCGGATCATCATCGAGATCCACGAGATCCAGGACACCGGCGAGGCCGGCATGGCGCCCGCGCGCTCATATGTGCGGCGCTTCGGCCGCTGGCTGATGGGCATGGCCGATGCCTACATCGTGCACTCCGAGTTCGACCGCGTCGCGCTCGGGGAGAGCTTCGGCGTGCAGGAGCGTCCGATCAGGGTCGTGCCGCACGGGCCGTTCTCGCACTACGCAGTCGCCGAGTCCACGCCGCTGCGCGAGGTTCCTGAGGATGCCTGCAACATTCTCTTCTTCGGCACGATCCGCCCCTACAAGGGGCTCGAGGATCTCGTGCAGGCGTTCGAGGCGCTCGCCGGCGAAGACGAGAACTGCTGGCTCACAGTGGTCGGCGAGACGTGGGAAGACTGGACCGAACCGATCGACCTGATCGAGACCTCCAAGTACCGTGAGAAGATCACACTGGTTAATCGCTACGTCTCCGATGCCGAGGTCAGTCGCTGGTTTGCCGGCGCCGACGTCGTCTCGCTGCCCTACCGGCGCTCCTCGGCGAGCGGGCCGCTGCATCTGACGATGGACGCCGGCCTACCGGTGGTCGTGACCGATGTCGGCGGCCTCGGCGAGGCCACCCGCGGATACGCGGGCGCGGTGCTCGTGCCCGCCGCCGACCCGGACTCCCTGCGCGCGGGACTGCGCAAGGCGATCGCGCTGCGCGGCCGTCGCTTTGAGGACACGAGCTCCTGGTCTGACAACGCCGACGCGGTATTCGAGCTGCTCGAGCAACTCGGGCCGCCGGCGTGAGCTCGGTTGCCCGCGACCGCGAGCTGCCGGCGCGCGGCGCGGCGGGCAACTCGGTGCCCGCAATGACACCGAACCCGCCCGCTAGCGGCGGCGAGCCCCCGCAGCTGCTCGAGGAGGGACTGATCGCGGGCTCGTTGAATCTCGTGCGCCGCGCCGGCGTCGTGCTCGTCGTGCAGGTAGCCGGCGCCGGTCTCGCGTATGGGCTGCAAGTGCTGCTCGCACGCCTGCTTCACGCTTCGGACTATGGAATCTACACCTACGTGTACGTGTGGGTGACGTTCATCTCGCTGCTCGCCGGCCTCGGCTTTCCGGCGGCCAGCGTGCGCTTTCTGCCCGTCTACGAGGTCAAGCAAGACTGGCCGCGAATCCACGGTTTCGTGCGCTCGACGTCGATGTTCACATTCGCGACGGCCGCCGTGATCGGGGTCAGCGCGGTGCTCGTCGCGCAGCTGCTTCACACCTTCGGACTGCTCGCGCATCCCTCGGCGATCGTGCTCGGCGCCGTGCTGATTCCGGCACTCGCGGGCTCGATGCTGTACACCGAATTCGCGCGCGCCGCCAATCGGGTCGGCATCGCCTTCATCCCCGCACAGATCGCGCGACCGGCGCTGATCGGGATCGGCTGCGCGGCGCTCTTCGAGCTGCGCGGCTCGTCGCTCTCCTCCAGTAGCGCTCTGGGCGCGACGCTGGTGGCGGCGTACGCCGTGCTGGCCGTTCAGTACGCGCTCACCCGGCGCCTGTTTGCCGGCTCCCGCGGCGCGCAGCGCCCGGTACTCGAGCTACGCGAGTGGTTCGGCGTCGGGATCACGCTGCTCGCCGCCAGCGCCTTCATCATCACCCTGCTGCAGGTCGACATCATCATCGTCGGCGCCTTTCGCGGTACGCGCGATGCCGGCATCTACGCCGCCGCGAGCAAGACCGCGACGCTGGTCGCATTCGTGATCATGGCCGTCAACGCCGCCGCGGCGCCGCAATTCGCCTCGCTCTGGGCGCTCGGGCGCACCGCGGAGCTGCAGCGCCTGGTGAGCAAGCTCGCGGGCCTGATCTTCTGGCCCTCGCTGGCGATCTCGATCTTTATCGCCGCCCTCGCGGGACCGCTGCTCGGCCTCTTCGGCCCCGAATTCCGCCAAGCGCGCGCGGCGCTGATCGTGCTCGTCGTCGGGCAGCTCATCAACGCCGCCGCGGGCTCCGTGGGCTACCTCCTGACCCTCACCGGCCACCACCGCGAGGCCACGCGTGCGTTGGGGCTCAGCGCGGTGGCGTGTATCGCGCTCGCCACGCTCGGCGTGTGGGCCTTCGGTCTCGTCGGCGCCGCGCTGGGCTCCACACTCGGCTTCCTACTGTGGAACGGATCGCTCTACTGGCTGGTCGTCCGCAGGCTGGGGATTCACGCTTCAATTTTCAGCACGCTGCGCGTGCCGGGGCGCCGGCATTCGGCCTCATAGCAAACACCAGCCCGACTCACTGCGCGCGCGTTGGGCTACTGGCCAGAGCTGCCATGCGGCCGCGCCGAGGTCTCGAGCATCTCCTCAACGGCGGCGATGAAGTCCGCGGCGCCAGCCACAATCACCTCTGCCTCGCCGCGATCGGGCGTAACGGCCTCGTAGTCGCCCTTCTCACGCGTGTCCTGAGCACGCTGTGCGAGTGCGTGGAGGTGCTGGTCGAAGGCCTCGGTGACCACGTATCGCTCCCGGAAGAGATGCCAGGTACCGCGGTGGGTGCGAGCGTACTCGTCATCCTCGGAGAGAGCCGCCCGCGCGGCGTAGAGCATCGCGTAGTAGGCGGCGCTGACCGCGCCCTCGAGATGCCCCGAGGCGAGGATCTCTCGCGCGATCGCGGCCCGGTCGCGCGCCTGGTCCATGAACTCCGCCGAGCGCGGACTCAGTCCAAGCCACCCCCGTAGAGCACGAGCTTGTCGCGGTCGACCTCCTGGATGAAAAAGGAGCGGATCTCGCGACGACCTCGCAGCCACTCGGGATCGCCGATGAAGACCGAGTACCAGGCGGGGCTAACTCCCTCGGCGTCGGCGACTTCGTTGACCAATTTGATCGCCCTCATTCCGTAGCGCCGATCGCCACCGTCGGCGATCACCATCAGATCGACATCGGACTCGGTGTGCGGTGTCTCCCCGCGAGCTCGCGAACCGTAAAGCCAGATCGCCTGCAGATCGGAGCCGAGCTCGTCGCGCAGCAGCTCGACGAGGCGCTCCACAACGCGGCGCTCGACGTGTGTGAGCGACGCGGGAGCGAGCACATCGGAGAGCTGTGTGATCATCGCGTCAGAGGATAGGCGGCTCAGGAGTCGACAATCGGGTTGCCAAGCTGACGGGAGCGCTCCCCACGCACCAACGCCCAACTAATAGCCGTCAGCACCGCGATCCCGATCGGGCAGAGCAACCACGGAATCGAGTCCACGGCATCGAGCGGGTACAGCCAGTGCTCGCTACCGCCGGCGGCGTCGAAGAGCAGGTGGGCGACCACGATGGCGAACACCGACCAGGCGGCCAGCCGGTGGCGCGTAAAGGCAAGTGCCAGGAGCGCCAGCACAGCGGCGGCCAGCAGACTGTGGGTGTCGGGACGCTGGCTCATGCTCTCCATGGCGTGCGGGTTGAGGCTCTGCGCGGCGACCACGTGGTCGAGATCCAGCGCGGGGCCCGCGATGAACGCCAGCGTTCCGTACAGCACGCGCCTGCTGCTGTGCATGAGAATCGGCCACACCACGATCAGGCTGATGACGCCGTGGATCGCAATCGCCCAGATCGCCGAGAGGTTCGGATGGTGCGGGTCCGAGAGGAACGGCCAGCCGCGATAGGGGTGCATGATCCGGTCAGCCCGGCTGGTTGCTGCCGGCCGCCGCAGCGGAGTTGCGCCGAGCCTGCGGAACGATCGGATAACCGTAGAGCGCCAGCAGCGGCCACGTCAGCGCTGTCACCTTCGCGAACTGCGATGGGGTCAGCTGCGTCTCCCACTCCCGGTCGAGGCGGATCGCCGTCCAGCCCGTGGAGGCCCGCATCGGGTTACCCGAGAATATGTGATGGTCGCCAAGTTTAACTTCTGTGCCGCGCAGCCCGGACTCTGAGGGAACGAGCGTCTCTTGCGCGAAGTCACTGAGTTTCTGTAGTGCCGCTCGCGGATCGGCGACGAAGTTCTCGTAGCCTAGTTTCACATAGGGAAAGCGCGCGGCGGCAAGCACATTCAGGCTCGTGTTCCATGCCAGCCACTTGGTCGCCGTCTCGAGCGGACCGGCCTGAGGCATGAACACCTGGCCGCCGATCGGACTCGGCATCCGCCGCTTGCGAGCCCACGAGTATGCGACGGCGCGGCTGTCGCGGACGAGGTGAACGACGCGCACATCGCTGCCGGGCATCCGCCGCAGCAGGCAGGCGAAAGTCGCGTCCTTGCTCTCGTCGACGATCATTTTTGCCCCGGAGACCCGCGCAATCGCGGCGTACAGCTGGGTGAGGGTCGCGGTGTAGTCCTCGAGCTTCCCGCGCATGCCCGCTCGCAGCCACGGCGCCCAGTGCAGCGGCAGCGCCTGCGGCAGGTTCGTGACGCGATCGATCTCGCTGAGTCGCTCGGCGTCCACGCGCTCCCAGCCACCGAAGGCCTCCTCGCCCACCGCGCTCCAGAAGGGACACGAGCGAAACGGCACACCGCAGCCGCAATCGACGTTGTTGAGCAGACCGCGACTCCACAGATAGCGTGTCTCCCCGACGCACACCATGCCCGGAGACTCGCCCAGTACACGACTTAGCAGGGTGCTGCCGCTGCGCGCGTAGCCGCCGACGTACAGAATCTTCACAGAGGCCCCCGCCATCCGCGAATCATAGTCGACGCGCCATTTTACCTTCCGCGGATCACCCCGCCCAAACCCATTTTCTGTGCGCGCGCGAGGCCCTTGGCGTAGCGCAGCGGGCCGCGCAGAATTCCCTCGCGCCGCGCCCGCAGCAGTTCCTCGGGGCGCTCCGGCGCACCGCCGTCGGCATGCCCCTCCGCGTGCGCCGCGCCGCGCGTGGAACGGCGCTGCTCGAGCGCGATCGGCAGCGATCGCGCCGCCGCCGTGTAGAAGCGCGGATCGCTGAGCAGCGCCTTGGCGAGGATCGCGCCGAGACCCAGGCCGTAGCCGAATACCTGCTCGCGCAGGGAGCCGCCGTCTTTGCGATGTTCGTGCCAGCACAGCGCGCGCGGCTCGTAGACGATCCGCTCCCCGCGCAGGATCGCTCTGCTGAACGCCCACGTCTCCTCGCAGGAGCCGGTCGGACTGCCGGCGCCCAGCGCCGGGTCAAAGCCGCCGGCGGCGATCAGCGGCGCGCGGCGGAAGGCCATGTTGTTACCGACACCGACGGACCCGTTGACGAACGGATACAGCAGCCTCCCCGGCGCCTGCCCGCTCTGCAGGTCGTATGAGCGGCGTAGCAGCCCCTTGGAGAAGCCCGCGTACTGCTCAAAGCGCTTCTGCGCCTCGGTCTGCAGCTCAAACGGCAGGACCATGCCACAACTGACCGCCACTCCCGGCTCGGCAAACGGCGCCAGCAGCCAGTCCAGCCAGCCCGCGTCGACCACCACGTCGTCATCTGTGAAAGCCACGATGTCGGCGACGGTTTCACTCACCCCGCGGTTGCGCGCCACCGAGAGCCCCCGGCGCGACTCGGGTACGTAGCGCACGCGCGGATCGAGCTCCGCGATCGCCTGCACCGTGCGCCGCGTCTCCCCGCCGGCGGGACGATTGTCGACAACCACGACCTCGAGCTCCGCGCGTCGCTGCGCGAGCAGCGAGCGTATGCAGCGCGCGAGCTGCTCGGCGCGGCCCGCGGTGGAGATGATCACCGCAACCGACGCGTGCGGGTTCGCCGGGGTGGCCCCCGCACACCCGCGCGCCGTGTCGTGAAAGCCACCGATCAGCGCATCGGGGCCCGCGGGGACCGCTGCGCAGCCGTAGCGGCCGACGTGCTCGCGGATCTCGCGCCCGGCCGAGCGCCACAACTCAGCGGCCAGCTCCTGCTCACCGAGCGCGCTGGGATCGCGATCGATGTGCACGACCGCCAGCGGTTCCCCGTGGAGGCGAACCAGCAGCAGCGCGTCGCGCTGACCTTCCCCCCAGGGACGCCCATCGGGCGCGCTCGGCGCCAGCGAGCGCTCCAAATCGACCACTCCGACAGCAGTCGGCTCCAGATGCTTGAACGCGCCGACGGGCAGATAGCCGCTAGTCAACCCCGCCGTTGGATCGCCGCTCATAGGAGGCGGCGATCCTACAGCAGTTACTGCCACACACGCACCCAATCGACGAGCATCTGCGCGGGAAAGTGAGTGGTGGCATTCGGCGCCCCCGGCCATTCTCCACCGACCGCGAGATCCATCAGCAGGAAGTAGGGGTGCTTGAACGGCCACGCCGCTCCGGCCGGCAGATCGGCGGGAGTGATCGTCTTGTACACCGCGCCGTCGAGCATGAAGCTGATCCGTTCGGGTTCCCATTCGACGCTGTAGGTGTGGAAGCCCGCCGACAGCGCGGTAGCCGTTTCCGCGCTGCCCTGCTCACCTGTCGGCGCCCACGACCACGGGGCGTGCAGCGTGCCATCGACGACGTTCGGTTCGGAGCCCAGCACCTCCATCGTGTCCATCTCACCGCAGTCCGGCCAGCCTTCGGAGCCTTCGTAGGCTTCGTGTCCGAGCGCCCAGAACTGGGCGACCAACCCCTGCCCCGCGGGCACCTTGATCCGTGCTTCCACGAGCCCATACCGGAACTGAAAGGTGTTGAGTGTCTGCAATCGCGCCGAGGTGTAGTCCCGCGCGATCCCATCCGCACCGGTGTACTTTTCCGAGCGCGCCGTGATCGCAAGATCGCCCTGCCCGTCGAGCTCGGCGTTGGCCGGCCGAGAGGTGTAGGACTCGAGCTCTTCATTGCCCCAACCGCCGCCGCCGGTGTCAAAGCTCCACTTAGCGGCGTCCGGGGAGGCGCCCGCGGCGCCGCTGAATTCATCGGACCACACCAGCTTGCGCGAGCTCGGCGGGTCCGATTCGATCGGGGGTGGCGCGGCGGGGGGTTCCGGGGCCGTGGGTTTTTCTGCCGGGGGAGGTTCGGTCGCCGGGGGTTCTTTGGCCGGCGGTTCGTGGGCGGGCGGTTCTTTGGCCGGCGGTTCGTGGGCGGGCGGTTCTTTGACCGGGGGTTCTTTGGCCGGCGGTTCTTGGGCGGGCGGTTCTTTGGCGGGCGACTCTTTGACCGCGGGTTCTTCTGCGGCGGGCGCGGGGGTTTCTTCCGCCGGGGTTTCTTCCGCGGGGGCTTCTTCCGGGAGGCCTGCTTCCCCGGGCGCCTGGTCGACCGTGGTTTCTTCGCTGGGCGGTTCGTCGAGATCGGCGGGATCGAGGCTCGTGGACGTGAGTGCGCTGGGGTTCGCGCCGCCGCCGGGCGCCGCCGCGGAGGGCGCCGGCGCTGAGGAGGTATCGGTGGGCGCCGTGGACTTCCTCGGCGCCTGCTTCGCGGCCCCGCTCGCGGGGCGCTTCTCAAGCTTGTGCGCGCGACGCCGATGACGGGGGCCGTGACGATCAGCGTGCGCGGAGCGCGCACGGGATGTCTGCGCGCGGGCGGCCGCGAGGCCGCTGGGTAGCGCGAGCACGACGACCGCGATGGCCACGCAGCTGCGCAGCAAGCGGTACATGGATAGGCGACGCGCCATCTCCAGGTGGTGTCGAGCACGGCCGCGCCCCTGCTGAGCGCGGGGGGCAAGCGTGGACGCATACCCGAGCGGTACGGAGCCAGCGGAGGCTGCGGGGTCCGATCAGTGGGATCGGAGCGTCGCGAGGTGCGGTGGCTAGCGCTTCTGGGGTTCGCGCAGAAACCGCACCAGCAGCGCGAGCACCCCGAGGCAGATGAGCGCGTTGGCGGCCAGCCAGGCGAACCCGACCCCGGCGATCCCGTGCGCGTGTGCGAGCGGGATCGCGGGACCGAGCACGAGCACCAGCAGCAGCAGCTCGACGGACGCCAAGCGTCGCCCGCGGCCCTGAACGCGCGCGACGGCGGCGAACAGCGCGATCGCGATGCGGAAGATGCTCGCGCACAGCAGCAGCCGCAGCACCCCCGCTCCGTGCGTGGCGTAGGCGTGGCCGAAGGGCAGCATCACGAGCGGCGCGGCGAGCGCGAGCAGCGCGGCGGCGGGCACCAGCAGTGCCAGCACGCGGCGCGCGAAGAGCCGCGTCAGCGCCCGCAGGCGCTCGTGGTCGAGCGTGCCCTCGACGACCAGCGAGGCGCAGGCGCTGTAGGCGAAGGTGTCGAACGCCATCGCGATCGTGAACGGCATCGCGAAGTACGCGCTCTGCCGCGCACCGAGGATCGTGATCACCAGCAACGGCAGAACGGTCAGCGTGGCCTGCGTGAAGATCGACGCGAGATAGTCCTGGGCGAGAAAGCGCACCACGCGCCGGGGCCCGAGACGCACGATCGACGATTCGCGCGGCGCACCGGCGAGGTGTGTGGGAATCGCGCGTTTGAACACGAGCAGGTTGACGGGGACCAGCAGCAGCGCCATCGGCAGCACCCAGGCCAGGAACACACCGTTGACGGCGCCGAGCGCGAGCATCAGCGGCAGCGCCGCGAGCTTCAGCGCGCCGAATAGACCGTTCTCGACCGGTATCCACGGTGCGCGGCGCGTGGCCATCAGCGCGGCGTCCTGCAGCGCGAAGATCCCCCAGAGCGCGAGCGCCGCGACAAATCCCAGCGTGAGCGCGGTGTCATCGCCGAGGTAGGACAGTTCGTGCGAGAGACCCGGAGCGAGCAGCACGAACGCGGATCCGAGGAGCAGCGCGAGCGCCCCGGAGAGCCCATACACCGCGCCCAGCGCGCGCGCGCTGCGTGCCCCGAAATCGGGGAGGAAGCGGGCGATGCCGTTGCCCATGTTCAGCTGACAGACGGTCGAGAGCTCGATCATCACCGAGATCAGCACCGTGTCGCGGCCGACTTCGACGCTCGAGAAGAGTCGCGCGGCGGCCACCCAGAACCCCATTCCGAGGGCGGAGGTGAGCGCGGTATTGGCGAGCAGGCTGTAGCCGCCGCGCAGCAGGTGATGTGAGGAGTGCGCGGGCTCGGACGCGGGCAGGACGGTGACGCGAGCGCCAGGGCCGCGCAGTGAAGCCGAGCGCGGGATCCCCTCGGGCGTCACGTTTTTCGCGGTCGATCTCGGTGCGCGCGGCGAGAGACCCTCCCACGAACGTGGGAGCTGCCGGTCCCCTTGCCGCGGCCGCCCAGCGCATCGATCCGCTTGCGCGGGCCGGTCAGTTCATAGATCCGAACGTCGGAATTGCGATACCAGAGCCGGAACTGCGGCGAGCGCGCGACCGCGGCCTCCAGCTGCGCGAGAGCCCCCGGCGGGGTGATGCGGAACACTTCGGCGTAGGTGGTCTCGTCCTTGTCGAACACGATGTACCCGTATTTCGAGTACTCCCGGATGCGCGCGGCGACGTTGGGCACCTCGGCCGCTCCGAGCGGCCGGCCCTCGAAGGCCGGTTCGGTCAGCAGGTTCGGGTTGGCGTCACCTTCGGGACCGTGGAACGAGGGATAGGTACCGCCGTAGCGGTAGGGGAAGCCGGGGGCGGCGAGCACCAAGACCGACCCGCGGCGCGCGTGGTAATAGAACCATTCACTCGCACGAACTTCCGCCGGCGAGATGATGTTGAGCTCTTCCTGACCGAGAAAGGACGGCACGAACAGAGCGGTGAAAGCTCCGGCGACGGCCAGCGTCAGCGCCCACCGCAGACGCGGACGGGGGACCGTCGCCAACGCCCACGCGATCAGACCCCCGCACCAGGGGCTCGAGAACAGGATGATCCGCAGCGAGGCCTCGCCGCCGTAGTTCTGCCCGAACAACACGAAGAACGGCGAGAAAGCGAGGGCGACGAAGGGCAGCGCCCGCATCAGCAGTCCCCGCCGCAGCAGGCGCGCCATCGCGCCCAGCGTGGCCAGCCAGGAGATCGCGATCAGCACCAGCTCGACATTGGTGTTAAACGCCTTGCCGGTGGAGGGGTTCTGGGTGATTTTGGGCCCCTGCACGTTGTTGAACGGATCGATACTGGTGAAGACGCCGTAGTTGTGCTGGATGAAGTGAAAATTGGCGGCGAGATAGGCGAACGTCATCGCGGCCATCGTGGCGAGCAGCCACCAGGGACGGACCACGCCGACCAGCATCAGCAACGTGATGCTGACCAGCAGCATGTACGGCGTCAGCTGGTGGCTGGCGACGATCACCGCATCGAGGCCCAGCACCGTCGCGATCGCGGCCCACCGCGGCCAGCGCGCGGCCTCAGCGATCTGTACCGACAGCTGCGGCACGCGCCCGTAGCGCTCGACCAGGCGGGTTAGGCGCCGGGAATAGCTCGCTCCGTCGACCCGCAGCTGCCGCAGCAGGATCACGATCAACGCGAGGCCGAGCACCGACGCGAACGCCTGCGGCGAGTAGTAGGTCTGCCCCACCCAGTTCGTAGCCACGAACAGGAGCGCCGCGGCCGCCGCGATGCGCATCTCGCGGGTGATCGCTTTGACCGCCGCCATCACCAGCAGCACGTCGAGCAGGAGAAAGAAGAGCTCCGCCCAACCGGCGTATGTCTCGGGATTGCCCGCGCCGGCGACGCGCGAGAAGACGGCCCCGAGCGCGAAGAAGCCGGGCCAGCGGTTGTAGATGTCGATGCTGGGGTCGACTTTGCCGGAGGCCTCCAGGTAGCGCACCACGCCGATGTGCTTGTAGACCCACGCGTAGTGCGGCTGCGCGGAGAGCACCGGCACGGTACCGAACAGGATGATCGCGACCACGAATACGTAGGCGACCATGATCAGCGCGCTCGTGCGGCGCGTCGTGACGGCGGTGACGGCGCCGAGGACGGCGAGCACCAGGGCCGCGTACCACGCGATCGGCAGCGCGGGTGGCAGCCCGTAGTCGCCGAGGTGGGTGACGTTGACGTGCCGCAGCGAGAGCCGCCACAGCACGAGCGCGAGGAGCGCGGGCAGCGAGAGCGCGAGCAGACCCAGTCGCCGGCCCGCGAGGGGCGTCGCGGCGCGCTCTTGGGGTATACCGCGCTGATCGATCTCGGCGGACTCGAGCACCGTGCTCACAGCGCCCCCGCTCGCTTGCGCACGGCCACGTCCAGGTCGACCACCGCGGCCGCGGTCCGATCGTTGCGCGGGGCCACGGCTAGGTCGGTTCCCTGACCGTCGCGAGGCTGCGACGGAGATCGAGGACGAGCATCGCGCACGACGCGGCGAGCAGCGCGATGGCCCACGCGTAGGGATGCCACCACCCCGTCCAGACCATCGCCAGTGCCCCGGCGGCCTCGATGCTGAAGCCCAAGCCCAGGGCCAGCCCGACGGCCTCCAGCACGTCTTCCATCGGCAGCCGCGTGAGCAGCGCGCTACCGGGAATCAGACAGGCGCCGGCCAGTACCAGCAGCAGCCGCGCGACGCCGTGCGCGCTGAGCAGACACACCGCGACGGCGGCCGCGGCGAGCGCGAGCAGCACGCAGTCCGCGATCGCGCATCGGCGCGGGTCGCCCAGCCAGCGAGCGTGGCCCCCGGCTGGCTGAGCGGGGGAGCCGTTCGCGGGCGCGGAGAGCGCCGAGGGTGGGCCGGCGGGCGTCGCCGCGCTCATCGCCGAGCCTCGACGAGGCGGGCATCGACGCGGTGGGCATCGACGCGGCTCGCCAGGTACGCGAGCGGTCCGTAGAGCAGGCCGACGCGCTCCAGACGCGCGAGGCCGCGCGGGAACGCGGATCCCCGCGCGGCGTTCTTTCGCGATCGCGGATCGGTGTAGTAGCGGATGCCCTGCGGAATCCGCGAGAGGATCCTCCAGCGGTTGGGTCCGGCGAGGAGGTGCTTGCTCACCATCGCGCCCAGCGCGGTGCCGTAGTCGAACGCTCGCCGTCGCAGATGCGCGGCGGTCTCGGGGTGGCGGTGCCAGACGATCGCGCGCGGCTCGTAGGCCAGCTGCGCGCCGGCGCCGAGCACGCGGATGCAGATGTCGAGATCCTCCCCGCCGCGCGCGGGGGTGCCGGTCCCGAGAACCGGGTCGAACCCGCCGATATCTCGCAAGAAACCGGTCCTGAACGCCATATTCGCTCCCGATCCAAAGTAGCCCGCGGTGTACGGGAACAACGGTTGGTCGGGCGGGGGCTTCTCCAGCGAGTAGATTCGCGGGCGAAAACCCTTGCCGTAGCCCGCGAAGCGCTCGATCAAAAGCTGCGCGGGCGTCTCGAGCTCGAGCGGGAGAATCAAGCCCGTCACACAAGCGACGTCGGGCCGCTCCGCAAACGCGGCGCGGATCGCGGGCACCCAGGTGGAATCGACGACGACGTCATCGTCGGTGAACGCCACGAGCTCCCCGCGCGCGGCGCGCAGGCCGGCGTTGCGCGCGCAGGCCAGCCCCGGACGCCGCTCCTCGACGTAGCGGATTCGCTCATCGCCACCGAAGCGCTCGGCGAGGGCCCGCGCGACCGTCGAGCCGCGCGGGCGATTCTCGACGACGACCACCTCGCAGGGACCGCTGGCGTGCAGCTGGATCGCCGCTACGCAGCGAACGACGAGCTCGGGGTTCGCGCAGGTCGCGACGACGACGCTCATTAGCGGCGCCGACTCTGGCGCCAACGCCGGCTCGGGTGCCCCCGCCGACTCGGGCGCCCCCGCCGACGCGGGCACCAACGCCGACTCCGCGACCAACGCCGACGCGGGCCGCGAGCCGCGGGCGGCCCGTGCATGCTCCGGCCCCGGCGCCATCTCGGGGGGAGCGTCGGCCGCTACCTCCAACCCGGCGAGCGCCGCGAGCGAGACCTCGCCGTGGGGTGCGACCGGCAGTGCGACCCAGCCGAGCGGGCGGCCGGCGCGGCGCACGAACACCAGCAGGCGCGCGTAGGGCCGGCCGCTGCGACTGGCGGGCAGCTGCAGCCGCTCGGCGCGGTCCTCGAGCTCGACGGCACGCACGGCGATCGGCGTGCGCGCGTCTCCCAGACACTCCGCGAGCTCCCGCGGCGGCACCGCGGGTGATCTCAGCGCGACGCTCATACGGGCCGGCCGATCCGCCGCCGGAGCTTGCGCACCGTTCGATAGCCGCGGGTGCGCAGCCGTTCCCCGCGCCACGCGCGCGGCGCGCCGCGACCGTCGAGAACGCGCGCGATGCGCTCGGCGTCGGTGGTGCCATCGACGGTCCACCGCGCGATCGCCCAGGGATCGTCCTCGCGATGGGAGATGGCGTTCTTGACGGCGGCGGCGGAGTGAAAACCGGCGGCGATGACCGCGGCGCGCACCCGCGGATCGTGCGCTCCGTAGGGATAGGCGAAGGATGTCACGGGTCGCTCCAGCATCTGCTCGAGCCAGCGCTTGCTATCGCACACCTCGCGCTGGACCGCCGCGAGGCTGAGCTCGTCGAGGCGGGGGTGAGTGACGGTGTGCGCCCCGAGCTCCACGGCCTCGCGGCGCTCGGCGAGACCGCGCAGCTGCTCGGGGTCGATCATCTGCGGGTCGCCGACCTGCCCGGTAGTTACATAGAGGCTCGTGCGCAGACCGCGCGCGCAGAGCAGCTCGATGGCAGCGGGCGTGTTGGCGTAGCCATCGTCGAAGGTGATCGCGACGGCGCGCTCGGGCAACTGACGCTCGCCGCGCAGCCCCGCGGCGATCTCGCCGATCGTCAGCGGAACGCGGGCGCTGTCGAGAACGGCGTCGAGATGGGCGGCGAACTGCTCATAGGAGACCGCTAGCGGATCGCTCGCGTCGGGCGCCCCGCGGGGCACGCTGTGGTAGAGCAGGATGGGGATCGCTTCGACCATGGTTCGGCATCGGCTCGGAGCTCACCCAGCTCGATAGCGCGAGCCGCAACAAATCCCCGCTCCGTCATTCGGAGGTCGAATTTAGCAAGCCCACTTCTACCACCGACGCGCTCAGCAGATCGAGCGCGCTATCCCCCTCGCGCCGATGCGGCGTCCAGCGCGCGCGCTCGCGGAGAATCGTGCGCAGCACGCGCCCGCCGTCGCGGAAGGTGCGCAGATTGCTTTGACCGTACATGCGGTCGCGCTCGAAGCTGGGAACCTCTGCGATCGTCAGTCCGGCGCGCGCGATGCGGATGTTGATCAAAGTCTCTACCTCGAAGCCGGCGCAGTCGACGCTCATCGCGGGCAGACAGTGACGCCAGAAGGCGTTGTAGCCGTAACAGAGGTCCGAGTAGCGGGTTCGGAACAACAAATTCACCGTACCGCTCAGGATCCGGTTGCCGGCCATGCGCAGGCGCGTGATGTCCGAGCTGCCACCCCCGGGGCGGAAGCGGCTGCCCTTGGCAAAGTCGGCGCCGTGCAGCAGCGCCTCGATGAACGCCGGAATCTCCTGGGGATCGGCGGACCCGTCGGCGTCCATCATCACCAGGATGTCACCGGTCGCGGCTTCAAATCCGCATTGCAGGGCGTCGCCCTTGCCGCGCTTGCTCTGAAACACGATCTTCGCGTCGGGACGAATCCGGGCGGCGACCTCGGGCGTGCCATCGGTGGAGAGTCCGTCGACGATCACGACCTCGTGCACGCACGACGGCAACTCGGCCAGCACGTGCGGAAGATTGAGAGCCTCGTTGAGTGTCGGTATGACGACGCTGACCCGCGGATCGCGGACCGGTGAGCCGCCGACGCGGGTACGCCGAAACCGCTCGCGGGCCGCCGCGACGGCGCCCACGTCATACGCGCTTAGCTCCGCGGAGTCGACATCGACGTCGACGTCGACGTCGACGTCGGGAGCTTGCAGCAGTGATGTTGGGGAGTGGTGGGGGGCATTCACGGGCCAGCAACGGAGGCCCGCGCCAAAAACTTACACATCGCATTGCAGTCAAATTTTTTGGCGGCGCGGTGTAAGTTGACCGCGACGGGCGACGTTGCTGCGCCGGCAAGTATGAACCGTGCGAATTCCCCTATTCCATCTGTCGCGGTCCCGCGCGCGGGATGCGCCGACTCGGTCTTCGAGGTGAGAGAGGCATGCAGATAGAGGACGGCTTTGCCACCGCCGCGACGCGCGCGGGGGGGAAGAGAAGGACCGCCCCGCGGGGACGCTGACGCTCGACCTGGACACGTTCACGTGGAGCGCCCTGGCGGATGAGTCCGCGGCGCTGGGTGTCTCGATCGATGAGCTCGCGAGCTTCTCGGTGCTGTACTACGTCTCCGACCGCGACAGCGGACGCATCGCGCGGCGACTGCCGCGGGCGCGGCGGAACGGGGAGCGGATCGGCGAGCGCGCGGGTGGACGGGGGAAACGGGATCGGCGCTCCTCCGCGGAGCGGGCCGCCGAGCAACCCGCTGCGGGCGAGCCGTTGGCGGCCGCGCTCGTGGCGCGCTGACTCGACGCGGGCTCCGCCGCGGGGCGCCTGCGCGCGGCTCGCCCGCGCGCGCGGCGGGCGGTCCGCTGCAGCGCTCGTTGCCGGTCTTGCCGGAGCGCTCGCCAGATGGTAGGTTCGGGTCGCGGTGGCGGACGCTCATCGGCGGGGGCGCAGCACTCGCTTTGTCGTGAGGACGTTCAGTCGCCGTCGTGTTCTCTGAAGCGCGGCGCGCGCCGCGCTGGGCGCACCCTGCTGCTAGTTGTTATCACGGTCCTGTAACATTGAATTTGTCGCACCCTCGATATAGATCCATGCTTGCCACGACCTCAGCAGCTGCCCGCGCTGACGCGAAGTAGAGCGACCCTCGCACATGGAATGCAATCCGACCCCCCACAGCTTGCTGTCCGACGACCGCGCTGATCCGGAGGGCGAGCGCACGCTGGCGCTGAAGTTCGACCACTTCGCGTGGGAGGCACTCAGCGAACAGGCCGCCATGCTGGAGACCGCGGTCGACGAGCTGGCGGCCTTCGCGGTGCTCTACTACCTCGCGGACCTCGACAGCAAGCGGATCGCGCGCAAGCTCCCGCCGCACCGGCGCCCGTCGTCCTCCGAGCCGGAGTAGACCCGGCGCGCCAGCCGCGGCCCGCGGCGGCGCTCAAGCGGCCGCGGGCGCGGCGCGCTAGACGATGGCGCCCCCGCCGACGGAGAGTTCGCGACTGGTGGCGGGCCCGAGGCCGCGACTGGCGAGCTCCGCGGCGAGCGTGCGGCGTCCGCGGTGATGCAGACCGTGGATCGCGCCCTCGCTGCGACCGGTGAGCTTGGCGATCTCGCTCGGCGAGTAACCGCCGAAGTGGCGCAGGATCACGACCTCGCGCTGTGACTGCGGAAGCGCCGCGAAGGCGTCGCGGAGCTCTTGCGTGCGTCCATCCAGCAGCCGCTCCCACGGCACGCCGGTGTCGACTTGCCGCACCTCCTCGACGGGAATGTGGCGCTCGGCGCGGATGAAGTCGACGGCGACGTTGCGCGCGACGCGCACGATCCAAGCCAGGAAGGAGACCTCGCGCTCCTCGTACTTGTCGATCGCGCGCACGAGCTTGGCGAACACCTGCTGCGTGATGTCCTCGGCCTGGTGGTGGTCGCGCACGATGCTGAGCACGTAGCCGTAGACGTTGTCGGCGTAGCGCGCGTAGAGGAAGCCCAGCGCCTCGCGGTCGCCTTCGCGAGCGCGCTTGATCGCCAGCGAGACCAGCCGAGAGTTGCGCGCCTCGCCGCGCACCGTCGGCCCCTTCGCTCTCTCAGAGTGAAATCCCCGCTCCATGCTCGAGCCCTTCCCGGTCTCTAGCGTTGGCACTGTCGATACCCCCGTATCGGTCGATTCTCCCGGTTGTCCTCATGGACGGCGAGAAGCACGGGAACAAACTCTTAGTCGCGCGCCAGAGAAGCTATCCATTTCTACTCAAAACGTCGTTATAAACCTGTAGAAAATCTCGAGCCGATGACTGTGACGATTGACCTGCCTGCGTCACCGCCGGCGTCCCGAAAAATGACCTGGACATGCTCTCGCCCGTGACCGTGAATCCTCACCGGTTCAGTGAAAAACAGAGAGCACGACGCTCCCTGCGTCGATCCCTAACTCGCTAGCTGCACCTCTCCATTCCTGCGGTCCTACGAATTCCCCAACGCCGCACGATGCGCTTCCGTGCGGCTACTTGAGCGGCACCTTACCACACTGGACGTACGTTGGAGAGGGCCCCGTTTTTTTCTCACCGAATGTGTGGGCTTCTGGGCGAAATGACATAGAAAGCCCGCCACACTTGCCCACAGCGTTAATTGTTCACTTAAAGGATCTTGTTGACCTTTAAAGCGGTGAACCCGTGGGCTCGGGAGCGGCTTCACCCGAGCCGCGGGCGCGCGCGGCGGGGCTCGCTATCGCGCGCCGCGAGCGCGGAAGGGCTCCTCGGGACCGACGGTCCCGGGCCCGGCGAGCTCGAAGGCGCCGTGCAGCGCCTGCACGGCGCGCTCGACGTGCTCGCGCGCGATGACGCACGAGATCTTGATCGGCGAGGTGGAGATCATGTCGATGTTGATGCGCTCCGCGGCAAGCACCCCGAACACGCGCGCGGCGACACCGGGGTTGGAGCGCATGCCGGCGCCGACGATCGAGACCTTGCCCATCTGCTCGTGCGCGGCGAGCTCGGCGTAGGACTCGCCGACCAGCGGCTCCAGCGCGGCGCGCGCGACGCGCAGGTCTTCGCGGGGGACGGTGAAGGAAATCTCGGCGAGCCCGCCCGCGGCGGTGGGCTCGTTCTGCACGATCATGTCGACGTTGATGTCGGCGTCGGCGAGCGCCGCGAAGATGCGCGCGGCGGCGCCCGGCGCGTCGGGAACGCCGGTCAGCGTCAACCGCGCCTCGGCGGTGGAGTGGGTGACGGCTGTGATCAGAGGCTGCTCCATGGTCTCGCTCTCGTCGAGCACAACCGTACCGGGCGCGTCCTCGAAAGACGAGCGGCAGTGAATGCGCACGCCGTGATTGCGCGCGTACTCCACCGAGCGCAGCTGCAGCACGCCGGCGCCCGAGGCGGCCATCTCGAGCATCTCTTCGAAGGACACCAGCGGCAACTTGCGCGCGTCGGGCACGATCCGGGGGTCGGCGCTGAAGACGCCGGCGACGTCGGTGTAGATTTCGCAGACCTCCGCGCCGAGCGCCGCGGCGACCGCGACGGCGGTCGTGTCCGAACCCCCGCGGCCCAGCGTCGTGACGTCCTGCGTCGCCGTCGAGACGCCCTGGAAGCCCGCGACGAGCACGATGTGGTCCTCTTCGAGCGCCGCGCGGATGCGCTCGGCGCGCACGTCGAGGATGCGCGCCTTGGTGTGCGAGCTATCGGTCACGATCCCCGCCTGCGAGCCCGTGAAGGACAGCGCGCGGTGGCCTAAGTCGTGGATCGCCATCGCGCACAGCGCGCACGAGATGCGCTCGCCGGTGGAGAGCAGCATGTCGAGCTCGCGTGCGTCCGGCGCCGCGGAGACCTCCTCGGCCATCGCGAGCAGCTCGTCGGTGGTCTTACCGCGCGCGGAGAGCACCGCGACGACGCGCGCACCCGCTTCGCGCTTCTCCACGATGCGCCGCGCGGCGCGCTTGATGCGCTGCGCGTCGGCGACCGAAGTGCCGCCGAACTTCATCACCACGAGCTCGGACACACCGGGCAGGATAGATGGGAAGCCCGCGCCGCATGCGGCGCGGGGACGGGGCCGCATGCGGCCCCGTCACGGGCCGTGCATGCACGGCCCGTACTGCGTCGGCGCGTCTCTCATCGGCGCAGCTGGCGCCGCGCGCGCCCGGCGTCAGGGGTAGACGTCGATTCCTTCGGCCGCGCCGCCGTTGCCGAGGTTGCCGTCGCTGCCCTGATTGCCGGGCGCCCCTTCGCCGCCCTTCGCGCCGGCTTTGCTCCCGGATTTGCCGGCGACGCCGCCGTTGCCGGGCCCCCCGCCCCCGCCGGTGAGCCCGCCGAGGCCGCCCAGTCCCGGAGCGGAGGCTCCGGCGCCGGGGAATTCGCCGTGCCCCGGGCAGTCGAACTGCGGCTCTTCGAATTCGGTCGTGCAGTCCAAGCCCGACGCGATGCCCGCGTCTACGGCGTCTTCGCTGAAACTGTCGCTCGCGGTGTCGGGGGTCGCAAGGCTGTAGATCGCGCCGCCCTGCGCGTCGCCGCCGTCGCCGTTGTCGCCGCCTTTGCCGACGTCGCCCCCGTCGCCGCCGGCACCACCGACCCCGCCGTTGGCACCGTCGCCACCGCCGGCGCCGCATTTGGATTCCACACCGCCTTCTTCGGGCGCGCAGTGTCCGTTGCCGCCCTGCCCGCCGCGGCCGCCGATCCCGCCTTCGCCGCCGGGTCCGCCGAAGTCGCTGTCGCCGCCGGCGCCGCCGAAGAGGCCCTGCGCGCCATCCTCGAGGAACGTGGTGTCGCTCACGCTGAGCGTGCCGGCGTTGTAGATCGCGCCGCCCTGTCCGCTGCCACCGGCGCCGCCGCTGCCACCGTCACCCGCGTCGCCGCCGGTTCCCCCGGGCCCCCCGGCGCCGCCGACCTTGCCGGTGCCGCCGGCCCCGTAGTTCCCTTCGCTGCCCATCGCGCCTTCGCCTCCGCGCCCGCCGTCGCCGCCCGCGCCGCCGACGCCGGCCTCACCGGCGTGGCCCCCGCCGCCGCCGGTCGCGCCGTCGCCGACGAACGTGCTGGCGGTGATCGTGAGCGTCGCGCCGGCGGCGTTGTAGATCGCGCCGCCCTGCCCGTCGCCGCCGTCCCCACCGTCGCCGCCGGCGCCGCTCTTGCCCCCCGTGCCGCCTTTGCCGCCCGCGCCGCCGGCGCGGCGCGCGCCTTCGCTGCCGGCTGCACCCGCACCGCCGACGCCGCCCATACCGCCGTCTCCGCCGCTGCCGCCGTCGGCGCTGTCGCCGACGAAGCGGCTGTCGATGATGGTGAGCGTGCCGGCGTTCTCGACCGCGCCGCCGCGGCCGTCGCCGCCGGCTTCCCCGTTGGGCCCGGCGCCGCCTTCCCCGCCGTCGCCACCGGGGCTGCCCGCGGGGCCGCCCGGCTCACCCGGTTCGCCGGCGCTGCCCTCAGCTGCGGACTCGCCGTTTTCGCCGAGCGCGACGCCGTCCTCCAGCGCGACTCCTTCGAGCGTCAGCGCGCCGGCGGCTTGGACGATGAACAGGCCGGTCTCGACTCCTTCGGCGGCCACGATCGTCGCGTTGGGCGCGGCTTCGATCTTCAGCGACTCGCCGCCGGCGATGACGAGCGGCTCGGTGAGCTCGACGCGGCAGTCTTCGCCGAGGCGCACCGTGCCGCCGCTGCTGGCGTCGTTCTGGAGGGCTTCCTCGTCGGGACAGTCTTTCGGCGTATTCGATTCGGTGCGCGGCGTCGGGATCAGCGCGGGTAGCGCGGGCGGGGGCACCGCAATCGCATTCTCGGGAAGCGCGGGCGGCGGCGGCGTGCAGTGCGCGGCGGCGAACTTCGCGGCGAGCTCGTCGATCAAGCTCTCGAGCTGCTTGACCGAGCCGGAGACGGTGACCGGCTGGACCGACTCGTGGGTCGCGGAATCGGTGAGCTCGAGTTCGAGCGTGACCTGGCCCTGCTTGGTCGCGGTGCCGTGCCCGGTGACCGCGTACTGCGCGTGCAGCGGTTCGTAGCGGACCTTCGTCGCCAGGCGGCCCGCTTCGGAGAGCTGCTGCTCGCGGCGCGCGGCGGCGACGAACGCGGCGCCGGTGTCGACGAAGCGCGTGCCCTGCGCGGTGCAGCGATTGAAGATCAGCGCGAGCACGTGGTCGCTGAGCTGGTAGCTGGGGATGCGCGCGCCGGGCTGCGCGTCCAGCGCGACGGAGCCCACCGTGTAGATCGCGCCGCCGCTCGCCGCGTGGGCCGCGGCGGTGGGCAGATCACCAAACGGGTCGCCCCGCCGCGCGTGCGCGCTCGCGCGCGACACGCGGGCGCCCGCGCGCGCCCGCGCGGCGGTGGCGCTGGCCGAGAGAGCGCGAACCTTGACGTTGGCGCGCGCGGTGGCACCCGCGCGCACCGTGACGGCGGCGCCGAATCCCCCGTAGGACTCGCCGTGCGCGCTCTGCGCCGCCACCGCCGGAAGGTAGGGCCCCGGCGCGAGCGACACGCGGAAGCCCGCATGCGAGATCCCCGCGGTCGCCGCGACGTCGCCGCTGTCGGGGTCGATTGCGTAGGCCTCCGCAAACGACAGGCCGCGCGCGGCGGGCAGTCGCAGGACGCGACCGCTCAACACGCCCGCGGCGGCCGCGGCGCCCGCGGGCAGCACCAGCGCCACCCCGGCGCCCAGCACGAGCGCCACCCCGGCGCCCAGCACGAGCGCGGCACGAAGTACCCACCGTCGATACGTAGCCATCGACGGTCAAGCCTACAAACTGGCGAGCTGCCCTTGCGGAGCGGCGAGCTCGCTCACCGGCGACGGCGCGGGGCGGTAGATCGTCCAGCGGCGCGCGAGCCGGTGCGCGGGGTACTCGACGCAGCGGAAGAAGACCGCTGCGGCGCCCAGCGCGAGCGGGATCACGATCGCCGCGAACAGCACCGGCGAGGGCCGTCCGCCGAGCGCGAACGCCAGCGCGACGACGATCGGCTCGTGCACTAGATAGAGACTGTAGGAGCGCTTCCCCGTCCACTGCATCGGCGCGGACTCCAGGAAGCCGCCGAACTCCGGGACGCTGAGCGCGGCGACGACGGCCAGACACGCGCCGGCCGCGACCAGCGCGGCGGGGGAGGCGCTCCCGGGCAGCCACCAGTTGGCGGTCAACGCGCAGATGCAGCCGACGCCGAGCGCGAGCTTCGTGGCGGTGTTGCGGACGGTGCGCTCGCGCAGCGCGTTCGCCAGGCGTTCGATCTGCTCGTGGTTGAAGGCCAGCAGCACGCCGAGCACGAAGGGCGATAGCTCCAGCAGGTATTCCCCGCCGCTGGAGTCCAGCAGCGGCCCGCCCACTCCGGATTGCGTGGCGGGCGCGCCCAGCGAGCCGCCGGCGCGCAGCAGCGCGAGGAAGCAGAGCAGCGCGACCGCGGTGCTCCACGAGCGCAACCGCAGGGGGGCCAGCAGCAGCAGGGGCAGCAGCAGCGAGAACACGATCTCCCAGTGCAGCGACCACAGGGCGGTCGTGAAGCCCCAGTCGCCGGCGCCGGGCAGCAGCGCGGCATCGAGTAGCGCGGCGTGGACTTTCAGCGGCGGCGCGTGCCCGTTCAACCACCAGCTCGCCGCGGGCACCGCGTGGTGGTCGACGGCGAGGTGCAGCGCCGCGGCCACCGCCAGCGCGCCCCAGACGGGCAGGTAGAGGCGCACGAAGCGCGCGGGATAGTAGGAGCCGATTCGCAGCTGCCCCCCGCGCGCGACGGGCAGCGAGAGCACGAAACCGCTGAGGACGAAGAACACGACCACCGCCTCGGGCCCGGCCCACACGATGTGCAGCGGGGTGTACGTCAACAGCCACACCGCGCGGCCCGCGGACTGCGGTAGCCCCGCGTAGGGGTCGGCGAGCTGCGCCGAGGAGGCCAGCAGGGTGTGGTGCGCCAGTACCACCAGCGCCGCGAGCCCGCGCAGCCCGTCGAGCGCGCGCAGGCGCCCCCGCTGGGGCTCGCGAGCGGCTCGCGGCGGCTCGCTGGCTACTTCCGTCATCACCGCCATTCTCGGCCGTCCGCGCCGCGGCGCTTAGTGGGGCAAGGGGATCGTCATCGTCTTTTACACCGCGCGGCGGCCCGCGAGGGCCTTGCCCAGTGTGACCTCGTCGGCGTACTCGAGGTCCGCGCCGACCGGCAGCCCGCTCGCCAGGCGCGTCACGGTCAGATGCGGGGCGCGTTCGCGCAGACCCTCCGCGATGTGCAGCGCGGTCGCTTCGCCGGTCGTGGTGGGGTTCGTCGCGAGCACGACCTCGCGCACCGCGGGCGCGCCGTCGCCCGGTGGGCCGCCCGCGCCGAGCGCGTCCGCGCCGCCGGAGTCCGCGCCGCCGCCGGCCTCCGCGAAGCCAGCGGCGCTGGCCGGCGCGGCACCCGCCGCGGGGGCGACGCGCGCGAAGAGCTCGGCGATCTTGAGATCCTCGGGGTCGATCCCGTCGATCGGCGAGAGCGCGCCGCCGAGCACGTGGTAGAGCCCGTGGTACTCGTGCGTGCGCTCCATCGGGATCACGTCGCTGGGCTCCTCCACGACGCAGATCACGCCGGCGTCGCGGCGCGCGTCGCGGCAGATGCGACAGCGCGGTTCGTCGGCGAGGTTGAAGCAGACCTCGCACAGCCCGATGCGTTCCTTTACCTCGATGATCGCCTGCGCGAGTGCGTTGGCGTCCTCGCCGGAGGCGCGCAGAATGTGGAACGCGAGACGCTGCGCGGTGCGGTTGCCGATCCCGGGCAGCTTCGAGAGCTCGGTGACGAGCTTCTGAACGGGGGGCGCGAAGGTGCTCAAACCGCGTCCCGCTCTAGAGTCCGGGCAGCCCGAGGCCGCCGAGCGCACCCATGTCCAATCCGCCGGTCGCGCCGCCGAGCCGCTCCTCGGCGAGGGCCTGCGCGGCGCGCAGCGCCTCGTTGACCGCGACGAGCACGAGGTCGCCGAGCATCTCGACGTCGTCGGGATCGACGGCCTCGGGGGCGATCCGCACGGCCTTGACGTGCAGATCGCCGGTGACCTGCACCGTGACCACACCGCCGCCGGCGGAGCCCTCGACGGTCTCGTGCTTGAGGGACTCCTGCGCGGCCTCCATGTCGCGCTGCATCTTCTGGACCTGCTGGAGCATCTGCCCCATGTTGGGCTTGCGCTGCTGAGCCATCGCTATCTACTCCCCGGTCGCGGTGTCGATGTCGGTATCGGTATCGGTATCGGTGTCGTTCGGCGACTCCCCGGTGCCGCCGGCGAGCACGCGCTCGGTGGGCAGCTCCTCGGCGTCGAGCTCCTCCTTGAAGCGCGCCACCCACTCCTCCTCGGTACGCGGGGCCGACTCGGGCTCGCCCTCCAGCTCGGGCAGCTCGTCGCGCAACTCGTATTCGACGCGAATGTGCGCATTACCGGTGAGCTCGCGCAGCGCGCGCGTCACGGTCGCGCGGTGCTCGCGATCTTCGGCTTTCTTCTTCGGGAACGACGCCGCCGCCGCGAATGCCACCCGCAGCTCGCCGTCGTGCACCGCGACGGGGCGCGCGTGCGCGAGCACCGCGCTCAGCAGCGCGTTCTGCGCGCCGACGAGCTCGAGCACCGCCGGCCACAGCGCGACCAGCGCATCGAGATCGTCGATGTCGAGTACCGCGGCGGGGGGCGGAGGTGGTGCCTCGGGACTGGTAGGCGGCACCGCGGGATCCGGAGGCGACGCGGCGGGACTCGGAACCGAGGCGGCAGGACTTGGAGCCGCCGCGTCGCGATTGGGAGCCGCCGCGTCGGGGCTGGGAGCCGGCGCCGCGGCACTGGCAGCCGGCGCGACAGCCGGCGGCGGCGCAGCGGGCGCCTCCTCGCGCGCGCGCGGCGGGCTGTCCGGCGTGGACTGCGCCCCGCGCGACGGCTCAAGCGGCACGGGGGCCTGTTCGCGCGGGTGCGCGGCGGGGGACGCCGCGGCGGACACCTCCTCACGCACGCGCGGCGACGGCGGCGTCGCGGCCGCGGCGCCCTCGAGGCGCTCGAGGCGGGCGAGGAGCGCGCCCAGCGACCCGTCGACGGCGGGCCGCGCGGCCTTGACGAGCGCGAGCTCGAGCTGCGTGCGCGGATCGGCGCCGGCCTTGACGGCCTCGAGCGCGGCGCCGAGTTGCTCGAGCAGGCGCACGGCGGTGCCCTGCCCGACGCGCGCGGCCTGCGCGGCGAGACGCGCGTCGAGCTCGGCGGTCAGCGCGAGCTCCGCGGGAACCTCGCCGAGCGTGGCGACGACGAGCAGCTCACGCGCGCGCGCCTCGAGGTCGGCCGCGAAGGCGCCGGCGTCGCGACCGCTCTGCGCACAGCGCGCGATGGCGAGCAGCGCGGCGCGCGCGTCGCCGCCGTGGACCGCGTCGATCGTCTCCTCCAGTAGCTCGCCGTCGGTCGCGCCCAGCACCGCGAGTACGTCCTCGAGCGCGATCTCGCTGCCGCTGTAGGTGACGAGCTGCTCGAGCAGACCGAGCGCATCGCGGAAGCTGCCGGTCGCGGCGCGCGCGAGCGCGGCGGTCGCGGCGGTGGGAATCTCGATCGACTCGGCGGTGGCCGCGCGGCGCACGACGTCGGCGATCTGCTCGACGGTGGGGCGCTGGAAGTCAAAGCGATGACAGCGGTCGACGACGGTCGCGGGAACCTTCTGTGCCTCGGTCGTGGCGAGCACGAAGACGGTGTTCGGCGGCGGCTCCTCGAGGGTCTTCAGGAACGCGTTCCACGCGGCGGTGGAGAGCATGTGGGCCTCGTCGAGGATGTACACCTTGCTGCGCCCACTGACCGGCGCGAAGGCGACGCTCTCGCGCAACTCGCGGATGTCGTCGACGGAGTTGTTCGACGCGGCGTCCATCTCGATCACGTCCAGCGAGCGCGCCGCGGCAATCGCGCGGCAAGACTCGCACTGCCCGCACGGCTCGATCGTCGGGCCGCGCTCGCAGTTCAGGCACGCCGCGAGGATCTTGGCCATCGAGGTCTTGCCGGTCCCGCGTGAGCCGACGAACAGGTACGCGTGGTGCACGCGCTCGCCCTGCACGGCGTTGCGCAGCGTGCGCACGACGGCGTCCTGGCCGACCACATCCGCGAACGTCCGCGGGCGGTGACGTCGATATAGGGATCGCTGCGCGGGCTCGGAGGCTCGCTGTGCAGGCTCAGGAGGCCGCTGCGCGGGCTCGGTGGAGCGCTGCGCGGGCTCGGCGGAGCGCTCCTCGGACGGCGAGGTCGGCGGCGCGGACCGCGGCTCTATCTGTAAATCGGCCACCGCGCCTGAGTCTACCCAGGGCCGCCGCGGCGTCCGAGGGGGTAGCGTGCGCGCGGTGAGCGTGCCACCGGAGCACCTTTCCGCGCCCTCCCGCGAAGCCGCCGGCAGCCGGGAGGTGTTGCCCGATACGGACCCCGCCGCGCGCGCACACGCGCACGCGTACGCGCGGCGGGGTCCGCTCGGCGCGGCACTGGCGATCGCGCTCGGCGCGGTTCTGCTGCGCATCGCGAGCGGCGTGGGCTTCGCGAACTACGACACGCTGTACGCGCTCGTCTGGGGCGGGGAGCTGGCGCGCGGGCACACGCCGCAGTACGGCATTCCGATCGCGCCGACGCCACACCCCCTGGTGGAGGCGCTCGGCTTCGTGCTCTCGCCGCTGGCACCGCGTGCGATCGAGGACGTGACGGTGGCGCTCGGCTTCCTGGCGCTGTCGGCGTGCGCGTGGGCGGTGTACCGACTCGGTGCGCTGTGGTTCAATCGCGCGGCGGGCGCGGTGGCGGCGCTGTTGCTGATCACGCGCGTGCCGATCCTCTCCTACGGGGTGCGCGCGTATGTGGACGTGCCGTACCTGCTGTTCGTGCTGGGCGCGCTGATCATCGAGACGCAGCGGCGGCGCGCCGGCGCGCCGGTCCTCGCGCTGCTCGCGCTCGCGGGCCTGCTGCGGCCGGAGGCGTGGGTCTTCTCGGGCCTGTACTGGCTCTATCTCGCCCTACCGACCGCTCGCGCAAGGCGCTCGACGAAGGGATCTGAGGGGGAGAGACTTCGCGACGAGCGCACCCCGCGCCAGCTGGTGGGACTCGCGCTGATCGTGGTATCGGCGCCGGCGATCTGGGTGGCGAGCGATTGGCTGATCACGGGGGATGCGCTGTGGTCGCTGACGAACACGCGCCACACCGCGCTGACGCTGGGCCGCGAGACGGGCATCGCGAAGGTTCCGCAGTACATCCCGCGGCGCATCGGCGAGATCCTCGGCCCGGCGGTGCTGCTGGGCGCGGCGCTGGGCGGGGTGCTGACGCTGTGGTGGCTGCGCGCCCGCGCGCTGCCGGGCGCGATCGTGGGTGTGGTGGCGGTGGCGGTGTTCGCGGCGTTCGCGAGCGTGGGGCTGCCGATCGACACGCGCTACGCGTTCCTTCCGGGAGCACTGCTGTGCGTGTTCTGCGGCGCGGGCCTCTGTGGCTGGCTGCTGCTGGCGCGCGATGACCGGCGGCGGCGTTGGTGGCAGGCGGGCGCGGCGCTGGTGCTGGTGGCGCTGCTGGCGTACATCCCGTCGCAGTACCACACGGACCACAAAGAACTGGGCGAACTGGCGCGCCAGCAGCGCATCCAGAACGACCTCGTCGCGCTGGTCGACGGCGGCGCGATCGTGGCGCGCTGCGAGCCGATCGGCGTGCCGAACCACGCGCCGATCCCGCTGCTGGCGCTGTGGCTGGAAGGTGCTCCCAGTGCGATCGTCAGCGCGCAGGCGCGGACGATCGCGCGTGGCGCGTATCTCGAACCGGCCAACGCGGAGGTACAGCGCGACTACATCCTCGACAAAGCCGAACGCGCGCACGCGGTCGGTGTGCCGCGCGGCTTCAGCGCGAGCGGCGGCAATCGCTCGTGGCGGATCTTCAAGCGTTGCCCGTAGGGCCCGCGGCGCCGAGCCCCAGCTGCGCCGACCCGGCCGGAGCGGGCGTCGAACACATATGGACCGTGCACCCCTCGTCGAGATACCGCGACCGATCGCCGATCGCCACTCGCGACTCCGGATCGGGAGCTCCCGCTGCGCCTGCCGGGGATCGCTTAAGGCTGCTTCCTTCCGGACCTGACCTGATTCACAAGCCGACACCGCGCGGGCCCCGAACCATCGACGCCCCAAGTTGCGGAGCGACCAGAGCGAAACCCCTCGGAGGGGAATTCAGCCCCGCTAGAGCGGATTGCGGGTGCAGGGCACCGCTATCTCCCCGCCTAGCACGGTCCACCGCCGATCCTAGCGCGCGAGTGTGCCGGGGCGCGTGGCGCGTCGCGCGCGTGAACGCTTTTGAGCGCCGCACCACAAATGTGTCGCGTTCCGTTAGGCTGCGCGCGTGATGAAGAACGAGAAGCTTTCCAACCACCTCCCCGCGCGGCCGCGCATCGACGCAGCGATACGCCGCTCGAGGCTCGGACTGGGCGTTGCGACACTCGGCGCAGCGGTGCTGGTCGCCGGCTGCGGGTCGAGCGGTAGCTCCAGCACGATCACCGTCGGCAACGAGTCGGCGGCGGCGAACAAACTCATCGAACACACTGTCGTGGTGACGACGCCGACGACCGGGCCGCTCTCCAAAGAGCCCACGATCGCGGTGCCGAAGGGCGCCGCGCCGACGACGCTCCAGACCAAGGAAATCGTCACGGGCACGGGCGCGGAAGCGAAGACGGGGGACGCGATAACCGTCAACTACGTCGGTGCGCTCTACAGCAACGGGAAGGTTTTCGACGCGTCGTGGAAACGCAACGAACCGTTCGCCTTTACACTCGGCAAGGGCCAGGTGATCCCGGGCTGGGACAAAGGCATCGTGGGCATGAAGGTCGGTGGGCGCCGCGAACTGATCATCCCCGCGGAACTCGCCTACGGCAAGGCGGGGCGGCCGCCGTCGATTCCGCCGAACTCGCCTCTGATCTTCATCGTCGACCTGCTCGGCACATAAGGGTCGGCCCGTCAAGTAGACGCTCCGCGACGGCGCTGCTCCCAGTGGGCGGCGCCGCCACGAGGGCGGTGCGTGTAGCGCTGGGCATCGCCGTCGCGTTGCTCGTAGCCGCCGCGCTGGGGGGCTGCGGCTCTCATCCCCAGCGCGCCGCCGGCGTGCGCCTGGAGCGCGCCGACCTCGTCCGTCTCGGAAACGCGCTGCGGCGGCTCGAGCACCCGGCGCACGCCGAGGTCGCCGCCGCGCGTGCCGTGTGGCCGACAATCGTTGACGGCCTGCCACCTACAAGTACGCGGGCCGCTCGGCACGCGTTCGCGCGCGGCGCCGCACGCGCCGAAGCGGTCGCGCTACCAAGGTTCGTCGTCGCCGAAGGCGGTCTCACCGGACCCGCCGCGGGGGTCGGCGGCCTGCTGAAGTCCTACGCGGTGCTCACGCGACGCGGCTGGCAGTTCCTCGCAGCCGCGAGCCGCACGCACCGCGCGAGCTTTCTGCGCGCGAACTCGGGGCTCTACGTGTACTGCCTCTACGACGGCCACTTCGAGCTCTCGGTCCTGGGCAAGGAGCTCCAGGCCGCCTACCGCAAGCTCGGCGGCGGCGCGGCCTTCGGAGCCGCGCTCACCCCCGCCGAGGTCGAAGCTCTAGCGCACGCGTACTCAAGCGCCACGACGCGACTTGAACCGCATCCCGCGGCGGGGGTGCGTGTGTAGAGGGTCGAGCCCTCCCGGACCAATAGAATCGGGTCCATAGAGCACCGCGAGTTTGCCCTCCGCTCGTTGCTGCGGTTGGCTGCGTCGAACTCGTGGATGTAGATACGTTGCGTCATCGCCACGTCGCTGTGCCCGAGTCGCGCGGACACAGACCCGACGTCCCAACCGTCCGCGATTGAGAGCGCACCGCCGCCTGCGCCCCCGACAGCTTGCTACGCCTGCTTTACGGTCGACACGGTGTCCTGGCTGCCAGCCCTCGCGCTAACGATCCCAACTAGATGGGACAGCGGGGCGGGGACGTGGCGGGCCTAGATCGGGCACTCGTACTGCATGGGGGCGCAGCCGCCGACCCTGGCTACAAGGAAGAGGGCAAGCCAGACGTAGACCGCCATTGGCGCGAGGGTTATCACCCACCAGACGGCGAGCCAAACGCGTGAGCGGATGCGATAGCCAAGCTCGAAGTAGATCGCGACCGGGACTACCCCGACGAGGAACGCGGCGATCAAGGCACCAAGGAGAGCGCGCCCGGCGCCTGCTTCTTCTACGTTGACCCCGAACGTACTGGCTCCGAAGAGAGCGCTGAAGATCGCGATACCCATGATCTCGCGTGCTCGCCCAGTCGGGGCGCTCTCGGCAGCGATGGCTCCCGCGATAATTGGTGCTGGGCTGACGATGAGGATCAGCAGAATGGTTTGGAGGGAGCGCATCGAGCTGGACGACATTCTCGGGCGGCTTTGAAACTAGGGCAAACCCTTCCACAACGCGCAGACGCAGTATCTCAAGATCGTTCTCGCTTGGCCGTCGCGTCTTTGGGTCGACGTGCAGTCCGAAGCCGTTCGCCTGCGACCGACAGGCCACGTAGTGCAATACCGCGCCGGTGATGGGCTCGGTGGCGAGCAGATCATTAGCGGGACGTCGGAGCTGGTCGATAGTCTCGATGCCGGCAACCTCAAGCGCTCGTTTAGTCGCAGGCGTCAGCCCTAGTGCGGAGATTAACATGGGCTTTATTCCGCGTCGGCGTTGGTCGGCCGGCGTACCAGGTGCAACGTGGTAAAACTCTCAAATTCAATAATCCCCGACGACAGGTAGCAAAAGTCCAAGCAGGAGCCGGTGCCGCGCCCGGAGACGATCCGACAGCGGTAGCCCTCGGCTTCGTCGGCGCGCACGAGCTGCTCCTCGCCTGGTTGAACCGGTCTCGGCTGGATGTCCAGCTCACGGAACTCCTGTGCTAACCCGCAAGCAACCATTGCACAAACCCAGGCGGCATTCTCAAGGTTTTTGCGATCCTCTAGCTGCTCGTGCAATCGCTCGCCAAAGACATAGCGATCAAGCGGCCAGTTGACCCAATCAAACGGGCCAGCAAGAGTCTGAGTCCACTCATTCACGATTAGGACATACAACGTCCGCCAGAGATCCGCCTGCGGAGCATCATCGTCAGATAGCTCAGGCGGGCCGGGCGCGAAAGGGTGACGCCCGGCCCGCCCATGCGGGGTTATAGCGCGAGCAGCGGCACCGGCTGCCGTGGAACGCTCGACCGGACGCCGGCGATTTGGCGTCCGATCGTGCGCCTGCCCCTCGCTGCCAGTCTGAGATAGACGGGACCGTGGCTCCCTTCGCCCAGGGTGCAAAGAGTCACCCGTGTTGCCAGGGTCAACAGGGTACGCCCGTTGGTCGTCTCGCTGCGACGACCCGTAGATCACGTTTATCTCGACCATGCCGTCATAATCTGACGTCTGACAGCCGACAGCGCAAGGCCGGGATAGGCATAGTCTTATCCCGGACATATGATATGTGCAGACGCCGTATTAGTGCGTAAGATGGCTATCGTCGGTAAGAGTGCGCCACAAACCGCCGAAGGTAAAAGACAGCCAACGTCGGCCAAGCGAGCGGACCGATTATCTTCTTAAGGCGGGCTCCGACAAGCCAGGCGGGCGGCCGAGCGGCTTGCGCTGATGAGAGATACAGGCTGACCATGCCAGCCAAGATCAGGGTGTGGTCACCGCCGTCCGGCAGTGCTTGCGTCCTTCGCTGTGCTTCTACGGCGAGCAGGGCCAAGCGCTCGATCATCGCATCCTCAGACCCGTAGTAATCGACAAGGCTTTGTTGCTCGGCCGCGAGATCATCGGCTCGATCGATCAGGCTATCGAGCAGCGTATGCAGGGCGCCGATCCAGGGAAAATAGGCACGCTCGATATCCGCCAGCTCTCGGGTTCCAACGCTCGGGCGCGCAGCGCTTGCCATGAGCGCGAAGACTCCCATTGACGAACCGCACGCGGCGGCCAGCTCCCACCACGCCAACCGACAATCCGGCTCCATTTTCGTCAGCATCCATGTCGCGAGCCGCTGCGGCTCGCCGATCCGTGTCTGATACTGCACGATGCGCGCCACCCCAGCCTGCAATAGCTGGCTGACCGCCCCATACGACGGCAAGCTGGTAAGGCTCATCCGCGCCGCCTGCACCAGCGCTACGAGATAGCCACCGTCGTCATTTTCGTTGTGCTGCGCGTAATAGTCACGGCATTGCATAGTCGGCGCGACAGCGGCGAGTAGTGAAAAGTGGAGTTGACGGGCATTGGCTACAGGCTGGCTCGATGGCGTCTCGGCCAGCGAATCCGCATAGTCATATGCCGCTTGAAACGCCACCTGAGCACGGATGACTTGAGCCCGACGTATGGGCGCGACAAAGGTCGCGAATGCCGCTGCACCCTCCAAGTTGGTGTCCTCGGTGTCGAGATTCTGCACAGCCAGCGCCCGGAGCCCTGGACTGGCGATGGCGAGGGAGCGCTGCCGCCAGTGATCGACCTCGCGCCGAACCTGCGGGTAGACCGTCAGCCAATAGCGCGTCGCCGCTGAGACAAACCCAGCCGCACATGCCGAAAGCCGATGCAGTCGCGCGATCATGCCGCACAGCATCGCGGGCGGCGCTGGGGCGTTGGCCTATTCTTGGAACGTAGCTTGCGCCGGTACTGCCGCAGCGGTGTAGCCGGGCAGCGCGATCACTGCCAGCGATATGCCGACGACCAAGGCTAGCGTGAGTAGGAGGCCGACCTCGCCCACCGCGAACGGTGCCGGAAAGCCGGTCGTCAGCCGCAGCCATCGATTCGCCAGGGCGTGTCCGTATATTCCGAGCACGGCGCCGTCCACGCAGCCAATACTCAGCAAGATGGCGCTCTCAAATAGCAGCGAGCGCCAGAGTTGCCAGCGGTCAAAGCCTTGGGTCTTCAAGGCGGCGAGCCGAGTACGGCGCTGCCAGATGGCGGTACTGAGCGCGAGCGCTAGGGCGAGCGCGGCCGTGACCAGCAGCAGGATTGAGATATCGGCCAAACTCGACAGCCCGTTACGCGCGTTGTTATCGAACTGACGCTCTCGCTCTGGAGTTGTCTGGACGCGGAGTCCGCCTCGTGGGGCCAAGACGTGTGAAACGGCGCGCCCGCCGGCTAGCAGGCCGACACCAGGCTTGAGGTTCACTTCCAGCGCTGTCGGGGTGGCGGTTAGCCAGTCGCGGGAGTAGTCGGCCGCGCTCATGATGATCGTGCCGGGCGGCCAGCCGATGTTTGTCGTGATAGCAGCCACTCCGAAACGCACTTGGCCGGATGGCGTTGGCAGCTGCACCGAATCGCCGACGTGGATGTCTCGTTCGGCGGCGAAGGCGTTGGAGAGTGCCACCCAACCGCCGGCCCGCAGTCGTGCGGATGCCTGCGTGATATTGCCTTCCAAGAGTTGTCCGGCCGGGACGATAGCCGGGCTCGTGGGCGCTCGGGCGATCACCCACATACGGCGCGTTCCGATATCTAGCAGCTGCCCTTGATCGGCCCGCACCGACGAGACGATCGGCAAGCTCGCTATTTCATGCGCGGTGTTCTTGGCCGCAAAGCTGTTGATCGTCAGGTTGTTGCCGGTCGTGACCCACAGATCGGTCGTGCCGATGTATTCGCTGAAGTTGGTATCGAGACCGTGGATCAGGTCGGTTCGAGCGCCGCCGATCGCCACGCCCCCGTAGATGGCGAGCGCTGCGACACCGGCCAAGGCCACCGAGCGCGTCGTCGTGGCATCAAGTTCGATGACGGCAATCGACAACATGCTCCCGCGCAGCCGCTTACTAAGCGGTTTCAAGACGCCTGTCAGAACCCGGAAGATAATCGGTATGAGACACACGGCTGCGAGCGCCAACACAATCCCACCGACCACCGCCAAGCTAGCGTCGGCGGTCACAGCAATCGTGACGCCGATCGTCAGGACGCAGCCAAGCAGCCCAAGCCGGCGTGCCGTCGCGCTCGTGATGCGTTGGCCCGGCTCACCGGGATCACTGAGCACGGCATCAGCCGGATCTCGCCGAAGATCGAGCAGCGGTGACGCCGAGCCGACCAGCGCTGAGAAGATGCCACAGCCGACAGCAATGAGCACGGTTGAGATATGGATGACCTGATGGGTGCTGATCGGAAAGGCCACCGCGAGATAAATCGGCACTTGTTGAAACAACGTTCGTGCGAAAATGTCACCGAGCAGGACGCCGACCACCGAGGCGCTGAGCCCGAGCATGATTGCCTCGAACGCCAACATCGTGCGCAGTTGACGGGCGTCATAACCCTGGAGATGCAGTTCGGCGACGAGCCGCCGCCGCTCGGGCACCGTCAGCAGCATTGCATTGAAGGCCAGCAAGCAGCCGACCATGACGCTGATGCCCGCGAATAGCAGGGTCGATTGATTCGTCGGCTTGGCGGTGGCGTTGAGCAGGCTCAATTCGTTGTTCGCGGGCTCCACGTCCACCCGACCAGCAGCGAGCCGACGCAGCTCGGCTTGGACGCGACCCTCAGCACCAGGCCGCGTGTGGATCAACACCTGTGTCACGCGGCCCGGCTGCTTAGCGAGCGTTTGGGCATTGCTGAGCAGCGCGACGGCTATCCGGCTGTTTGCCAGAGGCCCGATCGCACCGCTGTTGAGTACGGCGCGCACCAGCACGCGATGCGCGTCGCCACCAGCGAGTAGCTGCACCTCATCGCCCGTCTTGACGTGGATTTCTTCGCCTACGTCTGAGGGCAGGCCGATACCGCCCGTGAGCAGGCCCTCGCCCGCTCCAAGATCGGCGGTCGCCGAGCCGCCAAGCGTCACCAGACTAGGAGTCACGCCGACGAGCTGGATCGATTGCCGACCGTGCCGCCCGACGAGGACGGCGTTCTGGCGCAGTAGATAGGCAGCCTTTTCAACTCCCGGCAGGGCGCTTGCTTCATTGGCGAGCTTTTCACTAAAGCCGTCGGTTGAGCGCGCGGCAAGCTGGAGCTGCGCCGAGCCGTTGACAGCCGTGATCGCCTGCTTGGCCGATCCAGTCAGGCTGGTATTGGCGACGAGTACGCCGAAGACCAGCGCCACACCGACAGCGATGCCGCTGCCGGCCAACAGCTCTTGCATTCCATGATCCCGCAAGCGAATCCGGTACATGCGAAAGAGCGCGCTGACCAGCAGGCCGCCGACGTGCGGTTGCCATGAACGCCGACGGGTTTTCATCCCGATACGACTCCCAGGTCGGCGTCCAGGCCATCACTCAGATGGCCGTCGCGCAGCGTATGGACGCGATCCACAAAGGCCGTCGCCTGCGGGTCGTGCGTGACGAGTAGTACCGGGATATTGCGTTCGTGGCAGATATCGCGTAGTAGTCCGAGCGTTTCTCGCCCTCGGGCAGAGTCGAGGTTGCCCGTCGGCTCGTCGGTGAGCAGCACCCCCGGTTCATTGACCAAGGCGCGGGCGATGGCGACGCGCTGGCGCTCGCCCATCGAGAGCTGCGCCGGCAGGTGCCCGGCGCGCTCTCCCAAGCCGACTCGCTCCAGCCAGCGGCGCGCCGCCCGGTGGGCATCGTTCATGCTCCAGCGGTCGGCGATCAGCTTCACGGCGGCGTTGTCGAGCGCCGTACCGCCGGGCATCAAGAAGAACGACTGAAACACGAAGCCGACATCGCGTCGGCGGTAGAGCGCGCGCTCCCGCGCTGAAAGCGTCGTGATATCGCGGCCGTCGAAGCACACCACGCCCTCGTCCGCGGCGATCAGGCCGGCTGCGAGCAAGAGCAGCGTCGTCTTACCTGAGCCGCTTGGGCCGTAGAGCGCCACGAACTCGCCGGCGGCCACGGTCAGCGAGACGCCATCGACCGCGCGGACAGCATCGTCGCCGGCGCGGTAGTGCTTGACTACCTCATGCAGCTCGAGCGCGCTCACGACGCAGACGGCTCGCGGCCGTCGCGCCGGAAGGGCAGCACCTTGCGCCGAGAGTCCGTCGAACGCACCCGGCCATTATCGATCGAGAAGATGCGCGGAGCGCCTTCGAGGGCGTGCGCTTCCCGTGAGGCGATGACCACGGCTAAGTCCTTGTCCCGACCCACCGAGCGCAGCAGTTTGTACAGCTCGCGTGCTTCACTCGGGCTCGCCAAGATCGCCGGCTCGTCCACGAGCAGCAAGCGTGGTTCATGCGCTAGCGCTCGCGCGAGCTCGACCCGGACGCATTCGCTCGACCCCAGTTCGCCCGTCAAGGCGTCCTCGATGTCGGAGGCATCCACCCGCTTGAGCATCCGGCGGGCGATGGCTTCGGCCTCATCCCAGCCGACGCGCCCGGCGACCAGCGGCGTCGCTATGTGCTCGACCACCGGACGGTTGCCGGCCGGGCTCACACCGAGCAGGGCGAACGCAATACCGCCGCGCCGCCGCTGCGCAGTCCGCTGGTCGGTGCTCATCTGCGCCAAGTCCTTGCCGTCGAAGATGATCGCCCCGTCGTCCGGCGTCTCGATACCGGCCGCCAGCCGGAGCACGGTGGACTTTCCCGAGCGTTTGCTGCCCCATAGACCGACGTATTCGCCGGGGTCGATGTCGAACGACACTTCCCTGAGCACCGGCACTTCCCGCCGGCCATCGAGGAGGTGCTTAGAGACCCGCTGAAAGGAAAGCAGCGCCATTGCCAGCCCTATGATCGCTCGCTAGCGCGATTCGAGGAACTTCTCGATGTCGGCCCGTATTTCGGAAATCGACTCTTTTTCCGCATCGAACTGTCGCCCAAGCGCAGCACGCGTGTGATTCATCATCCGTCCCTGCCAGGAGACCGGCGCGCCCTCGGCACGAGCATTGGCCTCCACTGCCTCGATGACCTCGCGCTCGTATTCGTCCAAGACCTCCAGCAGTAGGGGCGCCTCATCGGGACGCGAGAAGATCAGCCGAGCATGGATATCGGGGCGCATGAGGCCCAGCGAAACCGGCGCGCGTATCCAGTCTGCCCGCGCCGGCTCGGCAGCCGGCGTCGGGTAGTACATCTTTCGGTCTTTGTCCGACTGTATGCCGCCATTCCGTGATTTGGCCGGCACATCCTCCGACCACACCAGGCCGCTTTCTTCGAGCGATTCCAGCACGGGATACAGATGTTTGGCGTAGATGCGCCAGCTTGGCCCAAGCCTCCACCGCAGATACGCGGCGATCTGGTAGCCGTGGCCCGGTCTTTCGAGGACGACAGCAAGCACCACCGCACGAAGCGGCGAACGCCCAACCAGTGCCGGCTTCTTCTCGGGCGATGCCACTAGCTCAGTCTCGATGGAGCAGGGCAACCATCGAGACCATCAGGCTATCCGGGGGGACTTGGCTCAGTCAAAGAGTGTTTCCTACTGGCCGGCTTACCTATTGATCCACGATCCAGCATAATTCCGGCTCGTGAAACGGCGACATCGCCCAACTCGAAGATGACCTCGGGCGACATGGATCGCCGGGGGACACACGATTCGCTGCCGGTAGACCCAGTCTGCGAGGCCGTGCCACCCAAGCCGACAAGCCTTCGGGGCGAGACGATGAGTCCTCAAGCGGCTCGGAAGCCGTGTCTCTATCGCCCTCGACCCCAACCCCTCGTAGGCTGCCCGCTTTGTCCGGCCCGCCTCGCAAGCCCTCCCGGCGCCTTGAACAGTCGGGCGCCTCGGCCCGTAGGCGTCGATGGCACGCGCCACCGGCCTGGGCCGTTTCCATAGCGTTTCCATAGGGGATCCACGAGAGGCCGGCGAGCCGTGCTCCCAGCCCGTAGAATCAGCCTCCGAGGGCACGTAGCTCAGTGGGAGAGCGCTCGCTTCACACGCGAGAGGTCGGTGGTTCGAAACCACCCGTGCCCATTAAAATCGCTGCAAATAATGTGTTTTCTGCGAGCTATGTGGCTAAGAGAGCGCTCGCTTGCGGTGATTTTGGGTCTTTTTTTGCTTTTCCTTTCGCTGCTTCGTTTCCTGCGCGAAATCTAACGACTGCAGGGAACTACTCGCGCGTGGATGGGGATGGGGTTCCCCTGGGTCCGAACGGCATCGCGCTCGCCCAGGAAAGTGTCTGAGATCGGTGCGAGACGGGTTCAGTTGGCGGGCGCGCGCGGGTTGCCTTCCTGTCATCAGCGAGCGAGATCCAAAGCGAGCACGAGGGATCCGGTCGGGTCGAATACCGACACGGCAGACGTCGGGGAGCGATCCGCGGAGAGCCATGCTGTCTCGGGAAGATCAAGAAAATTGCGTAGAAGACGATAAATAGCCTAAACTACGAGTATTGTGCTAGGCTCGGCTTGTAAATGATCGAGGGAATCTGATGCCGGCTGTTCGCTCACAACCCAAGTTGCTCTCCACCAAGCAGGCCGCGGAGCTGTTGAGTGTCAGCAAGCGCACGATCCTCAACTGGATCGAGAGCGAGAAGATCCCCTACCTCAAGCTCCCCGGCGGCGACTATCGCGTCCCGCTCGCCGGGCTCCTCGCCTCGCTGTCAGGGACCTATCGGCTCGATGAGGAGATCCGGGCGCTGGATGAGCGGTATGCAGCCGTCAGCGATGCAGACTTGCAAGCGGCGCTCGAAGGCGACGACTAGCTTCGGGGTTCGCGCATAGAGTGCCGCTCGGTGCGGCCTGTTGTACTCGACACCAGCGTGATGCTGCCGGCGGTCATTTCGCCGCGCGGCTACCGTCGACGCTTCTTGGTCGTGCTGGCGTTCGGTGCGCTGGCCGCACGTCGCGAGCTTCTCCACCAGGAAGCGGACACGCTGCGTACTGAATCATTGAGCACCGGCGGACAGCCCGGCGCAGCGGCGCTCGATGTACTTGCCGAGCAAGCTGGGGCCGGATATTGCAGCTGCGAGAGGCGTTGCCCGCGGGATGCCCAGACGACTGGCGCCTGGTCGCTTCACCTCCCTTGCTCGCCGATACGCGCCCGCTGGTTTCGAATGCTTGGTCATGGGAGTCGTTTTCCGTATTTGGCGTGGACTGATTGGCGGGTAACGCCGAGCGCGTCACCGATCTGCTGCCAGGACCACCCCTGCTGGCGGGCGGTCGCGACGTGGTCTGCCTCGACCGGTTCCGCGAGCCGGTGCAGAGCTAGAGCGGCGCGGAGTCCCCGCGACCGGCTGATACTGGACCGCGGCGCGCGGCTGGGCCTCGTCTACGTCGATCGGCACGCTGATCTCAACGCGCCCGCCAGCACGGTCGACGGCGCCCTGGACTGGATGGGGGTGGCGCACATGCTCGACATCGACGGCGCCGTCGATGGGCTCGCCGCGCTCGCCGGTCAGCGTCCGATGCTGAGCGCCGAGCAGATCAGCTTCCTCGGGTCTCGGCCCGCACACAGACTTTGAGGCCGAGGTGATCGCCAACCGCAGGCTGCCCGACCCATGAGCGAGCCCGCAATGCTGCCGTGAGTCCCGCCGGTGAAGCACCGCCGCCCAAGGCTGTTGGACCCGCGGAGACCGGCCGATCCTAGCAATCCGGCGTCTGAAGCGCCAGGGCCGGATACCTCGCTCGCTATCGGCTGTCGACCGGGGCTCGCGCTCGGCAAACGTCTGTGCTGGCAGCGTGAACCACACCATCTTGCCGTTCCTCGATGAGACCGTTCCCCAGGTGTCCGAGAGCTCTTGGACGATGCGGAGTCCTCGCCCGGATCGCTCGTGTGGCGCGGGAGACCGCGGCGTGGGCTGACCTTGCCCGTTGTCACTTACCTCGATCCGGATATCGCGTCGCGAGCAGTGGATCGCGAGCTCGAAGTCACTGTGTGCGTGCCGCACGGAGTTGGTAGCGAGCTCGGAGGTCATCAGCTCGGCGGCTTCCACCGTCTCGCGCGGCTGCTCCCGCAGGACATCCCTGACGAAGTGGCGGGCGGCGCCGACGGACTTGGCCTCACAGCGAAATCGGCGCGAGCTGGTCACGATTCGATGACGAGCACATTGGAGAGACCGGTGGTCTCCAGGACGCGCCGGATGATTGGGGAGGGATTGCGCACAGACACACTGCTTAGTTGTGCCGCGGTGCTGATCAGCACGGCAATCCCAGCGCTGTCCATAAATCGCAGGTCCGCGAGATCGAAGATCAACCGCTGAGGGTGCTGCGCTGTGATCGCCGTCATCCTCTCCTGCAGCGACGCTGCGTTGGAGCTGTCCAGCTCCCCCGAGAGGATCACGATCTGCGCACCCGTCGGATCGAGCTGCGTGTCCATCCCAACGGTCGTTGCGAGCTCGTCGTCTAGCTCTGCCATCGGATGCCCACTATTGCCGTGTCGTCGTGGTGGTCCTCGGATGTGAGATCGTGCGCGAGCTTTGCCATCAAATCCTCGAGGGGAAGCCGTCGGCCGATGGCCGCGTCGCGCAAGCGCTCGAAGCCCACATCGAGCATCTCCCCGCGCCGCTCTACCAAACCGTCGGTGAACGCTATCAGCGTCGCATTGGGTCCCACGGATACGGTTGCCTCGCGATAGGGCGAGTTGCGTACTACGCCAATCGGCACGTTCACGTCGAGCTGAATAAATCGTCCCTCGCGATCCGCGCCATCGATCAGCAGCGGTGCGATGTGGCCCGCGGTGGCCACAGTCAGTCGATGAGCGCCAATGTCGACCAGCATGCAGAGCATCGTCGCAAAGTAATTGTGCGGTGTGCTGTTGACGAAGTCCGAGAGCTTGGCGAGCACCGAAGACGGACTGTGGTCCTGTGCCGCGTACGCGAGCGCCGCGTGACGCAGCGAGGCCATCGTCGTCGCGGCCCTGAGCCCATGCCCTGAAACATCCCCGATCATGACTAGCACCTGACCCTCCCCGGCCGCGACGACGTCATACCAGTCACCGCCCACGTCGATACCCGAAGCGGCCGGCACGTAGCGGGCACCGACCTGCAGTCCAGCGAACTCGGGCAGCGCGTCAGGTAGCAACGCGTGCTGGAGAGTTTGCGCGATGCTGCGCTGCTCGGTGTACATCGCGCGGTTCTCTTCAGCTACGCGGTCGAGGACGCCGACGAGCTGCTCGGCGTAGCGACGGCGCCGTGCCAGGCGATCGGTCATCAGCGCCGCGGTCAGCGTGATTAGCACGCCCGCGATACCGATGATCCAGGGAAGACTCTGAAAGAACGCGCCGCCTAGCGAGCCATTTGGGGTGACCACCAATGTGAATGCGCTGTCGCCGAATGGCACGACATCTGACGCTTGACGGCCCGCGGTCGGGAAATGCCGCATATTCGTGACCAGCAGATCGTCATAACGACGCGAATGGCCTAGATACAGGGCGTAGTTGAGATCCGAGAACGCGGAGTCGCTCGAGAGCCGCGATCGCCGATCCTTGGGAAGCGGGCTTTCCGCATACACCGCGAAGCCTCCCCTCAGACCCGGCGTTCTGTACTCGTAGCCGAGGCTCGCGCTGGCGGTGCCGAAGATCCCGGTTACGTTCAGCAGCTTGCTGTGCATGGCCCGCCTAAACAGCGCGCGAGCCTGCTGCGGCAATGAAGCCAATGCCGGAGCTCTGCCCACCACCAAGGACGGCGCCAAGGTAGAAGTGCGCAAAGGCCACAGCGACACCGAGGCGAACTGGCGCCGCGGACCGACATACGAAGACATGAACGCACGGAATCTCTGAGGATCCCCGCCGCTCGCGTCGGCGAGCTCGGCAGCTGACGCCAGCGGCGTCTGGATCGACGGGACCGCCGCCGCCAAGACCAACCCGAGCTCGCGAGCACGCAAGCTCAACAACCGGTCCTCGTTACGGTCATACAGCCCCAAAGACGTCAACGCCAGCGCCGCCGTCACAACCAATCCCACCAGCAACGCGAGAACAGCCGCCCCCGATGGCCGCCAGCGGCCGACAGGCCCCGACAGCTTCGCGGGAGAAGCAGCGTCCCGCTCGACTCGCCCGCCCGCCGAGTCATCGCCCGAACCAGTCCTCACCGCCGAAACCCCACCGCTACTCATCCCCAAGTGCCTCCCCGCGCCCATGCCGGCGCCAAGCTTATGCGACCCCCCGACTAAAAGCCCGCCCCGGTTGTGCTGCCAGTCGACGAATGCCGCTAGCCTGCGCCTTCGCCCGCTTGGCACCCCTCAACAGCGGCTGCGGCGGCTTCGCGACCTTCGTAGCGCAGCACAAGAATCGCGATGTCGTCGGCCTGTTCAACAGCTTCGTAGGCGGCGAGCGCATCGACGACGGTGCGGCAGATCGTCTGGGCCGAGTCTCGGTCGGCCAGCTGCAGAACGTCTGTCAACCGGTCGGCTCCAAACCTCGCGCCAGCAGCGTCCAGGGCGTCGGTTACACCGTCAGTGATAGCGACCAGCGTTTCGCCGGGCCGCAAGGTGAGGGTCGATTCTGGCCAGCGCGGAGCTTCGAGCGCGCCGAGAATGCAGCCGTACTCGCCGGCGCTGACAGCGGTACCGTCGTGCACACGCAGCGGCAGCGGGTGTCCGCCGGCCGCGATCGTGACTTCGGCTCGGTTGATGCGCAAGCAGAGCGCAGTGCAAACCGCGAGCGCGTCGCGGCGCTTGAGCGCGGCGTCCACCCGCGAGAGGACGTGGGCGGGGCGGGGATCGGCGTAGGATGCCTCACGGGCGGTGTGGCGCGCCAGCGCGGTGAGGGCCGCCGCGTCGACGCCCTTGCCGGTGACATCGCCGATCATCGCGATCCATTCCTCGCCTACGGGCCAGACCTCGTAAAAGTCGCCGCCGATCTCCGCGGCCGGACGGTACTCGGCAGCGAGACTCCAGCCGGGGATCCGCGGCAGACGGCCCGGGCGCAGACTCGCCTCGAGCGTCTCGGCGGAGTAGGCGCGGTCTGTATAGAGACGTGCGTGCTCGACCGCGAGCGCCGCACGTTCGGCGAGCTGGCCCGCAAACTCCAGGTCGTCGTGATCGAACTCGCGACCGGACTCAGCGCTCACGAGCGTGAGCGCGCCGATCACCTGCTCGTGCACGGCTAGTGGGACGAGCAGCACCGATCGCATACCGACGCTGCGCAGCAAGCGCAAATGCCCCTCGTCGATCGCGGCGCCTACGAGCATCTCCTCGGTGATCTGCGGATACAGCTGCGGCTTCCCGGTCCGCAGGACCATGCCGAGTCCGCGCTCCGGGTCGAGCTGTTCGGGATCGTATTCGCGTAGCCGCTCCGCGAGCTCGAGCTTGCCGGGCTCCTTGTGCGCAACCGCAACCGATTGCCGTCGCCCTTCGGCATCGAATAGGTCCACGCCGCACCAGTCCGCGAGCTGCGGTACCGCCAAGCCAGCGACGTTGCGCAGCGTCTCCTGGTAGTCCAAGGAGGAGGCGAGGATCGCCGCGGCCTGCGTGAGTAGCTGCAGGCGCTGGGAAGCGCGATGCTGCTTGGTGACGTCCTCGATGATCGTGACCGCCGCCAGCACAACTCCCTCCGCATCGCGGATCGCGGTGGCCTTCAGCACTACCCAATGCTCCTCGCCGCTCGCGCGGTTCACGGTGCGCATGAGCAACGGTTCGGGCTCCTCGCCACGTAGCAGACGAACCGATGGGAGATTCTGCAGCGAAAGCGGCTCGCCGTCCGCTGCCGTCGTCTCGTAGTCGGCCATCAGCATCTTTGGGTCCGCTGCCCGCAGCTCCGCAAGCGTGTTCATCCCCATGCGCGCCAATGCCGCGGGGTTGGCATAGATCAGCGAGTCGTCGGGCGCCCTGATCGTGACCGCCTCTGCGAGCGCGTCCATAACTGGCGTAAGGATCGTCGGGCCGCTCCCATCCAGCCCCAGCAGCGATCCGAGAGTGATGGTGAGGTTGTCCGTTGCGGTTCGCTGCATCTAGCCTCGACCGCAGTCTACGGACAACGTTCGCGGCGGCTTGGCCTCCTACCCTGCGGTCTCGTTCGCGTCTTGGCGGGAGGCAAGTGTGAGGGATCCTTTGCGCACGTCGGCGAGGTGGCGTTCCTGGATCGGCAGCGCCCATTTGGTGAGCTCGGCGATCGCGGGGATACCGGCCTGCTCATTCAGCTGCTGCAGGATTTCCCAGTGGCCGACCTCACCGGCCTCTGCCATCGTGAGAAACTCGAAGCCGTCGAGCGCCTCGTCCTCACCCTCGAGATAAGTTTTCATCATCTCGGTCGCCTCTTGCTTGACTTGGCGGCCCTCTTCGAGGATCGCGGTCTTCTTGCCGTTCAGCTCGCCGGCGATGTCGGTGCAGCGCTCCTCTGTCCGAAGGGCCTCCTCCGCCATCTGCTCGAGTCCACCGGCGAGGTCACTCTCCTGCTCGTCGAGCAGGCTCTTGACTTTCTCGCTAGCGGTGCGGGCCGCGCCCGCGAGTCCGAGTACCTCCGCCAACTTGCTCTCAAGAACGGTTAGCTCTGCCATGTGGTCGTTCCCTCCACTGAAGTCGGCCCGTTCTCTGCAGAGCGGACCTAGGGTTATTGCCTGGGCGGCCGGGATCGCGTCGACCAGTGCGGGGGGTCTCGTACCCCGCATACGTGTGGGCTAACCAGCAGTGTCCGGTTCGCGGCGGAGCCGGGCCGGGCAGATTGCCGACCCGGGCGGCGGGGTAGCGAAGACGAGCACGCCAACGTCGAACACGGGAGGCTCTATGGCCACGGTGCACAGCAGCAGAGGGATTCTCGCCGAGAACGCCCGCGGGGAGCGCGAGCGGATCGTCGCGATGCTCAAGCGCGCGTACTGGATGGAGATCGAGACCGTGATGAGCTATCTCGCCAACTCGATCAACCCCGATGGGGTACGCGCTCAGGAGGTCGTCACATCGCTGCGCGCGGACATCCAGGAGGAGCTCGGGCACGCCACCCAGTTCGCCAACCGGATCAAGGAGCTCTACGGGATCGTGCCCGGCTCGATGGACTTCGAGGCCGAGCAGTCCTATCTGCAACCACCCGAGCGGCAGACCGACATCGTGCACGTCATCGAAGGCGTGATCGAGGCCGAGACCGGCGCGATCGACTTCTACAACGAGATCGTCGAGGCGACCGAGGAGTCCGATCCCGTCACCAACGACATGGTGATCGCGATCCTCCACGACGAGGAGGGTCACCGCCGCCTGTTCGAGGGGTTCCTGCGCGAGTACCGAGATCAGATCACGTGAGCCCCCCGCCCACGCTCAGGGCAGGAGAGCAAGCCAGCGTTGGCGAACAGCCTTATGTGGCTGGGCTCCCCGATGGGATAACCGTGGAGAATCATCGCGAGCCGCACGCCCGGCAACGATACGTGTGGGTACGTCGCGGACTGCTGTGTTGCGTCGCGGTGCTGCCGCTCCTCGCTCTGCTGAATGTTTTCGGGCAGCACCCGGCCACCAGCTCCACGAGCGGTCCGGTGGCGAGTCTCAGCGTCACCGCTCCCACGCGCCTGCGCAGCGGCCTGATCTTCCAGGTCAAGGCCAAAGTTGACGCTCACCGCGACATCAAGCAGCTCCAGCTCGACTTCGACGAAGGCTGGTGGGAATCGATGAGCGTCAACTCAATCGTCCCCGAACCCGAACAAGCGACCTCCGCCCACGGGCAAGTCCAGCTCGCCTACGGCAAGCTCGAAGCGGGCGAATCGCTCGTTGCGCGCATCTACTTCCAAGTCAACCCAACCAACGTCGGTAAGCGCCGCGAGGACGTGATCCTCGCCGACGGTGAAACACCGCTGCTGACCGTCCACCGCTCGCTGACGATCTTCCCCTGACCCATGGACCTCGTAATCCGCGCAGTCGTCGTCTTCTTCTTCATCTTCCTGGTGACGCGTATCGTCGGCCGCCGACAGCTCTCACAGCTCGAGCCGTTCGATCTGATTCTGCTCGTCGTGCTCGGCGATCTCGTTCAGCAGGGCATCACCCAAAGTGATCAGTCGGTGACCGGCACGCTGATCGTGATCTCGACAATCGCTCTCCTCTCGGTCACCGTGAGCTGGGCAGCGTTCCGCTTCAAGGCGCTGCGGCTGCTGACCGAGGGTCAGCCGATCGTGCTCGTCCATGACGGCCAGCCGATCCCCCGGAACATGCGCCGCGAGCGGATCACCCTCGCCGACATTCAAGAGGAGGCACGTCACTCTCAGATCACCTCCATCGCCGATCTGCGGTGGGCGATCCTCGAGAACGACGGCCAGATCAGCTGCATTCCCCGCAAGAGCTAGAGCGAGACTCAGCCAACGTCGCTGGGAACCGGCCGCCGGAGCCTTGCAATGAGCGCGGAGTGATCCGACAGGCCATCTTTGCGCCATTGGTGCTCGTAGCGGCAGCTCTGGACCGCAAGTGCGGCCGAGACGATGAGGTGATCGAGGCGGTAGCCGCCTTTCCATCGCGGCCATTCCCAGCTGAGCTCGCGCGCCTCATAACCGTGTGTGAGGCGGTACGCGTCGCGGAAGCCGTACCGCTCCAGGGCGCGGATGAGTGCGAGCTCTGCGTCATCCCAGCGCTCGCCGCGGTCGGGTCGCAGCCGGCCGTACTGGTCGCGAGCGAATGTCCAGACGCTGCCGTCTGGGTGCTCCTTGCGCGGGGTGTTCAGGTCGCCGCAGAGAATCCGAGCACGACCGCGGGGCCTGGTCGCGAGGTGTCGGTGGACCGCTTCGTGCGTGCGGACCTTGACGAGCGCGGGCTTGGGACTGATCGGGGAGTGCACGTTCACGAGCTCGGGCCCGGTTGCGATGCGGACCGCGAGAACCCGCTCGGGCCACGGCACCCCCTCGACCACGATGGGCTCGATCGGTTCTCGGCAGGCGGTCAGCACCGCGAGGGGCCGCGAGCGCCCCGAATCGAGATCGCCGTGCGCGAGCCCCCGGTAGCCGGCGTCTCCCAATACCTGCCGCCAGCGCGGCAGGGTGGTGCGGGTGACCTCTTGCAAGCAGATCACATCCGCATCGAGGCTGAGCAGCCGTTCGGCCTGCTCCTCGAGGCGCTTGACGCGGCCCGCGACGTTCCAGCTGACAAGCAACATCGGCGGCTAGGTTTTCTTCACGCGGGCGAGGCTCTCCTTCAGCGCGGCCATCAGATCGGGCACGGGGTCGGGCTCCGGCTCGAGGTCGGGAACCTTGACTTCTCCTGTGCGGCGCTTTGCCCGGATGATCTTCATCAGGCGGCTGCGGTGGCAGTCCTCATAACGCGCGGGATCGAAGCTGCGGGTCATCGCGTCGATCACCTTGACGGCCTGGTCGACCTCGCCGCGGCGCGGTGCTCCGGCGCGACCGGAGGGAACATCCGGGATCGACGCCGGATCGCGGATTTCATCTGCGAACAGCATGGTCGTGAGGGAGAGCAGCCCGTCGCGCTCGCGGACGGCTACCAGGTACTCCTTCGAGCGCAGCACGACGCGGCCGATCGCGACCTGCTCGGTGCTTGACATCGCATCGCGCAGCAGCCGGTAGGCGCGAATTACGCCCTCGGACTCGGAGTCCGGCAATAGGAAGTAGGGGTGGTTGAAGTGTGCCGGGTCGATCGCGTCCAGGTCGACGAACTGCTCAATCTCGATCGTGCGGGTTCGCTCCGGTGCGGCGGCGGCGAGTTCCTCGTCTGAGAGGACGACCTGCGTGCCGTCGAGCTCGTATCCGTGGCCGATCTGCTCCCACGGAACCTCCTGCTTGCCTTTCTCACACGTACGTCTGATCTCGATCCGCTCGCCGGTTTTCTCGTCGATCTCATGGAAGTGGATATCGCGGTCGCGTACCGCGCTGACCATCCTCACCGGCACCGCGACCAGGCCGAAGCTGAGCGTGCCCGACCAGAGGCCGCGGGACATCAGCTCCTTGCCCCCGTCTGCTTCTTGGCCTTGGTGGCCGCCCGTTTCTTGCGAGTCTTGGAAGAGGCGTGTTTGGGTGAGCCAGCGTCGAGGCTGCTCTGTAGCGCGGCGAGCAGATCCTCGGGCGGCCTTGATGGCTCATGTGCAGGCGCTCTGATGTCATGGCCGGCGGCCTTGCGCTTGATCAGTGCAAGCACACTGGCGCGGTAGCGATCCTTGTGCTCGCTGGCCTTCCATTCGCCCGCGAGGGTGTCGATCAGTCGCGCGGCCATCTCGATCTCCTTCTGCGCGGGGGCACGGCGCAGTGCCGGCACGTCGAGGTCGGCGTGGTCTACGACCTCGTCAGCGAAGCGCATCGTGTACAGCTCGAGCGCCTTGCCGCGCGCTCCGAGCGCGACGAGCTGCTCGCGGGTGCGCATCACGAAGCGCCCGATTCCGACCTTCCCGCTTCGCTCGAGCGCACCGAGCAGCACACGGTAGGCGCGCTCCCCACCGGGTTGCGCGCCGAGGATGTAGGGGTGGTCGTAGTAGACCGGGTCGATCTGGGCGGCCTCGACGAAGTGCTCGATCTCGATGACCTTCGGTCGGGAGCCGCGCGCGGCGGCGATCTCCTCCTGCTCGAGCACGACCTGGTGGCCACGACTGGTCTCATACGCCTTGCCGATGCGTTCGCTGGGAACCTCGCGCCCGGACTCACCGCCGACGCGACGGTGCACTATCCGGCACCCGTCGCTGAGGCGCACCTCGTGGAAATGCACGGCGTGATCCTCCACGGCGGAGAACAGCTTGACCGGGATGCTGAGCTCGCCAAAGGCAACCGTTCCGTTCCAGATCGAGCGAGGCGCTCTCGTCTGCTTTGTGGCGCTCATACACCACACGACATACCCCGATCCGCCCCCGAGCTAAGCCTCGGCGGCTGGGCCCAGGAGGGAATGTCTCCGGGCGGAGCGTGAGGTCCAGGCATGTGGGGTATGAGCGCTGCGATGCTGAGCAAGCCGCTGTCGATCTACTTCAACAACCATCTCGCCGGAGCTACTGCGGAGTCCGGATTGGCGAAGGAAAGGCCAGCATGCGAGTCGTGGTGACGGGCGCTACCGGCAATGTCGGGACCAGTGTGTTGATTGCTCTTGGACGGGATCCCGCGATCGAGCAGATCCTCGGGCTGGCAAGGCGTGCCCCGCGTGCGTCCTTTGCCAAGACCGCTTGGCGCACGGGGGACGTGTGCGAAGACGATCTCGCCTCGCTATTCGACGGTGCCGATGTCGTGATTCATCTCGCGTGGTTGATTCAGCCCTCCCGCGATGAAGCGCTCACCCGCCGCGTGAACGTGGAGGGCAGCCTGCGCGTATTTGAGGCTGTGGCGCGAGCGGGAGTCCCGGCGTTGGTCTACGCATCCTCGGTGGGTGCCTACGCGCCGGGGCCGCCGGATCGAGCAGTCGACGAGTCTTGGCCCACCACCGGCATTCAGAGTTCCTTTTACTCGCGTCATAAGGCCGAGGTCGAGCGGGCGCTTGACGCCTTCCAGGCCGGTAATCCGGAGGTGAGGACGGTGCGGCTGCGCCCGGCCCTGATCTTCAAGGCCGACGCTGCGAGCGAGATCCGCCGCCTCTTCATGGGGCCGTTGCTACCGAATCGAGTGGTTCGGCGCGACTGGCTCGCGGTGCTGCCATACCCGCGGGGACTGCGCACCCAGGTGGTGCACTCCCACGATGTTGGCGAGGCATACCGGCTGGCCGCCACCCGCCGGGTGAGTGGAGCGTTCAACATCGCTGCCGACCCGGTACTCGACATGGAGGTACTGCGCCGCACGCTGCAGGCCCGAGCCGTCGAGGTGCCGCCCGCGCTCGTGCGGGCGGCGGCGTGGGCAAGCTGGAAGCTGCGGCTGCAGCCGACCTCGCCGGGGTGGCTTGACATGGGCATGCTCAGCCCGATCATGGACAGCGGCCGCGCTCACGAGGAGCTCGGCTGGCACGCGAGCCGCACAGCGGAGCAGACTGTGCTTGAGCTGCTCGATGGCCTGCATCGCGAAACTGGGATGCAGACCCCGCCGCTGAGCCCCCAGAGCAGCGGAACGCTGCGCTGGCGGGAGTTCCGCTCAGGAATCGGAGGGCGCACCGGCGCCTGACAGTTTCCTCCCGTCCCCAGTGGGTAGGGGAGCTGTGGATCCACCCGGCGGCGATCGAGACCAAGGAGCTGATGTGACGTGAAGGCACTGGCATGGCACGGCAATCACGACGTTCGTGTCGACACGGTTCCCGATCCCTCGATCGAGCAGCCGACTGACGCGATCATCGAGGTCACCTCGACCGGGATCTGCGGCTCGGATCTTCACCTGTATGAGGTGCTCGGCGCCTTCATCGACGCGGGAGACATCCTTGGTCATGAGCCCATGGGGATCGTGCAGGAGGTCGGCTCGGAGGTCCAGAACATCGCGCCCGGCGACCGGGTGGTGATCCCTTTCAACATCTCCTGCGGGCACTGCTACACCTGCGGGAAGGGTCTGCAGTCTCAGTGCGAGACCACGCAGGTCCACGAGTATGGAACCGGGGCTGCGCTGCTCGGCTACACCAAGCTCTACGGACAGGTGCCAGGGGGCCAGGCGGAGTTTCTGCGCGTTCCGCAGGCGCATTACGGGCCGATCAAGGTGCCGGAGGGGCCCGCGGACGACCGCTTCGTCTACCTCTCCGACGTGCTGCCCACGGCCTGGCAGGCGGTGGAGTACGCGAACATCCCCGAGGGAGAGACCGTGGTGGTGCTGGGCCTAGGTCCGATCGGCGAGATGTCGACCAGGATCGCCCAGCATCGCGGGGCGGGAAAAGTGATCGGCGTAGATCTCGTGCCCGAGCGTTTGGCGCGCGCGGGCGCTCACGGCGTGGAGACGTTGAACCTCGACGATCACGACAACCTGCCGGAGGCCGTGCGCGAGCTCACCGGGGGCCGCGGCCCGATCGCGGTGATCGACGCGGTCGGGATGGAGGCGCATGGCGCCCCGATCGGACGCCTCGCGCACAAGCTCGCCGGCCTGCTACCCGACGCGGTCGCTCAGCAGGTGATGCAAACGGTGGGGATCGACCGTTTGAGCGCGCTGCATATGGCGATTGAGCTGGTTCAGCGCGGCGGCACGATTTCCCTCTCGGGCGTCTACGGGGGCGCGGCCAGCCCGATGCCGCTGCTCCAAATGTTCGACAAGCAGATCAACCTGCGAATGGGACAGGCGAACGTCAAGCGCTGGATCGACGACATCCTGCCGCTGCTCAGCGGCGAGCAAGATCCCCTCGGCGTCGACTCATTCGCCACGCACCATCTACCGCTAGAGGAAGCTCCACATGCATACGAGATCTTCCAAAAGAAGGAAGACAACGCTTTCAAGATCCTGCTGAAGCCGTAGATAACCGCGCCCTGACCCGGAGGAGGCGCCAGTAGCCGCCTTAGGGCGCAGCGGTCAGGTCGCACTGTACCGCGGTAGTGATTTCGGCGGCCATGTTGATTTTCATCATCCGCAGCGCGGCGTTGGCTAGGTCATGGTGGATGTGGGCGACGGCGTCGCGTGGGATGACGATCGAGTAATGACGCACGTGGGCGTCCAGGGCGGAGTAGAGGATGCACTGCTCGGTCACCTGGCCGATCAGGATGATCCGCCCGATACCTTGATCGCGAAGCATGTAGTCGAGTTGGGTTTGATAGAAGATGGAGTGTCTTGCCTTGACCAGGAAGGCCGCGTGCTCGCTGGGCACGAGGGGCTCCACCAAAGAAGGATCTGGCCCTTCCAGGGCACGCTGGCATAGCTCCGCACGCCCGGCGGACCAATCCCCGTGATTGTCGTTGACGTAGACGATCGGCGCATCGGCAGCGCTTGCTCGTCGCACGAGGCCTTGGATGGCAGGCAGGGTTTCACGCACCGACCCGCGAAGCCTCTCGGCGTCCTCGTGCTGGTAGTGGTTGAGCACATCAACGACAATCAACGCGGTGGCGCTCATTGGCTGCACTCTCGCCAGGCGTCTCGCAGGTCTCTGATGAGCGCCTGCGTCGCGGCTTGTCGGGCGGCGTGGTCGCGCTGGCGCAGTACCGCCGCGGGATGGGCTGTGAGCATGACCAAGGGTGCGAGCTCAGAGGCCAGCGGGCGTCCCCGGTCGCGTTCGATGCGCGGGGCCCCGCCGAGCAGCGCCTTCGCCGCTGTCGCTCCAAGGCAAACAAGCACGCGCGGCTCGATGAGATCGAGCTCTGCCTGCAGCCACTGGCGGCAGGCTTTTATCTCCTCGCTGTCGGGTCGCTGGTGAATACGTCGCTTGCCGCGACTGCGATACTTGAAGTGCTTGACCGCGTTAGTCACATACACGTGGGAGCGATCGATCCCAGCTTGCGCAAGCGCGCGGTCCAAGAGGGCGCCGGCTGGTCCCACAAATGGTCTACCGTCGCGGTCCTCGCGATCGCCGGGCTGCTCACCGACGAGCATCATCGCTGCTCGTGCCGGGCCCTCCCCGAAGACGGCCTGAGTCGCCCCGCACCACAGCGAACAGGCACGGCAATTCATCGCCTGCGCCCGCAGATCTTCGAGTCTCCGCTGCCCGCGTGTCTTAGGAGGCATCGAGCCTGGGGTTCTCCAGTCGCTCGAGTTGCTCGCGTAGCTTGGCAGCGTTACGGGGCGCGAATACCTCCCAGTCGTTGTTGAAATATATAAAGAGCTCGGATTGTGCGCGCCAAGAATGCAGGCGCTTGGCCCATTCCGAGAGCTCCCTCTCGGAGTAGTTGCCGCGCCGGCCGCGGGTTCCATGATGAAAGCGCACATAGCGCCAGCCGGCCGTGGCCTCGTAGCTTTGAAACCGCCGGTCTGGATGGTCGCCGACGACAAGCGCCGCGTCGTGTTCGCGCAGCAGGGTGTAGACCTCGGGCGTAAACCAACTGGGGTGGCGAAACTCAAACGCGTGACGGCCCGCCGGCAGCACGGACAACGCCGTGGAGAGACGTGCATCGTCTCTGTGAAAGGTCTCCGGCAGCTGCCAGAGGACGGGGCCCAGGCGCCGGGCTTCGATGAGCGGCTCGATGCGCTCGTAGAACCGCGCGAGTCCATCCTCCATGTTCGACAGCCGCTTGACGTGAGTCAAGTACCGACTCGCCTTGACCGCGAAGGCAAACTCCTGCGGCGTCTGCTGCACCCAACGGTCTACCGCGTCACGGCTGATTAGGCGATAGAAGGTGGCGTTGACCTCGACAGTGTCGAACAATTCGGCGTAGCGCTCCAGCCAGCACCGCGCCGGCAAGCCCGGCCGATACATCTCCCCGCGCCACGACTTGTAATTCCAGCCCGAGCAGCCGACGCGAAACGGAGCGGAGCGCATTTGCTGTCCAGCCACGACGGGTACGCCGGCGCTAGCTTCAGCTGCTGCTCTTGCCGCCCTTACGTCCGGCCGCTGCCTTCTGGGCTCGGGTGCCACCTTGGCCTTTCGCATTGCGGCGGGTACCGCCGCTCGAGCTCTTGCCGCCCTTTTTGGAGGCGTCCGGTGTATTAGCAATCTTCGCCGCTCGTTCCTTGCTCATGCCCTTCTTGCGCAGTCCCTCGTACTGTTTGTCGTCCTTCACGCTCGAGCCGTGGTCTTTGGCCATTATGCGGTCTCCTTGTGGTTGAGCTTCCTTCACTATTGCTGTGAGCTGGGCTCGGTCATTCGCGATACGCCTCGGCCTCGGCACTATCGGACAGCAGCGCTCGGGCCTGCCCACGAGGCTGGTTTTGCCCTGGAGGTTTGGCCTTGCCCCTTGAGCGTTTCCGGGATACCCATCCTGTATGGGAGGTAAACGCTTCGCTGCACCGACCGTGGGCGCCCCCCCCGAGAGGGTTGAAATCTGCGAGATCAGGTAACTACCTCCCGATGGCGACTGCGAAGGTGAGCGGAATGGCGAACTTGGAGGACTACGCGCCCAACGAGGACGTGCCATTCGGCGGCTACGGCGTCCTGATGAGTGTGTTCTTGGTCACAACAGCGGGGTTCGTCTTGTGGGTTCGACGTTCCGGACGCGAGCTTCCCGAGCGGATCGAGATGGGCGACCTCGCCTTGATCACTGCCGCTACGCACAAGGCTTCGCGCCTGCTCGCCAAGGATCGCGTTACCAGCGTGGCCCGCGCCCCCTTCACACGCCTGGAAAGCGATGGCGGCCCGGGCGAGGTGTCTGAGCGTCCACGAGGCAGCGGTCTTCGCCTTGCGGTCGGCCAGCTCCTGGTTTGCCCGTATTGCCTCGGGCTCTGGCTGGCCGCTGCCTTTGCGGGAGGTTTGGTGGTCCTGCCCAGGCCGACGCGATGGGTTGCCGCGGTACTCAGCGCGGTGCTCGGCTCCGATGTGCTGCAGATCGCGTACAAGCAGCTCGAGAACACCCTTAGGGCGACGGTTTAGACGGCAAGCGCCCGGGTAGCAGCGCAACGAAGACTGCGACCAGGAAGGAAGCGCTATGAGTGACACCGTTGCCGACCATCTGCTCGACCGGCTCGCAAGCGAGTGGGGTGTGAAACGCATCTATGGTTATCCCGGCGACGGGATCAACGGGATCATGGGTGCGTTCGGCCGCTCAGAGCGACCAGACCCGAGTTCATCCAGGTCCGCCACGAGGAGATGGCCGCCTTCATGGCCTGCGCGCACGCCAAGTTCACGGGCGAAGCCGGAGTGTGCCTCGCCACCTCCGGCCCCGGCGCGATCCACCTGCTGAACGGCCTGTATGACGCCAAGCTCGACCACCAGCCCGTCGTGGCGATCGTCGGCCAGCAGGCCAGGCTCGGCCTCGGCGGCAACTACCAGCAGGAGGTCGACCTCACCACGCTGTTCAAGGACGTCGCGCACGAGTATGTGCAGATGGCCACCGAGCCCGGCCAGGTCCGCCATCTGATCGACCGCGCCATGCGGATCGCCCTCTCCGAGCGCACAGTCACCTGCGTGATCGTGCCCAACGACCTGCAGATGGAAGCCGCGGTGCCGACGCCGCCGCACGCCCACGGCACCGTCCACTCCGGCCCCGGCTACACGGCCCCCGCACGTCACGCCCGCCGAGGAGCAGCTGCAGCGCGCGGCCGACGTGCTCAACGCGGGCGAGCGGGTGGCGATGCTCGTCGGCGCCGGATGCGCTGCACGCCACCCAGGAGGTGATCGAGGTCGCCGACACGCTCGGCGCCGGGGTCGCCAAGGCACTGCTCGGCAAGGCCGCCGTGCCCGACGACCTGCCGTTCGTCACCGGCTCGATCGGCCTGCTCGGCACACGCCCCAGCTGGGATCTGATGCAGGACTGCGACACGCTGCTGATGGTCGGCTCGAGCTTCCCCTACTCGGAGTTCCTGCCAGAAGAGGGCTCGGCGCGCGGTGTGCAGATCGACCTCGACGGCCGGATGCTCGGCATCCGCTACCCGATGGAGGTCAACCTCGTCGGCGACAGCGCGCTCACCCTCAAAGCGCTGCTGCCGCTGCTGGAGCGCAAGGACGATCGCGGCTGGCGGGAGAAGATCGAAAAGAACGTCGGCGAGTGGTGGCAGGTGATCGACCAGCGCGCCCACGAGCCCGCCAAGCCCGATCAACCCTCAGCTGATCTTCCACGAGCTCTCAAAGCGCCTGCCCGACGGCGCGATCCTCACATCCGACTCCGGCTCCGCCGCGAACTGGTACGCCCGCGACGTGCGGCTGCGCGCCGGCATGATGGCCTCGCTCTCGGGCACCCTGGCGACGATGGGAGCCGGGCGTGCCGTATGCGATCGCCGCGAAGTTCGCGCACCCCGACCGGCCCGTGATCGCGCTGGTCGGCGATGGTGCGATGCAGATGAACGGTCTCGCGGAGCTGATCACGATCGCCAAGTACCGCGACCGCTGGTCAGACCAGCGGCTGATCGTCCTCGTGCTCAACAACCGCGACCTCAACCAGGTGACGTGGGAGCAGCGCGCGATGTCCGGCGACCCCAAGTTCGTGGAGTCCCAAGAACTGCCCGACATCCCGTATGCGCGGTGGGCGGAGATGATCGGACTGAACGGCATCCGCACCGATGACCCCGAGGCGATCGGCGACTGCTGGGACCGCGCGCTGGCAAGCGACCGGCCCACCGTGCTCGAGGTCGTCTGCGACCCGGAGGTGCCGCCGCTGCCGCCCGCACATCACCCTCGAGCAGGCCCGCTCGTTCGCCTCGGCGATCCTGCACGGCGATCCCGGCAGCCGCCGGATCATCGCCCAGTCGCTGCGCCAGAAGCTGCCCGAGTTCCTGCCCGGCCGATGAGCGGCAAGCGCCTGCTCGGGAACCTGCGGCGCGGACGCGCGCAGCGCACGCTCGCCGCCGCGACCGCCCTGAGCGCTCTACCGCTTGGCCTGGAGATCTACTTCGAGCACTTCCGCGGCTCCTTCGGCGACAAGTGGATGTGGACCCCCGTTGTGCTCTCGCCGCTGCTTAGCGCCGCCGGCTTGGCGGGCGTCCGCTCACCGCGCGCCGCGCGGACCGTGCTGCCCGCCGTCTCGGCGCTCTACTGCCTGGACGGACTGATCGGCGTCTACACCCATATTCAGGGCGTTCGCAAGCGCCCCGGCGGGTTCTCGGAGCCGCTCTACAACATCGTCATGGGACCGCCGCTGCTGGCGCCCGGCTCGCTCGCGCTGGTCGGCGGCATGGGTGTAGCGGCGGCGCTCGCCGAGCGGGAGCGCTGAAAGACGATGGCTGACGGGCAGACCTCGCCGGGCCACCTACCCAAGCAGGGCGGCGACACCACACCGGGCCCGCCCGACCAGCTGCCGCGCCAACGCCGCGGGACCACGCCGCAGATGCGCGGGCGCTACCCCGACTACGACGTGCTCACCGCCGCGACGCACTGGGACTCACTCACCCGCAGAACGGTGCTCGACCGGGTGGCCAACGTCCCGCCGATCCGCTTCTTCACCGACCAGGAGGCCGTGACTCTCAGGGCCTTCTGCGATGTCGTCACTGGCCAGGACTCCGAGCCCCGCATTCCCGTGCTCGAGATGGTCGACGCCAAGCTCCACGCCGGGCAGCTCGACGGGTTCCGCCACCACGACATGCCGCCCGACCCCGAGACCTGGCGGCAGGTCGCCGCCAACCTCGACCAGAGCGCCCGCGAACACGGCTACGAAGATGGGTTCGCCGCCGCTAGCTCAGAAGACCAGCACGAGATCGTGCAGCAGTTCTCCGAAGGCAGAGCTCGACTGGGAGCTGCCCGTTGCCAAGGCATGGGGGGTGGTCATGCGCGGCGTGCTCGGCGCCTTCTATTCCCACCCCTGGGCGTGGAACGAGATCGGGTTCGGCGGACCCGCCTACCCGCGCGGCTACGCCCGCCTCGGCGCCGGTCAGCGCGAGCACTGGGAGGCCCCAGCCGAGTTCGCCATCGATCCGGTAAAGGACGTGCGCGAGCGGGGGCTCGAGTGAAGGAGCGGCTGCGCGTCGCGCTGAAGGGCGCACAGCGCCCGCCCGAGAACGACTCGGCGTTCCTGCTCGACCCGCACCGGCGGGGCGTGCCGGGGCGCGAGCGTATGCGCCGCTACAGACCCGACGAGGCGGTCGACATGCTGATCGTCGGTGCGGGCGCCGGCGGCGCGACGCTCGCGCAGCGTCTCGCCCGCAGAGGCTGGCGGGTGCTCGTGCTGGAGGCGGGGCCGTTCTGGGACCCCGACGAGGACTGGGTCTCCGACGAGGCCGGCGCGCACCCGCTCTACTGGACCGAGGAGCGCATCATCGGCGGGGAGGATCCCGTGGAGCTCGGCAAGAACAACTGCGGGCGCGGCGTCGGCGGGTCGATGATCCACTACGCCGGGTACACCCCGCGCTTTCACCCCTCCGACTTCGAGGTCTACACCCGCGATGGAGTTGGCGCCGACTGGCCGATCGGCTACGAGGATCTGAAGCCTCACTACGAGCGCCTCGAGCGCGAGCTGCCGGTCGCCGGCGAGTGGTGGCCTTGGGGGGATCCGCACGGCTACCCGCACGGTCCGCATCCCGTCGGCGCCGGCGCGCTGCGCGCCTGGGAGGGCGCAAGGCGGCTTGGCATCGAGATGCGCGTCGGTCCTGTCGGGATCGCCAACGGCAGCTTCGGGCACCGCCCGCACTGCATCTACCGCGGCTTCTGCCTGCAGGGTTGCAAGGTCGGCGCCAAGGCATCCCCGCTCGTCACCCACATCCCCGACGCGCTCGAGCACGGCGTCGAGGTACGCGCCGACTGCATGGTCACGAGGATCGAGACCGACGAGGCCGGCCGTGCCACCGGCGTCACCTACTTCAACGACGGACAAGAGCGCTTCCAGGCCGCCGAAGCGGTCACCGTCGCCGGCTATTCGATCGAGACCCCGAGGCTGCTGCTGCACTCCACGAGCGAGCGATTCCCGGACGGCCTTGCCAACGAGAACGACCTCGTGGGGCGTGGGATCATGGTGCAGGGCGCACCCCAGGTCGCAGGCCGGTTCCCGGAGGAGATGCGGATGTACAAGGCGCCGCCGCCGGAGATCAACTGCGAGCAGTTCTACGAGACCGACCCCGGACGCGGCTTCGCGCGCGGCTTCTCGATCCAGACCGTCGGGCCGCTGCCGATCGGCTGGGCCGAGCACGTCCTCGCCGACGGACACTGGGGCCAGTCGCTGCGCGAGTACATGCGCGACTACAACCACTGGTACACGATCGGCTGTCTCTCCGAGCTGCTGCCCAGAGCGGAGAACCGCGTCACGCTCGCCGAGCAGACCGACCGCAACGGAATGTCCGTCGCGCGCCTTGACTACACGCAGTGCGACAACGATCGGGCGAACATCGCCTACGCCAAGAACAAGCTCCATGAGATCCTGCAGGCCGCCGAAGCGCAGGACGTCCTCACGATCGACCGCTACGCCCACCTCGTCGGCGGCTGCGCCATGTCCAGGAGCCCCGAGACCGGCGTGATCGACTGCAGATCACCGCGTCTGGGGCGTCCCCAACCTGTTCGTCTGCGACGGCAGCGTGATGCCCACCCAGGGCTCGGCCAATCCGGCGCTCACGATCATGGCGCTCGCCTCGCGCCTGGCCGAGCGACTGGGCGAGAAGCGCGTCGACTCCACCAGCAGCAGCCCGCGGGGGCGATCCGCGTATTGAAAGCGTCCACCGGGTAGGTCTAGCGCATGAGCTCTCCCGAGCCGCGAAACATCGACTGGGCCACCGCCGAGGCCCAGGACGCAACGCTCACCGTCGACTTGACGGGCGCGAGCTCGAAGGTGTTCAAACAACGTTTCGAGCGCGTTCTCGCGCTGCTCGACACTCCGCACAGCCGCTGGGGCGCTGTGCGCGTCAATCGAAAAGGCATCCAGGTCGCCGACGTGAACGAGGGCGCCGAGGCCGAGTTGCGTCACTTTCTCGAGAGCATCGTGCTCGAGGCCAACTCGGAGCTGACCTCGCCCGAGGAAACCACGAACGGCGCCGACGACGAGGCTCCCCCCATCGACGAGGGTGGCCGAGCGAACCGGCAGATGACCGCGACATTCCGGGCTTTCGCAGACGAGTAATTCCGTGCGCCCTTTCCGGGGGTCTAGCCCCGTTTGCCGCCAAACGGCGAGGGGTAGACGTCAGTCAACGACACGTTAGGAGCTGGTTGGAGGTGGATGTCAAGGAAGGCGGGGAAGCCGAGCACACGGCGGGCTCTGTGCCCGTCAGCTCCTCGATGTTGCCCGAACGACGAGAACGACCACCACTGGAGTCGGCCTTCGTGCGTGTCATCGCGACCGGGGGCATCGTTGGGATTGGTGTCGCCCTCGGCGCAATCCTTACCTCGCAGCAGGTCGCCGGTTGGATCATCGGGTTGGTGATCGCGCTAGTAGCGGTGATCTTCAGCGCCATCCTGTGGTCCTCTCGGCGTCTGTGAACCCGAGGCGTCGTGTATGGCTATGGTCTCGCGAGTGAGACGCAACTCGATAGGAGGCAAAGCCATGCAGAACAAGCCAGCGACGTGCGTACGGGACTAGAAGACGAAGCGCCCGCACCCGGCGCTTCCGATGACGCACCCACCGAGTCGAGCTCGTCGGTTTCTGAAGATCGCCGCAGCCATCTCCTCAGCCTCACGGACTCCGCGCTCGCCTACATGTCTCTTGAGGACATGCTCTCCGAGCTGCTTGAACGCATTCGCGGCGCGCTCGAGGTGGACACCGCTGCGGTCCTATTGGTCGATGAGGATCGCGGCGTGCTCGTCGCGCGCGCCGCGCGCGGACTGGAGGAGGAGGTCCGTCAGGGGGTGCAGATTCCTCTCGCGCGAGGCTTTGCCGGCAGAGTGGCGGCCGAAGGAAGACCGATCATCATTGACGACCTCGACCATGCCGAGGTCGTCAATCCAATCCTGCGTCAACGTGGTATCCGCTCGATGCTCGGCGTGCCGGTCAAAGTCGAAGGCAGAGTCATCGGAGTGATGCACATCGGGACGCTCGTGCGGCGCGAGTTCGACGAGGACGACGTCACGCTGCTGCAGCTCGCGGCCGACCGAGCGGCGCTTGGGATCGACAACGCCCGGATCGCGGAGCAGCGGGCCGTCACCGAGATCATGCAGCGCAGTCTGCTGCCCGAGGCCCTACCGGAAATACCCGGAATTCGTTTCAGTGCGAAGTATCTGCCGGCCGGCTCGGGGGTGAAGATCGGCGGCGACTGGTATGACGTGTTCCAGCTCTCCCAAGGTCGGCTCGCGTTCGTGATCGGCGACGTCGTCGGACGCGGAGTGCTTGCCGCCTCGGTGATGGCCGAGATCCGCATCGCGTTGCGCGCGTACCTCACGCAGGGGCACGACCTCCCGACGGTGGTCTCACTTCTGAACGAGCTGCTCATCTCGATGGGACGTGACCGCGGCGCGACACTGTCAATCCTTCGGTTCGATCCCGAGACCGCGGAGCTCGAAGTCCTCACAGCCGGGCATCTACCGCCCTTGCTGATCGACCCACAGGGCCAGACGGTCCTGCTCGAGCAGCCCCCGGGCCTACCCGTCGGTATCGGCACCGGTCAGCGGTACCACACCCGGCGCTACGCGTTCCCGGCGGGCAGCAGGCTGCTGCTGTACACCGACGGACTCATCGAGCGTCGCCGCGAGTCGCTCGACGAGGGCTTCGAGCGACTGAAGACCGCCGCGCGCGCCGCCGCTCGAGCAAGCGACTCCTCGTTCGCCGACCGCGTATACCGAGCGCTGCTCGACGACACCCCGCTGGACGACGACGTAGCGTTGTTGGCGATCGAGACCGAGCCACTCGAAGGTCCGCTCGAGCTGACCCTGCATGCGCGCGCGGACGTCCTCGGCGGGCTGCGCAGCGTACTCGGACGCTGGCTCACGGTCGCGGGCGCAAGCGAGAATGAGCTTTTCGACGTCACGCTCTCGACCTCGGAGGCCGCCACCAATGCGATCGAGCATGCCTACGGCGCCAAGGAGGCGACCTTCACGGTCCGCTGCGAGCAAGACGACCACGAGGTGACCGTGATCGTCCGCGACGACGGCCGCTGGCGAACGCGGCGGCCCGCGGGCGGCGGCAGAGGGCTTCAGATCATGCGCTCGCTGATGGACTCTTTCACGGTCGACAGTGACGAGCGCGGCACCGTAGTCAAGATGACCAAGAAGCTCTCCCCCGATGAACCGCGTGGCGATCGAGCGCATCGACGGCATCCCCGTGGCGCGCGTCAGCGACGACATCGACGCCGCCAACGCCGCGACTGTGCAAGCGCAGCTCATCGACGCGCTGGGCCCCGACACCCTCAGCATGATCGTCGACCTCAGCGAGACTCGCTATATCGACAGCGCAGGGCTGGACATGCTTTTGCGACTAAGCGATCGCCTCGATCACCGGCGCGCAAAGCTGATGCTCGTGATCCCCGAAACCTCACAGCTGCACCGCCTCGCCGCGATTGTCGGACTACCGCAAGCGATGCCCGTGTATCCCACACTGCTCCCAGCGCAGCAGGCTGCGGCACAGCAAACAGAGGGCCAAGCCGTCCTCGCGCCACGTATGACTCGCGAGTAAGAGCTATACGCCGGCCCTCCCGCCCTTGCGGGAGAGCTATACGCCGGCCAACTCGCCCGTGCTACTCAACGGGCTCCTGCGGCGGCGCAGCGTACCGGGATCGCTGTCCCCACCCGCCTCCGGACGATGATTGGTGGCCGTCAGCCGCCGCATCTCGCGGCGGATCAGTGCCTCTTGATGGCGAAGCCGCAATGGGCTAGTCTCACCAATGATTCTTGAAATCCTGCGATCGATCATCCGACCCTCCATGCTCATAACGTTCTCAGACCCTGCGCTCGTCAATTACCCTCCTCCGATACGTCTAAAACATCGCGTCCGCTCGAGCCGGAACGTCCAGCAGCCACAGCTGGGTACGCGCTCGTCATAGAGAGCGCAGCGCGGGCAGTAGTTCGCGCTCAGACCAAGAGATGAAGCGCTCCTGAGTGTCAGCACCGATCTGCACCAGCGCGATCTCGGTGAAGCCCGCGTCAATGAAGGGTCTGATCTTCTCGACGTGCTCCTCGACGTCGGGCCCGCACGCGAGCTGTTCGGCCACCTGCTGCTCGGTTACGAACTGAGTAGCTCCCTCGAACGCATCTGGATTGGGTAGATCGGCGTTTACCTTCCAGCCCAGCCCGAACCACCTGAATTGCTCGTGCGCGCGCTCAATCGCCGTCTTGCGATCGGGGTCGTAGGACACGGCGATCTGCCCGACGCGTCCCTTTCCCGATCCGCCGGCGGCCTCGAACATCTCGCCCAACTCGCGCTTCGGCTCGACGGCGATCATCAGATCGGCCTTCGACCCGGCCAATTTGCAGGAGTCGGGACCGGACACCGCAATACCGATCGGCACGCGCTGATCGGGCAGATCCCAGAGCTTTGCGCTCTCGACGTCGAAGTGCTTGCCCCGAAAGTTGACCGTGTCCTCGCCGTCGAACAGCGCCGCGATCACGTCGATCGCCTCACTGAGCATCTCGTGACGCGTCCCAACCGCGGGCCAGCGCTTGCCGACGACGTGCTCGTTGAGGTTCTCGCCCGCGCCGAGACCCAGGCGGAAGCGATTGCCGGAGAGGATCTGGACGGTGGCGGCCTTCTGGGCCACAACGACGGGGTGATAGCGCAGGGTCGGACATGTCACGTAGGTCATCAGCCCGATTCGCTCGGTCGCGTAGGCGGCTGCCCCCAGCACGGCCCATGCGTAGGGAGAGTGTCCCTGGGAGGCGAGCCAGGGCTGGTAGTGATCGGAGATGACCGAGAAATCGAAGCCCGCCCGCTCGGCCAAGCTCACATCTCTGACGAGCTGATCGGCGCGCGACTGCTCGCACATCATCGTGTAGCCGAACCGGGTCACACGGTCGGCTTACCCGTCTACTCCACCGCCAAACCGACTCGCTCGCTGGGGACTCGCTCGCTGGAGTTTGCGCGGGGTTTCTCATAGCCGACGCCGGGTAGCTGGCGAGCAAGCAACCTACGGCGGAAACCCAGAGCGAGATATTGAAATGAGCGACGGTGCAGGGGGCAAGGTGGTGGTGATCACTGGCGCCAGCTCGGGAGTTGGCCGTGCCAGCGCCGAGGCGTTTACACGCGCCGGTGCCGCGGTTGGGCTGATCGCGCGCGGCGAGGACGCGCTGCGGGCGACCGCAGCAGAGCTGAGGAGCCACGGCGGGCGCGCCTTGGTGGCGCCTGCGGATGTCGCGGATGCGCAGGCGCTGGAGACTGCGGCGCAGGCGATCGAGGAGTCCCTCGGCCCGATCGACGTGTGGGTCAACAACGCAATGGCGACGGTGTTCGCCCCCGTGAGCGAGATCGACGCGGCGGAGTTCTGCCGGGTGACGGAAGTCACTTATCTCGGCGTCGTCTACGGAACTCTCTGTGCGCTACGACGGATGCGGGCGCGTCGGGCCGGCACGATCGTGCAGGTCGGCTCGGCGCTGGCCTATCGCGGCATCCCTCTGCAGAGCGCGTATTGCGCCTCCAAGCATGCGATCCAGGGTTTCACCGAGTCGTTGCGCTGCGAGCTGATGCACGAAAGCAGCCCCATCCGCGTGACGATGGTTCAGCTCCCCGCGTTGAACACGCCTCAGTTCGATGTTGTGCGCACACGGCTGCCGCGTCATCCCCAACCGGTGCCTCCGATTTACCAACCGGAGGTCGCGGCCCGCGCGATCGTCGCGGCCGCCGAGCACCCGGCTCGGCGCGAGTGGTGGGTCGGCGCGTCGACCGCCTTCACGCTGATCGGCAACGCGATCGCCCCCGGGTTCGCCGACCGCTATCTGGCGCGCACCGGCTATGACGCCCAGCAGACCCGGGAGCCGGTAGCGCCGGGACGCCCAGACAACCTGTTCGAGCCGGTGACGGGCGATCGCGGCGCGCACGGGGACTTCGACTCCCAAGCGCATGGCCACAGCGCGCAGTGGCTGGCGAGCAGGCACAGGGTCGCGCTCGGCGGCCTGGGGGTCACGGCACTCGGCGCCGCCTTGAGCGCTTACCGGCGGCGTGGATGAGCGCATCCAACCGAGCGCCGGCGCTGGCGCGGTACAGCCTGATCGGCGACTGTCACGGCTCGGCGCTCGTGTCGGACACCGCTTCGATCGACTGGTGCTGTCTGCCGCGATTTGACAGCGGCAGCTGCTTCGGGCGGCTGCTCGATTGGGGGGGCGGCGGTCACTGCGCGGTGCATTTTGCGAACGGGCCTACCGACTCCCGCGAATGCTCATATCTGAAGGACACCTTGGTGCTCGAGACGACCCTCCAGGGCGATGAGGGGTCGGTGCGAGTGCTCGACTGCTTCGCGATGCGCGATCGAGGCGCCCAGCAGCCACGGCGCGAGATCGTCCGCATCATCGAGTGTCAGCAGGGCAGCGCGAGCATCGAGGTGCAGATCGCTCCACGGTTTGACTACGGGTCGGTGCGACCATGGCTACGTCGAGCCGCTAGTGACGTGTTCACGGCAATCGGCGGTGACGACGGGCTGTTGATTTGGAGCGACGGGAAGCTCGACAGCGACGGCGAGAGCCTGCTGGCGCGCAGCTCGCTGCATGCCGGGGAGCGACTGCGGCTGCTGATGCGATTCGTCAGGCCACATGTGCTGGAGGACGAGTCAACCTCTGATCTGGATGGCGACGCCGTCGACGAGCGACTGACTGAGACGGTCGAGTGGTGGCGGCGCTGGCGCGATCGCCTTCACCACGACGGGGTCGACCAGCAGGCGGTGGTCCGCTCGGCGCTGACTTTGAAGGCGCTCACCTACGCCCCGACGGGCGCAATCGTCGCCGCCCCCACCGCTTCGCTGCCGGAGACGCTGGGCGGCGAGCGCAACTGGGACTATCGCTTCAGCTGGATCAGGGATTCGGCGCTGACCGCGAACGCGCTCGCGGAGATGGGCTGCGAACGCGAGGCCGAACGGTTCAGGCACTTTATCGTGCGCAGCTCCGCGGGCCATGCGGAGGATCTGCAGATCCTCTTCGGGATTGGCGGTGAGCGGCGCATCCTCGAGCAGGAGCTCGAGCTGGCGGGCTATCGCGACTCGCGACCGGTGCGCGTGGGCAACGGAGCCGCTCGTCAACTGCAGCTGGATGCCCTCGGGGAGATCCTGAACCTCGCCTGGCGCTGGCACCGGCGCGGCCGGTCCCCCGACGATGATGAGTGGCGCTTCTTCTCAGAGCTCGTCGACACGGCGGCCGAGCGCTGGTCCGAGCCCGACCGGGGGATCTGGGAGTGGCGCGGCGAGCCGCTCCACTTCGTGCACTCCAAGGCCTGCTGCTGGGCGGCCGTCGATCGCGGCCTGCGGCTCGCGGAGGAGTGCATGCGCAAGGCGCCCGTGCGGCGCTGGCAGCGGGCGCGCAAAGAGATCCGCGAAGCGATCGAGCGACACGGGTTCGACCGCGATCGCGGCGTGTTCGTGCAGTGCTTCGATGAGCCCGAGCTGGACGCCGCGCTCCTACTGCTCCCGAGGATCGGGTTTGTCGAGTTCGACGACGAGCGGATGGTCGCGACCGCCCAAGCGATCCACGAGGATCTCGGCGTGCAGGGCTTCGTGCGCCGCTACGACCGCGACGACGAGCTCGCCGGCAAGGAGGGCGCGTTTTTGCCTTGCTCCTTCTGGCTGGCGGAGTGCTACGCGCGCCAAGGGATGCTCGAGGATGCGCGTGAGGTGTTCGACCGCGCGATGAGCGCCGCGAGCCCGCACGGCCTGTTCTCTGAGCAGGTCGACCCCGACAGCGGCGAGCTGCTGGGGAACTTTCCCCAGACCCTGACCCATCTCTCCCACATCGAGGCGGCCCTCGCGCTGAGGCAGAGCATCGCCGATGTTCGGCATTCCCGCCACGATCCCGACCGTCCCGATGACGATGCGCGCTGAGCGGATCGCGATCGTCGGGACCGGTCCCGCCGCGGTGGCGTGCGCTCGTGCCTACCGCGAGCACGGCGGCCAGGGAAGCGTGGTGATGCTCGGCGAAGAGACGGTCCGCCCCTACCGGCGTCCACCGCTGAGCAAGGAGTTTCTGCGCGGCGAGCTCGACGCGGGCGAGCTGGCGATCGAGTCCGAGCGGTGGTTCGCCGAGCACGACGTGCAGTTGCGACTCGGCAGCCGTGTCAGCGCGATCGACCCGCAACGCGGGACGGTCACCGTTCAGGGAATGCTCTTGGAGGCAGAGGCGATCGTGCTGGCGACCGGCTCCGAGCCGGTCCGCGGCGAGATCCCCGGGATCGAGCACCCGCGGGTGATGACGCTGCGTAGCCTCGACGACAGCCAGCGCATCGCCGAGCAAGCTCGGCCGGGTACGAGAGCACTTGTGCTCGGAACCGGGTTCATCGGCTGCGAGGTTGCCGCGTCGCTGGCGATGCGCGGTGCGCAGGTGACCCTCGTGGGCAAGGAGTCGCTCCCCCAGGCTCGCCGCCTCGGCCCCGCAGTCGCCGAGCGGATCACCGGGTGGCTGGCGGACACGGGCGTGCATGTCAAAGCGGAGGTCGAGGCGGCGATCGTGCACAACGGTCGCTCGTTGGAGCTCAAGGACGGCTCGCGACTCGACGGCGACCTACTGGTGCTCGGGCTGGGCGCTCGGCCTCGCGGAGAGCTGGCGGAGAGCGCGGGGCTCCCAATGAGTGACGGAGCGGTCCGGGTGGATTCGCGGATGCGAGTCCTCGGGACCGAAGGGCGGGTGCTGGCCATTGGCGATCTCGCCGCGGCCGAGCACGCGACCGCCGGTCGGCCGCTGCGGGTCGAGCACTGGGGCGATGCCCTAGAGCACGGCCGGGTCGCCGGCTGCACGCTCGCGGGCGAGCAAGCGGCCTGGGATGCGGTGCCGGGCTTTTGGTCGACGATCGGCGCGCACACCCTCAAGTACGCAGCATGGGGCGACGGATATGCCCAGACGCGGATGGTCGAGCACGATGGTGGCGCGTTCACGGCCTGGTATCTAGACGAGGCCGAGCACATCATCGGAGTGCTCACTCACGAGCGCGACGCCGACTACGACGGGGGACGAGAGCTGATCGCCCGTCGGTAAGCCGGCGTCAAACATATGTTTGTAGAGCTCCCCGCAGGGTAGGAAACTTGACATGGAAATCGGAGCCTTTTTCATCCTAGTGATCCTGCTCATCGTTGTCGGGGTGCTCGGCGGAGGTGTGTATTTGATCGCCGCGCGACTGCGCCATAGGCAACTCGACCCGGAGGGCGACAAGGTCGAGGGGCCTACGGGACACGGGCGCGAGACACGACCGGAGCACATCGAGATGGATTCCGCGCAGAAAGCCCGTTTTCTCGGCACTCACTAGTAGGTAAGGAACATGGGGAGGCCGGAAACCGCCGACGCTGGAGCTGCAGCCTGTCCGCCCGAGGTGCTTGTGGAGAGTGTCCAGACGCGCGTCTTCACCGTGCCCACTGACGCGCCGGAGGCCGACGGCACGCTCACCTGGAGCTCTACCACCCTGGTGCTTGTGGAGGTGAGGGCGGCAGGACAGACCGGTCTTGGGTTCAGTTACGCCGCGGGCGCGGCCGCTGCGCTCGTGGAGGAGCTACTGCACGAGGAGATCGTGGGTCTCGACGCTCTCTCGCCCCCCGCCGCGTGGCAGCGAATGCGTGCACGCGTGCGAAACATTGGCTACCCCGGGGTCGCCGCGAGCGCGATCTCCGCGGTTGACATCGCATTGTGGGATCTGAAGGCTCGCCTGCTGGAGATCCCCCTGTCGGTACTCCTGGGACGCGTGCGCGACCGCGTGCCCGTGTACGGAAGTGGTGGGTTCACCTCCTACTCCGACGCGCGGCTCGAGCAGCAGCTCACGAGCTGGACTGAGCAGGGGATCACCAACGTCAAGATGAAGGTCGGCGCGGACCCCGACCGCGACCCGCAGCGAGTTTGCCGCGCGCGTGCCGCGATCGGCGAGCACGTCGGGCTGTTCGTGGACGCGAACGGCGCCTACGAGCGCAAGCAGGCCTTGCGCATGGCTGAGGTGTTCGTGCAGGAGGCGGGTGCGAGCTGGTTCGAGGAGCCGGTCTCCTCGGATGACCTCGAGGGCCTGCGGCTGCTGCGCGACCGCGCCCCCGCCGGAATGGATATCGCCGCGGGCGAGTACGGCTATGACCTCTTCTACTTCCGGCGGATGCTCGCGGCAGGCGCCGTCGACGTCCTGCAGGCGGATGTCACCCGCTGTGGCGGCATCACCCAGCTGCTGCAGGTCGCGGCATTGTGCGCCGCACACGGCATGCTGCTTTCCGCGCATACGAGTCCGACGGTCCACGCGCACGTCTGCGCGGCGATCGAGCCGCTGGCGCATGTCGAGTACTTCCACGATCACGCGCGGATCGAGGAGTTGCTCTTCGACGGTGTGCCAGAGCTCGTGGACGGCGGCCTGCGACCGGACCCGCAACTGCCGGGGTTGGGGCTGGTGTTGCGAGAGCGCGAGGCCGAGCGGTTCGAGCAGCGCTGATGCCCGACACGCTGCACGCTTATCGACACGTCGAGGGCATCTACTTCCCGATCGCGATCGGCGTGTTCGCGCTAGCTCTCGGCGCCTTGCTGATCCTGCTCATGCGGGGCGCGCGCCGGCGCGGATCGCCTGGGCGCAAGTCTGACGCGCGCGGCTTCGAGATCGTCTACGCGGTCCTCCTAGCGGGCGTGGCGGCGTTCCTCGTGGTGGTTACGTTTCGCGCGGAGACGCCGATCGACCGCACCGTGGCTCACCCGGCGCTACGTATCCATGTGACCGCCGCGCAGTGGAGCTGGCGCTTTGAATATCCAAATGGCGCGGTCGTCGTCGCGGTCTCAACCTGGCGCCCGCCGCTGGCGCTCGTGCCGACGGGCGTGGAGATCGAATTCAGCGGGAGCTCGCGCGATGTGATCCACGGATTTTGGGTGCCCCAGCTTCACTTCCAACGCCAGTTCCTGCCCGGTTACACGACCCACTTCGATCTACGTTTCGACAAGTCCGGGCGCTACGGGGGGGAGTGCTCGGTCTTCTGTGGCGACCAGCATGCGCAGATGCATTTCGGGATCGAAGCGGTCAGCCCTGAACACTTTCAGCGGTGGCTTCGCGCGCAGGCTCCCCCGGGCGAACGCCCGGCCGGGAGGGCTAGGATCACTGGGGGACCGGCATGAGCACGGTCGCGCTCGCCTCGCGTTCTGGAGCCTTGCGCACGCTGGCCTCGAGCGACCACAAGCGCGTGGCGCTGCACGCGGGAATCGTGGCGTTCGTCTTCTTCATCGCCGGCGGCGTGCTCGCACTGGTGATGCGCAGCCAGCTCGCGGCAGACGGCGGCGTCGTCTCCCAGGACACCTACAACCAGCTGTTCACGATGCACGGCTCGACGATGGTCTATCTGTTCGTCGTCCCGATCGGACTCGCGGCGGGCCTGTATTTCGTGCCGCTGCAGATCGGCGCCGCGGAGGTCGCGGGGCCGCGCATCGCGCTCGCGGGCCTATGGCTGTTGATATTCGGCGGGGTCTCGATGTGGTCGGGTTTTCTCACCAGCGGTGGCGCGGCCGCCGCGTCGTGGTGGGGTTTCGATCCGCTGTCGGATTCGCTGCACTCGCCCGGCAGCGGCATGGAATTGTGGATCTTCGGTGTGATCATGGCGACCGCGGGGCAGCTGCTGTGGGCCGCTTGCCTGCTTGTGAGCGCGCTGCGCAGACGCGCGCCGGGGATGACCTTGATGCGGATGCCGGTGTTCACCTGGTCGATGGTCGCGACGTGCCTGCTGGTCGTGTTCGCGTTCCCGGCGCTGATCGTCGCCCTTGCGCTGCTCTGGGCTCAGCGGCATTTCGGCGGCGTGCTTGACGGCGGCGTCGGCGCGGTCGACTACCAGCAGCTGTTCTGGTTCTACGGGCATCCGGTCGTCTACGTGATGTTCTTCCCGTTCATCGGGATGGTGGGTGAGATCGTCTCCACCTTCTCGGGGCGACGGTTCTTCGGCCACAACGCCTTCATCATCGCGCTGCTGGCTTTCGCCGGCCTATCGATGACGGTGTGGGCGCACCACATGTTCACGATGGGCCAGTCGACGAACAAGTACTTCGCGCTGACCTCAACGCTCTTGATCGTCCCGGCGGGCATCGAGTACCTCGACCTGTTCGGCACGCTCTGGCGCGGGCGCCTGCGCTTCACCGCCGCGTTCCTGTTCGCGCTCGGCTTCATCGTGCAGTTTCTGATCGGTGGCTTGACCGGGATCATTCTCGCCTCGCCGCCACTGGACTACGGACTGAACATGTCCTACTTCGTGGTCGCGCACTTCCACTACACGATCTTCGCGGGCAGCGCATTCGCCTTGTTCGGCGGGATCTACTACTGGTTTCCAAAGGTCACCGGCGCGCTGTTGAGGGAGCGTCTGGGCAAGCTGCACTTCTGGCTGATGGCGATCGGGACGAACCTCGCGTTCTTCCCGATGTTCGTGCTCGGCGCCGAAGGGATGACGCGCCGTATCGCCGACTACCCGCGGTCGACCGGATGGCAGGGACTGAACATCCTCGAGACGGTCGGCGCCGGCGTAATCGCGCTGTCGGTGCTCGTGTTCATCCTCAACGTCGCCGTATCGCTGCGCGCACGTCGCCCCGCGGGCCGCGACCCGTGGCAGGGCCAGACGCTCGAGTGGGCGACGAGCTCGCCGCCTCCCAGATACAACTTCGAGGAGCTGCCGGCGATCCGCTCGTTCGCGCCGCTGCTAGATGCCCGCGAAGCGCGCGAACACCTGGCGCAGCCCGCTCAGACAGAGGGGGCGCCGGCGTGAGGCGCGGCGCGATTGTGCTGGTCGGCTGGGGCCTGTGGCTCGGCCTGATGACCGCGGCGCAGGCGCCGTTCAGGTCGATCAAGGGGCCCTTCGGCGTCCACTGGATCGAGGCCGCGATGCTCGGCGGCGCGGCTGCCGCCTGCGTGCTTGCGGGGCTCGTCCTGTGGGCGCTCGACGCACGGCGCGGCAGCACACAGGAGCGCCGGCGCATACTCGCCTCCGACTCGTTCGCCACAGCGACGCTAATCGCGGGGCTCGCGCTCGCGCTGCTCGGTGCCGGCTTCGGGTTGTGGCTGATTCTGATCGGCGCTGGCGTGAGCGCACTGGGCGGCGGCGGGCTCGTGCGCGAGGCGCTTGCGCGCAAACGCCACGCCCCGGGAGGAGACGCCGCATGAATGGACGAGTCGCCCGATGAACGCTGTGCCTCCGAGCTTCTCGCACCTGCTGGGGTCGTGGCAGATCGATCCGACTTTCCTCACCGCGCTGAGCGTCGCGGCGGCACTCTATGCGTGGGGCACGTTGCGTCTGCGAGGCCGCTGGCCGCTGTGGCGCGCCCTCTCGTTCCTCGGTGGGCTGCTCACGCTCGCCGTCGCACTGCTGTCCGGAGTCGATCGCCTATCCGAGGAGCTGCTATCGGTGCACATGGTCCAGCATCTGCTGCTGGCGCTGCTCGCGCCGGCGCTGCTGGTGTGCGGGGCGCCGGTGCGCCTGGCGCTCGCCGCCGGCTCTCACTCGGTTCGTACTGCGCTCGGAGCGTTGTTCGAGCGCCGACTTGTCCGCACGCTCACCCGGCCGGTGGTCGGGTGCACGCTGTTCGTCGGCGTGATGCTCGCTACGCACTTGACGGGGTTGTTCGAGCTGGCGCTCGAAAATCAAACGGTTCATGCGTTCGAGCACGCCGCGTACTTCTGGTCGGGCGTGCTGCTGCTGGCGCCGTTGATCGCCGCGGACCCGCTGCCGCACGCGCCGGGGCCGCTGGCGCGCTTCTGCTGGCTGATGGGCGCGATGAGCGCGATGGCGGTTCCGGGTGCCCTGCTCACCTTCTCCGCAGGCGTGCGCTACCCGTTCTATCTGGCGCCCGCCCGCGCGCTGGGGCGCTCGGCGCTCGCCGACCAGCACCTGGCGGGTGCGATCATGTGGATCGGCGGCGGCGTCGCGATGTTCGCGCTCGCGCTCGCCGTAACGATGGGAGCGATGCTCGCCGAAGAGCGCCGCCAGCGCCGGCGCGAGTTGCACATCGATCGCCAGGCCGCTGCGGCGGCACTCCGCGCAAGCATTCGAGACGATGCCGGCGGCGAGGTGCTCGGCGTATGAGACGGCGCGTGCTGTGGATCGCGGCGGCGCTCTGCGCGGGACTCGCACTTGCGCAGTTCGCACAGGCGCAGGACAGCGCACGCTCAACTATCTCGTCTCCGCTTGCTGCGCCCGCTGAAAGCGCGCTCGTCGCGCACGGCCGGGCGTTGTTCCTCTCCTCCTGCGCGGCGTGCCACGGGATGAGCGCGCAGGGCATTCACGGCCGCGCGCCGAGCCTGCACGGCGTCGGTGCGCTCGCGGCTGACTTCTACCTGCAGACGGGACGCATGCCGCTGCCCTCTCCGCGGGCGCAGCCGTTGCGCACGCATCCGGCCTTCTCACAACCGCAGATTCGCGCTTTGACGGCCTACGTCGCCTCTTTCGGGGGGCCGGCGATCCCTCTCGTCACGCCGCGGCGGGGATCGCTGCCCGAAGGTCAGCGACTGTTCTCGCTCGACTGCGCCGGGTGCCACACGATCCAGGGGCAGGGCGGGATCGTGACCGGAGCGGTCGTGCCGTCGCTCAACCAGGCGACGCCCACGCAGGTCGGCGAGGCGGTGCGCATTGGTCCGTATGTGATGCCACGCTTCGGGCCGGGTGAGCTCTCCACCGCGGAGATCGACTCGCTCGCGCGTTACGTGCGGAGCATCCAGCACCCCGAAGACCGCGGCGGCTGGGGCATCGGCCGGATCGGCCCGATCCCCGAGGGCATGGTCGCGTGGCTGCTGGCGGCCGCGGCCCTGCTGGTGATCGCGCGCTTGCTCGGCGAGCGCACCGAAGGCGGCGTTCGATGAGGCCCATCAGAAACGCGATCGTCCTGTTCGTGCTCTGGCTCGCCGGCGGCCTGCGCGGGCGCTCGCAGCAGCCTGAGTGCGACCCCTCCGAGCGGCGCATCGGAGCACCAGCGTGGGCGGAGCGGCTCGTCGCTCTGCTGCTCGTCCTGGTTGCGCTCGCGGGGCTTGGGTTCGTCGGGCTGTTCGTGGCGCATCCCAACACGCACTTGCTGGGCCTCTCGCTCGCGATCGCTCTCGCGCTGCTCGCCGCCGCGCTGGTGCTCGCCGGACGCTGGCTGGTGCCGCAGCAGATCAGCGTCGAGGAGCGCCCGCATTTGCGCGACGAAGACGCCACGGCGGATGTGCTCGAGCGCGCCGCGGCGGGCGTGGAGGGCATCACCCGCCGGCGCATGCTGCTCGGCACAGCGGGCATCGCCGCCGGCGGGTTGACGGCCGCCGCGGCGATACCGGTGGTGGCGCTCGGACCGGGGCTCGAGGAGCAACTGCGGCGCACGCCGTGGCACGCCGGACGCACGCTCGTGGACGAGCAGGGCGAGCCGATCCTCGCCGCGACGATCGTGCCGCGCGGCTTTCAGACCGCTTTCCCGCAGGGCGCCGACCAGGAGAACCTGGGCTCCCCGGTCGTGGTCGTGCGCGTCGATCCAGCCACGCTGAAGCTGCCGCCCGAGCGCGCCGGCTGGGCGCCGGACGGGATCCTCGCCTACTCGAAGATCTGCACGCACGCCGCCTGCGCGATCTCCCTGTTCCGCGACCCGCTGAGCCCATCGACCGAGTCGCGGGGACCAGCGCTGGTGTGCCCCTGCCACTACTCCACCTTCGACGTGCTCGACGGCGGCAGCGTGGAGTTCGGCCCAGCCGGGCGCTCGCTGCCGCAGTTGCCGCTCACGATCGACGCGACCGGCGTGCTGCGCGCCGCGGGGCCCCTGTCGGGGCCGGTTGGACCGTCCTGGTGGGGAGACCCCTCATGACTGCGATCGTCGCAATCGAAAGGACACAGCGCGCATGAGTCGCCAAGCCCCGCGCGCGGCGCGCGAGCCGGTGGCGTTCGTCGACGAGCGCCTCGGCGCGGCGCGTGGCCTGCGCTTCCTGATGGACTACGTGTTCCCCGATCACTGGAGCTTCCTGCTCGGGGAGATCGCGCTGTACTCGTTCATCGTGCTCGTAGCGACGGGAACGTTCCTCGCGCTGTTCTTCAATCCGGATACCGGTCAGGTGATCTACCACGGCAGCTACGCGGCCCTACAGGGCTCGTCGGTGTCGATCGCCTATGCGTCAACGTTGCGGCTGTCCTTTAACGTGTCCGGCGGTCTGCTGATGCGCCAGACCCACCACTGGGCGGCGCTCGTGTTCGTCGCCGCGATCACGCTGCACCTGCTGCGAATTGTCTTCACCGGCGCCTTTCGCAAGCCGAGGGACATCAACTACTTCGTCGGCGTGACGCTGCTGATGCTGGCGATCCTCGAGGGGTTCGCGGGCTACTCGCTGCCCGACGACCTGCTCTCGGGCATGGGACTGGCGATCGCCTGGGCGGTCGCGATGTCGCTGCCCTTGATCGGCGGTCCGTTCGCGACCGCCCTGTGGGGCGGGCGCTTCCCCGGTTCGGGCGCGTTCGAGTCGCGCTTGTTCATCGCCCACGTCTTCATTCTCCCGGCAATCATCGGCGCACTGATCGCGGTGCATCTGGCGATCATCATGCGCCAGCGTCACTCCCAGTTTCCGGGAGCGGGGCGGCGCGAGGACAACGTCGTGGGCACCCCCATGTGGCCCGGCTATGCGCTGCGCTCGCTCGGGCTGTTCGCGACCGTCGCGGCGGTGCTCGTGCTGATGGGCGGTCTGATCCAGATCAACCCGGTGTGGCTGTGGGGGCCCTACCACCCCTACATCGGCACCAACGGCGCGCAGCCGGACTGGTATCTGGGCTGGCTGATCGGCGCGCTGCGCTTGATGCCGAACCTCGAGATCCACGCCTTCGGCCACACACTGGTGCCCAATCCCTTCTTCGGCGGCGTGCTGTTCCCGGCGGTCGTGTTCGGATTGCTGTACGCGCTGCCGTGGCTGGACCGGCGTTTCATCTCCAAGGACTACCGCCGCCACGATTTGCTCGAGCGCCCGCGCGACAATCCCAGACGCAGCGCGCTCGCGGCCGCCGTGCTGAGCGCGGTCGCGGTCGTGTTTGCAGCCGGGTCAGCCGACCGCTTGTTCTTCCAGTTCGGCTTCGGCTATGAAGGCTCGGTGTGGTTCTTCCGCGGTGCCTTCCTGCTCGTGCCAGTGATCGTCTACATGCTGGTTAAGCGCAGCTGCCGGGAGTTGCAGCGGACCGGGAATCACCCGTTGCGCGCGTGGAACGGTCACGTTCTCACGCGTAACGAGCGCGGCGGATTCGACGCGAGTGAGCTGTGACCAGATGTCCTTTTTCGCTGCACAGTGAAGCCCACGGCTAGGAGCTCACGGACACCGATTGTGGTGGTTGACAGGAGGGTAGATCCTGCCCATGGATTTTCTGAGGGAGGCGTTCAGTGGCAGCAATCGGTTCGTGCTGCGGCTGGCGCTGATTGCGGCGCTCGGCGGCTTTCTCTTCGGCTACGACACGGGCGTGATCTCGGGGGCGCTGCCGTTCATCGGCAAGGATCTGGGGGGCGGTGAATTCAACGAACAGGCGTTTGTGGGATCGCTTTTGATCGGCGCTGTGGTCGGCGCGATCCTGTCGGGGTACTCGGCTGACGCGATCTCCCGGCGGCGCACGAAGATCATCTCGGGCAGCGTGTATGTGATCGGGGCGCTCGGGTCGGCGTTCAGCCAGAGCGCCTCGGCTTGGGCGCCCTGCCGGGATTGGCGCTGGCGATCGGGATGTATTTTCAGCCTTTCTCCCCACGCTGGCTGATCCAGCAGGATCGCGAGGAGGAGGCCCGTGCGGTCTTGCGCCGCGCGCGAGACAGCGATGAGGATGTCGAGGAGGAGGTGCGGGAGATCGAGGATGCCGCGAATGCCGAAGGCGGCCTGCGGGAGGTGTGGCGCCCACAGGTGCGTCCGCTGGTCGCGGTGGGCTTGGCGCTGGCAGTCGCCCAGCAGTTCATCGGGGTCAATACCGTGATCTATTACGCGCCGACGATCCTGAAGTTCACGGGTGTGAGCACCAACAGCGCGATCACCCAGGCCCTGTCGGTGGGGATCACGAACGTCGTGTTCACGATCGTCGCGATCCTGCTGCTCGACCGTGTGGGACGCCGCGTGCTGCTGATCGGGGGAACCACGGGGTGCATCCTCTCGCTGGGGATGCTGGGCGTCTTCTACACCAGCAGCTCCCTGCAGCACAGCGCCTCGTGGCTGGCACTCGTGTGCCTGATCGTGTACATCGCCTCGTTCGCGGTCGGCCTGGGCCCGGTGTTCTGGCTGATGATCTCCGAGATCTTCCCGCTGAAGGTGCGCAGTCCCGCGATGAGCATCTCGACCGTCGGCAACTGGACGGCCAACTTTCTCGTCTCCTCGTTCTTCCTCACATTGGTCTCCACGATTAGCCGCGAGGGCACGTTCTGGCTCTACGCCGGGTTTGGGGTACTCGCGCTCCTGTTCTTCATCGTGCGCGTCCCCGAGACCAAGGGTCGCTCGCTGGAGGAGATCGGCAACGAGGTGGGCGCCTCGGCGCAGGAAACCGCGCGGGTCAGCTGATCGCCGCGCCTTCAGGCCAGCGCTGTCTCCCCCAGCGCCTCGCGCAGCTCGGCAACGGATTCAAAGACGGCAACCGCGCCGGCCCCCTTGAGCTCTTCTGCGGAGAAGCCTCCGGTCATCACAGCGATCGTGCGGACGCCCGCCCGCTTGGCCGCCTCGGCGTCCCACGGTGAATCGCCGATCATGATCGCGTCGCGCGCATCGCCGTTTACGTGCCGCAAGGCGGCGTTCACCAAGTCGGGCTCGGGCTTGGTGGCCTTCACCTCCGCGGAGCTGGTCCAGGCGTCCACCAGCTCGCGCGCGTCGAGCAGCTCGAGATAGTGGTCGAGCTCCTCTTGCTTGGCGGAGCTCGCGAGCACCACGCTGTGCTCGCGTTCGTGGAGATCTTCGAGGAGGCGCCGCGCATCCTTCATCGGCCGTACTTCGCCGATTAGCTGGCGGTAGCAGCGAGTCTCCGCATCACGGATGTCATCGCCTCGCTCGCGCTCGACTTGCTCGCTGGTAAGTGCCTGCACGAGCTGGTCGCCGCCCATGCCGATGTGACGGTGAATGCGCCAAACGGGCAGCACGATGTCGTGCTCGCTGAACGCTCGGTACCAGGCGAGCGCATGCTGGTAGTTGGTGTCGACGAGCGTGCCGTCGACATCGAGAATCGCGTGACTCATCCACCACCCGCGGCCGGCTCGGGGGCGCTGCCCGCGAGCCGCGGCAGCACCTCGTTGGCGTAGACCTCGAAGAACCGCTCCTGCTGAGGACCGATCTGCTGGACATAGAGCTCGTCGAAACCCGCATCCGCGTAGCGCTGCAGCGCCTCCACGTGGCGCTCACGATCGGGGCCGCAGGGAACCGCTTCGGCGACCGCATCCTCGCTGACCAGCTCGCTGGCCTGTTCGAAATGCGCGGGTGTCGGCAGGATCTGTGCGAGCTCCCCCGGCAACTGCTCATTGGGCCACAGGCGATAGGCGGTGGCTCGCGCGGCTTGCTCGTCCTCATCCCAGCAGGCCTTCATACCGCCGGCCACCGGCTTCCTCCCGCCTCCCTCTGCGCGGAACAGCGCGACCGCCTCGGCGTCCGGTGCGACCGTGCAGAACCCGTCGCCGATGCGAGCCGCCAGACGGGTCGACTTGGGTCCGAACCCTGAGAGGAGAATCGGAGGTCGCTGTTCGGGAAGGTCGTAGATGCGCGCGTTCTCGACGCGGTAGTGGCGTCCGCGATGGCTCTGCATGCCGCCCTGCCACAAAGTGCGGATCACTTCGACGGCCTCCTCCAACATCTCCAACCGCTCGTCGACAGGGGGCCAGCGGTCCCCGAAGATGTGCTCGTTGAGCGCCTCGCCGCTGCCGAGACCAAGCGCGAAGCGCCCCTCCAACAGCACCGCCGAGGTAGCGGCGGCCTGCGCGACGATCGCGGGGTGCAGGCGGATCGTCGGGCAGCTCACAGCCGTAGTCACACGCATTCGCGAGGTCGCCTGCGCGATCGCGCCGATCGTCGACCAGACGAACGCGCTATGACCCTGCTCGTCGTTCCAGGGATGAAAGTGGTCGGAGATCCACAACCCCTCGAAGCCCGCCTGCTCGGCCAAGCGAGCCTGTCTGACGAGCTCGCGCGGACCGAACTCCTCGCTGGATAGGAAGTAGCCGATTCTCACTACGGTTCTCCTTCATTCGCCGGGCTGCGCCCTTCGCTCTACCCCCTGCCGCGAACAGCCAATCTGAGAGTCGACTTGAGTCATGGTCCTAGACGGCGAGCGCAACGGCACCGGTCACGCTCGCAGCAAATGTCGAGGCGCCGGCGAGCGATCTGGGACCGGTGTCCAATGCGCGCGCGAGCCCGGCAGCCGATGCTATGGCCAGCAGTCGGTAATCGCCATCCGATCAAGCGCCAGCGCGGCGCGGAAAGCCCCAGCGAACCGTGTCCACTTCACTACACCCAGTCGCGGGCCCGTCGCGCGAAGATCCTCAGCGCACGAAGCGATCCATGCGCGCGGCGGTGATCGTCTCGCGCAGGGTCTCCAGCGCATCGCGCTGGGGGATCCAGCGCAGCTCGCGGCGCGCCTTTGCCGTCGCCATGATCACCGGCTCGCGGAACGCCGCGACCCACTGCGCCTGCGCCGGCAGGAAGCCCAGGCGCCCGACCATCTCCGCGACCGCGTCGACCGCGAGCTCGGGCACCGGAATCGAGTACCAGCCGAGCTCGCGCGCCAAGTCGCCGACGGTCAGCTGGCCCGGGCCGGCGAGGTTGTAGGCCCCGGGCTTCCCGTGGCCGAGCACCGCCGCGCGCATCGCGCTTGCGACGTCGTCGTGGTGGACCAGCTGGAACGGCACGCCCGGATCGGGGAGGACCGGCTTGAGGATCGGCACGCCGTCGAGCAGGCGCGCAACCGGCCCCGGCAGGCGCTCGGAGATCTGCGTGTACGGCAGGCTGTCGATCAGCAGCGGCGCGTCGCGACCGGCGACGATGCAGGGCCGAAAGACGTAGGCCGCGGTCGAGCTCCCGGCGAGTGTCTCACGCAGCAGCTCCTCGACCTCGGCCTTCTGCGCCGAGTAGTAGTGGCCTCCGATACCGCGCGCCGGAACCTCCTCGGTGAGGGGTTGGGGGTTATCGCCGTGAAAGCCGTAGGCCGCCACCGAGGAGGCGTAGAGGAGGCGCTGCGCACCGGCCGCGACGGCGGCCGCGAAGACATTGCGCGAGCCGACGAGGTTAACCTCCGCGCTCTCCTGCGCGCCGCCCATGATGATGAATGCGAGGTGCACGACCACGTCCGCGTCCCGCACGAGGTCCGCGACGGCCGCACGGTCGAGCACGTCGCCGCGCCGATAGGCCACCTTCTTCCAACCGCGCTCCGCTGGGTCGAACGAGCGCCGCGCCATCCCGAGCACGCGCGTCACCTCGCGGGAGCGCTCGAGCGCGCCGACCACGGCTTGGCCGATCTCGCCGGTCGGACCGGTGACCGCGACGGTCAGGCCAGCCGTGGAAGCGGAGCGTAGCGCCACCCATCCGTTGTATCGCAACTTCTCCGCGAGCACCGCCGCGAGGCCCTTTGCGAGGAATGTTTCCTAGCTCCAGCCCGCGCGAGACGCGCCTCGACATCTGCCAAACAAGTCGCTTTGCAGGCATATTTCTGAGGGCCGCAAGCACAGACGTGTAGTTCACGGCGCTCGCGCGCGCGAGCGGTTTGACGATCCTCAGGGCATCCACGAGAGTTCTCGCTCGTTCCGTTTCTCACGTCCACAGCGGCGTTTTTCGCGGACGAATCCGATCACAGACGCCGGGCGAAGGGGAGATATGCGTATCAAGGTCGCGCTTGCCGCTGTGCTGGCGCTCACTGCGCTCGCCGTCGCTGTCACGCTGCTGCGCTCGCCCAACACGGTCGCCGCGACGAACGGCGTCGAAGCCGCGGAGGTGATCGGCATCGTCTCGCGCGACCGCAGCGCGTGTCAGCCCGCGGAGAGCCTGCCCGCCGGCAGCTCTGCGATTCGCCTCGACATCGATGCGCCGATCGGGCCGCGGGTGACCGTGGAGGCCTACGCGCGCCGACACCTCCTCACCTGGGGCACGCTGGGCACGGGCTGGTTCGGATCCGCCGTGACCGTTCCCGTGAAACCGCTGCGGCGCAGCTTCACTGACGTCACCATCTGCTTCCAACTGCGCGACGTCGGCAGTTACCTCGCGCTACGCGGCGCGCATTCGGACCCCGCGCTTGCGATGCTCCTCGATGGCCGGCGGCTGCCCGGCAGAATCGGTATCGCCTACCTGCGGGTGGCTCGCGAATCCTGGTGGGCGCAGGCGGGCGCGGTCATCCGGCACATGGGCTTGGGCCGCGCCGCGGGCGGCAACTGGATCGCATTTCCGATCGCGGCCCTTACCGCAACCGCCATCGCGCTCGCCTCCGTGGTACTCGTGCGGGAGTTGAGATGAGCGAGGGCGGCCCGCGCACGATCGAGCAGGAGCGTCTCGCGCGCCCCGGGGAAGCTCGCCCGCAGCGCGCCCAGCGCCGACCGCGCGAGCTACTCAGGCGTCTCGCCGCGGCGGTCCAGCAGATTCCACGGGCCGCATGGGGGTGCGCCCTGATCGCATGCCTGAACGCTGCCTGCTGGTCGCTGATCACGCCTCCCTTCCAGGTGATGAACGAGCCCAGTCACTTCGCCTACGTCCAGTACCTCGCCGAAACCGGGCACCTACCGACGTCGAGCTCCCTCTCCTACGCGCCCGATGAGGAAATCGCACTGGAAGACGTAAAACAGGAACAGGTCCGCTACAGCCCGCAGAACCACCCGATCTTCACCGAGAGCCAACAGCGCCACCTCGAACGCGACCTCGCGCTGCCGCTCCCGCGGATCGACTCCGCCGCCGGGTTCGCCGCCTCCGAGCCACCCCTCTACTACGCCCTGGAGACCATCCCCTACGACATCGGCTCGAACGGCACGATCCTCGATCGACTCGCGCTCATGCGACTGTTCTCCGCGCTAACCGCCGGTGTCACCGCGCTATTCGTGTTCCTCTTCCTGCGCGAGGCGCTCCCCCGCACACCGTGGGCGTGGCCGATCGGCGGGCTCGGAGTCGCCTTCGCCCCCCTGCTCGCGTTGATGTCCGGCGCGGTCAATCCCGACGCGCTGCTGTGCGCGCTCTCGAGCGTGCTCTTCTACTGCCTGGCGCGCGGATTCCACAGAGGCCTCACACCGGCGCTCGCGATCGCCACCGGCGCGGTGATCGCCGCGGGCCTGCTGACCAAGCTCAACTTCTTCGGTCTGCTGCCGGGAGCGCTGCTGGGGCTGCTCCTGATCGCTGTTCGCACGCGCCGCACGGCGGGACGATCCGCGTACCGTTCGCTCGCGCTGTCGCTCGTGACCGCGGCCACTCCGGTGGGCCTGTACGTGCTCGTCAACCTGCTCTCCGGTCGCCGCGCCTACGGCACCCTCTCGCCCGGGGTCTCCTCGACAGCCGCCAGGGGATCGGTGCTGAGGGAGATCGGCTACATCTGGCAGTTCTACCTGCCGCGCCTGCCGGGCATGCATGACTACTTCCCCGGGCTGTCCACCACACGTCAGCTCTGGATCAACGGCTTCGTCGGCCTCTACGGCTGGATCGACACCGTCTTTCCCGCCTGGGTTTACAGCGCGGCGCTCGTCCCACTCGCGCTACTGGGCATCCTGCTGGGACGCGCGTTGCTCGTCAACCGGGAGCAGCTACGCCGGCGGCTTCCCGAGCTCGTCGTCTACGCCGCGATCGCGCTCGGGCTGATGATCCTCATCGGCGCCAGCGACTATCTCGAACTGCCGGGCGGCATCGGCAGCTACGCCCAACCGCGCTACCTGCTCCCGCTGATCGCAATCTACGGCGCCGCGTTGGCGCTGGCGGCCCGAGGAGCCGGACGGCGATGGGGCCCCGTTGTGGGGGTGCTGATCGTCGGTCTGCTGATCGCTCACGACGTCTTCAGCCAGCTGCTCGAGATATCGCGCTTCTACGGATGAGGCGCTGATCCATCGCGACCGCTCGCGCGAATGAAGAGACATGCGCGGGGTACATAGTCACTGGCGGATATGAGGATCGCGATCATCGGTGCCGGCATCTCCGGCCTCACCGTCGCGCATCTGTTGCACCGTGAGCACGAGATCGCCGTCTTCGAGGCCGGAACCTATGCGGGTGGACACACGAACACGGTGCGCGTGGAGACGCTCAACGAGACGCACAACGTCGATACCGGCTTCATCGTCTTCAACGACCGCAACTACCCCAATTTCGAACGCCTCCTCGCGCGACTCGGAGTCGTCTGGCAGCCCTCGACAATGAGCTTCAGCGTGAGCGACACGATCGGCGACTTCGAGTACAGCGGCGCCTCCCCCAACGGGCTCTTTGCAAAGCGCGCGCACCTGCTAACGCCGTGGTTTCATCGCATGCTCGCGGACCTCGTGCGCTTCAACCGCAGCGCCCGCGAACTGTTGAGCGGCGAGGACGACGGACCCGCGCTGGGCCAGTGGCTCGAGCAGCAGGCCTTTTCGCCGGCATTCGTCGACCGTTTGATCGTGCCGCAGGCCGCGGCGGTGTGGTCCGCGGACCCGCGACAGATGTCGAGCTTCCCCGCCCGCTTCCTGGCCGAGTTCTTCGATAACCACGGGATGCTCGGGGTGCGCGGGCGCCCGCGCTGGCGCACGATCGAGGGCGGCTCGGCGCGCTACGTGCAGGCACTGATCGCTCCCTGGCGCGAGCGGCTGCGACTGAGCACAGCGGTGCGGCGCATCGAGCGCCACGATGGGCACATCCTCGTGGTACCCCGCGCGGGCGAGGCGGAGCGCTTCGATCAGGTGGTGATCGCGACGCACTCCGACCAGGCGCTCGCGTTGCTCGCCGACGCCAGCGACCGCGAGCACGAAGTGCTGCGCGCGCTGCCCTACAAGCGCAACGAGGCGGTGTTGCACACCGACATTCGCATGCTGCCCCGCCGCCGGCGCGCGTGGGCGAGCTGGAACTACCACCTGCTCGCCGAGCCCCGCGACTGCGCGACCGTCACTTACCACATGAATCGCCTGCAGTCGCTGCGAGCGGAGCGCGAGTTCTGCGTGACGCTCAACCGCACCGAGGCGATCGACCCGGCGAAGGTGATCCGCACGATTCCCTACGACCATCCGGTTTACACGCGCGAGGGCGTACGCGCGCAGCTGCGCCGCGCGGAGATCTGCGGGGTCGACCGCACGCACTACTGCGGCGCGTACTGGGGCTGGGGCTTTCATGAGGATGGCGTGCGCAGCGCACTCGCCGTAGCCGAGCGCTTTGGAGCGCGGCTGTGAGCGCCAGCGCGATCTACGAGGGCACCGTACGCCATCGCCGCTTCGCGGTCCGCAAGCATGAACTGCGCCACCGACTCGCGCTCGCCTACGTCGACCTCGACGAGCTCCCCGACCTGCTCGATGGGCGCCTGCTCTCCCCGCGACCCGGGCTTGTGCGCTTCCGCCGCCGCGATTACCTCGGCGGCGCCGATCCATCGCGATCGCTCGCCGACGCGGTTCGCGACGGCGTGCAGGCCCAGACTGGCAGCCGACCGGCGGGGCCGATTCGCCTGCTCACCCAGCTGCGCACATGGGGGCACTGCTTTAACCCGGTCAGCTTCTATTACTGCTTCGATCGCAGCGGCGAGACCGTCGAGAGCGTGCTCGCCGAGGTCACCAACACGCCGTGGGGCGAGCGTCACGCTTACGCGCTCGCGCCAGCCGCCGGCAGCACCGCCAAGGTTCTCTCGGGCGGGCTGGCGAAGGCGCTGCACGTCTCGCCGTTCATGGGGATGGACCACCGCTACGAGTGGTCGCTGACGGTTCCCACGCAAACGCTCTCGGTGCACATCGCGAGCCACCGCGGCGGCGAGCCGGCGTTCGACGCGACCCTCGCGCTGCGCCGCCGCGAGCTCACGCGGGGCTCGCTCGCGCGTATTACCGCGCGCTATCCGTTCGCGACGCTGCGCGTGCTCGCGCTGATCTACGCGCACGGCGCCGCGCTCAAGCTGAAGGGCGTGCCGCTGCACGCTCACCCGCGGGCCGGCGCGGCATGAGCGCGCGCCCCACCACCGCGCTCGCATCGACCCTGCTGCGGCGCATTCAGGTCGGCACGCTCGTCGTCGCCGAAGGCGAGCGGCGGCGCTCGTTCGGCGCAGGCGCGCCGGTCGCCACCGTGCATGTGCGCTCGCCGCGGACCTGGGCGATGCTGCTGCGCGGTAGCCGTGGGCTCGCGGAGTCCTACGCTCGGGGCTTCTGGGACTCGCCGGACCTGACTGCCGTGATCCGCGTCGCGGCACGCAATGCGCACCGCCTGGACCGGCTGCGCCGGCGACTGGCGCCGCTGCTCACCCCGACGCAGCGCGCGCGGGGACTCGTCTCGCGCAACACCCGCGGGCGCAGCCGCCGGGACATCGCCGCGCACTACGACCTCGGCAACGAGCTGTTCGCGCTGATGCTCGATCCGACGATGATGTACTCGTGTGCGTTATTCGAGCGCCCCGAGATGTCGCTGCGCGAGGCCTCGGTGGCGAAGCTCGAGCAGGTCTGCCGCAAGCTCGACCTCGGCCCGCGCGACCACGTGCTCGAGATTGGCAGCGGCTGGGGCGGCTTCGCGCTGTACGCGGCCCGCACGCGCGGTGCTCGCGTGACGACGGCGACGATCTCGCGCGAGCAGCACGACTACACGCTCGCGCAGGTCCAGCGCGCGGGCCTCGCCGATCGCGTGACGGTGCTGCTCGAGGACTATCGCGACCTGCGCGGCAGCTTCGACAAGCTCGTCTCGATCGAGATGATCGAGGCCGTCGGCTGGCGACATCTCGGTGAGTTCTTCGCGCGCTGCTCGCAGCTGCTCACCCCGGAAGGAGTCATGTTGTTGCAGGCGATCACGATCGACGACCGCGCCTACGAGGCAGAGAAGGCCTCGCGCAGCTTTATCAACACCTACATCTTCCCGGGCGGTTGCCTACCTTCGCTGGAGGTGATCGCGCGCGGGGTCGCGCGCCACACCGACATGCAGGCCCTGCACCTGGAGGATCTCACCCCGCACTACGTGGAGACCCTGCGCCGCTGGCGCGCGAACTTCGTGGCAAACGCCGAGCATCTGCAAACGCTGGGCTATGACGAGCGCTTTCGGCGCCTCTGGACGCTCTACCTCTGCTATTGCGAGGCGGGCTTCGCCGAGCGGCGCATCTGCGACGTGCAGCTCCTGCTCGCCAAGCCCCAGCATCGCGTTGCCGCGCGCAGCGGCCTGCGCGCATCCGCGTGGGCGGCGAGCCCGCGGCCCGGCGATATCGCCGCTGCGGAGCCGCTCGAGCAGGCCGCGAGCGAACGCTAGCGGCGCGGCTTGCGGCTGAACATCCGCGCCGCGAGGCCATCGATCAGCTCCGCGGGTCCGCCCGCGGCGAGCTTGACGAGCGCGAGCTTGCCGCCCGGTCCGAGCACGCGGCGATCGCCCTCGATCGCGGCGAGCACGCGCTGCGCCCACTGCGCCGGCGGCACGCCGCCCCAAGCGGAGGTGTCCATGTAGCGACCGTATGCGGTCTCGGTCGCCTCGAGCATGTCGGTCGCGACGCCGGGCGTCACCAGATGCAGCACGCCGACTCCCGTGCCGCGCAGCTCGCGGCGCAGCGCTTCACTGAACGCGACCACACCGGCCTTGGAGGCGGCGTAGGTGCTCGCCGCGGGAAGGTGCGCGTAGCCGCTGATCGAGGAGTTGTTCACCACGATCCCCGTGCCCCGCGCGAGCATTCCCGGGAGCACGCGCTGCGTGAGGTGCGCGACCGCGACGAGATTGACCTGGAACATCGCGTACACCTCCTCGATGTTCTGCTCCTCCAATAGGCCACCGGTCATCAAGCCCGCGTTGTTGATCAATAGATCGATCCGCGCGAGCTCCTCGCCGAGCTCGGCGCAGCACAGCTCGATCGACTCGCGCGAGGAGAGACCCATGCGCACCGCGCGCACCGCGCTCGCCCCACCCGCTGGCAACGCCGGCGGATCGAAATCCGCCGGCGTGCGCACGCCCGCCAGGATCAGCCGCAGCGGGCGCGCGGCGAGCGCTTGCACGAGCGCCCGCCCGATCCCGCGGTTGGCGCCCGTTACCAGCGCAGTCGCGCCCGCGAGGTCCATGGTGTCCAGGTTAGGACTTGATCAGCGGGCCGGCCTTGGCGAGCACCTGCGGCTTGCTCAGCGGCACGTCGAACCCGCCGTTGGGTGTGGGGCTGTGACCGAGCAGCAGCTCGATTGCAGCCGCGTGGCGTGCCTCGATCTGCACAATCTCGCCGGCCTCGGCGAGCACCTGCTTGCTGTGCAGCGAGGGCGCCGCGCCGTTGTAGGCGCCGACACCGGTGTTCTCGAGCACCGCCGCCAGCGCGAGGAACGTCTTTTCGTTGTTCACGGGCAACACGAACCTCGGTTTCGCGACCGGCTTGCCGCCGAGCTGCTTGATCGCGGCCGTCAGCGCTTCGACGTGCTGGCTCTCCTCTTCGCCGAAGAGCTTCGCGTAGCTCTTCGCCTGTCCGCTCAGGCCGACCTGCTGACCCTTGACGTTGTAGAAATCCGACTCGAGGTACTCGAGCGTCAACGCGAAGTTGAGGATTTCGGCATCGCCCGAGTTCATCTGCGCCGCGCTGCCCGAGCCTGCGCCTTGCGAGCCCGACTGCGCGAGCGCCGAAGACACGAACGGCCCGACAGCCGCGACGCCGTACACCGAACCCGCGGCCATTGCGCCGCGCAGCAGGAAGCTGGCGCGCGAGATACCGTGCACCTCGCATGCGGCCAACTCCGGGTTGACCAGTCTTTCGTCACTCATTTCGTGAGCTCCTTTTTTTCCTTTTTCAGCTTTTTATGAATTGGCGATAACAGGCGGGGCTCTTAGGCGAGGAACGGCTTGACCGCGGCCAGGACCGTCGTCATGTCCGCCGGCTTTGCGAACGCGCCGTCCGGGGTGACCGGCTTTTTCACCAACGTCCCAAAGCTCGCGGCGTGACGTGCCTCGATGGAGTGAATCGCGAGAGCTGATGCGAGCACCTCCGGACTCTGAATGTTTGCCGCCTGCCCGAGATAAGCCGCGGCGCCGAGGTTCTCGACCGTGTACGCGAGCTCCGCGACTTGGTTGGCATTCATAATCGGGAACTTGCCTTCCGGTTTGGCGACAGGCGTGCCGCCGAGCTTTTCGACCGCGCCCTTGATCGCCACCACGTGCGAGGCCTCCTGCGCGCCAAAGTCCTTGACGAGCACGCCGACGTTGCCGCTGAACAATTTCGCCGCGATCACCTTCGCGTAGAACTGTGTCTCGAGATACTCGAGCGTCAACGCGTAGTTGAGGATCGCGACGTCGCCCTTGTTGGCGCTCGCGGTGCTCGCTGCAGTCGCGGCGGCTTTCGTTGTGGTCGAGCTCGTCGAGCTGCTCCCGCAGGCCGCCAGCACGAAGGCGCCGAAACTAGCGGCGCCACCGGCGCCGACCATCTTCAAGAACCGCTTGCGGTCGGAGTCATCGCGCGTCAAACGCTCGACGATTCCGATTGGTTGGGGAGACCGCTCCTCAGCCGGTCGGGATGCCGGCTGCACTGCGTACCGGAGCTCCGGCCCCTGCGTCTCTGTGTCCTGTGGCATGCTCGACTCCTTCGCTGGGGGACAGTCCGCACCGCTCACAACGCTTTTTCTTTGAGCGGCGCAATCGCTTCGCTGTCCATTCGCGCCAGCCTCAGGGACAGATCAATCGTGTCGTCGGGCGGTGCGCGCGATCACGAGCAGCGCCGGTGCACGCGGGGTCGCTGCGAGATATGTTTTGCTCACGCAACCGCGAAGATCGGAGAACAAACGTGTCGCAGGTGAGAGATCGGAAAGGTCGTAAAGTCAATCGCGCACTGCCGGTGGCGATTGCCGTGGGCGTCCTCGGCTGCAGTGGAGTGGCGCTTGCCGCAAATCAGGTCAAGGGGGCCGGTTACAGCGGCGCGCTCGCTTCGCCGAGAACCTCCTACGTGGTGAGCTTCAAGGTCTCCGCCAGCGGCAAGCGGGTCACTGCGCTCAAGATCAGCAGCACGCCGTTCTACTGCCAGGGCGGCGGGCCCCCGACGCCGGTGAGCTTCGCGAGCGCGACCGTCTCGAAGACGGGCACGTTCACGAGCACCGGCAAGTACGTAATCGTCGCAGGGCCGCTGAAGGGACAGGTCGGCACCAAGCTCAAGATCACCGGCAAGTTCGGCAAGCACGGCAGCGAGCAGGGCACGGTGACGTCGACATTTGTGAAAACGTCCTCGTGCAACGGGAAATCGAGCTACACGACCAGGGCCTTGGTTGGATGATAAGCGCGCGCTTTAGCTGACGCGCGCGACGATCACGGGGGCGCTCGTCGGCAGTGCGCTGCCACCGGCGGGCTCCTGCGTGACCATCACTTCGCTGGCATGACCCAGGTGCTCGGGCACCGCGGCGGTTGCGGTGCCCGACGATGTGGGCGAGAACAGGGTGCTCGTCGGCTGTGGTAGTCCGCCGGGATGTTTTACCCATACCTCGTACACGCGCCCGGCGCGCGGTTGGGGCAGGCCGGCGACGGTGAGCCAGTTGCGCCCGGCGCTCTCGTGTAGCGCTGCGCGAGCACCCGCGATCGTGACGGCGGCGTCAAAGACGCGCGGGGCACCGCCGTCGCCCCCGCCGAGCTGCGTGCCGATCGCGACTCCGCCCGCTAGGAGCGCCGCGGCGGCGAGCGCGAGCGCCGGGCGCCGCACCGGCGCTGGGGGCAGCAGTCGGGTCCAGGCGGCGCGCCGGCGTGAGGTGCGCGCTCGCGAGCTGCCCTCGCGGGAGGCCGCGGCCCGCTCGGCGTGAGCGTCGGCGCGGGCCTCGGCGCGAACAGCGCTCATCACGCGTCGCTTGACGTGCGCGGGAGCGTCGAGTTGCGGAACCCTCGCGGGGAGCACGTCCACCGCGGGCTGCAGCGCACCCACCTCATCGCGGCACACCGCACAGGTCTCGGCGTGCTCGACGAACCGCGCGCTCTGCTGCTCGTCGAGCAGCCCCAGGAGATAGATCGCGGCATCGCCGCAGTGTCCGTCGGGGGGATTGGGCATGTCGTGCTCGGTGCTCATAGCTGCAGCCCCACCTCATCGGCGAGTGAGACACGCAGCTTGGCTAGACCGAGGCGGATGCGGCCCTTTACGGTACCGATCGGCATCTGCAGCATCGATGCGATCTCGATGTGAGTGAAACCGCCGAAGTAGGCCAGTTCGATGACGTGGCTCTGCTCACGCGGTAGCTCGCGCAGGACACCCTGTACCTCGCGGGTCTGCTCGCGAGCGAGTGCCTGCTCGTCGGTGCGCTCGGTGCCCGGCTGGCGCTCCAGGATGCCGTCTTCGTGGTAGAGGTCGCGCTCGCGCACGACGCCGCGCCGCAGCGCATCGACGGCGCGGTTGTGCACGATCCGCAGCACCCAGTTGCGCACGCTGCCGCGCGTGCGGTCATAGCGAGCGCCGCTGCGCCATAGCGCGAGAAACGCTTCCTGCAGGACATCCTCCGCGGTGGCGCGCCGTCCGCACATGCGATACGCGAGCGAGAACGCGGCGCCGCAATGCCGGTCGTAGACGACCTCGAAGGCCTGCGCGTCGCCCTTCTGCACGAGCGCCATCAGATCCTCGTCGGCCAGCCGCTCCAGAGCGGCGGAGCTGGTGGGCCGCGGCGCGGGCACGGATCGCGAAAGCGGCCGTTTCACAAGCACCACACAAGCACACTCCAGGACACGATCACACGCGTCCTACGCGCGGGTCCGCCGCGCGGATCAGTCCGGGGCGCAGGAGGCGCGGCGCTGGCGGCGAAACTATTGGGCACCGCCGCGCCGGTACGGCAGGCGGGTGCTCGCTCGCGACTCAGCCGCGCGGGAAACGCCCAAACAGCTACAGGAGGCCAACCGTGCCCTCGAATTCTCTGCGCGTAGCGCTACTCACCGGCGCGCTGGCATCGCTCGCGCTGCTCGGCGGTCCGATCGCGTCGGCCAGCGCCGAAGTCGAAAGCTCCCAGATCACCGCGCCGGCGGATCCGACGAACCTGCTCTACGACAAGACCATCGAGTCGCCCGAATCGGTGGCCTTCACAGTCGCGGGCACCACGACCGGCGAAGGCGAAGTCGATATCCGCTGCTACTTCATGCGCAAGGAAAAAGCCGAAGGCTCGATTCTGATCGCCGAAAAAGTCAAACCCGCCGGACACGCCTTCTCGGTGAACGTCCAAACCAAATCGCTCGACACCGGCCAGCCGTGCGTGCTGCGAGCGGTCCCCGCGGGCGACAAAAACCCCCAGCCGCCGGGCCTCTCGACGGACCCGTTCGGAGGCCCGCGGATCGCAGCCTCGGAATTCCAGCTCTACGTCGATGAAAAAAGCAAACTCGACTACGACTACGAATTCGAAAGCAATCTGCTGACCGGCTACCTTGATTTCGAGTCGGTCGGCGACTGCGGCCTGGACTACTCCAACCTCGTGTCCCCCTCGACACTGGAAGAAAGCCAGGGCTTGTTTGACTGCAACGCGGCGCTGTTCAACGAGGACAACCCGCCCTCGGGGCCGCGGAGCAGGTCGGAGCTGCAGATCGACGGCGCCAACGCCTACGGCCCGGCGACGGCGTACTACGTGAATCAGGAAGTCAACAACGAACTGACATCCAAAAAAGAATCGCCCGTCGTCATTCCCGGCGCTCCGCAGATCGCGGTCACGAAGACCTTCGACCCGTTGACCGGCCTGGGGACGGTGCACGAGGTGGATCCGATCGTCAGGTGCGAGCCGGCGAGCACCTTTCCGCCCACCGCGGCCAGCTGCACAAGCTTCACCTCGACGGGCGTGCAACTCGAACGGACGTGGCAGACCGGCGAAGGCGATCGCGTGGCGTCGATGACCGACAGCTGGCATTCGACCAACGGCTCGGCCCATGCCCTCAATGCGCTCTACGACCAGGAGATCCTCAACAACAAAACGGCGGGCGGCGCCTACGAGCTCCCGGGGGCTGACGAATTCGCCGCGGTCGCCAAAGGCCAGCTGGTGACGCTGCCGGCGGGCGCGAACGCGATCTACCTCAAGGACGACGCCAAAACTCCGGACGGCGGCGACGGCGAACATCCGCAGGGCGCAATCGTCTATGACATGCCCCCCGCCAACGGCGGACCCCTGGGGGTATACCGCAACTCCGAAGGCAAAGAAAATGAGAGCGGCTTCGAGATGCCCTATCAGGCGACGATCCCCGGAAGCGGCTCCTACACGCTGCGGATGACCTTCATCCAGGCGTTTGCGCTCGCGGAAGTGCAGGCGCTTGCCGCGAGCGCCATCTCGGGCTACGCGCCGACCCTGACGATCGCCGCGCCCGCGAGCGGGACCACGGTCTCCTCGCCGAGCGTCACGGTCTCGGGCACGGCGACGGACACGGGGGCGCTGGCCTCGCTGACCGTGGACGGCAACGCCGTCAGCGTGGGGGCCGGCGGGGCGTGGTCGACGAACGTGACGCTGAGCCCAGGCACGCAGACGATCACCGCGGTCGCGGCCGACCAGGCGGGCCTCGCGACGAGCAGGTCGGTCAGCGTGACGTACACGCCGCCGTCCCCGCCGCGCGTCGCGCGTGCCTCGCAGGTGGGTAGCGCCAGCGGCGCCAATGGCAAGGTGACCTTCACGGTCGCCTGCAGCGGCTCGGCGGGTACCAGTTGCGAACTGCAGTCGGTGCTCAGCACCGTCGAGAAGACACGTAGCGGCAAGCTCGTGGCGGTGTCGGCCAAGCGCGCTGCCAAGACGCGCTCGAAGCAGCTCACGGTCGGCTCGGCCAAGCTGACGATCCCCGCCGGCCACCGGCTCACGATCGCGATCGGGCTGAGCAGTACGGGCAAGCGCCTGCTGGTCAAGTTCGGACACCTGCCGGTCCACCTGAGCGTGGTGCTCGTGAGCGCGGGCCACCGCTCGACGGTCATCGCCCAGAACCTCACTGTCAAGCCGCCTCGCAAGCTCCGGCGTAAAGGCTCGCGCCGCGGACACTGAGCGCGCCGCGCGCTGAGCACACAGTCGCAACCCAGCAGCGGGCTCCCGTCGCGGCACGCGGGGCGGGAGCCCCAGGCGAGGGTGGACGGACGGACGTCCTAGGGGGATCGCGGGGGCACGGGCAGCGAAACTATGCTGGGGTTCTCGTGTCCCAAGGACCGATGCGTGCCCGCCTGCGATTCGACCTCGCCCGCGCAAACGCCAACCAGCTACCGGGAGGCCCGTAGTGCTCTCCTCCAATTCTCTGCGTGCGGCGCTGCTGGCGAGCAGCGCGGCACTGCTGGCCTCGATCGGCGCACCGCTCGGCTCGGCGAGCGCCGCGGTGAGCGCTTCGCGGATCGTCTCCCCGGCGAGCCCGGCGTATGCGCTCTACGACGAGACCCTGGCGCCGCACCAGCCGGCGTTCACCGTCAGCGGCACGACGGCCGGCGCGGGGAACGTGGCGCTGCGCTGCTACTTCGGTGTGGGGCCCAACGAATACAAGGAGATCGTCAAAGAAGTGCCGGTGAGCGGTGGTGCGTTCTCGGTGGTGGTGGACGCCGAAGCGCTGGACTACGCGCCGTGCGTGCTGCGCGCGGTGCCGCTGACGGACACCAAGGCTCATCCGCCGGGCTCGCCGGCCGAAGAAGCGAGCGACCCCTACCAGGGACCGGTGATCGCGGGCTCGCGCTTTGAAGTGGAGTCCAACGAAGAAATCGATGACTACTACGAATTCGAAGCGCGCTCGGTGGCGGGGTACTTCGACATCGAGTCCGCGGGAGCTTGCGGTCTGGTCGAATCGGCGCTCTACGCTGCGAGCTCGCTGCTCCCGAGCGCGGATCTGTTCGGCTGCAACGCGACGTTCTTCGAAGAAAACGAGGCCTCGGCGGGTTCCGCGACGCGCTCGGACCTGCAGGTCGACGGCGCGGACGCCTACACGCCGACGACGGCGCGGTACCTGGAAGAGGATCTCGCAACGACGGTCCCCGGTGCGCCGCGACTTTCGGTGAGCGAGGCGTTCGACAGGACGACCGGCCTGCTCGCGCTGCACGAGCTCGACCCGCTCGTGAAGTGCTCGCCGGGAGCGAGTTTCCCCCCCACGAAGGCGAGCTGCAAGGAATTCGTCTCGACGGGCGTCGAGCTCGAACGCACGTGGCAGACGAGCAGCGCGAATCGGGTGGCGGCGATGACGGACAGCTGGAGCTCGACCGATGGTGGCCCGCATACGCTGAGCGCGCTGTACGAGCAGTGGTTCGCGGCGCACACCGAAGAAGGCGGCGCTTTCGAGTTTCCGGGGACCGGCGCCTTCGCGCCGGCAACGAAGGGCGAGATCGTGGCGGTGCCGGCGGGCGCGGGCGCGATCTACTACAGGGAGGACTCCGCGACGCCGGCCGCGGGAGACGGGGAACACCTGCAGGGTGCGATCCTCTACGACCGCTCGCCGAGCGAACCGCTGAACTTCCACGAAGGCACCAGCGCGGGCAAAAAAATCGGCACCGAGTTCAACATGCCCTACCGGGCGACGATTCCGGCGAGCGGCACGTATACGCTGCGGATGGGCTTCGTGCAGGCGTACGCGCTCGCCGAAGCGCAGACGCTGACGGATGCGCTCGAGTCGAGCTTCGCCCCGACGCTGAGCATCGCATCGCCAGCGAGCGCAACGACGGTGTCGACCCCGAGCGTCACCGTCGTGGGCACGGCGGCGGACACGGGGGCACTGGCATCGCTGGCCGTGGCGGGCCACGCGGTGAGCGTGGCGGCGGGCGGCGCGTGGTCGACGAGCGTCGCGCTGAGCCCGGGTGCAAACACGATCACCGCGGTCGCGACCGACCAAGCGGGATTCACGACGAGCGAGTCGATCGCGGTTACCTACGCCCCGCCGGCGCCCCCGGCGCCCCCGGCGGCGCTGACGGCTCGCGTCTCGCAGATCGGCACCGCCAGCGGGTCCGATGGCGGGGCGAGCATCACCCTCACGTGCGCGGGCGCGGCGGGGAGCACGTGCGAAGTGCTGACCTCGCTGACGACGATCGAGCGCACCCGCAACGGCAAGCCGGTCGCGGTGTCGGCGAGACACCGTCGCGCGAAGATCGGCTTGCGGCGCGTCGTGGTGGGCTCCTCGGTGGTGAAGATCCCGGCGGGAGCGCGCGTGCGGGTCGCGATCGCGCTGAACGCGGCGGGCAAGCGACTGCTGGCGCGGTTTGGCCGTCTGCCGGTCCACCTGCGGGTCGTGCTTGTGAGTGCGGGGCAGCGCGCGACGATCGTCGCGCGGAACCTCACGATCCACCGCCACGCGCGCTTGGTGCGGGTACGTCGGAGACATCGCCGCCGGCGGCGCTGAGCGCGGCCGGGAGCGGAGCTCCTTGCGGCCACCGGCGCGCTGAGCGCGGCTGGATCCAGCTAGAGCAGCTGCTGGCCGATCAGGAACACGTTCAGCGCGATGATCAGCGCGGCAACCGAGACGGCCAGGATCGTGGTGAGCCGGCGGTTGACGTGTATCCCCATGACGTCGCGACGACTGGTGAGCAGCACGAGCGGCACGAGCGCGAAGGGGATACCGAAGGAGAGCACGACCTGGCTGAGGACGAGCACCGCGGTTGGGCTGAGCCCGACGGCGAGCACGGCGAGGGCGGGGAGCATCGTGAGCAGGCGGCGCAGGACCAGCGGGACGTTGAAGCCGACGAAGCCGCGCATGACGACCTGACCGGCGTAGGTTCCGACGCTCGAGGAGGAGGCCCCGGAGGCGAGCAGCGCGATGGAGAACGCGAGCGCGGCGCCACCGCCGGCGAGCTGGGCGAACTCGCTGTGAGCCTGCGTGATCGTGCTGACGGCGGTGTGGCCGGTTCCGTGCAGGAGCTTGGCGGCGACGGTGAGCATCGCCATGTTCACGATGCCGGCGACGCCCAGCGCGACGATCACATCGAGGCGCTCGAAGCGCAGCACGCGCGAGCGCTCGCGGTCGTCGCGCACGGGGGTGCGCCCGTTGGTGAGCGCGGAGTGTAGGTAGATGACGTGCGGCATCACGGTCGCGCCGATGATGCCGACGGCGAGATACAGGCTGTCACCGCCGGCGAGGTGCGGCACGAGCCCGCCGAGTGACGCGCGTGCGGAGGGGCCGATGTGCAGCGCCTCGTAGAGGAAGCCGAGGAAGATGACGCCGAGCAGCGCGGTAATGACGAGCTCGAAGCGGCGATGCCCGCGTGTCTGCAGAGCGAGGATCGCGAAGGCGATGAAGCCGGTCATGACCCCGGCGGGCAGCAGCGGCACGCCGAACAACAGGTTGAGGCCGAGCGCGGCGCCGACGAACTCGGCGACGTCGGTGGCCATCGCCATGATCTCGGCCTGGATCCACATTCCCAAGCACAGCGCGCGGTGCGGGTAGCGCTCGCGAAACAGCTCGGGAAGGCTGTGGTCGGTGACGACGCCGAGCTTCGCGGAGAGGTACTGGATCAGCATCGCCATCAGGTTCGCGAGCAGCACGACCCACAGCAGCAGATAGCCGAACTGCGAGCCGCCTTGGATATTCGTCGCGAAGTTGCCGGGATCGACGTAGGCGATCGCGGCGACGAACGCGGGGCCGAGCATCGTGAGCGTCGCGCGCAGGCGACCGCGGGCGAGCAGCAGGTCGAGGTGGCTCGGCGCGAGGACGCCCTCCAGCGCGGGCGCCGGGACGGGTTGCGCCTGCGCGCTCACGACGCCTCGCGGCGGTGCGCAGCGGATCGCAGCATCGCGGCCTCGCGATCGATGTCGAGCGCCGGCGTCTGCTCGTGCCCGGCCTCGGCACTCGCCCCCGCGCGGTCGAGCTCGACGCGCATCGCGTGCGCGAGCAGGCCGCCGATCGTGTGCTCGCAGTCGGCGAAGCTTACGAACAGCGGACCCCCGAAGGGCTGGCGGTCGAGCACCTCGAAGCGCTCGCCGGGGGAGATGCCACGCTCGGAGAGGTAGCGCAGCATCTCGGGGTCGGCATCCGAGACGCGCACGAAGACCCCGCACTGGCCGGGCACGAGGCTGTCGAGGGCGTGGGTCTCGCGCTCGCGCAGCTGTAGATCGGCACTGGGAATCGGGTCGCCGTGGGGATCGAGCTCGGGGTCGCCGAGCTTCGCGGCGATCAGCCGCTCGAGCTCCTCGGAGAGGACGTGCTCGAGCACCTCGGCCTCGGCGTGCACGCGATCCCAGGGCATCTGCAGAGTCTCGGCGAGGAACAGCTCGATCAGACGGTGATGCCGGATCACCTCGAGCGCGACGCGGCGGCCGTTCTCGGTGAGGCGCACGCCGCGGTAGGGGTGGTGCACGATCAGCCCGAGCTCGTCGAGCTTGCGCAGCATCGCGGAGACCGAGCCCGGCGTGATGCCGAGACGCTCGGCGAGCGCGTTGGTGGAAACCGGCTCGCCGCCGCGCGACTCGAGCGTGTAGATCGCCTTGCAGTAGTCCTCCACCGCCGAGGATCGCGCGAGCTCTTGTATCGACATGAACTTATTTTATGGCATGCCAAGTTTTTAATCAAGGGTCGCCTGGAGCGTTCTGAGGACTCGTTTTTAAGGGATTCGCGCTGCGCGCGTGGGGGGTCGGCCCGCACGCGAGCGCGGCTTGGGCAAAGATGCGTGCGATGAATAGCGACTACGAGCTTCAGACCCACCGCGTCGAGGATCGCCACTGGTGGTACAGCGGACGCCGACGCGTGCTCGAGCGCGCGCTCGAGCGACTGGCACTGCCGGCGCCGGCGCGCGTGCTCGACGCGGGCTGCGGCAGCGGGCGCAACATGGTCGACCTGGCGCGCTACGGCGAGGTCGCGGGCATCGAGCTCTCCGCCACGAGCGTCGCGCTGGCGCGCGAGCGAAAAGTCGGCGAGGTCGTGGAGGGCTCGATCCTGGAGATGCCCTTTGCGGCGGACAGCTTCGACCTGGCGGTGTGCCTGGACGTGATCGAGCACCTCGAGGATGACCGCGCGGCGCTGCGCGAGCTGCGCCGCGTGCTGGCCCCGGGGGGCGCGCTGCTGGTGACGGTGCCGGCCTACCAGTGGCTGTGGAGCGGTCACGACGTGATCAACCACCACCACCGCCGCTACAACCGACGGACGCTGCTGGCGGCCGCGGAGGACGTGGGCTGGCGGTGCGCATTCGCGACGTACTTCAACTCGCTGCTGCTGCCGGTCGCGATCGCGCTGCGCGCACTCGAGCGCGTGCGCCCGACGACGACGGAATCGAGCCTCGACCTGTGGGTGCCGCCGGGGCCGCTGAACGCGCTGCTGCAACAACCGCTGAACCTCGAGGCCGCGGCGATTGGGCGCGGGCGGCGGATCCCGGCGGGGCTCTCGCTGCTAGCGGTGCTCCGCTAGCAGCGCCGAGTCCGGGCTCGGCGCTGAATCGGGGCTCGGATTCATGCGGAAGGTCCAGGCGCGGTTCACGAAGAAGGTGAGCACGGTGACGAAGACCGTGGCGCAGGCCTGGCCGAGCAGCTTGTCGAGGCCGACGTGCTGGACGAATAGGTAGACCAGCGCGAGGTCGAGCAGCAGCCCGCAGCCCTGCACGACGAACCAGCGCACCGGCGTCAGGGCGTCGCCGACGTGCTCGCGGAAGGTCCAGCGGCGGTTCCAGAGGAAGCCGTTGGCGGCCCCGACGAGAAATCCGACGGCGGACGCGGCGATGTACCAGACGCCGAAGACCTTGAGCAGCAGCGTGTAGACGATGAAGGTGAGCAGCGTGTTCGAGACGCCGACGATCCCGAACTTCACGAACTGCGTCACGATCAGCTGCCTGTCGGAGCGAGCGGCGGAGGACATGCCCACAAGCATGCACTACGGACGCCTGCCCGCGTCACGCGCCGGCCGTCGTTAGGTTATGTCTGCGTTAACCGCGCATGCGAGAGTGCCCTCAGCGGGCATTCTTAGTCTTGGCTGCCGCGCGATCGGCGAGCGCGCCCACTACTCTTCCTACCTGCAAGCAAACGTCTTTCTCCCACGATAAGCCCATGTCGGATTCCTCACCTCGCAACCCCAAACTGCTCAGTGTGGTGGCGCCCGTCTACAACGAGGAGGAGCTCGTCGAGCTGTTCGTGCAGCGCACGTGCGCGGCGGTCGCGGACTACACGTTCGAGCTCGTGCTCGTCAACGACGGCAGCGCGGATGCAACGGCCGAGATTCTCGACCGCCTCGCGAGCACCGACCCGCGCGTGCGGGTGGTGCACCTCTCGCGCAACTTTGGCCACCAGGCGGCGCTGACGGCGGGCTTGGAGCACGCGGTGGGCGACGCGGTGGCGATGATCGACGCGGACCTGCAGGATCCGCCGGAGCTGATCCCGACGATGGTGGCGCGCTGGGAAGAGGGGGCGGATGTGGTTTACGCGGTGCGCAAGCAGCGCGAGGGCGAGACGGCGTTCAAGCTGGCGACGGCGTCGTGGTTCTACAAGCTCTTCGACAAGCTCGCGCAGGTCGATCTGGAGCCGAACTCGGGCGACTTCCGGCTGCTGGACCGCCGCGCGCTGGACGCGCTGCTGACGATGACGGAGCGCTCGCGCTTCCTGCGCGGCATGACGGTGTGGGTCGGCTTCACGCAGACCGCGGTGCCCTACGAGCGCGAAGCGCGCAACGCGGGCGAGACGAAGTACACGCTGCGCAAGATGCTGCGCTTCTCGCTGGATGCGATCGCGTCGTTCTCGCACCTACCGCTGCAGCTTGCGACCTACGTGGGGCTGGTCTCGGCGACGGTGGCGTTTGTGGCGATCCCGATCGTCGCGGTGCTGCGGCTCTCGGGCTCCTACCTGCCGGGGTTCGGCTCGCTGACGATCGCGATCCTGCTGCTCGGCGGCATCCAGCTGATCGCGCTGGGTGTGATCGGCGAGTACGTGGGGCGCATCTATGACGAGGTCAAGCACCGGCCGCTGTACATCGTGCGCGACGAGCGCAACCGCCCGACCGGGCAGAACGGCCCGCTTGCCCCGATCGCGCGCGCCGGACTGCCGGCGCGCGTGCCCGAGCGCATCGGATAGCGAGCGTGGAACACCGCCAGGAGCGCGTCCGGATCGAGACCGCGGCGCACCGGATCGAAGGGCTGCTGACACTCTCGCGCGAGGGCTACCGCAGCCGCGTCTCGGATGTGCTGAACGCGTCCGAGCGCGACTTCCTGACGCTCACCGAGGTGACGGTGGAGTCGCTCGAGGGAGGCGCGGTGGAGAGCCATCCGTTCCTCGTCGTCGCGCGGCGGCACATCGTGTTCGCGGTCAGTCCCGTCGAGGAGCCGCAGGAGTAGCTATCCTCGACGGAGGTGCCGCGAATAGTTCGCGGCTAAATCGTGCAGGTCGCCGGTTGCTGCCTTTGAGCATCCTCCGAGTTTTCCAGCACAGAGATACGGAGGACGCATGCCATCTGGCACCGTGAAGTGGTTCAGCGATGAGAAGGGCTTCGGATTCATCACGCCGGAGGACGGATCGAAGGATCTGTTCGTCCATCACACCGGCATCAATGGGAGCGGTTATCACTCGCTGCCTGAAGGCGCAAAGGTGAGCTATGACGCCGAGAGCGGCGACAAAGGCCCCAAGGCAGTCAACGTCACACTGGCTTAGCGCCGATCGCAGCGAGAGGGGGCCCGCAATGCAAGGGGCCCCCTCCCCTGCAACCGCTGCACTGAATTGCGCGCTCACACGGCTCGCGGCCCCGGCGGGCACTGACGCGGGTGCTCGGCGGATCCCATGAAGACGCTTTGGGAACGCCAGGAAGAGAAGCGCGCGGAGAAGCTGGCGGACATCCGCGAGCAGGTTGCGCAGGGAACCCTGCGGATCCGCAAAATGACCGCCAAGGAACGCGCTGATAACCCGCCGCGTCCCGGATCGAGTCGACCCTCGAGACGACCGCGCAAGCCACCGGCCGGCTAGGAAACACTCGGCGCGGCTATCTGCCGCCGACTAGGGCCGCCGGGCGCGCACGACCGCGCGGGCGCCGCGGGCGGGAATCATCGTGACGTTGCGGTGCAGGGCGTGCTCGGGCTCGGGCCGGTCGGCCTGCAGTTCGAGCCGGCGCGCCATCGCGTCGAGCACGACGCGCTGCTCGGCCATCGCGAGAGTCGCGCCGAGGCAGCGTCGCGTGCCGCCCCCGAAGGGGATCCACTCGTAGGTTCCGGGCCTGCGGCCGAGCCAGCGCTCGGGCCTGAACGCGAACGGATGCGGGTAGAGGTCCTCTCGGTGATGGACGAGCAGGACGCTCATGCTGACGGCGCACCCGGCGGGCACTACGTACTCCCCGAGCCGCCACGGCACGCTTACGCGCCGGCCGATGATCGGTATGACGGGCCGCGAGCGCATCCCCTCGATGATCGTCGCCTCGATGATCTCCTCGGCCGCTCACCTGTGCGTACGGCGTGCGCAGCGCTTCGTAGGCTGCGGGCGTCCGGAGCAGTCGCTCCCATGTCCATGCCAGTGAGTTGGCGGTGGTCTCGAACCCTGCGAGCAAAGTGTGAGCAGCTCGTCGCGCAGCTCCTGTCGGTGAGCGGCTGCCGTCCTCGTAGCTTGCGCCGCAGCAGCGTCGAGAGGACGTCTGCCGCGCTCGCCGAGGTTTCGTCTCTGCGGCGCGCGGCGATGGCGGGATAGATGGCGCGGTCGAGGAGCTAGTACGCCGCGCCGCACCAGTCCTACGGGCTCGCTGCGCCCGTGGTTTGCGAGCTCGCCGATCTTCGCGACGGGCGAGGTTGAGGCGGCGGTCAGCTGTTTGATGCTCGTAAGCAACCGTGCTCGGCGCTCCCGGCGGCCGGTTCGCCTTCGACGCCGAACATGCCGGCCATGATCACCCGGAGGGTGAGGGCCTGCATCCGTGGTGCGAGCGCGAAGGTCTGCCGATCGGCCAGCGCTCGATCTCCTCTTCGGTGGCCCGTTGATCATCTGGGTGTAGCGCTCGATCGCCTCGCCGTGGAAGGCGGGCAGCAGCAGCTTGCGTTGGCGCAGATGCCGCGGGCCGTTCGCGGTCAGGACGGAGTTCTCCCCGACGATCGGCCGTAGCTGTGACTCAGCCGTCAGTGACGGCACATGTTCGGGCTTGGCGGTGAAGATCGAGCGGACGTGATCAGGGTCACTGGTGACGGTGCTCCGCCGGGTATCCCGGCCTTCATCTGGAAGGTCTCCCCCTGCTCGCGGGCGGCGCGAAAGACGAACTCGATCTGCCGTTGGCTGAAGCGCATGACCTGCAGCGCGCGCGGTAGGTCGATCGCGGGAGGTTTGCGCAAGGCGTCGCCGGGCTCGGCGGGACCGGCGGGCGAGGGCGCGGCGCCACCCATGTACATCACGATGGCGCTCCCGGCGACCTCATGATCGTGGCCGCGGCGACTGCGGGAGTGGCCCAGGTTTCGGCTGCTGTCCGGAGATATCCATCGCGGTCATTATCGCGCCATTCAGCGCGGTCGTCGCGGCGGGCGGCGCAGCCACGGCCGCCGGCGCGCGTCGGCGGGCGCACTGCGGCGCCGGCGCGCTTCACGCGCGGTGCGCTCGCGATCCTCACTGAGACCGACTTCGAGGAACACGAGCAGCACAGCGCCGCCGAGTCCGGCGGAGATCAGCGCGATCGTGAGGATCTGGCCGGCGAGTCCCGCGACCAGCACGGCGCATAGGCCGCCAGCCACCACCAGTGCGGCAGCTGACCCAAACGCCAGCGTGCGCGCTCGCGGGGACACACACGGGATTCTGCCATTGTGAGCCGCGATGCCGGAGGGCGACACGATTCACTACGCCGCGGCGCGCATCCGTGCGGTGCTCGCGGATCGCATTCCGGACGAGATCCTCACACCACAACCGCGCCACGCCCTCGACCACTGGCCGCGGCGGCTCGCGGGACGCGCGGTGCGCGCGGTGGATGCTCACGGCAAGCACCTGTTCGTGCGCTTCGAGGGGGATCTCACGCTGCATTCGCACCTGCGCATGAGCGGCGCGTGGAGCGTCTCGCGGCGGGGCGGGCGCTGGAAGCGCGCCGCGGGTAGGGCGTGGCTGGTGCTGCGCAGCGAGGAGTGGGAGGTCGTCGAGTTCGACGGTCCGGTGCTCGAGCTGATGAGGGAGTCGCGCACGCGCTTTGACCGGCGCCTGGCGATGCTTGGACAGGACATCCTCGGCGAGCGTTTCGATCTGGAGCGTTTCCTGCGGCGGCTGCGTGCCGATGATCCGCGGCGCGCGATCGGCGATGCGCTGCTCGACCAGCAGATCGTGGCGGGCATCGGCAACGTGTGGAAGGCGGAGACGTGCTTCGCGGTGGGCGTCGATCCGTGGCGCGCGCTCTGCGAGGTACGCGACGAGGAGGCGGCGGCACTGGCGCGCTTCGCGCGCGAGCACATGCGCGAGTCGGCGCGCGAGGGTTTTCAGGCGCGTCCGCGCGCGGTCTACAAGCGCGCGGGCCTACCGTGCGTGCGCTGCGGGTCCACGATCCGTCAGCGCGGCCAGGGCGAGAACAACCGCCTCACGTTCTGGTGCCCGGGCTGCCAGCGTTAGCGGTCGCGGGAAACCGCGGAACGGGCCACGGCGAACCGGTAGCCTTCGCAGTTCGCCGGGAAGGGTGGCAGAGCGGTTGAATGCAGCGGTCTTGAAAACCGCCAGACGGGCAACCCCCGTCTCGGGGGTTCGAATCCCCCCCCTTCCGCTCGGTCGCGGCTCTTCGCCGTTGGACCGCGAGGCTTTACACTGGCTCGTCCAATCTCCAGGGAGAGGTGGCCGAGTGGCTGAAGGCACTCGCCTGCTAAGCGAGTATGGGGGTTAAACTCCATCGCGGGTTCGAATCCCGCCCTCTCCGTCCCCGCCAGATGGCGACTTTGAGCCGATAGTTGCGTCCGATTGCTCGCTCTCTACCGGCAATGGGCTCGGTAGTGTTGAGGAGATGGTCGAGTCCGCTTCCACGCGCCGCACACTGACCCACAGGGGGACAGGTGCGCAGGCTGCGTCTGCGGGCTGACGGGCAGCGACCGCCAGCCGTGAATCTACGGGAGACCATTCCGCTGACACGGAAGCTGTTCGAGTTGCGCGACGCTGCACGACGTGCCCGTTGAGCGCCCCGTCGTTCGATCAACTGCTCGCGCGCCTCGTGCAGACGGACATCCGCTTCGTCGTCATCGGCGGCTTGGCGCTCGGATCATGGGGCGTCATACGCGGAACGAAGGACTGCGACATCGTGCCGACCCGGCACCTGACAACCTCGATAGGCTCGCCCGACTCGTGGTCGAGCTTGGCGGCCGCGTCCAG